>CAJXSH010000003.1 GCA_913061005.1 uncultured Ectothiorhodospiraceae bacterium | reverse complement strand
GGAGCGGTAGTTCAGCTGGTTAGAATGCCGGCCTGTCACGCCGGAGGTCGCGGGTTCAAATCCCGTCCGCTCCGCCACATCATCCCATCATCAGGAAGGCGCCAATTGGCGCCTTTTTGATTTTACGGAAAAGCAATCATGCTCCAATCGATACGTGATCGCATGGGAATCGGACTGGCCATTTCGGTGCTGGTCCTGCTGGTGGTGCCCTTTGTGATCTCCAGCCTCTACGGTTATGTCAGCGGCGGTGGGGGGCCGCAGACCGTGGCCGAGGTCAACGGCGAGGAGATCAGCCGGTCGCAGCTCGATCAGGCCTTCCAACAGCGTCAGGCCGAGCTGCGGCGGATGCTGGGTGATCAGTTCGATCCGGCGCTCTTTGACAATGATCAGCTCCGCCGCGAGACCCTGCAGCAGTTGATCGACCGGCAGGTGCTGCTTGGCTATGTCCGGGCGAATGGTCTGCGGGTGAGTGACAAGGATGTGGCCGAGGCCGTGCGAAGCCAGGAGATCTTCCAGGTCGACGGCGCGTTTTCGGCCGATCGCTATCGGCGGGTGCTCCAGCAAAACGGGCTGACCCCCGAGCGCTACGAGGGGCAGTTGCGCCAGGATCTGGCCCTGTCGCTGCTGCAGCGAAGCCTGCGGGCCAGCAGCTTTACCCCCGACCCGGCACTCGACCGGGTCATCGCCCTGCAGCGGCAGCGGCGTGAGCTGCGCTGGGTAACCCTATCGCTCGATCGCTACCGCGACCGCGTCAGCGTGACCGAAGCCGATCTCGAGGCACACTACGAGGCCAATCCCGATCGCTACCGACAGCCCGAGCAGGTCCAGCTGCGCTATGTGGTTCTGGATCCCGCGGAATTGGCCGAGTCCATTGCCGTCGACGAGCAAGCCATCAATGATCGCTATGCCGAGCGTCAGGCGCAGGTGCAGGCCGAGTCATCCAGGGCAATCCGCCATGTCCTGGTGGCGGTGGATGCCGAGGCCGATGCCGCGGCGGTAGAAGCCGCCCGCGAGGCGGCGATGGCCGCCCGAGAGCGCATTCTCGCCGGCGAGTCGTTTGCCCAGGTGGCCGAGGCGGTCTCGGATGACACCGGATCGGCCGCCAATGGTGGCAGTCTGGGTGTGCTCGAGCGGACAGATGTGGTGGATGGCTTTGCGGAGGCGGCTTGGGCACTTGACCCGGGTGAGATCAGCGAGCCGGTACGGACCGAGTTCGGGTTTCACATCATCGAGGTCACCGACATCCAGGCCGCGGAACTGGCGCCGCTGGCCGAGCTGCGCGACAGCATCCGCGATGAGATTGCCCGAGAGCGGGCCGAGCGCCAGGTCTTTGAGCTTGGCAACGAGCTTGAGACGCTCGCCTTCGAGAACCCGCAGCGCCTGACGCCCGCCGCCGAGGCGCTGGGCGTTGAGGTCAAGCAGAGTGGCTGGATACCCCGCGAGGGCACCGAAGAAGGGATCGGCGCCCAGTCTGCGGTGCTCGAGGCCGCATTCAGCGAAGGGGTCCTGGAGCGCCGAGAGAACAGCGATCTGCTCGAGCTCTCGCAGGGCCGGTATGCCGTGATCCGGGTCGAGGACTACAAGCCGGCTGCGCTACAGCCTCTCGAGCAGGTGCGTGATTCGGTGCGCGCGGCGGTGGTTGAGGAAAAGGCCGAGGCCCAAGCGCGGGCGGACGCCCAGCGCATCCGCGAGGCGTTGTCGGCGGGTCGGTCCATGCCGGACGCCGCCGATGAAGTCGAGGGGGCATCCGTCAACGGACCACGCTGGAGTCAGCGCAACGACCGCGAGTTACCGGCCGGTGTGCGCGAGGCGGGATTCCGGCTGGCGGCGGATGCCGCCGGCCAGGGGGTATCGCGGATGGCGCGGACCGCCGACGGCTGGGCGGTGGTGACCGTCGAAGCGGTAGAAAACGGTGACCCGCAGTCACTCAGCGCCGAGCAGCGCGAGCAGCTGCGCCGCTCACTCAACGATCTGGACGGGCAGGTGAGCATGCGGGCGGTCCGCGCCGCGCTGCGCGAAGCCGCCGAGGTGCGGGTCTACGAAGACAACATCTGACCCGCTGCCGTGGGGTTATTGGCTGTCGAGCATGCTGCTCGACAGCGCCACGGCGTGGAATCCGCCATCGACGTGGACCACCTCGCCGGTAATCCCCGAGGCCAGCTCCGAGCAGAGGAAGGCGCTGGCGTTGCCAACCTCATCGATGTCGACGTTGCGGCGCATCGGCGCCGAGGCGGCGTTGTAGTCGAGCATCTTGCGAAAGTCACCAATGCCCGACGCCGCCAGCGTGCGGATGGGCCCAGCGGAGACGGCGTTGACGCGAATGCCCTCCGGGCCCAGGTCATTGGCCATGTATCGCACCGATGCCTCCAGGCTCGCCTTGGCAGGGCCCATTACGTTGTAGTTGGGCAACGCCCGCTCGCCGCCCAGGTAGGTGAGTGTCAGCAGACTGGCGTTCCGCCCCTGCATGAGCGGGCGGGCGGCCCGGGCCAGCGCCACAAAGCTGTAGGCACTGATGTCATGGGCCATGGCGTAGCCGCCCCGGGTGGTGTTGTCGACGAATGAGCCTTCCAGCTCTTCCCGCGGGGCAAAGCCAACCGCATGGACCAGAATATCCAGATGCCCCCAGGTGGACTCGAGTTCTTTGAACACGGCCTCGATCTGGGCGTCATCGGTGACATCCAGTGGCATCACCGGCCCCCCGCCACAGGCCTGCGAGCACTGTTCGACCCGGGCCTTGAGCTTTTCGGTCTGGTAGGTGAGCGCGATCTCGGCGCCCTGCTCGTGCATGGCCTTGGCCACACCCCAGGCGATCGAACGGTTGCTGGCGACGCCGACGACCAGCGCCTTGCGGTTGGTGAGAAAACCCATGGGAACCCCTTTGCCCCTGAAAGAATCACGAGTACGTTACTCAAAAGCGTTTCCATGGCCAAGCGGTCATGGCCGGATCGGTTTCGACAAGGGAGTCGGAGAATGGCAAACAACGGTCTCCGTGGGCTGCTCATGGCCCTGTTGGTGGCAACCATCGGCCCGGTCACGGTGGCGGCTGCCGCCGAACACGCGCTGACGCTGCATGGCAGCCCCAAATACGGACCCGATTTCGAGCATCTCGACTACGTCAACCCGGACGCCCCCAAGGGCGGAACGCTCAAGCTCGCCAACGTCTCGGCGGCCACCTTCGACAGCCTGCATCCGTTCATTCTGAGAGGAACGGCGGCCGAGGGCATCGGGCTTGTCTACGACACCCTCACCGAGGGGACGCTCGACGAGCCCTTTACCGAATACGGGCTGATTGCACGGGCCATCGAAGTGGCGCCCGATAACAGCCATGTCCGTTTCTATTTGCGCGAAGCGGCCCGGTTTCATGATGGTGAGCCGGTGACGGCCGACGATGTGGCCTGGACGTTCCGCCGGTTACGGGACGAAGGGCATCCGCAGTACCGGGCTTACTACCGCGACGTCGAACGGGTCGAGGTGGAGGGGCCGCGGCAGGTGGTCTTTCATTTTGCCACCCGCGACAACGCCGAGTTGCCGCTGATTCTCGGGCAGCTGCCGGTGTTGCCGGCGCACTACTGGGAGGGGCGCGATTTTGCCGCCACGACCCTGGAGCCGCCGCTGGGCAGCGGGCCGTATCGGGTCGTCGAAGTGGAGCAGGGCCGACGGGTGGTCTACGAGCGGGTCGAGGACTATTGGGCCGCGGATCTGCCCATCAAGCGCGGACGTCACAATGTCGATCGGATCAGCTACGACTACTACCGGGATGGCACGGTCGCCCTCCAGGCCCTGAAGGCCGGTGAATATCATCTGCGTCAGGAAAACGTCGCCCGAAACTGGGCGACGGCCTACGACACCCCCGCGGTGGAGGCGGGCGATCTGCGCCTTGCCGAGATTCCCCATGACCGCCCGGCGGGGATGCAGGGTTTCTTTTTCAACACCCGCCGCGAGATCTTCTCGGACCCGAAGGTGCGTGAGGCGCTCTCCTATGCCTTCGACTTCGAGTGGACCAACGAGAATCTTTTCTACGGGGCCTATCGCCGGACCCGCAGCTATTTCGAGAACTCCGAACTGGCCGCCACCGGATTGCCGAGCGAGGCCGAGCTGGCGGTGCTCGAGCCGTGGCGGGACCAGCTGCCGGCACGGGTGTTCAATGAAGCCTATCAGCCGCCCTCGACCGCCGAGACCAGTCGCCGGGCCAATCTCAGACGGGCACTGGCGCTGCTCAACGAGGCCGGCTGGCAGGTGGAGTCCGGGCAGCTGGTTCATTCGCAGAGCGGCCGACCGATGCGCTTTGAGATCCTGTTGGTCAGCCCGTCATTCGAGCGGGTGGTGCTGCCGTTCAAACGCAATCTCGAGCGTCTCGGGGCGGCGGTCAGCGTGCGCACCGTGGATCCGACGCAGTACCAGAACCGGATGGAGTCCTTCGACTTTGACATGACCGTCCACGTCGCACCGCAGTCGCTGTCGCCCGGTAATGAGCAGCGCGATTTCTGGAGTTGCGAGGCGGCCAGCGTCGAGGGCAGCCGGAATGTCGCCGGTGTCTGTGATCCGGTGGTTGATGCGCTGGTCGAGGCGGTGATCGACGCCCCCGACCGGCAAGCGCTGATCCACCGGGTGCGCGCCCTCGACCGGGTGCTGCAGTTCGGGTTCTACGCCATCCCCAACTGGTACATCGACCGTTTTCGGGTGGCTTACTGGGACCGGTTCGGTCGTCCGGCGGAGAACCCGCCCTACGGGCTGGCCCTGGATACATGGTGGGTGGATGCCGACAAGGCCCGACGCATCGATAACCGCTAGCCAGCGATCACCCGGAGACTGACGTGTACGGCTACATCCTGCGCCGGCTGTTGCTGATGATCCCGACACTCATCGGCATCCTGCTGATCAACTTTGCCATCGTGCAGTTCGCACCGGGCGGGCCGGTCGAGCAGATCATGGCCCAGGTGCAGGGGACCGCCGAGTTCTCGACCAGTCGCTTCTCGGGGGTGGCGGCCGATGAGGTGGCCGGGGAGAGCCGCGGTGGCCGGGGGCTCGACCCGACCTATGTCGCCGAGCTGGAGGCCCAGTTCGGCTTTGACCGACCGGCCCACGAGCGGTTTCTCAAGATGCTTGGCGACTATGCGCGGCTCGATTTCGGCGAGAGCTTCTACCGTGACCAGACCGTGCTCGAGCTCATCGCCGACAAGTTGCCGGTGTCCGTTTCGCTGGGGCTATGGACGCTGCTTTTCACCTATCTGATCTCCATTCCGTTAGGGATCCGCAAGGCGGTTCGCGATGGCTCGGCATTCGATGTCTGGACCAGCGCGGTGGTGATCGTCGGCTACGCGATCCCCGGGTTTTTGTTTGCCATCCTGCTGATCGTGCTCTTTGCCGGGGGCAGTTATCTTGACTGGTTTCCGCTGCGGGGGCTGGTCTCGGACAACTGGGAATCCCTCACCTGGCCGATGCGCATCCTCGACTACCTCTGGCACCTGGTCCTTCCGGTGCTGGCGATGGTCATCGGCGGTTTTGCCGGGCTGACCATGCTGACCAAGAATTCCTTTCTAGAGGAGATCAACAAGCAATACGTGGTGACCGCCCGGGCCAAGGGCGTGAGCGAGCGACGGGTGCTCTACGGCCATGTCTTTCGCAACGCCATGCTCATTGTCATCGCCGGTTTTCCGGCCGCCTTCGTCGGGGTGCTATTCACCGGCGCGCTGCTCATCGAGGTCATCTTCTCGCTGGATGGGCTGGGGCTGCTGGGGTTTCAGTCGGTGGTCAACCGGGACTATCCGGTGGTATTTGGCAGTCTTTTCATCTTCACCCTGGTGGGACTCGTCCTCAATCTGCTCGGGGATTTGATGTATGTGCTTGTCGACCCTCGCATCGATTTCGAGACCCGCGAGGGCTAGGCCATGATGCGGCTCGACCCCATCAATCAACGACGCTGGGCCCAATTCAAGGCCAATCGGCGTGGCTGGTGGTCGCTGTGGATCTTTCTGGTGTTGTTTGTGGTGTCCCTTGGGGCGGAGTTCGTCGCCAATGAGCGTCCCCTGGTGGTGCACTACGATGGGGACTGGTATTTCCCGGTGCTGGTGAGCTACCCCGAGACCACCTTTGGCGGCGACTTTCCCACCGAGGCGTCCTACCGCGACCCGTACGTGGCCGGGCTGATCGAGGAAAAGGGCTGGATGCTCTGGCCACCGATCCGCTATCACCACGCCACAATCAACTACGCGAGCGAGGCGGCGGCACCGGCGCCGCCCTCGGCGGCGAACTGGCTGGGGACCGATGACCAGGCCCGGGACGTGCTGGCCCGGCTGATCTACGGGTTTCGCATTTCGGTGCTGTTCGGGCTTGCCCTGACGCTGGCGAGTTCGCTGATCGGCGTGGCCGTGGGTGCCCTGCAGGGTTACTTTGGTGGGCGGATCGATCTTTTCGGGCAGCGCTTCATCGAGGTCTGGGCGGGCCTGCCGGTGTTGTATCTGCTCATCATCATGGCCGGTTTCGTGCAACCGAATTTCTGGTGGCTGCTGGGCATCATGCTGCTTTTCAGCTGGACGCAGCTGGTGGGGGTGGTGCGGGCGGAGTTTCTGCGGGTGCGCAATTTCGACTACGTCAAGGCCGCCCGGGCGCTGGGTGTCTCGGACGGGGTGATCATCATCCGCCACGCCCTGCCCAATGCCATGGTGGCGACGGTGACCTTCATGCCGTTCATCCTCACCGGCTCGATCACCACACTGACCTCGCTGGATTTTCTGGGCTTCGGCCTGCCGCCAGGCTCGCCATCGCTGGGCGAGCTGCTGGCCCAGGGCAAGGCCAATCTGCAGGCGCCGTGGCTGGGGCTGACGGCGTTTTTCACCCTGGCGATCATGCTCTCGCTTTTGGTGTTCATCGGCGAAGCCGCCCGGGATGCATTCGATCCGCGCAAGCTTTTCACCGGGGGTGGACGGTGAGCGAGCCTTTGCTGTCGATCCGCGATCTCGAGGTGGCCTTTGACGGCGAAAACGGCCCGACCCGGGTGGTGGAGGGGGTGAGCCTGTCGCTGAATGCCGGCGAGACCCTGGCGCTGGTTGGCGAGAGTGGTTCCGGCAAGTCGGTCACGGCGCTTTCCATCCCCCGGCTTCTGCCCTATCCCCAGGCGACTCATCCCGGCGGTAGCATCCGGCTCGAGGGTGAGGAGCTGATCCATGCCCCCGTGGCGCGGCTGCGGTCATTGCGCGGCGGCACCCTGGGGATGATCTTCCAGGAGCCGATGACCTCGCTCAATCCGCTGCATACGCTGGAAAAACAGATCGGTGAGACATTGCGGATCCATCAGGGCCTGTCCCCGGCCACGGCCCGCGAGCGGATTGTCGAGTTGCTCGAGATGGTGAGGCTGCCCGAAGCCGCCGACCGTCTTGGTGCCTATCCCCACCAGCTCTCGGGCGGGCAGCGCCAGCGGGTGATGATTGCCATGGCGATCGCCAACAGCCCGCGGCTTTTGATTGCCGATGAGCCCACCACCGCACTGGATGTCACGATTCAGGCCGAAATCCTCGAGTTGCTCGCCGATCTGCGCCGCCGGCTGGACATGGCCATGCTGTTTATCAGCCACGATCTCAACGTGGTCCAACGCATTGCCGATCGCGTCGCGGTGATGCAGTCCGGCCGGATCGTCGAGCAGGGCCGGGTTGAGGCGGTCTTCGCCCGCCCGGCGCATGGCTATACCCGCATGCTGCTGGACGCCGAACCCGATGGGCGGCCAGCGCCCGTGGCGGATGCCCCGCCGCTTCTCGAAGCACGCGATCTTCGAGTGGCGTTTCCCCGGCGACGCGGGCCATTCGGCCGTGTGCGGTCGCATCTCATGGCCGTCGACGGTGTCGGACTGGGGGTGCGCCCCGGAGAAACCCTGGGCGTGGTCGGTGAGAGCGGGTCGGGCAAAACGACCCTGGGCATGGCGTTGCTGCGGCTGCAACCGGCGAAGGGGCAGATCACCTTTGATGGGCAGGATCTCAGCCGTCTGGACAAGCGCCGGCTGCGCCCGCTGCGCCGTTCGATGCAGGTGGTCTTCCAGGACCCCTTCGGCAGCCTGAGTCCGCGTATGTCGGTCGGGCAGATCATTGCCGAGGGCCTGGCGGTCCACGAGCGCGCACTGGATGCCAACGGCCGCGAGGCGAGGGCCCGCGAGGCGCTGGTCGAGGTGGGCCTGGCGCCGGAGTTGCTGCGGCGCTTTCCCCACGAACTCTCCGGGGGGCAGCGCCAGCGGGTGGCCGTGGCCCGGGCGATCGTGCTCAAGCCCAGGCTGATCGTCCTCGATGAGCCGACCTCGGCGCTCGATCGCTCGGTGCAATCACAGCTGGTGGATCTGCTGCGCACGCTGCAGGCCCGCCATGGCCTTTCCTACATCTTCATCAGTCATGACCTCAAAGTGGTGCGGGCCATGAGTCACCGGGTGGTGGTGATGCAGGCCGGCCGGATCTGCGAGACCGGCTCGGCCGAGCGCATCTTTACCGATCCGGTCGAGCCCTACACCCGGCGGCTGCTGGCGGCATCCCTGCACGCCTGATCGCGCGTCGGCTTTGCTATCATTTGCCCATGGAGCAGCCTGTAATCGCCCTGGTGGGCCGGCCCAATGTGGGCAAATCGACCCTGTTCAATCGGCTCACGCGAACCCGGGACGCCCTGGTGGCGGACTTTCCGGGGCTCACGCGGGACCGCCAGTACGGCCTTGGCCGGGTGGGGGCGGTGCCCTATGTGGTGGTGGATACCGGCGGGCTGGGTGAGCCGGATGACCCCACCTACCACGACATGCAGGGCCAGGCGGTCCGCGCCCTGGACGAGGCCGATGCAGTCTTGTTTCTCGTCGATGCCCACGCCGGGGTGACGCCGGGGGATGAGGCGCTGACGCATCAGCTGCGACAGCGCGGCAAGCGTGTCTGGCTGGTGCTCAACAAAGTCGACGGTGTCGACCCGGATCTTGCCGGTGCCGAGTTCCATGCCCTGGGGCTGGATCGGCCCTGGCCCATTGCCGCGGTCCACGGGCGTGGCGTGCCCAGGCTGATGGAGGCGGTGCTCGACGATCTGGTCGGATCGCGGCACGAGGCCCACGAGCCGGGGACACCGGGCACCGACGATGATGATGGCCATACCGATGCGCCGATCTCCGAGGCGCATGATTCGGCCGGGATACGGGTGGCATTGATCGGGCGCCCCAATGTCGGCAAATCCACCCTGGTCAACCGGCTGGTGGGCGAAGAGCGGGTCCTGGTCTATGACATGCCCGGTACCACCCGGGATGCGATTCGTGTGCCCTTCGAACGGGATGGCCAGGCGTTCACCCTCATCGATACCGCCGGCGTGAGGCGTCGCAGCCGGGTTCGCGAGACCGTCGAGAAGTTCAGCGTGGTCAAGACCCTGCAGGCCATCGACGCGGCTGAGGTGGTGATCATGGTGCTCGATGCCCAGCAGGAAATCTCCGAGCAGGATGCGCATCTGATCGGTCACGCCGTCGACGCCGGCCGGGGGCTGGTGTTGGCGGTCAACAAGTGGGATGGGCTCGCCCCGGCCGATCGCGACCGCATTCGGCGCGAGCTTGATCTCAAGCTGGCCTTTCTGGATTTCGCCCGGCCGCGGTTCATCTCGGCATTGCACGGCACCGGGGTGGGCCGGCTGCTCGACGAGGTCGCACAGGTCCACCGGGCGGCGCGCGCCGAGCTGCCGACCCCGGCACTCAATGCGGTGCTTGCCGATGCACTCGAAGCCCATCAGCCGCCGCTCATCCGTGGCCGGCGCATCAAACTGCGCTATGCCCATCAGGGCGGGCGCAATCCGCCGATGATTGTCATTCATGGCAATCAGACCGCAGCGCTGCCCGCTGCCTACAAGCGCTATCTGGTCAATCGTTTCCGGCGGGCGTTTTCGCTGCAGGGCACGCCCATCCGGCTCGATTTCAAAACCGGCGAGAATCCCTACGCGGGCCGACGCAATCGGCTGACACCGCGTCAGCAGCGCAAACGCGAACGCCTCATTCGCCGCAACCGTCGCAAGGCATAAGGACAATGACTGAGCAAAGCTTTCCGCGGGTTCACCAGATTCGGTTCGCCTACTCAGGACTCGAGGACCGGATGGCGGTCATGCTGACCATGGCCTCCGGCGAGGGTCGGGTCGCCTGGCTCTCGCGCCGGGCGCTGACCGGGTTGATGCACCACATCAACACCGTCCTCAAAAAGAGTCATCCCGCCGGTGAGGGCCAGGAAGCCCACGATACGGTCATGGCGCTGGAGCACATCGGGGCCCGCTCACAGGTGGCCGCGCAGCGTGATCAGGAAAAAGCCGAGGCCGAGGAATCGTCGGTGGCGCAACCCGACAGCTGGGCGCATTACCTGGTCACCGAGGCGCGCGTCGAGGCCCAGGGCGAGGCCGGCGAAACCGTGGTGGTGGCATTGCTGGGGCAGCCGCTGCCGGGCGAGCCGGATCGTCGCTTTGAACCGGCGCCGGTGGCCGGTCTGGCCCTGACACGGCCCCACGCGCACGAGATTCTGCGTCTGATGCGGGCCAACGCCGAACAGGCCGAGTGGCAGCTGGAGTTGCCCATCGGCTGGATGGGGGGCAAGCCATCGTCATCCGAGGCCGAGTGATCGATCCCTCGGTCTGGCGCCCCGGGCAGGAGTCGAACCTGCGACCTATCGCTTAGGAGGCGATTGCTCTATCCAGCTGAGCTACCGGGGCCCGGGATGGCGTCGGGGGAAAGATGGTGGAGCCGAGGGGAGTCGAACCCCTGACCTCTAGAGTGCGATTCTAGCGCTCTCCCAACTGAGCTACGGCCCCATCGATTCAATCGTGAATCTTAACACCCCCGGATGATCCGGTGCCACAACGCCGTCCGGGCTTGATATAGTGCCCGTCGTCGCTGTTTTACCGGAGAGCATCCATGGCCAGGTCCCACACTGTACGCGCCGGCACCGTTGCCCTGACCGTTTTGATCGGTCTGCTTCTGGCCGGCTGCAACACCATGGAAGGGCTGGGTAAGGATATCCAGGAAGCCGGCCGCGTGCTGGAGAATACCGCCGATCGCGACGACTGAGCTTCATTCTGGCTGATTGATGGTGCCGGGGGCGGGAGTCGAACCCGCACTCTCTTTCGAGAACCGGATTTTGAGTCCGGCGCGTCTACCAGTTTCGCCACCCCGGCAACGGATCGCAAAGTATAACAGGCCAAGATGAAAGTCAGCGATTTCCACTACGAATTGCCCGAGGCCCTGATCGCCTCGGAGCCACTGCCCAATCGCACCGACAGCCGGCTACTGGTGCTCGACCGCCTCAGCGGCGAATATCGGGACGAGCAGTTTCCGGCCATCAAAAGCTATCTGCGCCCCGGTGACCTGCTGGTGCTCAACGACACGCGGGTGTTGCCGGCGCGTTTGTACGGGCGAAAGCCAAGTGGCGGGGCGGTTGAGATCCTGCTCGAGCGCCTCGCCGGTGACACTCGGGCCATTGCCCAGATCCGGGCCAACAAACCGCTCCGAGCCGGGAGCCAAATCATCCTCGAGGGCGACATCCCGGTGACCGTGACGGGCCGGGAGGGCGAGTTCTATCGCGTCGAATTCCCGGCCCAACCGCCGTTGCCGCAACTGCTCGAGCGTCATGGTCACATGCCGCTGCCGCCGTACATCAAGCGGCCCGACAACGCCACCGACCGCGAGCGCTATCAGACGGTCTATGCGCAGACCCCCGGGGCCGTGGCGGCGCCGACCGCCGGGTTGCATTTCGACCAGCCCCTGCTGGCGGACCTGGCCGCCGCCGGCATAGAGACCACCACGTTGACGCTGCATGTCGGTGCCGGCACCTTCCAGCCGGTCCGGAGCGAGCGCATCGAGGACCATCACATGCACGCCGAGTGGATCTCGGTCCCGACCGCCGCCTGCGAGGCGATTGCCCGGACCCGTGACCGCGGCGGCCGGGTGGTGGCGGTGGGGACGACCGTGGTGCGCTCGCTCGAAGCGGCCGCCGCCGCCAACCAGGGCGATCTGGCGCCCTTCGAGGGCGAGACAGAAATCTTCATCTACCCGGGCTTTGACTTTCGGGTGATCGATGGGCTGGTGACCAACTTTCATCTGCCCGGCTCGACGCTGGTCATGCTGGTCAGTGCGCTTGCCGGGCGTGAGTCGATCCTGGCGGCCTATCAGCATGCGGTGGAGGCGGGCTACCGGTTTTTCAGCTACGGCGATGCCATGTTCATCCTGCCCCATGCCGCGGAGCGATGGGCATGACGCTGCGGTTCGAGTCGCTGGCAGTGGATGGTCTGGCGCGTCGCGGGCGACTGCATTTCGACCGCGGCACGGTCGAGACACCCGCTTTCATGCCGGTGGGCACCTACGGGACCGTCAAGGGGATGACGCCCGAGGAAGTGCGTGACAGCGGCGCCGAGATCCTGCTGGGCAACACCTTCCATCTGATGCTGCGACCCGGCACCGAGATCATCGAGGCCCATGGTGATCTGCACGATTTCATGCAGTGGCCGGGGCCGATTTTGACCGACTCCGGCGGCTTTCAGGTCTTCAGCCTCGCCGATGGGCGTCGCATCAGCGAATCCGGGGTCGAGTTCCGCTCGCCGGTGGATGGTGCCCGGGTCTTCCTCGACCCCGAGCGCTCCATGGCGGTGCAGCGCGCCCTGGGTTCGGATGTGGTGATGATCTTTGACGAATGCACCCCGTGGCCGGTGGACTGGCAGGGCGCCAGGCAATCCATGGAGCGTTCGCTGCGCTGGGCGCAGCGCAGTCGCGAGGCCCACGGTGACAACCCCTCGGCGCTTTTCGGCATCGTCCAGGGCGGGATGTACGAGGACCTGCGGGCGGCGTCTCTGGCCGGGCTCGTGGATATCGGCTTTGACGGTTACGCCGTTGGCGGGCTGTCGGTGGGCGAGCCCCCGGAGGAGCGTTTGCGGGTGCTCGACGGGCTCGGCCCGCGGCTGCCCGAGCAAAAGCCGCGTTATCTCATGGGCGTGGGACGACCCGAGGATCTGGTCGAGTGTGTCGCCCGCGGCATCGATATGTTCGACTGCGTGCTGCCCACCCGGAATGCCCGCAACGGATTTCTGTTTACCGACACCGGCACCCTGCGGCTGCGCAACGCCCGGTTTGCCCACGACACCCAGCCGATCGAGCACGACTGCGACTGCTATACCTGCAGGCACTACAGCCGTTCCTACCTGCGCCATCTCGACCGCTGCGGCGAGATGCTCGGCGCCCGGCTGAACACCATTCACAATCTGCGCTATTTTCAGCGTCTGATGGCCGATATACGCGGCGCGATCGACGCCGGATGTCTGGCGGATTTCACCAAGGCATTCCATGCCCGCCGAACGGGTGTGACATAATGCCGGCCTTTTGACCGAGGGAGATCGACATGGACTTTTTCATCAGTGATGCCCTGGCCCAGGGGGGCGAACCCGCCGCCGGCCTGACCGGGCTGATATTCCCGATCGCGCTGATCGTGATCTTTTATTTTCTGCTCATCCGCCCGCAGCAAAAGCGCGCCAAAGAGCACAAGAAGCTCGTCGAAAACCTGGCCAAGGGTGATGAGGTGCTCACCACCGGCGGGATCGTCGGGCGGATCACCGAGGTGGGTGACAGTTTTGCCAATCTGGCACTGACCGATGGCCTGGAGGTGCGGCTGCAAAAGAGCGCGGTGGCCCAGGTGCTGCCCAAGGGCTCGATGAAGGGCGGGCTGGACAAGGCCGATGCCGGCAAGGAAGGCAAGGACGAGAAAAAGGCCGACAAGTAGGCTTTCATGAACCAGAACCCGCTGTGGAAATACCTGCTGCTGGTGGTGGTC
Organism: uncultured Ectothiorhodospiraceae bacterium; assembly: GCA_913061005.1. GTDB lineage: Bacteria > Pseudomonadota > Gammaproteobacteria > Nitrococcales > Nitrococcaceae > Spiribacter > Spiribacter pallidus. The sequence goes on along the minus strand of CAJXSH010000003.1, from coordinate 125,044 downwards.
ATTGCCACCGGCTGTCTTTATGCCCTGCCTAATGTCTTCGGGCAGGATCCGGCGTTGCAGGTCACAACCGCCGATGGCGAGGCACCGTCGCCGGCGGTTCGCGAGCGGATCGACGAACTGCTCGCCGAGCGGGAGATCGCCGTGCGCGGCCGCGAGGCCGGCGAAGATCGCTACCTCCTGCGGCTTGGCAGTACCGATGCCCAGGTCCGGGCGGCGGACGAACTGGCCGTCGCCCTGGGCCGGGACTATACCGTCGCACTCAATCTGGCGCCGGCCACACCGGCGTGGCTGCGGGCGCTGGGCGGGCAGCCCATGTACCTGGGACTGGATCTGCGCGGCGGCGTGCACTTTCTCATGCAGGTCGACATGGCGGCGGTCATCGAGCAGACCCGCGAGCGCTACCGCGACGAGTTTCGGCGTCTGCTCCGCGAGGCGGACCTTCGCTACCGTGATGTCAGCCTCGAGGCCGATGGGGTGTATCTGACCTTTGCCGATGCCGCCACACGCACACAGGCGCAGGCGTTGCTGGCAGACGAATACATCGAGCTTGATCTCGAGCCGGTGGCCGACAGCGACCCGCCGCGGCTGGCCGCCAGGCTGACCGACGAAGAACGGCGCGAGGTCCAGGATTTTGCCGTCGAGCAGAACATGACCACCCTGCGTAACCGCGTCAACGAACTGGGCGTGGCCGAACCGGTGATCCAGCGTCAGGGTCGCGACCGGATCGTCGTTCAGCTGCCGGGTGTCCAGGACACCGCCCGTGCCAAGGACATCATCGGCGCCACCGCGACCCTCGAATTCCGCATGGTTGATCAGGGCAATTTCCCGTATTTCGGCGACGGCGACGATCCAATCCCGCCGGGCACCGAGCGCTTCCCCGAACGCGGAGGCGGGTTCGTGCTACTCGAGCGCAATGTCATCATCACCGGCGAGGCCATCACCGATGCCCAGTCCGGACTGGATACCCAGACCGGGCAGCCACAGGTCAATATCCGCCTGAGCGGCAGCGGTGGCCGGGTCATGAATGAGGTCACCGGCGGTCGGGTGGGCGATCATATGGCGGTGGTCTTCAAAGAGACCGAGATCCAGGCGCGGCGGGTCGATGGCGAGATCGTCCGCGAGCAGGTCGAGGTTGAAGAGGTCATCAACATTGCCCGCATCCAGGAGCAGCTCGGCAGTCGTTTCCGGATCACCGGGCTGGAGAGTTCGCGCGAGGCCCGCAACCTGGCGCTTCTGTTGCGGGCCGGGTCGCTGGCCGCGCCCATGCAGATCGTCGAAGAGCGGACCGTCGGCCCCAGCCTCGGTCAGGAGAACATCAACCAGGGATTCATGGCGGTGGTGCTGGGGTTTGTCCTGGTGGTGCTTTTCATGGCCGTCTACTACAAGGTCTTTGGCTTGATCGCCAATCTGGCCCTTCTGGCCAATCTGGTGCTGGTGATCGCCGCGCTGTCGCTTTTGCAGGCAACCCTCACCCTGCCGGGCATTGCCGGCATCGTGCTGACCGTGGGCATGGCGGTGGACGCCAATGTGCTGATCTACGAGCGGATCCGCGAGGAGCTGCGCGCCGGCTCGAGCACGCAACAGGCCATCGAAGGGGGATATGGCAAGGCGTTTTCGACCATTGCCGATGCCAATGTGACCACCCTGATCGCCGCGGTTGTGCTGTTCGCCTTCGGGACCGGTCCGATCAAGGGGTTTGCGGTCACGCTATCGCTTGGCATCGTCAGTTCCATGTTTACCGCCATTCTGGGGACACGGGTGCTGGTCAATCTCATCTACGGTGGCCGTCGCGGTGTCCGGCTGGCGATCTAGGGACGAGGCAGAGTGGATTTTTTCAAACGCGAAACTCGTATCGATTTCATGGCCCACCGCCTCCGGGCGGCGCTGCTGACCCTTGCCCTGATCGCACTCGCCGTGGGGCTTTTGAGCCTGCGGGGACTGAACTTCGGGCTTGATTTCACCGGCGGCACACTGGTCGAGGTGGGTTACAGCCAGTCGGTCGAGCTCGATCGCATCCGTAGCGCCCTCGAGGCGGGCGGGTATCCGGACGCGGTGGTACAGAACTTTGGCACGGCCCGGGATGTGCTGATCCGCCTGGCCCCGGATGCGGGCGAGGGCGATGCGCTCAGCAATGCCGTGCTGGAGGTGCTTCGGGCCGATAACGCCGATGCCGAGCTGCGCCGGGTCGAGTTTGTCGGCCCCCAGGTGGGCGAGGAGCTCACCGAAAAGGGCGGTCTGGCACTGCTCTATGCCCTGGCGGGGATCCTGATCTATGTCGCCTTTCGCTTTGAATACCGGTTTGCCATCGGCGCGGTCGCCGCGGTGGTCCACGATGTGGTGATTACCCTTGGCATATTCGCGGGGATCGGCATGACCTTCGATCTGACTGTGCTCGCGGCGCTGCTGGCGGTGATCGGCTACTCGCTCAACGACACGATCGTGGTGTTTGACCGCATTCGCGAGAACTTCATCCGCATGCGCAAGGGCTCGGCGGTGGAGGTGACCAACCGCTCCATCAACCAGATGCTGCCGCGCACACTGGTCACCAGTCTGACCACGCTGCTGGTGCTGCTGGCGCTCTTTCTGGTCGGCGGCGAACTCATCCGCGGATTTGCCCTGGCGCTGATCATCGGTGTGGTGGTCGGCACCTATTCATCCATTTACGTCGCCGGGTCGGCGGCGCTGGCGATGGGTGTCAGCAAGGAAGACCTCATACCGCCGCCCAAGGAGGGAGAGGATGCGGAGGATGAACGACCCTGATCCTGGATCCCGGCGTCACAAGGCTTTCATAAACCCGGCGTACCTTTCGGAGAAACCTGGCTACGGGGACCCTGGCATGACCGATGTCCAGCTGCTCAAACCACTCCGCTACCGCAGTATCTTTATCTCCGACACCCATCTTGGCTTTCGCGGCGCCCGTGCCGACTTTCTGCTCGATTTTCTCGAGAGTGTCGAATGCGAAACCCTGTATCTGGTGGGCGACATCATCGATATCTGGGAGATGCGCCGGCGCGGGCTGCGCTGGCCGGACAGCCACAATGCCGTCATCCAGAACATCCTCAACCGGGCGCGCAACGGCACACGGGTGGTCTATATTCCCGGCAACCACGACGAGATGATGCGTGACTACGCCGGCATGTCCATCGAGGGGGTGGATATCCGGCTGCGCGCCATCCACGCCTGTGCCGATGGCCGGCGGCTGCTGGTGCTGCATGGCGATGAATTCGACACGGTTGTCCAGTGCAGCCGACTGGTCGCGATGCTGGGCAATCGCATGTACGCCTGGCTGATCCGGGCCAACCACTGGATCAATCGGGTGCGTCAGGCGTTCAACCGCCCCTACTGGTCGCTGGCGGCGCATCTGAAACAGCGCACCAAAAACGTCATGCAGTACATCGCCAACTATGAAGAGGCCCTGGTCCACGAGGCCCGGCAGGCCGGCGTCGATGGACTGGTCTGTGGCCATATCCACCACGCCGAGATCACCCAGCGCGACGGCATCCTTTATTGCAATGATGGGGACTGGGTCGAGAGCTGCACGTGCCTGGTCGAATCTCACCAGGGCCATCTGGAGCTGCTGCGCTGGAGCGATGTCCGCGAGACGCTGAAGACCACCGCCGATGCCGCGGCGTCCCGGCGTGTGGCCTGATCAGGCGCGGATTCCCTCAACCCGGTGGGGGCCGATGGTGCGCACCAGATCCGCAAAGACCTTGGGGCTGCCGGCGACGATGTTGCCGGTCTCCAGATAACGATCGCCGCCGGCGAAATCACCGACAATGCCGCCGGCCTCGCGCACCATCAATGCACCGGCGGCCATGTCCCAGGCTGACAGGCCGGGTTCGTAGAACCCATCCAGGCGGCCACAGGCAACATAGGCCAGATCCAGGGCCGCCGAGCCGGTCCGGCGCAGATCGCCGGCGCGGCGAAAGATATCGCCAAACATCCCTAGATAGGGGGTGTGCAGCGCTTCAAAGCGGGTCGGAAAACCGGTGCCGATCAGGGCGTTGTCGATGCCCGGCCGCTGCGCCACCCGCACCCGGCGGCCTTCGAAAGTGCAGCCGCCGCCGCGGCGGGCTGTCCAGAGCTCTTGCTGGATCGGGTCGTAGATAACCCCCACCTCCAGCGCACCGCGATGGCGCAGGGCGATGGACACGGCAAAGTGCGGGAATCCGCGCAGGTAGTTGAGCGTGCCGTCCAACGGATCCACCACCCAGACATAATCGGCGCTGTCATCGCCGCCGCCTTCTTCGCCGAGGATGCCGTGATCAGGATAGGCCTGCGAGAGGATGGCACGAATCTCGTCCTCGGCCATTCGATCCACATCGCTGACAAAATCATTGCGACCCTTGTCCCGGATCTCGATCCGGTCCAGCCGGTCGATGTGACGGACAATGATATTCCCGGCGCTGCGAGCGGCGCGCACGGCAACGTTGATCATCGGATGCATGCAGTGAGTCCTGAACCGGCGGATGAAAAACCCGCCACCTGTCGTCGAATTGATTAAACCGGCATGATAACAGCAAACACAAGGAGCGCATGTTTTGACCGACCCAAAGGCCGTTGATTGCCGGTTCACGCTGGTGGGCACGACGCATCCGGGCAACATCGGCGCCGCCGCGCGGGCGATGAAAACCATGGGGCTCGAGGGCCTTGACCTTGTCTCGCCCGATTGTCGCGTCGATGAAAACACCCGTGCCATGGCCGCCAGCGCCTACGATGTGGTCGAGCAGGGTGGATGGTTCGATGACCTGCCCGCCGCCCTGGCCGACCGCGCCCTGGTGCTGGGCCTCACCGCCCGTCCCCGGCGCGACGGTGTCCCGGCATTGACACCGCGGCAGGCCGCTGCGCTGGTGGTGGCCGAGTCGGTGCCCACGGCCGTGCTTTTTGGCCGCGAACGCACCGGCCTGACCAATGATGAGCTCGCCAGCTGCCAGCGTCTGGTGCATATCCCGGCCAACCCCGACTACCCCTCGCTCAACCTCGCTGCCGCGGTGCAGTTGATGGCCTACGAGCTGTGGCTGGCGCGACTCGATGCGACAGCAGGTCAGTCCGCGGGGCAGGTCGGTGGCGATGCCGCGCCGCCGGCCACGGGCGCCCATCTCGAGGGGCTTCACCAGACCCTGGCCCGGGCGGTCGAGGTCAGTGGCTATTCGGCCACCGCACCCCGGGCGGTACTGCTGCGGCGTTTGCGCAATCTGTTCAACCGGGCGCGCCCCAGCGCCGATGAGGTGGATCTGCTGCGGGGCCTTTTCAAGCGGCTTTTGCCCTGATGCTGTGGTTGTCGGCTGTGACGCGGGCGTATACTGGTCGGCCATCACAGCAATAGCCGGGTTGGCGGCGATAGACGGTTATGTTCCAGCGACTGCGTGAAGATATCGGCTGCGTTTTCGATCGCGATCCGGCGGCCCGCAACCATTTTGAGGTGCTGACCAGTTATCCCGGGGTCCATGCGCTTTTGATGCATCGGATCAACCACTGGTTGTGGACCCACCGGCTGCGTTGGCTGGCCCGGTTCTTCGCCCTGATCGCACGTCTGCTCACCGGCATCGAAATCCATCCGGCGGCCCGGCTCGGGCGGCGGTTTTTCATCGACCATGGCCTTGGCGTGGTCATCGGCGAGACCGCCGAGGTCGGTGATGACTGCACCCTGTATCAGGGGGTCACGCTGGGCGGGACGAGCTGGCAGGCCGGCAAGCGCCACCCGACGCTGGGTGACGATGTGGTCGTCGGTGCCGGGGCCAAGGTCCTGGGGCCGATCAGCGTGGGCGCTGGCGCGCGCATTGGCTCCAATGCGGTGGTGGTCAAGGATGTGCCCGAGCATGCCACCATGGTCGGCATCCCGGCGCGGGTGGCGCGGATCGCCTCCGAGGCGCCTCCTGCCACCGAGGCGGATCAGCGACGGGCCGAGACCGCGCGACGGATCGGTTTCGAGGCCTATGGCGCCACCCAGGACATGCCCGATCCGGTGGCCAACGCCATCAACTCCATCCTCGATCATGTCCACCACACCGATGCCAGGCTCGAAGAGATGTGCGCAGCCTTAAGGGCCCTCGGCGGCGAGGTCAGCGACAGCCGGATTCCCGAGCTGCAGGGCTGTGGCATGGACGATGAGCCCGGTGAGGGACGGTCCTCGTCGGCGGAGTCCTGATGGATCGGCCCCGGCCCTATCTGGACTACGCGGCCACCACGCCCCTCGACCCCCGGGTGCAGGCCGCGATGATGGCTTGTTACGACGCCCGGGGGCTCGTGGCCAATCCGGCCAGTCCCCACCGGGCCGGCGCGCTTGCCGGCGAGGTCATCGACCGCGCCACTGAGGCAATCCGCGACTATCTGGGGGATCCGCACTGGCAGGTGGTCTGGACCAGCGGGGCGACCGAGGCCGATAACCTCGCCATCCTGGGAACCGCCGAGGCGCTGGCGCAACGCCGTCGGGGTCGTGATCGGATACTGATCACGGCCACCGAGCATGCGGCGGTGACCATGGCGGCCCGGGCGGCCAGCCGTTATGGCTTTGCAATCGAGCGTCTGCCGGTGGATGCCATGGGAAGGCTGACCGCAGAGGCATTGGCCGATGCCCTGGATGAGCGGGTGGCGCTGGTGTCCATCGCCCCGGTGAACAACGAAACCGGGGTCCTTCAGGCCATGCCGGTGCTCGCGCCAATGGTTCGCGACGCCGGCGCGCTGCTGCATCTGGATGCGGCACAGTCGGGGGGACGGGTGGATGCAGCGGCGGCCGCCTATGACCAGGCCGACATGGTCTCTTTGTCCGGGCACAAGTTCTACGGACCCAAGGGCATCGGCGCGCTCTGCCTTCGCCCGTCGGTACGGGTCGCGCCGCAACTCCACGGCGGGGGTCAGCAGCAGGGGATGCGTTCGGGCACATTGCCGGTACCGCTGATCGCGGGGCTGGGTGAGGCCTTTCGGCTGGCGGATGATGCCGCCGAGCGGGATCGTCAATGGTCGCTGCGGGACGGTCTGCTGGCCGGGCTGGCGCCGCTCGGCGGTGTGGTGCTCAACACCCCGGCCCAGGCGTCGCCCCACATACTGAGCGTGAGCTTTGCCGGGGTCCACGGCGCGGCGTTGCGCGCCCACCTCGATGGGCTCGACGTCGGCTTTGGGTCGGCATGCAGCAGCCACGAGGGCGCTTCGTCGGTGTTGCGGGCCATGCAACGGCCGGAGCCCCTTGCCCATGCCACGCTGCGCCTCAGTCTCGGGCGCTTTACCGACGGTAGCGATATCAGCGAGGCCATCGATCGCGTGGGTGAGACCGTTGAGCGGCTGCGCCGGGTCTCGCCGGTGTGGCGGGCCCTTGCCGGGGGGCAGGACATCGGCGCGCTGTATTCGACAACAACCCCGCTCGAGGTGGCTTGAATCCATGGTGGTTGCATTGGATCATCGGGATCAGACGGGACTCGGCGTGCCATCGGACCCAACGGGCTGGGTCAGCGGCTCCGCCGGGCGCATCAAGGATGATTGTCAGGCGGTGTGCTGGTTGCGATCGTCCCAGGGGGTGATTCGCGCCGCCCGGTTCGAGGTGTTTGCCGGCGCCGACGCGCTGAGGGCGGCCGGATGGCTGGCCCGCTGGCTCGAGGGCCGGGACATCCGCGACGCGCGGGCAGTCACCGGTCACTGGCTGGCGCAATCCGCGGCAATGGATGCCGAATCCCGTGCCGAGGCACTTTGCCTTGAGGATGCATTGCAGGCGGCACTCGCCGCATTGCCCGATAAAGGAGGTGGATGCAGCTCATGACCATCGAACTGACAACCCGCGCCGCGGCCCATATCCGGCGGTCGCTCGAGCAGCACGGCAGTGGCCTGGGGCTTCGACTGGGTGTCAAGCCTTCGGGATGCAGTGGGTTTATGTATACCGTCGACTATGCCGAGCAGATCAGCGATGACGACACCCTGATCGAGCAGCACGGGGTATCCGTTGTCATCGACCCCAAAAGCCTGCCGTTTCTCGACGGCATGGAGGTTGACTTTATCCGCGAGGGGCTCAACGAGCGCTTCGAGTTTCGCAACCCCAACGTGACCGCCGAATGCGGCTGCGGCGAGAGTTTCGCCATTCAGTAATTTGCCGCTGCCAGGCCATCCCGGTAGACTTCTCGCCGGTTTTTGATCGAGGCCCACAGCGCCTGGCGCGTGGGTCTTTGTGTTTTTCTCAGCCGGGCCCGCGTCCGGTTGCAAACGGGAGAATGGGGAATGGCCACCGAGCGTACGCTTTCCATCGTCAAGCCGGACGCTGTCGCCGGCAATCACATCGGCGAGATCTATCGTCGTTTCGAGACCGCCGGATTGCGCATCATCGCCGCCCGGATGCTGCATCTCAGCCAGGAGCAGGCCGAGGCCTTCTATGCGGTGCACAGTGAGCGGCCTTTCTTTGCCGATCTGGTCAAGTTCATGACCTCGGGGCCGGTGATGGTTCAGGTGCTCGAAGGCGAGGAGGCGATCCGCAAGAACCGCGAGATCATGGGCGCCACCAATCCGGCCGAGGCAGCCGCCGGGACCATCCGGCACGATCTGGCGGAGACGGTGGATGCCAATGCGGTCCACGGGTCCGATGCACCGGAAACGGCCCGGGAGGAGATCGGCTTTTTCTTTGGTGACGATGAGCTCCACAGCCGCCACTGATCCAGGTCCCGCCCCCGCCGGCGGCGTCGAACTGCTGGGCCTCGACGAGTCGGGGCTGCAGCGGCTTTTCGCCGAGCTCGGCGAGAAACCCTTTCGCAGCAAGCAGCTGCGTCAGTGGTTGCACCAGCGTCAGGTCTTTGACCCCGAGGCCATGACCGACCTGGCCAAGAGCCTGCGCGGCAAGCTCCAGGCAATGGCCGAGATCCGGCTGCCCCAGCCCATCTTCGATCGCGAGTCCGAGGACGGTACGCGCAAATGGCTGCTGGCACTGGGCAGCGGCAATGCGGTGGAGACCGTCTATATCCCCGAGCGCGGGCGGGGGACGTTGTGCGTTTCCTCACAGGTCGGCTGCGCGCTGGATTGCGGGTTCTGCTCGACCGGCAAGCAGGGGTTCAACCGCAATCTCTCCGCCGCCGAAATCATCGGTCAGCTCCACTATGCACGCCAGGCGCTCGAGGCAGAGGGCCGGGGCCGGCGCGTGACCAACGTGGTCCTCATGGGCATGGGTGAGCCCCTGGCCAACTTCAACAACGTGGTGGCCGCCACCAATCTGATGGTCGACCCCTACGCCTGGGGGTTGTCACGGCGACGGGTGACCATCTCGACGGTGGGGCTGGTGCCGGCGCTCTACCGGCTGGCCGATGCCAGTCACGTCAGCCTGGCCGTATCGCTGCACGCACCCAATGACGCGCTCCGTGACGAGATCGTCCCGATCAATCAAAAGTACCCGCTGCGCGAGCTCTTGCCCGCCTGTGAGAATTACATCGCGCAGACGCCCCATCACTGTATCTACTGGGAATACGTCATGCTCGATGGGGTCAATGATCAGGATTGCCATGCCGAAGAGTTGATCGAGCGGCTGGACGGCATCCCCTCGAAGATCAATCTAATCCCTTTCAACCCCTTCCCGGGGACCCGGTACAGCGCCTCGCCGCGGCCGCGGATCCTGGCGTTTGCCGACAAGCTCCAGAAAGCCGGATTCATCACCACCATCCGGCGGACCCGGGGGCAGGATATCGATGGCGCCTGTGGACAGCTGGTTGGACAGGTGATCAACCGGCGCAACCGCGGCAAAAAGAGTGAGCAATCTCCGGCGGTGTGATGGGGCGGCTTGCTGGGGCGCTGTTGATCGTCACGCTCGCGGGTTGCTCGGTCACGGCAACCGGCCCGCTTGATGCCGACGCGCTCCGCGAGGCGGCGCGCATCAACGCCGAAATCGCCACCCATCACCTCGACAACGGCAACCTGGCCCGGGCGAGGCAGAAGATCGACCGTGCCCTCGAGCAGGATCCGGCACTGGTGGATGCGCATCTGGTCGCCGCCGCCATCGACCTCGAGCTGGATCGCGAGGCAAGCGCCGGGCGGCATTATCAAAAGGCCCTGCGGCTTGAACAGGACAACCCCAGGGTCCTGAACAACTACGCGGCCTATCTATGCCGGCGCGATCAGCGCCAGCGTGCGCTGGATCTCTGGGAGCTGGCGGCGGCCGACCGGCTCTACGATCAACGCGCCATGGCACTGACCAATGCCGGACGCTGCCTTGCCGACGCCGGCGCATGGTCATCGGCGGCCGGCTACTGGCGTCGGGCGTTGCGTATCGATGGGGGCTTTGCGCCGGCCCTGCGGGGGATGAGCGAGTACCAGCTTGAGGCCGGGCAGGTTGATGCCGCAGCCCGCTGGTTTTCGCGCTACACTGCCGCCGGGAAGGAAAGCCCATCGATGCTCTGGCTGGGGGTGCGGATTGCCAGGGCGGCAAACGATGCGGACCGTCTGTCGCGGCTGACGCGGCGGCTGAGGGAGCGTTTTCCCGCATCCGAGCAGGCCGCACGCTTGATGGAGTGACCGCCATGGGCGAACAGGACAAAACGCGCGAGCGCAACGCAGCCGCTATGTCGGGGCCCGGTGTCAGTCTGCGCGATGAGCGGCTGCGCCGGCAGTTGAGTGTCGAGCAGATTGCCGAGGCGCTGCATCTGGATCAGGCCACCATTACCCGACTGGAGGCCGATGACTACAGCGCGTTGCCGCCACTGACCTTTGTTCGCGGCTACCTTCGCGCCTACGCCCAGTGGCTCGAACTCGATGCGGATGATCTGGTGCGACGCCTCGATGCGATGGGCCTTGCCGAGGACAGCGCCCCGCTCAGGGCGCATGCCGGCATGACGGGGACGAGTACCAGGCGTCCGCGCCCGGCCGGCCGCACACCCGGTGTTCTGGTTTTGGCGGCGTTGCTGATCGCAGGACTGGGGGTGGTGGGCGCCGGCGCCTGGTATCTGACCGACCGGGGGCTGGCGGTGCCCTGGCTGAGCGACACCGCCGAAGGCGTTGACGATGCGCAGCCCGCCGAGCTCTCGGATGCGGGAGAGAATACCGCCACCACCACGCAGGCCAACCGCCCGCCCGAGGCGAGCGATGCCGAGGCGTCCTCCGATGAGTCGCCGGGGCCGATCGAGCCGTCCGAGTCCATCGAGACGGCTGAGCCCATCGAGGCGCTCGAATCGACCGACTCATCCGAGCCGTCCGAGCCCACCAACGTCGAGTCCACCGTCGATGACCCGCCCGGACCGGTCGACACACCCGCAGCAGCGGCATCACAGGATGGCGAGGCCATGGCATCCAGCGGCGACGCCGCCGGGACGGCATCCAACGCCGACACCGCTGGGACCGCATCAAGCGCCGCGGCCACTGCCGAATCGGCGCCAACGCCGGAGGCCGCCGAGGTGGTGGAGCAACAGGCCATCGAACTGACCTACACCGGTGATTCGTGGATGGAAATCCGCGATGACCGCGGCGAGCGGCTGCTATTCGGCATGGCGCGTCCGGGCACGGCGCGGGTGGCGGGTCAACCGCCGTTCGATATCGTGGTGGGCAACACCGATCATGTCACCCTTCGCTATCAGGGAGAGGTCGTCAATCTAGAGGCCTATGCCCGGCAGAAGGTCGCCCGTTTTACCCTGGGCTCGGACGAATGAGGGCAGCTTGAGCGAGACCATTCAGAATATTCGCGGCTTTGGCGACATCCTGCCGGCCGAGGCGCCGGCCTGGGGATTCGTCGAGGCGGCTTTCAGCCACGAGCTCGAACGCTACGGCTTTGACCGGATCCGCTTGCCGATTGTCGAGAAAACCGCGCTGTTCGCCCGCTCCATCGGCGAGGTGACCGACATTGTCGAGAAGGAGATGTATACCTTCAGCGACCGCAATGGGGACAGCCTGACCCTGCGGCCGGAGGGCACGGCCGGATGTGTGCGGGCCGGCATCCAGCGGGGGTTACTGCACAATGCCACGCCGCGGCTCTGGTACATGGGCCCGATGTTTCGCCACGAGCGCCCGCAGAAGGGCCGCTATCGGCAGTTCCACCAAATCGGTGCCGAGGTCTTCGGCCTCACCGGTCCGGATATCGACGCCGAGCTCATCCTCATGTCCGGGCGCATCCTCCGCCGGCTCGGCCTCGACGGGGTGCGGCTCGAGCTCAACAACCTCGGCAGCCCGGCAGCCCGGGCCGATTACCGCCAGGCACTGGTGGAACATTTCCTCGCCCACGAGTCGGCCCTCGACGAAGACGCCCGGCGCCGGCTCGAGAGCAACCCGCTCCGGATACTGGACAGCAAAAACCCGGCCATGGAGCCGGTCGTGGCCACCGCTCCGGATTTGCTCGACTACCTCGACGCCGAGTCGCAGGCCCATTTCGATCGCCTCAAGGCCATGCTCGATGCCGCCGGACAGCCTTACCGGATCAACAGCCGCCTGGTGCGGGGGCTGGATTATTACGGGGGCACGGTGTTCGAGTGGATCAGCGATGATCTCGGCGCGCAGGGCACGGTGCTGGCTGGCGGTCGCTATGACGGGCTGGTCGAGATGATCGGCGGGCGGCCAACACCGGCCATCGGCTTTGCTGCCGGGCTGGAGCGGCTGGTCGCTCTAGTCGAGGCGCTTGGCAATGTGCCCCCCGGGCCATCGCCCCATGCCTATCTCGTGGTCCCCGATGCCGAGGGCATGCCGGAGAGCCTGGCCCTTGCAGAACGGCTGCGGCACCAGCACGCTCGGTTGCGATTGCAGGTGCACATGGGCGGAGGGTCGGTGAAAAGCCAGCTGCGGCGTGCCGATCGCAGCGGCGCGGCACTGGCACTGATACACGGCGCTGCAGAGCGCGCCGCCGGGACGATCACCATCAAGGACATGCGTGGCCACCGTGAGCAGACCACGGTTGCAGTGGATCGGTTGTCGGCAACGCTGGAAGACTGGCTTGCCGATGGATTGAATCGCCTTTAGGGAACAGGAGCCTGGATTGGCATACGACGACGAAGAACAACTCGAGGCGCTACGCCACTGGTGGGCCCGCTACGGCCGTGGCGTGGTGATTGGCCTGGTGGTCGCGCTGGTGGTGGTGCTTGGCTATCAGCAGTGGCAGAGCTGGCAGTCCCGCCAACTAGCCGCGGCATCGGCGGATCACGCAGCGGTGCTGGCGGCCCTGGACCAGGACGAGGTCGAGACCGCGGCCAATCGCGTGGCCATCATGCAGCAAGAGCACGGCCAGACTGCCCAGGCGGCGCTGGCGACGCTGGCGGTTGCCGGCGCCCTGGTCGAAACCGGTGCCGCCGAGCAGGCGGCCCGGCAGCTGGCCTGGGTGACCGATGCCCAGGCCGGAACCGCGCTCGCCGACATCGCGCGGTTGCGACAGGGTGAGGCCCTGGCCGCGGCGGGCAAGACGACCGCGGCCCTGGATGTGCTGCAACCCCTGCCCGACGGTCAGCTGCGGGGGCGCTTTCTGGAGTTGCAGGGCGATCTGCAGCAAATGGCCGGTGATGCCCGTGCCGCGGCGGCGGCCTATGCCGATGCGCTCGAGCAGACCACCGGGCAGCGTCGCTCGCTGGTCGAGATCAAGCTCAACAACCTGGGGGGAGCGCCGGAGTCATGAAGGATCGCCGTGTACGGGTGGGGCTCGTCCTGATGAGCGTGCTGTTCCTCGCCGGATGCAGCGCGCGGGGGCTGTTGCCGGCCGATGAGTCGGTGGATATCGGGCTCGAGGCGCCGCAGATCGAATTCGAGTCCCTCTTCTCGATGCGCATCGGCCAGTCCCAGGCCGACGGGCTGCGACTGCGCCCTGTGCTTGCCGACGGCGCGCTTTATGCCGCCAGCGTCGATGGCCGGGTCGTGGCCTTGGATCCGGCCTCGGGCGAGACGCGCTGGGCGCAGGATCTTGATGTCCGTGTGGCGGGCGCCCTGGGGGCCGGTGACGGGCTCCTGGCGCTGGGGACCGCGTCCGGCGAGGTGATCGCGCTCGAGCGTGATGGCGGGGCCGTCCGCTGGCGGCAGTCATTGAGCAGCGAGGTGCTTGCCCCGCCGGCGGTTGGCCAGGCCTCGGTGGTGGTCAGGACCGCCGATGGCCATGTCTTCGCCCTGGATGCGGCAAACGGCGAGCAACGCTGGCTGTACAGTCGCAATGTCCCGGCGCTCACGCTGCGGGGGCATTCCAGTCCGGTGCTGGTCAACGACGGCGTCGTCGCCGGTTTTGACAACGGCCGGCTGAGTGCCCTGGATCTGACCACCGGCTCGGCGGCCTGGGAGTCGACGGTCGCGGTGCCGGAGGGCCGGACGGATCTGGCACGCATGGTCGATATCGATGCCGACCCGCTGGTGGACCGGGGGGATCTGTTTGCCGGCGCCTACCAGGGGCGTGTCGCCGGGGTGGCCCTGGGCAGCGGCGAAGTGGCCTGGGCCCGCGAGTTATCGGTGACAGGCGGCCTGGCGGTCGATGACGAGCGGCTCTATGTGACCGACGCCCAGGGGCGTGTCTGGGCCCTGGACCGGCGCAATGGGGCGTCGGTCTGGCGCGCCGAGAAGCTTCGCGGATTGCGGCTTGCCGCCCCGAGTGTGGCCGGTGAATATCTGCTCGTGGCCGCTTCGGATGGATCAATCAACGCGCTGGACCGTCGCAATGGCGAGCTCGTTGGCCGCCGAACGGTCGGCAGCGCGGGTATCACCGTCAAGCCACTGGTCGCGGATGGCCGAGTTTACCTGCAGGATCTGGCAGGTAGACTGCACGCCATTGGCATTAACGATAAAGACGACTAGGAGGGGAGTTTCATGCGGATCATTCTTCTGGGCCCACCCGGGGCCGGTAAGGGGACCCAGGCGGCCGGCCTCTGCGAGGCCTATGGCATACCGCAGATCTCCACCGGGGATATGCTCCGCGCAGCGGTCAAGGCGGGTACCGAGCTCGGTCGCGCGGCCAAGGCGGTCATGGATGCCGGCGAGCTGGTCTCGGACGACATCATCATCGGCCTGGTCCGTGAGCGGATCGCCGAGCCGGACTGCGCCAACGGCTTTTTGTTTGATGGCTTTCCCCGCACCATCGCCCAGGCCGATGCCCTCAAGGATGCCGGGATCGCCATCGATGCGGTCGTCGAGATCCAGGTCGACGACGAGGCCATCGTCTCGCGCATGGCCGGCCGCCGGGTCCATCCGGCCTCGGGTCGGGTCTATCACATCGATAACGCGCCACCGGCATCGCCCGGGGTGGATGATGTCACCGGCGAGGCGTTGGTCCAGCGCGAAGACGACCGCGAGGAGACCGTCCGTCAGCGGCTCGCCGTCTACCACGAGCAGACCCGCCCGCTGGTGGATTATTACCGCTCGCTGGCGGATTCCGGTGACACCAACGCACCTCGCTATGTCTGCGTCAGTGGTGAGGGGGCGATCGATCAGGTTCGACAGCGGATCACCGACGCGCTGGAGGCATGACCCGGGGAACCCGCTGGACCGTTCTGCGATCCGATAGGGCATGAAACTGCGGGTTCTCAGCGCAATCCTCCTGGTGCTCACCCTGGCGATGCCGGCCTCCGCGGCATCGGTTCACAAGCTTGTGATCGACGGATCAATCGGCCCCGCGACCGCCGACTACGTCGTCGAAGGGCTTGAAGCGGCCAGTGAGGCAGAGGCCAGGGCCGTGATCCTGCAAATGGACACCCCCGGTGGCCTGGATCAGTCGATGCGCACCATCGTCCAGGCCATCCTCTCATCCGATGTGCCGGTGATTGGCTATGTGGCGCCCTCCGGTGCTCGGGCCGCCAGCGCCGGGACCTATATCCTTTATGCCAGTCATGTCGCCATGATGGCGCCCGGGACCAATCTGGGCGCGGCCACCCCGGTACAGATGGGCGGCATGCCGGGCCAACCCGACGACACTGGGACAGCTGATCCCGGGTCAACGGGCGATGGCAATGGCCAGCCCGATGCCGCTGGCGACGATACAGCCGCCGCCGGGGCCGACGAGGGCGGCGAGCCCACCGCTTCGGCCAGCGAGCGCAAGCTGATCAACGATGCGGTCGCCTACATCCGTTCGCTGGCCGAGCTGCGGGGCCGTAACGCCGACTGGGCCGAACGGGCCGTGCGCGAGTCGGTCAGCCTCAGCGCCGATGCCGCGCTGGCCGCCGAGGTGATCGATGGCGTGGCTGCCACACCGGCGGCGCTGCTCGCCGCCGTGGATGGACGGCGGGTCGCACTGGAGCAGGGTGAACGCACCCTTGCCCTCGAAGGCGCGGCAATCGTGGATCGCCCGCCCGACTGGCGGCACGAGTTGCTGGCGGCGATCACCAACCCCAATGTGGCGTATATCCTGCTTTTGATCGGCATCTACGGGCTGATCTTCGAGCTGGCCAATCCGGGCAGTCTGGTGCCGGGGGTCATCGGCGGCATCTCGCTGATCCTCGCGCTTTTCGCGTTGCAGGCGTTGCCCATCAATTTTGCCGGGCTGGGCTTGCTGGCCCTGGGGGTGCTTTTCATGCTCGCCGAGGCGTTGGTGCCCTCGTTCGGGGCCCTCGGCGTGGGCGGTGTGCTGGCCTTCGGGCTGGGTTCATTGTTGCTCTTCGACACCGAAGGGCCAGGGTTCGAGCTCTCGATGATGCTGGTGGCGGGGGTGACCGCCGCCAGTCTGCTGATCTTTCTGGGCACCGCCAGCCTCGCCATGCGCGCATTCCGCCGCCGTGGGGTGGCCGGCGCCGCGCACCTGCGCGGCCAGACCGCCGAGGTCATCGCCACACGGCCCGTGCTCCGGGTGCGTGTCGAGGGCGAGAGCTGGCGCGCCAGGGGCGCTGCCAATCTATCGAGGGGCGAACAGGTCGAGGTCGTTGATGTGGACGGTCTCACACTCAACGTCGCCCGGGGAGATAACACAGAGGGAGGCAACCGGTGAGCGATTATTACCAGGCGGCAATCGAGCGTTTCGGCGATTGGCTGGAGACAGCCCGTGCGGACGAGCGCATCATCGACCCCACCGCCATGACCCTGGCCACAGTATCGGCGGACGGTCAGCCGAGCGCCCGGATGGTGTTGCTCAAGCAGGTGGATACCTCGGGGTTCGTGTTCTACACCAATACCCGCAGCCGCAAGGGCACGCAATTGGCTGACAACCCGAAAGCGGCGCTGGTGTTCTACTGGGAAGCGCTGATGCGCCAGGTCAAGGTCGAAGGCGACGTGCAGGTCGTCTCCGATGCCGAGGCGGACGCCTATTTTGCCTCACGCCCGCGACTCAGCCAGATTGGTGCCTGGGCCTCGCATCAATCCGAACCGCTGGAAAGCCGGGCGGTATTCGACGCCCGTGTGGACAGCCTTGAGGCCGAATACGCGGGGCGCGAGGTGCCCAGGCCGCCGCACTGGACCGGCTTCCGGGTTCGGCCGCACTGGATGGAGTTCTGGCAGGGACGGGATGGCCGGCTCCACGATCGCGAGCGGTATTTTCGCGACGCCGCCGGCACGTGGCAGTGGGTGCTTGTGAATCCGTAAGCCATCAGGCCTCGCCGGCATAATCCAGCCACGGCCGTAACTGCGCCGGCTGACCGCCGGCAACGATCCGCCCCGGACGCTCGAGCTGGAAGTTGGCGCCAAGCTGGCTCGCCTGCCGGCGCCAGTGGTCCTGGATGGCGTCGATGGCCGCCGGGGCGAGTGGATAGTCGTGCTCGAGGCGCAATAGCCGCCCGTCCCCGGCCTGGATCAAAACGGTATACGCCACCGGCCCCAGCGTGGTGTCGAACTGCTCGGTCAGGGTGACGATGCTGGCGCCCTCGAGCGGTTCGTCGGCGGCGATTGCCTCGGCGTACCAGGGCGCGTCGGCGGGCAGGGCGGCGGCCTGGGCGACGCTCATCGCCACCTCGGCATCGGCGGCGTCGATCCCCGGTTGGGGCGGGCAGTGCCGCACCTCGATACCGTGGTGCGCCAGCGCCAGGGTGTACTGGCGCTGTATTTTCGCCCATTCGACATAGGCATTCCCGGTCGCTTCGCTTTGGGTATTGGCCCGGGTGGCGTGATCGTTGAATGTCCGAATCGGCGTATACACCATCCCGCCCGATCCCAGGAACGTGTTGCCGGTGGTCATATCGATTTTCTCGACGGTATCCGGCCGGTAGAGTGCCCCTTCGACAAGCTGCCAGAGTTCGCCGAATCCGGCATGTTCCAATTGCACCTTCATTAATGCCGAAAGATCATGGAATGTGGCATAGCTCAAATGCACTGGTTCGACGCCGAATAATTGCCGGATCGTGCGGTCGGTGGCCAGACTGGCCCGGCCTTTTTCCAGCAGCACCTGCTCCAGCGACCGTCGCAGCGGATCGAGGGTTTCGCCCGGCGCGACCAGTGCCAGCGGCAGCGCCAGAAGGGGGCCGGCGCCGCGCCGCCGCTCGGGCGCCAGGCCGGCGCCGGGAAACCGGCCGCCGGCGGTGCCCAGCGCCAGGAGCTGCGGCTCAAAGGGCCCGCCGCGCAGGCTGCCGCGATACAGGTCGAGCAGTGCCTCGACCATTGGCAGGCCCGGCCGCAGCAGCTCGGTGAGGTCATAAAGACCGGCCGGCAGAATGAGCCCCGCGCTGGCCACGTCTTCGCCGACGATCCGGCGCAGATCATCGGCCACCGCACCGGCCAGGATTTCGGCGTTTTCGCGACTGAGCGGCTCCGGTGGGCGACCCTGGATGGCTTTTTCCGGTTCGATTTCCACGGTCAAAACCGCCGGCGTCGCGGAGAGTGCTGAACTCATTGGTCAATTCCCATCCGATTTTCCGATGATCCGGGTTGCATTCCGGATCAATTCATGACGCTGGTTTTCTGCCTTTTTTTGGATTATATTATTCAGGCTTTTCAAGCAACGAATCCAACCCACAAAGAGGATATTATGGATCTCTCCAATTACACGACCGAGCAGCTCAATCAGCTGAAAAAAGATATCGATAAGGAAATCCAGGGTCGGCGCAAGGAGGATGCCAAAAAAGCGCAACATGAACTCAAACAGGTGGCCGAGCGTTATGGCTTCACGCTCAGCGATCTCGTGGGCGGGCAGCCGGCCCGCACCCGGACCAAAGCCAAGGTTCGCTTTCAGCATCCCAGTGATGCCAGCAAGACCTGGTCCGGCCGGGGCCGCAAGCCGGCCTGGGTCAAGGAGTGGGAAGCCCAGGGGCGTTCCCTCGACGAGCTGCGGGTGGACTGACACCCGTCGACGCACCGGCCCGGGCCTACAGCGCCCGGGCCAGGGCGTCACGCAGCTCCACCAGACCGGGTGACAATGTCACCGGGTATGCATCGGGCTCGCGCAGCGCCCGATAGTCGGGTGCCAGCTGCGCCAGTCCATCGCCCAGTCGCAGGCGCGCACCTTCCAGATCCCAGGCCTGACCCTCGCCGACCCGTCGGCCCTCACGCATCACCGTCTCGAGAAGCGGTGAGCCGGGCAGGTCCTCATCGGCCAGGCCGATGACATCACCGCTCATGCGGCCCGCCTCGATGTGTCGGAACACCTGCTTGCGCCCGGGCAGATCGGTCTTGCCCGCTGAATGTTTGCCGCGGGGCCGGTCTTTGTAGAGATGCAGCTTGTAGGCCGAGTCCAGGAAGGGCGCATCCGCCGAGGTATCCACGTTCGAGCCCACGCCAATGCCGTCGATGGGCGCATTCTCGCGCTGTAGCGCTTCGATCCGGTATTCATCGAGCCCGCCGCTGACGATGATGCGGGTTTCGGTCAGGCCACCGGCATCCAGGATTGAGCGCGTCATCCGGGCATTGGCGGCCAGATCACCGCTGTCGATGCGCACACCGTGGATGCGGATGCCGTCCGGGGCCAGTTTCTCTGCCACCTCGACCACCCGCTCGGCGCCCCGGCGGACGTCGTAGGTGTCGATCAACAGCACCACGTTGTCGGGGTGGCTGCGGGCGAATCGCTCGAAGGCCGTTGCCTCGTCGTCGTGGGCCAGGATGAAGGCATGGGCCATGGTGCCGGTGGGCGGGATGTTGTAGCGGGCGCTGCCAAGACAGGTGGCGGTGGCGCCAAAGCCGGCCAGATAGCAGGCCCGTGCGGCCCAGGTGCCCGCCTCGCCGCCGTGGGCCCGGCGCATGCCGAAGTCGATCACCGGCACATCCCCGGCGGCCATGCGGCTGCGGACCGCCTTGCTGGCGATCAATGTCTGGTAGTGGACGATGTTCATCAGCCGGGATTCGATCAACTGCGCCTCGGGCAGCGGCGCGACGATCTGCAATACCGGCTCTTCGGCAAAAAACAGGCTCCCTTCGGGCATGGCCCGGACCGTGCCGGTGAACCGGAAATCGCGCATCCGCTCGATAAAAGCCGCATTAAAAAGCCCGCTGTCGGCCATCCACTCGAGCTCTTCGTCGCCAAAGACGAGGTTTTCCAGCCACCCGAGGGCCTGGTCCAGTCCGGCGGCGACAAAAAAGCCCCGCTCCGGCGCCCGCCGCATGAAAAGCTCAAAGACCGCCTCATCGGTCATCCCATGCTCGTAGTAGGTCTGGAGCATGGTCAGTTCGTAGAGGTCGGTGAGCAGCGGGGTGGTTTCGAGATTCATATTGTTGTCTCAGCTGCGCAGGCCAACACCACGGCGCAAGAGCCACAGGCTGATGGCGGTGCCAAGGGCGATGAAAACGCCGATCAAAAGATAGGCGGTATAGATGGGGATGTCCGAGCTGCCCAGGATGCCGTAACGAAAGGCGTTGACCATGTACAGGATGGGGTTGGCCAACGAGAGTCCCTGCCAGAAGTCCGGCAGCAGCGAGATCGAGTAGAACACCCCGCCCAGGTAGGTCAGCGGAGTGAGCACGAAGGTCGGGACGATGGCGATGTCATCGAACTTCTTGGCGAAGACCGCGTTGATGAACCCCCCGATCGAGAACAGTACCGCGGTGAGGAAAACCACCGAAATGGTCACCGGGATGCTGTGGATCTGCAGATCGGCAAAGAAACTGGCGATGATCGTGACGATCAGCCCGGTGAAAAGCCCCCGGCCGACGCCGCCGGAGACGTAACCGGCGAGGATGACATAGTTGGGTGTCGGCGAGACCAGCAGCTCCTCGACATGACGCTGGAACTTGGCGCCGAAGAACGAGGAGACCACATTGCTGTAGGAGTTGGTGATCACCGACATCATGATGATGCCCGGGGCGATGAATTCCATGAAATCAAAGCCGTCCATGGGCCCCACCCGCGAGCCGATCAGACTGCCAAAGATGACAAAGTACAGCGTCATGGTGATCGCCGGGGGCACCAGCGTCTGCACCCAGATGCGCAGGTAGCGGTGGGTCTCTTTGTGGACCAGGGTCTGCAGTGCCGTCAGGGTCTGGCGGGGGTAGGCCGGATAGAGTGCGGCCATATCAGGCATTCTCCGAGGTCGGGGCCGGGCTGCGGTTGCCGAGCATGCGGACAAACAACTCCTCGAGCCGGTTGGATTTGTTTTTCATGCTGCTGACTTCCACCCCTGCGGCAGCGAGTTGGGCAAACAGTTCCGACAGCGTCTGATCGCCCCGCACTTCGACCTCGAGCCGCCGTTCATCCAGCGGCACGGCGTGGAAGTCGGGCAGGTGGGGCAGTCGCGACACCGAGTCGGCCAGATCCAGCACAAAGCTCTGGCTTTTGAGTTTGGATAGCAGGGTGGGCACGTCGGTTTTCTCGATGATCCGCCCGCCATCGATGATCCCGATGTGTCGGCACAGCGACTCGGCCTCTTCCAGATAGTGGGTGGTGAGGATGATGGTGGTGCCGCGTTCGTTGATCCGCCGCAGAAATGCCCACATCGAGCGACGCAGCTCGATGTCGACCCCGGCGGTGGGCTCGTCGAGGATCAGCAGCCGTGGTTCGTGGACCAGGGCCCGGGCGATCATCAAACGGCGTTTCATCCCGCCGGAGAGCGAGCGCGAGCTGGCATCGCGCTTGCCCCATAGATCCAGTTCGCGCAGATACTTCTCGGCCCGCTCCCGAGCGGTGTGCCGATCGATGCCGTAGTAACCGGCCTGGTTGATGACGATCTGCTCGACGGTCTCGAACTGGTTGAAGTTGAACTCCTGGGGGACAAGGCCAAGGTTGCTCTTGGCCTCCCAGGGGTCGCGCTGGATGTCATGGCCGAAGACCGAGACCGAGCCCGAGGTGGGGGTGACCAGCGAGGCGACGATCCCGATGATGGTCGTCTTGCCGGCGCCGTTGGGGCCGAGCAGGCCAAAGAAATCGCCAGGCTCGACCTCGAGGTCGACATCGGCGAGGGCGGTTACACCGCCGGCGTACGTCTTGTTCAGCTGACGCAGTGAAAGCGCGTTCATAGCGAGATTGTTCCGGATGCGGGGGCGCGCAGGCGCTGAAAAGACGACAAAGGTAGCGCCGTGGGCCGTCACTCTGCAAGGGCGGGGCGTGGTCAGAGCAGCCGCCGCTCAGTGGACAGCGAAGGCGCCGGCGGCTTAAGATCGCAGGGTTGAAACAACCGACGGGAGGGCTCCGCGCGACCCTCCCGTTTTTGCGAGTGAGCGGGGTGAACACGTGAGTGATAGGGCAATACTGGCGCTTGAGGACGGCTCGGTGTTCCGGGGGTCGGCCATGGGCGCCAGCGGCGAGACGGTCGGCGAGGTCTGTTTCAATACCGCGATGACCGGCTATCAGGAAATCTGTACCGATCCCTCTTACCACGGCCAGATCGTCACGCTGACCTACCCCCATATTGGCAACACCGGCACCAATCCGCTGGATGAGGAGGCCGACGGCCCGCAACTGGCCGGCCTGGTCATCCGGGATGCACCGATGCGCTACAGCAACTGGCGCGCCAGTCAGAGCCTGCCGGCGTATCTGGCAGAGCATGGCATCGTCGCGATCAGCGACATCGACACCCGGCGCCTGACCCGGCTGCTTCGCGAGAAGGGCGCGCAGAACGGCTGCATTATCAGCGGTGCCGGTGCGAGCGCCGAGGCCGCGGTTGAGCGCGCCCGGGCCCATCCCTCGCTGACCGGTCGCGATCTGGTCCAGGCCGTGACCACGGACACGGCCTACGAATGGCGCCGCGGGACATGGTCGCTGGCGCACGACGAGCAGGAGGCCCCGGTCGAAGCGGAGGCGACCCTGCGCTGGCATGTCGTGGCGATGGATTTCGGTATCAAGCGCAATATCCTGCGCATGCTGGTGGATGCCGGCTGCCGGGTCACGGTGGTGCCGGCCCGCACCGGCGTCGATGAGATCATGGCACTGGGCCCGGACGGGGTTTTTCTCTCCAATGGCCCCGGCGATCCGGAACCCCTCGACTATGCCATCGACACCACCCGCCGCCTGCTCGAGACCGGGGTGCCGGTGTTCGGGATCTGCCTGGGCCACCAGCTGCTGGGTCTGGCCGCCGGCGCACGCAGCGAAAAGATGAAATTCGGCCACCACGGTGCCAACCACCCGGTGCTCGATCGGGACAGCGGACGGGTCATGATCTCGAGCCAGAACCATGGCTTTGCCATCGAAGCGGCGTCGTTGCCGGAGAACGTGCGGGTGATGAACGAATCCCTTTTCGACGGCAGTCTGCAGGGCATCCATCTGACCGATGCGCCGGCTTTCAGCTTCCAGGGGCATCCCGAGGCCAGCCCCGGCCCCCATGATGTCGCCCCGTTGTTCGCCCATTTTGTCGAATTGATGGCCGCCCGCCACGCGGCCTGAAGCAGCAGGACCCCCTCCATCATGCCCAGACGCGACGACATCAAGAGCATCCTGATCATCGGCGCCGGTCCCATCGTGATCGGCCAGGCCTGCGAGTTTGACTACTCCGGCGCCCAGGCCTGCAAGGCGCTGCGCGAGGAGGGCTATCGGGTCATCCTGGTGAATTCCAACCCCGCCACCATCATGACCGACCCCGAGATGGCCGATGCGGTTTACGTCGAGCCCATCCAGTGGCAGGTGGTGGCCAGCATCATCGAGCGCGAACGCCCCGATGCGGTGCTGCCCACGATGGGCGGGCAGACGGCGCTGAACTGTGCCCTCGACCTGGACCGACACGGCGTGCTGGCAGCGCACGGTGTCGAGATGATCGGCGCCACCAAATCGGCCATCGACATGGCCGAGGATCGCGAGGCCTTCCGCCAGGCCATGGGCCGCATCGGGCTCGATACACCCCGGGCGTTGATCGCCCACAGCATGGACGAGGCGAATGCCGCGCAGCGCGAGATCGGCTTTCCGACCATCATCCGGCCGTCGTTCACCCTGGGGGGCAGCGGCGGCGGCATTGCCTACAACGCCGAAGAATTCGCCGAAATCTGCGAGCGCGGCCTCGATCTCTCGCCCACCAACGAATTGCTCATCGAAGAGTCGGTCCTGGGCTGGAAAGAATTCGAAATGGAAGTGGTCCGCGACAAGGCGGATAACGGCATCATCATCTGCGCGATCGAGAATATCGATCCCATGGGGGTGCACACCGGCGACTCCATTACCGTGGCGCCGGCGCAGACGCTCACCGACAAGGAATACCAGATCATGCGCGATGCCTCGCTGGCGGTATTGCGCGAGATCGGCGTCGAGACCGGCGGGTCGAACGTCCAGTTTGCGGTCAACCCCGATAATGGCCGACTGGTCGTCATCGAGATGAACCCCAGGGTGTCGCGCTCCTCGGCACTGGCGTCGAAGGCCACGGGCTTTCCCATTGCCAAGGTGGCCGCCAAGCTGGCGGTGGGCTACACGCTCGATGAGTTGCGCAACGAGATCACCGGCGGGCGGACACCGGCCTCATTTGAGCCGAGCATCGACTATGTGGTCACCAAGATCCCGCGCTTTACCTTCGAGAAGTTCATGCGCACCAAGCCGGTGCTGACCACGCAGATGAAATCCGTCGGCGAGGTGATGGCCATCGGCCGCAATTTCCAGGAGTCGCTGCAAAAGGCCCTTCGCGGCCTCGAGAACGGCCTCGAGGGGCTCGACCCCCGTCTGTCCGCGGAGGCCCCGGATTACCGCGATCGGGTGGTGCAGGAAATCCGCCACCCCGGGCCCGAGCGCCTGCTGTGGGTGGCCGATGCGTTCCGCGCTGGCCTGGCGTTGTCGGCGATATTCAATGATACCTGGATCGACCCCTGGTTCCTTGCCCAGATCGGCGATCTGATCGGCCAGGAGCAGGCCCTCGCAGACCAGCCCCTCGGCAGTCTGGATGAACCGGCGATGCGGCGTTTGAAGCGCGCCGGATTCTCTGACGCCCGCATCGCCCGGCTTGTCGGCGAGTCGGAGTCGGCGGTCCGGGCGCACCGCCACGGGCTGGGGGTGCGGCCGGTGTTCAAACGGGTCGACTCCTGCGCCGCCGAGTTCGCCACCGCCACGGCCTACATGTACTCGAGCTACGACGAAGAAAACGAGGCGGCGCCCACCGATCGTCGCAAGGTCATGATCCTGGGCGGCGGGCCCAATCGCATCGGCCAGGGCATCGAGTTCGATTACTGCTGCGTCCATGCCGCCCTGGCGCTGCGGGACGACGGCTTTGAGACCATCATGGTCAACTGCAACCCCGAGACGGTCTCCACCGACTATGACACCTCGGACCGGCTCTACTTCGAGCCGCTGACACTCGAGGACGTCCTCGAGATCGTCGCCACCGAAAAGCCCGAAGGGATTGTCATCCAGTACGGTGGCCAGACACCGCTCAAGCTGGCCCGCGATCTCGAGGCCTGTGGCGCGCCGATCATCGGCACCACGCCGGATTCCATCGACCTGGCCGAGGATCGCGAGCGGTTCCAGGGGCTGCTGCAGGAGGCCGGGCTGCAGCAGCCGCCCAATCGCACCGCCCGCAGCGCCGACGAGGCCTTCAAGCTGGCGGCCGAGATCGGCTATCCGCTGGTGGTCCGCCCGTCCTATGTGCTGGGCGGACGCGCCATGGAGATCGTCTATCAGGAATCCGAACTGGCGCAGTACATGAACGAGGCGGTGAAGGTCTCCAATGAATCGCCGGTGCTGCTGGACCGGTTTCTGGATGACGCCATCGAGGTCGATGTCGATGCCGTGTGTGACGGCCACGATGTGCTGATCGGCGGGATCATGGAGCACATCGAACAGGCCGGAGTGCACTCGGGCGATTCCGCCTGTTCGCTGCCGCCCTACAGTCTGCCGCCGCATATCGGTGATCGCCTGCGCGATCAGATGAAGGCCATGGCCCTGCGCCTCGGGGTCGTGGGGCTGATGAACGCGCAGTTTGCCATCAAGGGCGAGGAGATCTTCGTCCTCGAGGTCAACCCGCGGGCATCGCGCACCGTGCCCTTTGTCTCCAAGGCGACGGGCCTGCCGCTTGCCAAGATTGCCGCGCGCTGCATGGTCGGCCAGCGCCTTGCCGCGCAGGGCTGTACCAAAGAGCGCATGCCCCCCAGCTACGCGGTCAAGGAAGCGGTCTTTCCGTTTATCAAATTCCCGGGCGTCGATCCAATCCTCGGGCCGGAGATGAAATCCACCGGCGAGGTCATGGGGGTGGGGCCGGTCTTTGGCGAGGCCTACGCCAAATCGCAGCTCGCCGCCGGGGTGGATCTGCCCACCGGCGGTCGGGTCTTTGTCAGCGTCCGCGATGCGGACAAGCCCGCGGTGGTGGCCGTTGCCCGCGATCTGGCGCAGAAAGGCTTTGAGCTGGTGGTCACCCGGGGAACGGCAGCGGTTCTGCGCGAGGCGGGTGTGGCCTGCGAAATCATCAACAAGGTGGTCGAAGGCCGACCCCATGTGGTGGATGCCATCAAAAACGGCGAAATCGACCTGATCATCAACACCACCGAGGGACGTCAGGCCATTTCCGATTCCTTCTCCATCCGTCGTGAAGCGCTTCACCACAAGGTCTGCTACACGACCACCATGGCGGGTGCACGCGCCACCGGTCAGGCCCTGGATCATCTGGGCTCCACCGATGTGCGCTCGCTCCAGGATCTGCACAAGGAGGCCAGGACATGAGCAAGACCCCATTGACGGTGCGGGGCGCCGAGCAGTTGCGTGACGAGCTCAACCGGCTGAAAACCGAGGAGCGGCCGCGGGTGATCAATGCCATTGCCGAGGCCCGCTCGCATGGCGATCTCAAGGAGAACGCCGAGTATCACGCCGCCCGCGAGCAACAGGGGTTCATCGAGGGGCGGATCGCCGAGATCGAGGCCAAGCTCTCCAACGCCCAGGTCATTGACGTCACCACCCTGCCCGACAACGGCAAGGTCGTATTCGGCGTGACCGTTGTGCTCGCCGACGAGGCGGATGGCAGCGAGAAGACCTATCAGATCGTTGGCGAGGACGAGGCCGATATCAAGGCAAGCCGCATTTCTGTCCAGTCGCCCATCGCCCGTGCCCTGATCGGCAAGGAAGAGGGGGACGTGGTCGATGTCCAGACACCCGGTGGTCAGCGCGCCTATGAAATCGTCGAGGTCCGGTACGAGTAATCCGCTCGAGCGGCTCGATCTCATCAAGCTCGAGCTGGCCGTGGTGCTGGGGCTGGCCCTGGGGGTTGCCGTCGTGGTCTGGCGGCTGGATCTGGGGCATGGCGTGGAGCTCGCCATGCTGGCGGGTTGTGGCTTTGTCTGCGGTGGCTGGCTGGCGCTGCGGACCCGACGCAGCCTCGACGCCATCCGTCCGGATCCCGACGAGGGAGATTAGCCGATGGCGAGGCGGGGTGGCAGCCGGCGGTGGCTTGATGAGCATTTCTCCGATCCCTACGTCAAAGCCGCCCAGCGTCGGGGACTGCGGTCGCGGGCGGTGTTCAAGCTCGAAGAAATCGACCGTCGGGACCAGCTGCTCAAGCCCGGGCAGTGCGTCGTCGACCTGGGCGCAGCGCCGGGCGGCTGGAGCGAATACGCCGCCGAGCGGGTGGGCCATCGGGGCCGGGTGGTGGCCATGGATCTGCTGGCGATGCCGGCGATTGCCGGGGTGGATTTCATCCAGGGCGATTTCTCCACCGACGAAGGCCTGGCGCAGCTCGACCAACGCCTCGGCGGCGAGGGGGTGGACTGGGTGCTGTCGGATATGGCGCCCAACCTCTCCGGGCAGAAGGCCGTGGATCAGCCCCGATCGATGCTGCTCGCCGAGCTGGCGCTGGATTTCTGCCACCAACGTTTGAAACCCGGCGGCGGGTTGTTGGTCAAAGTGTTCCAGGGGCAGGGCTTTGATGCGCTGCTCGCGTCGATGCGGGGGCGTTTCGACCGGGTCCAGAGCCGCAAGCCGGATGCCTCGCGTGGTCGCAGCCGTGAGGTCTACCTGCTGGCCCGGGGCTTCCAGGCATAGTAGGGTTGATACATACACTTCGATTCGAGGGACGCCATCTTGAACGACATGGCCAAGAATCTGATTCTCTGGGTGGTCATCGCCGTGGTGCTGATGTCCGTTTTCAGCAACTTCCAGCAGCAGGGGACAACGGCGCAGGAGGTGCCTTACTCCCAGTTTCTGGGTGAAGTGGACAGCGGACGGATCGATTCGGTGACCATGAAGGGGCCGGTGATCCGCGGGACGCGCTCCGATGGGTCCAACTTCAGCACCTACAGCCCTGAGACCGACAACAACGCATTGATCGGGCAGCTGATGAACAACGGCGTGAGCATCCGCGCCGAAGAGCCCGAGGGCCGCAGCATGCTGCTGCAGATCCTCATCTCGTGGTTCCCCTTCCTGCTGCTCATCGGGGTGTGGATCTATTTCATGCGCCAGATGCAGGGCGGCGGTGGCGGCCGTGGCGCCATGTCCTTTGGCAAGAGCCGCGCCAAGATGATGTCCGACGAGCAGGTCAAGGTGACGTTCAAGGACGTGGCCGGCGTTGAAGAGGCCAAGCAGGACGTCGTCGAGCTGGTGGAGTTCCTGCGTGACCCCAGCAAGTTCCAGCGCCTTGGCGGAACCATCCCGCGCGGGGTGCTCATGGTCGGGCCGCCGGGCACGGGCAAGACGCTGCTCGCCAAGGCCATCGCCGGCGAGGCGCGGGTGCCGTTTTTCAGCATCTCGGGCTCGGACTTTGTCGAGATGTTTGTCGGTGTCGGCGCCTCGCGGGTTCGGGACATGTTCGCCCAGGCCAAAAAGCAGGCGCCCTGCATCATCTTTATCGACGAGCTCGATGCGGTCGGCCGCCAGCGCGGTGCGGGCCTGGGGGGTGGCCATGACGAGCGCGAGCAGACCCTCAACCAGATGCTGGTCGAGATGGACGGCTTCGAGGGTAGCGAAGGCATTATCGTCATCGCCGCGACCAACCGGCCCGACGTGCTCGACCCGGCGCTGCTGCGTCCCGGTCGGTTCGACCGCCAGGTGGTGGTGCCGCTGCCCGATGTCCGTGGCCGCGAGCAGATCCTTCGCGTTCACATGAACAAGACCCCGCTCGCCGATGATGTGAATGCCAACATCATCGCCCGCGGATGTCCCGGATTCTCGGGCGCAGACCTGGCCAATCTGGTCAACGAGGCCGCGCTTTTCGCCGCCCGCCGGAACAAGCGGGTGGTGGATCAGCAGGACTTCGAGGACGCCAAGGACAAGATCATGATGGGCGCTGAGCGCAAATCCATGGTCATGACCGAGGATGAGAAGCGGCTGACGGCCTACCACGAGGCCGGCCACGCCATCGTCGGGCTGAAAGTCCCCGAGCACGACCCGGTCCACAAGGTCACCATCATTCCGCGGGGCCGGGCCCTGGGGGTGACAATGTTCCTGCCCGAGGAGGACCGCTACAGCTATACCCGACAGCGGTTGAACAGTTCGATCTGCGGGCTGTTTGGCGGGCGCATCGCCGAGGAGATGATCTTTGGCGCCGAGCGGGTCACCACCGGCGCGCAGAGTGACATCCAGCGGGTCACGGAAATCGCCCGCAACATGGTCACCAAGTGGGGGCTGTCGGACAAGATGGGGCCGCTTGCCTACGGCGAGGACGAAGGCGAAGTCTTTCTGGGCCATCAGGTCACCCAGCACAAGACCATCTCCGACGAGACGGCGCACTCCATCGACGAGGAGGTCCGCCGCATCGTCGAGGAGAACTACGCCGAGGCCAAGCGTATCCTGCAGGAAAACGAAGATGTGCTGCATCGGATGTCCGATGCGTTGATGAAATACGAAACCATCGACCGTGAGCAGATCGACGACATCATGAACGGACGCACGCCGCGGCCGCCCCGGGATGATGATCGGCCGACCGGAACCGCCGGCGAGGGTGATGCCGACGCCACCGGCGAGGCCGGAGCCGCCGACGACCAGGGAGGCGATGTCGGCAAGCCGGCCAGCGAGCATTAATGGCCCATGGCGATTGAGCTCGATTGCGGCGGGCGGGGTCTCGACCTCACCCGACCGCAGGTGATGGGAATCCTCAACGTCACCCCCGATTCCTTCTCGGACGGGGGTGCTTTCGTTGGGGTGGACGCCGCCATCGACCATGCCCGGCGCATGGAGGCCGAAGGGGCGGCGGTGATCGACGTCGGCGGCGAATCGACGCGCCCCGGTTCCCGGGGGGTGTCGGTGCAGGAAGAGCTCGACCGGGTCATACCGGTGATCGAAGCGATCCGTGATGTGGTCGCGGTGCCGCTGTCCGTCGATACCTCCAAGCCCGAGGTCATGCGCGAGGCCGCCGCGGCCGGCGCCGGGTTGATCAACGATGTCATGGCGCTGCGCCGCGAGGGTGCCGCCCGGGCCGCGGCGGCCACGGGGCTGCCGGTCTGTCTGATGCACATGCAGGGCACCCCCCGCGACATGCAGGACGACCCGCGCTATGACAACGTCGTCGAAGCGGTGCGCGGCTTTCTGCTCGAGCGCCTCGAGGCGGCCACCCAGGCGGGTATCCCGCGGCAGCGGCTGATACTGGATCCGGGGTTCGGGTTTGGCAAGACCGACATCCACAACGCCCAGTTGCTTCGTGGACTTGATGCCATCGTCGACAGCGGTCTTCCGGTACTGGCCGGGTTGTCCCGCAAGTCCCTGGTCGGCCGTGTGCTGGGCCGTGAGATGCCGGACCGACTGGCCGGCAGTGTGGCGGCGGCGGCGCTGGCGACATGGAAGGGCGCGCGGATCATCCGTGCGCATGATGTCGCGGAGACCCTCGACGCGGTACGCTTGATGGAATACATCGCCGGGGCACCGGGGTTGGAGCAGGCCCGTTTGCAGCAGGGAGTGCGAGGGGTATGAGCAGGCAATACTTTGGCACGGACGGCATCCGTGGCCGGGTGGGCGAGCCGCCGATCACCGCCGATTTCGTCCTCAAACTCGGCTGGGCGGCCGGCCGGGTCTTGGGCGATCGCCATGGCTCCGGGCAGGTGCTCATCGGCAAGGACACGCGGCTTTCCAATTACATGTTCGAGTCGGCCCTCGAGGCCGGCCTCTCCGCGGCGGGACTCGACATCCGGTTGCTCGGCCCGATGCCGACTCCCGCGACCGCGTATCTCACACGCACCCTGCGGGCCAATGCCGGGATCGTCATCAGCGCCTCGCACAACGGCCACCACGACAACGGCATCAAGTTCTTCTCCGGCGATGGTTTCAAGCTGGACGATGCCGCCGAGCAGGCCATCGAAGCGATGCTCGACGAGCCGCTGACCACCGTATCCTCGTCGGCCCTCGGCAAGGCCAGCCGGCTGATGGACGCGCCCGGGCGTTACATCGAGTTCTGTAAACACAGCCTGAGCAACGGCGTGCGGCTCGACGGGATGACCCTTGTGGTCGACTGCGCCAACGGCGCCGGCTACCAGGTGGCGCCGGCGGTTTTCGAAGAGCTCGGCGCCCGCGTGATCCGGATCGCCAACCAGCCGGACGGGCTTAATATCAATGTCGGCTGCGGCTCCACCCACCCCGAAGCACTCCAGGCCGCGGTGCAAGAGGCGGGTGCCGATGCCGGGCTCGCCCTCGACGGCGATGGCGATCGGGTGATTATGGTCGATGGCAGCGGCGCGGTGCTCGACGGCGACCAGTTGCTCTGGATCATCGCCCGACAGCGCCACAACGATCAGGCCCTGCAGGGCCCGGTGGTGGGGACGCAGATGAGCAATCTCGGGCTCGAACAGGCACTCGATGGCTGCCGGATTCCGTTCATGCGGGCCCGGGTCGGCGACCGCTATGTCCTCGAGATGCTCCAGGCCAACGGAGGGCTGCTGGGCGGCGAGTCGTCCGGGCACATCGTCTGCCTCGACCGCACCACGACCGGGGATGGCGTCGTCTCGGCGCTGCAGGTGCTCGAGGCCGCGGTCCGGGGCAACCGCTCGCTGGGCGAGCTGGCGGCCGGCATGAGCCGGCTGCCACAGCACATGGTCAACGTCCCCATCGCCCGGGACAGCCGGCCCATGGAAGACACACGGGTCAGCCAGGCGGTGGCGGCACTCGAACGGCATCTGGGCGATGCCGGGCGGGTGCTGCTGCGCCCCTCGGGCACCGAGCCGGTCCTGCGGGTCATGGTCGAAGGCGAGGATGCCGATCGGGTGCAGCGGCTGGCCGGTGAGCTGGCCGAGCAGGTGGCCGCTTTCTGCGGCCAGCGGGCGCCCGCGCTGGATAATTGATTCTCGGTGGCGCGGGCATTAACCTCCCCGGGCTTTATCGGTGAACGGGGATGACATGCGTAGGCCATTGATTGCCGGCAACTGGAAGATGAACGGCTTAAGCGCCGATGCGATGGCGCTGGCCGGTGCGCTGCGCGACCGACTGGATGGGCTTGAGGGCATTGACCGGGTGGTCTGCCCACCGCATATCCATCTTGCCGCGGTGGCCGGCGAGTTGGCGCAGAGCGCCATTGCCGTGGGGGCGCAGAACTGCGCCGATGCCCCGCAGGGGGCGCGCACCGGCGAGGTTGCCGCGGACATGATCGCCGATGCGGGCGCGCGGTATGTCATCCTGGGCCACTCCGAACGGCGGCAGTACTACGGCGAGGACGAAGCTTTGATCGCGGCACGCTGTGGCCAGGCACTGGCCGCGGGGCTGCGGCCCATCCTCTGTGTCGGCGAGACCCTCGAGGCGCGTGAGGCCGATCGGACCGAGGCCACCGTGGCCGCGCAGATCCACGGGGTACTGGATCGCCTGGGCGCCGAGGGCCTGGGCGAGGGGGTGATCGCCTACGAGCCGGTCTGGGCGATCGGCACCGGGCGGACCGCCAGTGCCGAACAGGCGCAACAGGTGCATGGCTTCATCCGTGGGCTACTCGCCGAGCGCCTGGGGGGTTCAGCGGCCGATGCCATGCGCATTCTCTATGGCGGCAGCATGAAAGCGGACAACGCCGAGGCGTTGCTCGCCCAACCGGATGTCGACGGGGGGCTGATTGGTGGCGCTTCGCTGCAGGCGGATTCGTTCGCGGCCATTTGTGCCGCGGCAGCGCGGGGCTGACCCCCGCATCAGTAACAACGATTGAAGTGGCGATGTATACGATAGTTTTGGTGATTCATCTGGTGCTGGCTGCGGTGCTGATCGGCGTGGTGCTGCTGCAGCACGGCAAGGGGGCCGATGCCGGTGCCGCGTTTGGCAGTGGCGCGTCGAGCACGGTGTTCGGCGCCCGGGGTTCGGCGTCGTTTCTGGGTCGCCTGACCGGGTTTCTGGGAGTCGGGTTTTTTGTCACCAGCCTGACGCTCGCCATCATGGCCGGCACCTTTGGCGAGGGCGAGAGCGTGGTCGATCGCGTCGAAACGGCCCCGGCCACAAGCCCGGAGACCGCGCCGGCGACCCCGCGCGAGCCGGACAGTGCCACCGCCGGTGGGGGCAACGCATCGTCGGCCCCGGCGCCGGCCCCCGCTCCGGAGTAGCCAGCCACCCCCGGCGCCGGCGCCAGGCGGGGCAACCCGGCGGTTTCGCGTTGTCCGGTCATGGCAAGACTGGTACTATTCCAATAGGTTGAGCGCTACCGACACGCGGATGTGGTGGAACTGGTAGACACGCTGTCTTGAGGGGGCAGTGGCGCAAGCCGTGCCGGTTCGAGTCCGGCCATCCGCACCAGCCCAACCGTTGACCCAACGCTTGCACGGGGCCCCGTCGCTTATGGTCGAGAGTTACCTGCCGATCCTTGTGTTCATCGTCCTTGCCATGGGGATCGGTATCGCGCCGCTGGCAGCCGGGTTCATCCTGGCGCCGCACCGCCCCGAGCACGAAAAGCTCACACCTTACGAATGCGGATTCGAGGCCTTCGAGGATTCGCGCATGCAGTTCGACGTGCGCTACTACCTCGTGGCGATACTGTTCATCATCTTCGACCTGGAGATCGCCTTTCTCTTCCCCTGGGCGATCGTGCTCGATGAAATCGGACTGTTCGGCTTTGGCGCCATGGCCATTTTCATCGGTGTCCTCCTGGTCGGCTTTTTGTACGAGTGGAAAAAGGGGGCGCTGGAATGGGAATAGAGGGCGTTCTCGAGAAGGGGTTCGTCACGACTTCGGCGGACAAACTCATCAACTGGGCGCGCACCGGCTCGCTCTGGCCGATGACCTTCGGGCTGGCCTGTTGCGCGGTCGAGATGATGCATGCCGGTGCGGCGCGCTACGACATGGACCGGCTGGGACTGATCTTCCGGCCCTCGCCCCGGCAGTCCGATGTCATGATCGTCGCCGGCACACTGGTCAACAAAATGGCGCCGGCCCTGCGCCGGGTCTATGACCAGATGCCCGATCCCAAATGGGTGATCTCCATGGGCTCGTGCGCCAACGGCGGCGGGTATTACCACTACTCCTACTCGGTCACCCGCGGTTGCGATCGTATCGTCCCGGTGGACATCTACGTCCCGGGCTGTCCGCCCACGGCCGAGGCACTGCTCTACGGCGTCGTGCAGCTTCAGAACAAGATCCGTCGCACCAATACCATCGCCCGCTGAGGAGCCCCTATGCCGAGCAAGACCGAAACATTGCTGGAGGCGGTCAAACGCGCGCTGGGTGATCACCTGGTCGCGGCAAAGCAGGACTACGGCGAGGTCGATATCGAGGTCGCTCCGGCGGGGCTGTATACCGCGATGGAAACGCTGCGCGACCATGATGAACTGGCCTTTGCGCAGTTGCTCGATATCGCCGGGGTGGATTACGCCGCCTATGGCGAGGACGAGTGGATCACCGATGAGGCCACCAACACCGGGTTCTCGCGAGGGGTGGATGGCTTTACCACGGGCCGGTTGGGGTTGACCGGCATTTATGGGGTCCAGCCCATCAGCGCCAACACGGGGCGCCGTTTTGCGGCGGTCTACCATCTGCTATCCATCCAGCATAACCACCGCATTCGCGTGCGCTGTTTTGCCGCCGACGACGATCTGCCCATGCTCGATTCCATTGTCCCGCTATGGGCGTCGGCCAACTGGCAGGAGCGCGAGGCTTTCGATCTCTATGGCATCGTGTTCAACGGCCATCCGGATCTGCGGCGCATCCTCACCGACTACGGCTTTGTCGGGCACCCGTTCCGCAAGGATTTCCCGCTCATTGGCAATGTCGAAGTCCGGTACGACGAAAATCGCGGGCGGGTGGTCTACGAGCCGGTCTCGATCGAGCCGCGGGTGCTCGTGCCCCGGGTGATCCGCGATGACAACCGCTACGCCGACCCGGCAGAGGGAGCAGCCGATGCCTGAGATCAGCAGCTATACGGTGAACTTCGGCCCCCAGCATCCCGCCGCCCACGGGGTGTTGCGTCTGGTCCTCGAGATGGACGGCGAGGTGGTGCGTCGCGCCGACCCCCATATCGGACTGCTGCATCGGGCCACCGAGAAGCTCGCCGAGACCAAGCCGTTCAACCAGAGCATCGGTTACATGGACCGGCTCGATTACGTCTCGATGATGTGCAACGAGCATGCCTACGTGCTGGCCATCGAGAAGCTGCTGGGTGTCCGGCCCCCCGAGCGGGCCCAGTACATCCGGGTGATGTTCGACGAGATCACCCGCATCCTCAATCACCTGCTGTGGATCGGCGCCCACGGCCTGGATGTGGGGGCCATGACGGTCTTTCTCTACGCGTTCAAGGAGCGCGAAGAGCTCATGGACTGCTACGAGGCGGTCAGCGGGGCGCGGATGCACGCGACCTACTACCGCCCCGGAGGCGTCTATCGGGACCTGCCCGACCGGATGCCCCGGTACCGCGTCAGCGAGTATCACAACGAGAAAGACATCCAGCGGATGAATGCCGAGCGCGAGGGCAGCATGCTGGACTTTCTCGAGGCGTTCTGCGATCGCTTCAGCGGGACCATCGAAGAGATCGAAACCCTGCTGACCGACAACCGCATCTGGAAGCAGCGCCTGGTGGACGTGGCGGTGGTCTCGCCCGAGCGGGCGCTGCAGCTGGGCTTCACCGGCCCGATGCTGCGCGGCTCTGGCGTCGAATGGGATCTGCGCCGCAAGCAGCCCTACGAGGTCTACGACCGGATGGAATTCGACATCCCGGTGGGCACCAACGGCGATTGCTACGACCGCTATCTGGTGCGGATGGAAGAGCTGCGGCAGTCGGTGGCGATCATCCGTCAATGCATCGACTGGCTGCGACGCAACAACGGCCCGGTCATGCTCAACGACCACAAGATCGCGCCGCCCTCGCGCGAAGAGATGAAAGACGACATGGAGTCGCTGATCCATCACTTCAAGCTGTTTACCGAGGGCTATTGCACGCCACCGGGCGAGGTCTATGCCTCGGTCGAGGCGCCCAAGGGCGAGTTCGGGGCGTACATCGTCTCCGATGGCGCCAACAAGCCCTACCGGCTCAAACTCCGGGCGCCCGGGTTTGCGCATATGTCGGCCATGGACGAGATGGCACAGGGCCACATGCTGGCGGATGTCGTCACCATCATGGGAACACTGGATATTGTATTCGGGGAGGTGGACCGGTGAGCCATGCCGAAGCGGCATTGACCGAGGGGCTGAGCAAAGCCGAGCAGGCCGAGATCGATCAGTGGCTGGCACGCTTTCCGGACACGCCGGACGGGCGCCGATCCGCTGTCATCCCGGCGCTGCATGTGGTTCAGCACAACAGCGGTGGCTGGTTGCCGCGGGCGCGCATGGATGCGGTGGCCGACTATCTCGGGTTGCCGCCGGCCCGTGTCTACGAGGTGGCGACCTTCTACGGCATGTTCGACGTCGAACCGGTGGGCCGTCACAAGGTCAATATCTGTACCAACATCTCATGCATGCTCCGCGGTGCCGATGACATCGTCGAGCACGTGGAAAAGCGGCTTGGCATCAGCCTGGGGGAGACCACCCCGGATGGCCGGATCACCCTCAAGCGCGAGGAGGAATGCCTCGCCGCGTGCGCCGGGGCCCCCATGATGCTGGTGGATGAGGCCTACTACACCGATCTGACGCCTGAGAAGATCGACCAAATCCTCGACGAGCTGGAGTAGCCATGACCAACGTCTGCTACACAACGCTGCAATACGACGAGCCCTGGACACTCGAAAACTACCGGGCCACCGGTGGCTACCAGGCCCTCGAGCGGATCCTTCGCGAGGGGATGAGCCCGGAGGATGTCATCGAAGAGGTCAAGACCGCCAATCTCCGCGGCCGGGGCGGGGCCGGATTTCCGGCGGGCATGAAGTGGAGCTTCATGCCGCGCAATGCGCCGGGCGAGAAATACCTGCTCTGCAACTCGGACGAGTCCGAGCCGGGCACCTGCAAGGATCGGGACATCCTGCGCTACAACCCGCACGCCGTGGTCGAGGGCATGATCATCGCCGGCTATGCCATGGGCGTGACCGTGGGCTACAACTACATGCGCGGCGAGTTCATGAAAGAGCCTTTCAGCCGCATGGAGCAGGCGGTGGCCGAGGCCCGCAACGCCGGCTATCTGGGCCGCGACATCCTGGGCTCGGGCTTCGATTACGAAATCCACAACTACATCGGTGCCGGCGCCTATATCTGCGGCGAAGAATCGGCACTGATGGAGTCGCTTGAGGGCAAAAAGGGCATGCCCCGCAACAAGCCGCCGTTTCCGGCGCAGGCGGGGGTCTATGGCCGGCCCACGACCATTAACAACACCGAGACCCTGGCCTCGGTGCCGGCGATCATCCGCAATGGCGCCGACTGGTTTCTCGAGTTGGGCAAGCCCAACAACGGGGGCATGAAAATCTTCTCGGTCTCGGGCCATGTCGCCAAACCCGGCAACTTCGAGATTCCGCTGGGCACACCGTTCCGCGATCTGCTCGAGATGGCCGGTGGTGTCTGGCACGGCCGGCGGCTCAAAGCGGTCATCCCCGGCGGCTCGTCAATGCCCATGATCCCGGGGGATCAGATGCTCGAGCTCACCATGGACTACGACGCCCTGGCCGAGGCCGGCTCGGCGCTGGGCTCCGGTGGTGTCGTGGTAATGGACGAGACCACCGATATGGTCCAGGCCATCCTGCGCATCAGCCGTTTCTACTACGCCGAGTCCTGTGGCCAGTGCACTCCGTGCCGCGAGGGGACGGGCTGGATGTATCGGGTGATCAAGCGCATCTACGAAGGCAACGGCCGGCCCGAGGACATCGAGCTGCTCGAGTCGGCGGCCGGACAGATTGCCGGTCACACCATCTGCGCGTTCGGTGAGGCGGCTGCCTGGCCGGTGCAGGGGGTGCTCAAGCACTGGCGGCATGAGTTCGAGTACTACATCGAGCACAAGCGTTCCATACTCGAGGCGGCGGCATGAGCGCAGAAGTCAAGACCCAGGCCCCCGAGACGGTCACCGTCGAGATTGATGGCCGCGCCATCGAGGCGCCCAAGGGGGCCTCGATCATTGCGGTGGCTGACGAACACGGCATCGACATCCCGCGTTTTTGCTACCACAGCAAGCTCTCGGCGCCGGCCAACTGCCGGATGTGCCTGGTGGATGTGGAAATGGGCGGGCGACCCGCGCCCAAGCCGCTGCCGGCCTGCATTACGACCGTCGCCGACGGCATGGTGGTGCGGACCGCCTCCGAGCGGGCACTCAAGGCACAGAAGGGGGTGATGGAGTTTCTGCTCATCAACCACCCGCTGGACTGTCCCATTTGCGATCAGGGCGGTGAATGCGAGCTGCAGGACCTGGCGCTGGGCTATGGCCGCAGCGTCTCGCGTTTCGTCGAGCGCAAGCGGGTGGTCAAGGACGAGAACCTGGGCCCGCTGATTGCCACCGAGATGACCCGTTGCATCCATTGCACCCGCTGTGTCCGGTTTCTGGACGAAGTGGCCGGCACCTCCGAGCTGGGGGCCATGTTCCGTGGTGAGCACACCGAAATCAGTACCCTGGTCGGTAGCGGCGTCCACTCCGAGCTCTCGGGCAATGTCATCGATCTCTGTCCGGTGGGGGCGCTGACATCGCGGCCTTACCGATTCAGCGCCCGGTCCTGGGAGATGCTCAGCCACCCCGGTGTGGCGCCCCACGACTGTCTGGGCTCCAATATCGATCTGCATCAGGTCCGGGGCACCGTCAAACGCGTCGTCCCGCGGGATAACGAGGCGATCAACGAGTGCTGGATCAGCGACCGCGACCGCTTCTCCTACGAGGGCATCTACAGCGCCGAGCGACTGGCTGCGCCTCAGATCCGTGAAGGCGATACCTGGCATACCGTCGACTGGCAGACCGCCATCGAGGCCGCTGCCAACGGCCTTCGCGATGTGGTCGCCCAGCACGGCGGCGACGCCCTCGGGGCACTGGTCTCGCCCTCGGCCAGCCTCGAAGAGATGTACTTGACCGCCCGGATCGTGCGAGCGCTCGGCAGTGACCATATCGATACCCGTCTGCGGCGCGGCGATTTCCGCGACGGGGTCGCCGGCGACGGGTTTCCGGGGCTGACCGGCTCCATTGCCGGCTTGGAGGCGGTGGATGCGGCCCTGATTGTCGGCGGCTATCCGCGCCACGAGCAGCCCCTCGCCAATCACCGCCTGCGCAAGGCCGCCATCCGCGGCGGCGCGATCATGGCGCTCAACCCCCGGGGCTTTGACTGGAATATCGATCTTGCCGTCGACGCGGTGGTGCCCGCCGGCGAGATGGCCAGGACGCTGGCCGCGGTGGTTCGCGCCGTGGCCGGGCGGACCGGGCAGGCCGAGCCTGAGGCGCTTGCCGGCTGGATTGGTGACGAGGCGCCGGACGCGCAGGCCACGGCCATGGCCGGGCACCTGCTCGATGCCGACAACGCGGTGGTACTGATGGGCGGCCTGGCCGAGGCCCATCCGGCCGGTGCCGAGTTGCGCTGGCTGGCCGGTCGCCTGGCCGCCATGACCCAGACCGACTACGGCGAGCTCACCGATGGCAGTAACGCCGCGGGCGGCTGGATCGCCGGAGCGGTCCCGGGGCGGCGTGCCGATGGCCAGGCAGCCAGCGGCCTGGATGCGAGGGCCATGGTGACCCGGCCCCGCCGCGGCTATCTGCTCAACGGCATCGAACCGGAACACGATCACTTCGATGGCGCGGCCACGATCGAGGCATTGGCCCACGCCGACTGTGTGGTGGCGATGGCGGCCTTCGATTCGCCGGCGCTTCGCGCCGGGGCCGATGTCCTGCTGCCGGTGGCCACGCTGGGCGAGACGGCGGGCACATTGGTCAATGCCGAGGGGCAGTGGCAGACATTCGCCGGCTGTGCCAAGCCCCAGGGCGATGCCCGCCCGGGGTGGCGGGTATTGCGTGTGCTGGCCAATGTCCTCGAGCTGGACGGCTTTAACTACCAGGCACCGGATGAGATCCATCACGAAATCCGCGCCGTGGCGGGTGAGGCCAAAGCCGCAACCCCGACGGCGGACGGCGCGCCGACGCCTCAGCCAGTGGAGGGGATGCTGCGCGTGGGCTGGCCGGCGATGTTCGGCGGCGATCCGCTGGTCCGTCATGCGCCCTCGCTGCAGGCGTCGGTGCATGCCGGTGAGGCCGTGGTCGAGATCGCCCCCGAGGACGCCGAGCGGCTGGGCATTGCCGAGGGCGATTCGGTGGTGGTCGAGCAGGCCGGTGTCACGCGGACGCTGCCGGCCCGGCCCAGCGACCAGGTGCCTGCCGGGAGCTTCTGGCTGGCTGCAGGGCTCGTCCACAGCGAGGGCCTGGGGGGGCTGATCGGCCCGGCGACCCTGCGGGTCGACGGAGGCGGCGAATGAGCGGGCTGATCGAGCTGAGCTGGATCATGGCCAAGATCGTGGCCCTGGTCATACCGCTTTTTCTGGCGGTGGCGTACATGACCTACGCCGAGCGCAAGATCATCAGCGCCATGCAGCTGCGGCGCGGGCCGAACCGGGTCGGCTGGCATGGTCTGCTCCAGCCCATCGCCGATGCCCTGAAGCTGTTGATGAAAGAGGTGGTGCTGCCACAGAACGCCAACCGGTTTTTGTTCGTGCTCGCGCCGATGCTCTCGATCATGCCGGCGCTGGCCGCCTGGGCGGTCCTGCCGCTTGGCGACGGGCTGGTCATTGCCGATATCAACGCCGGGCTGCTCTACGTGCTGGCGATGACCTCGATGGGGGTCTACGGCATTATCCTTGCGGGCTGGGCCTCCAACTCCAAATATGCCCTGCTTGGTGCGCTGCGGGCCGGCGCACAGGTGGTCTCTTACGAAATCGCCATGGGCTTTGCCCTGGTGGGCGTGCTCATGGCCGCCGGCAGCCTCAACATGGGCGAGATCATTCGCGCCCAGGAGGGGCCGATCTGGAACTGGTTCTGGCTGCCGCTGTTGCCATTGTTTGTCGTCTACTGGATCTCCGGTGTAGCCGAAACCAACCGCTTGCCCTTTGACGTCGCCGAGGGCGAGTCCGAGATCGTGGCCGGGTTTCACGTCGAGTACTCGGGCATGGCCTTTGCGATCTTCTTCCTCGCCGAGTACGCCAACATGATCCTCATCTCGGGTCTGGCGGCCATTATGTTTTTAGGCGGCTGGTATTCGCCCTTCCACGGGCTACCGCTGCTCGGCCCGATGTTTGCCT
The DNA here is from genome assembly GCA_913061005.1 of uncultured Ectothiorhodospiraceae bacterium. Classification (GTDB taxonomy): domain Bacteria; phylum Pseudomonadota; class Gammaproteobacteria; order Nitrococcales; family Nitrococcaceae; genus Spiribacter; species Spiribacter pallidus. The sequence goes on along the minus strand of CAJXSH010000003.1, from coordinate 83,421 downwards.
GGGTGCCGGGCATTGTCTGGTTCGTGCTCAAGACCTGTGTATTTCTGTTTCTCTATATCTGGTTCCGGGGCACATTCCCGCGCTACCGGTATGATCAGATCATGCGCCTGGGGTGGAAGGTGCTGATACCGGTCACGGTGGTCTGGCTGGTGGTGGTTTCGGGTATGATCCTCACCGATTTCGGGCCCTGGTTCTGACAGCGAGTGTGACCATGCAGGCAGTCAAGGAATTTTTCAGCACTTTCATGCTCACCGAGCTGCTCAAGGGGATGCGCCTGACCGGTAAGCATCTGTTTGACGCCAAATACACCCTCGAATACCCCGAGGAGAAGGCCCCCCAGTCGCCGCGGTTCCGCGGACTGCATGCACTGCGGCGCTATCCCAACGGCGAGGAGCGGTGCATTGCCTGCAAGCTCTGCGAGGCGGTATGCCCGGCGCTGGCGATCACCATCGAGTCCGAGCAGCGTGACGACGGAACCCGTCGGACCACGCGCTATGACATCGACCTTTTCAAATGCATCTACTGCGGGTTCTGCGAGGAATCCTGCCCCGTCGACTCCATCGTCGAGACCCGCATCCACGAGTATCATTTCGAACAGCGCGGCGAGCAGATCATGCACAAAAGCGATCTGCTCGCGGTCGGGGATCAATACGAAGCACAGCTGGCAGAAGACCGGGCGGCGGACGCACCGTACCGCTAGAACCGGCGAAGCCGAGGGCACAAAGTGATCGAGAAGGTAATTTTCTACGTCTTCGCGGCGATACTGCTGCTGGCCGCGATGCTGGTCATCACGGCACGCAATCCGGTTCACTCGGCGCTGTCACTGGTTCTGGCGTTCTTCACCAGCGCCGCGTTGTGGCTGCTCGCCGAGGCAGAGTTTCTCGGGATCGCCCTGGTGCTGGTCTATGTCGGGGCGGTGATGGTGCTTTTCTTGTTCGTCGTGATGATGCTCGATATCAACATCTCGGTGATCCGCGAGGGGTTTGCCCGTTACCTGCCGCTGGGGGCGTTGGTCGGTGTGGTGATGGTGTTGCAGATGCTGCTGGTGATCGGCGCGGGGGTCGGTGAGGGGCAGGTGTCGCTGGCGCTGGCCGATGCGGCCGGCGAATCCGGCGCAGGGGGCAACAACATCCGACTGCTCGGCAGTGTGCTCTACACCGTCTATGTCTACCCGTTCGAGCTTGCGGCCATTGTGCTGCTGCTGGCCATCATCGCGGCGATCATGCTGACCCATCGGCGGCGCGCCGATACCAAGCATCAGGATATTTCGGCCCAGGTGCGCACCCGCAAGGATGACCGCCTGCGGCTGGTGAGAATGCCAAGCGAAGTCGACGACGAACGATAAACTCAACCGGGAACCCCATGTTAGCGCTTTCAGACTACCTGGCACTCAGCGCACTGCTTTTTGCGATCGGAATGGCAGGGATATTCCTCAATCGCAAAAACGCCATCGTGCTTTTGATGTCCATCGAACTCATCCTGCTGGCGGTGAATTTCAACTTCATTGCCTTTTCCCATTTCCTCGGCGACATCCATGGCCAGGTCTTTGTCTTCTTCATTCTGACCGTGGCCGCGGCCGAGTCGGCAATTGGCCTGGCGATCCTGGTGGTCCTGTTCCGCAACCGGGACACGATCAATGTCGGCGACCTGGACAGCATGCGGGGCTAGGCGATGAAGACCATCTATCTGCTTGTCGTCCTCGCACCGCTTTTCGGTGCCGTCATTGCCGGGCTGGCCGGCAATGTCATCGGCCGGTCCAATGCGGCGCGGATTGCCGTGGCGGCGGTGGCCGTCTCGGCGCTCGGCTCGCTCTGGGTGCTCTATCAGCATGTCTGGGGCGGGGCCCCGGTTTTCGATGAAACCCTCTATCAGTGGGCCCAGGTTGGCGGGCTGAGCCTCGAGGTGGGCTTTTTGATCGACCGGCTGACGGCGGTCATGATGGTGGTGGTCACCAGCGTCTCGCTGGCGGTGCATGTCTACACCATCGGCTACATGCACGACGACGCCGGCTACCAGCGCTTTTTCAGCTATATCAATCTTTTTACCTTCGCCATGCTGATGCTGGTGATGGCCAATAACTTCCTGCAGCTTTTCTTCGGCTGGGAGGCGGTCGGCCTGGTTTCCTATCTGCTCATCGGCTTCTACTACCGCAAAGAATCGGCGATCTTCGCCAACCTCAAGGCGTTTCTGGTCAACCGGGTCGGGGATTTTGGCTTTCTGCTCGGCATCGCGGCGGTGTTGATGTACTACGGCAGCCTGGACTACGGCGAGGTGTTCGCCGCCGCCACCCTGCGACCGGATATGAGTCTGTCGATCTTCGGCACCGAGGCCCTGGTGGCCACCGTCGCCGGTGTATTGCTTTTCATCGGCGCCATGGGCAAATCGGCGCAGGTGCCCTTGCATGTCTGGCTGCCCGATTCCATGGAGGGGCCGACCCCCATCTCGGCGCTGATCCACGCCGCCACCATGGTCACCGCCGGCATCTTTCTGGTGGCCCGGATGTCGCCGATTTTCGAGCTCTCGGATGCGGCGCTGTCGGTGGTGCTGGTCCTGGGTGCTGTGACGGCGCTTTTCATGGGGCTTGTCGGGCTGGTCCAGAACGACATCAAGCGGGTGATCGCCTATTCCACACTCTCGCAGCTCGGGTACATGTTCGTGGCCCTGGGCGCTTCGGCCTACGCCGCGGGCGTTTTCCATCTGATGACCCATGCCTTTTTCAAGGCGCTGCTGTTTCTCGGGGCCGGGGCGGTCATCGTGGCCCTGCACCACGAGCAGGACATGCGCCGGATGGGCAATCTGCGTCGCTACCTGCCGATGACCCATATCACCATGCTCCTGGGCACGCTGGCGCTGGTCGGCACGCCGTTTTTCTCGGGCTACTACTCCAAGGATGTGATCATCGAGGCGGTCCATGCCGCGGACCGCTTCGGCGCCGGATTCGCCTACTGGGCGGTCCTGCTGGGCGTGTTCATCACCGCTTTGTACAGTTTCCGCCTGTATTTCATGGTCTTCTGGGGTGAGGAGCGGATCGACCCCCACGCCAAGGCCCATATCAGCCATCTGCCCGGCTACGTCCTGCCGGTCATGCAGTGGCCGCTGGTGGCACTGGCCGTGCCATCGGTGGTGATTGGCTATTTCACCATCGAGCCGATGCTCTTCGGCGGCTTCTTTGATGAAGCGATCCACGTTCTGAGCGACAACGATGTGCTCGCCAAAAAGGGTGAAACCTTCCATGGCCCGCTGGCTTTCGGGCTGCACGCGGCGGTCAACCCGGCATTCTGGCTGGCTGTGGCGGGCGCGGTGGTGGCCTGGTTTTTCTACATCGCCCGGCCCGATCTGCGGCCGGCGCTGACCCGCCCGATGGCACCGCTGATCGCGGTGCTCGAGCGCAAATACGGATTCGATGAGCTCTACCGCGACGGCTTTGCCGGTGGTGGCCGGCAGCTGGGGGCGCTTTTCTGGCGCGGCGGCGATCAGGCGATTATCGACGGGGTCATCGTCAATGGCACCGCCCGCACCATCGGGCGGCTGGCCCAGGGGCTGCGTGGGGTGCAGTCCGGGTACCTCTACCACTACGCCTTCGCGATGATCATCGGGCTGCTGTTGCTGCTGACGGTGTTTGTCGGGCGCTGGCAGGGATGGTTCTGAGATGTTGGAGGGATGGCCTTTGTTAAGCCTGTTGGTCTGGCTGCCGGTACTCGGGGGGATCGGCGTACTGGTGGCCGGCCGGGATGATGCCGCTCGTGCGCGCTGGTTTGCCCTGGGGGTCGCGGCGCTGGTGTTCGCGCTGGCCGTGGGGCTGTGGGTGGCGTTCGAAGCCGGTGTGGCCGGCATGCAGTTTATCGAGCGGGCGGACTGGATCAGTGCCTTTGGCATCCAGTACTACCTGGGCGTCGATGGCATTTCCATGCCGCTGGTGGTGCTGACCGCCTTTGCCACGCTGCTGGTGGTGGTCGCCGCCTGGGAAGTGGTGCAGTACAAACCGGCCCAGTATCTGGCCGCCTTTTTGATCATGGAGGGGATCATGATCGGCGTGTTCAGCGCGCTGGATGCCATCCTCTTTTATGTTTTCTTCGAGGCCATGCTCATTCCGATGTTTCTGATCATCGGTATCTGGGGCGGCCCAAACCGCATCTATGCGACGCTGAAGTTCTTCCTCTACACCTTCCTCGGCTCGGTGATGATGCTCATCGCCCTCATTTACCTGCGCACCGAGGCGGGCAGCTTTGCCATTCAGGATTTCTACGGCCTGCAGCTGCCACTGGCGACACAGATGGTGCTGTTTTTGGCGTTTCTGGCGGCATTTGCCGTCAAGGTGCCCATGTTTCCGGTGCATACCTGGCTGCCCGACGCCCACGTCGAGGCGCCCACGGGAGGCTCGGTGATCCTCGCGGCGATCACCCTCAAGATCGGGGGGTACGGCTTTTTGCGCTTTTCGCTGCCCATCGCCCCCGAGGCGAGTATGGCCCTGGACTGGCTTTTGATTGGTCTGTCGCTGATCGCGGTGGTCTACATCGGGCTGGTGGCGATGGTGCAGGCCGATCTCAAAAAGCTGATCGCCTACTCGTCGATCGCCCACATGGGATTTGTCACCCTGGGGTTTTTCCTGATCTTTCGTATCCTCGCCGGCAGCGGCAGCCGCGATGGGGCGCTGCTCGCGCTTGAAGGCGGCATGGTGCAGATGATCTCCCACGGGTTTGTCTCGGCGGCCATGTTTCTGTGCGTGGGCGTGCTCTACGATCGCATGCACACCCGTCGGATCGCCGACTACGGCGGTGTGGCCAGCAAAATGCCGGTCTTTGCCGGATTCTTCGTGCTGTTCGCCATGGCCAACGCGGGTCTGCCGGGCACGTCCGGTTTTGTCGGCGAGTTCATGATTGTGCTGGCCAGCTTCCAGGCCGGGTTCTGGTATGCCGCCATCGCCGCGTTGACCCTGATTCTGGGCGCCGCCTACAGCCTTTGGATGATCAAACGGGTGGTCTACGGCGAGGTCGACAACGAACACGTCGACACGCTCACCGACGTGACGCCGCGCGAGCGGCTGCTACTGGGCACCCTCGCGGTGGCGATCATCGCCGTTGGTGTCTACCCGGCACCGCTTGTCGAGGTGATGGAGCCCTCGCTCGACGCCCTGTTCCGTATCGTGGTGCCCACCTTCTAGCCCTGGCCCGAGGATCAACATGCCCTTTGAGATGCCCCAATTTGCACTGGCCGCCCCGGAGATCTGGCTCGGGGTCATGCTCTGCGTGGTGCTCATCGCCGATCTGTTCGACCGCGGCGGGGAGTCGCTGCTGGCCTTCTATCTGACCCAGGCAACGCTGGTCGGTGCCATGGCACTGGCGATTCACACCCACTGGGGCGGCGATGCGGTCATTACCTTCAACGGCATGTACATCAGTGACAGCCTGGCTGCCGTGCTCAAGGTGGCGATCGCCGGGCTGACCATTATTACCCTTGGCTACGGGCGGGATTACCTGCGTGACCGCGACCTGCTCAAGGGCGAAATCTATCTGCTGGTGCTCACGGCCACGCTGGGGATGTTCGTCATGGCCTCGGCATCGTCCCTGCTGGTGCTGTACATGGGGCTTGAGCTGCTCTCGCTCAGCCTCTACGCCATGGTCGCCTTCGATCGCGACAGCCGGATCGGGGCCGAGGCGGCGATGAAATACTTCATCCTCGGGGCGCTGTCCTCGGGCATGCTGCTCTATGGCATGTCGATGATCTACGGTGCCGCGGGCAGCCTGCTTATTAATGACATCGCCGCCGCGGCCCTGGCAGGGGACAATCTGCTTCTCGCCTTTGGCATGACCTTCGCGCTGGTTGGCATCGCCTTCAAGTTCGGTGCCGCGCCGTTCCACATGTGGGTGCCTGATGTCTACCAGGGGGCACCGACGGCGGTGACGGCCTTTCTGGGCACCGCGCCCAAGGTGGCGGCCCTGGCGTTGTTCCTGCGCTTGATGGCCGATGGACTCGGCGATCTGCATGCGCAATGGCAGATCATGGGGATCATCCTGGCGGCCGGATCGCTGGTGGTGGGCAATCTCTTTGCCCTGGTGCAGACGAGTTTCAAGCGCATGCTGGCCTACTCGACGGTCTCGCACATCGGCTTTCTGTTTCTCGGGCTGGTCGCCGGCAGCGACGAGGGTTATGCCGCGGCGCTTTTCTATGCCATCAGTTACGGGATCATGGCCGCGGGCGCCTTCGGCATGATCATGCTGCTCTCGCGTCGGGGATTCGAGGCCGACATGATCGACGATCTCAGCGGGCTCAATGACCGGCATGGCGGTTATGCGCTGGTCATGCTGCTTTTGATGTTCTCGATGACCGGGATCCCGGGGACCGTGGGCTTCTACGCCAAGTGGCTGGTGCTCAGTGCGCTGGTAGAAGCCGGACTGATCTGGCTTGCCGTGCTTGCGGTGGTCTTTGCGGTGATCGGCGCGTTCTACTATCTGCGGGTACTCAAGGCCGTGTACTTTGACCGTGTCGACTCGCCCCAACCGGTCGAGGCGACATCGGGGCAGCAGGTGCTGATGTGGGCCAACGGCGGCGCGGTGCTGCTACTTGGCCTTTTCCCGGACACGTTGATCGCAACCTGCCGGGCGGTTTTTGGTCTGGGCTAGTCAATGAGCACCGGCGCGGCCATTGTCGTTTTGTTGTTGCTGGCCGTGCTGGCTGCCAATCTGCCCTGGGCCACCGAGCGCATCGCCTTTGTCTGGCCGGCGCGGGGGCGTGGCAAGCGCGAGTGGATAAGGCTTCTCGAGTGGGGGGTGATGTTTGTCCTCATCGTCCTCGCCGGGGCCGGTCTCGAATACCGTACCCAGGGCGAGCTTCAGTCTCAGGGCTGGGAGTTCTGGGTCATCGCGCTTTGCCTGTTTGCCGTCTTCGCCATGCCGGGGTTCATCTACCGGCATGACCTGCGACGCCGTTTGCGCCGACGCCGCCGCCGGAGCAGCGCTTGAAAAAACCCTGTCCCATGGCTATCCTAGTGATTGTCGGTTGCGGGGTGGAGCAGTCCGGTAGCTCGTCGGGCTCATAACCCGAAGGTCGCAGGTTCAAATCCTGCCCCCGCTACCAAACAGGCATCTTCGAGAAGGCCGCTTGCGGCCTTTTTTTTTGCCGGCGCCGCAGGCGGCCGGCACTGGAAATGGGCCTCGGGCCCATTTTTTGTTCCGGCCAGAGACCGGATCGGGAGACATGAAAGCGCCGGAGAGTGTGATCAACCTGTTGACGCCCGTTGTCGAGGGCCTTGGCTACGAGCTGGTGGGTGTGGAGTATCACCCCAGCGGCAAAGAGTCGGTGCTTCGCGTGTTCATCGACTCAGAGCACGGGGTGGATGTGGATGACTGCGCCCGAGTCAGCCATCAGGTCAGTGGTGTGCTTGATGTCGAAGATCCCATTGCGGGCGAATACCTGCTGGAGGTCTCCTCCCCCGGGCTGGATCGGCCGATCTTCAAGACCGCCGACTATGACCGGTTCGCAGGCGAAGCCATCCGCATCAAGCTGCGCGAACGTATTGACGGGCGCCGGCGCTACGCCGGCCGGCTGCTCGGGCTGCAGGATGAGGCGGTGTTGATCGAAGAACAGGGCGAGACGGTGGCCGTGCCGATAGCGGCAATCGATCGCGCGCATGTAGAGCTGGAGCCCTGAAACGGGACCCATCGGGAGAACGCAGAACGATGAGCAAGGAAATTCTGCTGGTGGTCGATGCGATCGCCAATGAAAAAGGCGTCGAGCAGGAAGTCATCTTCGAGGCCATTGAGGCCGCGCTGGCCTCGGCAACCCAGAAACGTCACGAGGGCGAGATCGCCGCCCGGGTGGCGGTGGACCGGCAGACCGGAGACTACGAAACCTTCCGGCGCTGGGAAGTGGTGGACGATGAGGCCGAAATCGAATTCCCGGATCAGCAGATCCCGCTCAGTGAGGCCCGGCAGAGCGATCCCGCCCTCAATGTGGGCGATTTCATCGAACAACCCATGGAGTCGGTGGAGTTTGGCCGCATCGCCGCGCAGGCCGCCAAGCAGGTCATTGTCCAGAAGGTTCGCGAAGCCGAACGGGCCAAAGTGGTCGAGGCCTACCGCGGGCGGGCCGGCGAGCTCATCACCGGCATCGTCAAGCGGGCCGAGCGCGGCAATGTGTATCTGGATCTGGGCGACAACGCCGAGGCGTTCATCCCGCGTGAAGAGATGATCCCGCGCGAGGCGGTCCGGCCCGGCGACCGGTTGCGGGCCTGGTTGCGCGAAGTCCGCGAAGAAACCCGTGGCCCGCAGCTTTTTGCCAGCCGCTCGGCGCCGGAGTTTCTGGTCGAGCTGTTCAAGATCGAGGTGCCGGAGGTTGGCCAGGAGCTGCTCGAAATCCTCGGCGCGGCCCGTGACCCGGGTCTGCGGGCCAAGATTGCGGTCAATGCGCTGGACAGCCGCATCGATCCGGTGGGTGCTTGTGTGGGGATGCGCGGCTCACGGGTTCAGGCGGTGTCCAACGAACTGGCCGGCGAGCGGATCGATATCATCCTGTGGAACGATAACCCGGCCCAGTTTGTAATCAACGCCATGGCCCCGGCCGAGGTCGAGTCGATCGTTGTCGACGAAGAACGCGGCAGCATGGACATCGCCGTGGCCGAGGACCAGCTCTCCCAGGCCATTGGTCGGGGCGGACAGAACGTCCGGCTGGCCAGCGAATTGACCCACTGGGAGCTCAACGTCATGACCGCCGAGGAGGCCGAGGCCAAGAGCGAAGCCGAGGCCGCCGAGTTGGTGGATATGTTTGTCCGCGAGCTGGATGTCGACGAAGACCTCGCCGGGCTGCTGGTCGAGGAGGGCTTCTCGAGCATCGAGGAGGTGGCCTATGTGCCGGTCACCGAGCTGCTGGAAGTCGAAGGTTTTGACGAAGACCTGGTCAACGCCCTGCGCCAGCGCGCACGGGATGTGTTGGCCAATCGCGAGGCCGAGGCCGAATCGGCGTCGGAGCCGGCCGAGGATCTGCTCGGCATGGAAGGGATGGATGAGGCGACGGCCAGGGCACTGGCTGCTCAGGGCATCCGTACCATGGAAGACCTCGCGGAGCAGTCGGTGGACGATTTGATGGATATCGAGGGCATCGACGCCGACCGCGCGGGTGCCCTGATCATGAAGGCGCGGGAGCCCTGGTTTGCCGACGAGGGTGATACCCAGGCCTAAGCCCGGTTCTCCGGGACGGAGGGAAAGAATATGTCACAGAGCACGGTCAGAGATTTTGCCGAAAAAACAGGTGTCCCCCTGGACCGGCTTCTGATGCAGCTGCGAGAGGCGGGACTGTCAACCGATGATCCGGATGCGGAGTTCTCCGAATCGGAAAAGACCACGTTGCTCGAGCACATTCGCCAGACCCACGGTCAGCGCGAAGAGGGCGAGGTGGGGACACCGTCGCAGATCACGCTCAAGCGACGCAGCCACAGCCAGCTCAAGGTGCCCGCCGGCGGCGGCGAGAAGCGCGCTGCGCGCGGCAGTCGGGCAGCGACCGGCAAGACGGTGAACGTCGAGGTGCGCAAAAAGCGCACCTACGTCAAGCGCAGCGTGGTCGAGGCCGAGGCGGCCGAGCAGGACGCCCAAGTGCTGGAGCGTGCCCTGCTGGCGGACATCAAGGCGGCCGAGGCGGCGCGCCATGAGGCCGAGGAAAAGGCCCGCCAGGAAGCCGAGGCCAGGGCCGCGCGCGAGGCCGAAGCCGCCGAGGCGTCGGCAGCCGCCGAGGAGCCGGCCGAGGAAGCGTCATCGGCCGAGTCCGAGGCGGCGGCAAGCGAGGAGGCAACCTCTATTGCCGATCTCGAGGCCGAACAGCAGAAGGCCGATTCCGAGGCGGCGCGCAAAAAAGAGATCGAGGACGAAAAAGAGCGCAAGCGGCTCGAGGCCGAGGCCAAGCGCGAGCGCGAGGCCGAAGAGCGCGCCGCCCGCAAGGCCGCCCGCGGCAAGGGCAAGGCGCGCAAGAAAGCCGCCGGTGGCGGCCGACGTGGTGGCGCCGCCGGTGCCGCCAGCTCGGCAATCCAGCAGGAGTTCGAAAAGCCCACCGCGCCCGTGGTGCGGGATGTTCAGGTGCCCGAGAGCATTACCGTGGGCGAGCTGGCCCAGCGCATGAGCGTCAAGGCCGCGGACCTGATCAAGGAGATGATGAAACAGGGCGTCATGGCCACCATCAACCAGGCCATCGACCAGGACACCGCCGTGCTGCTGGTCGAAGAGCTCGGCCATCGCCCGCACATCGTGCGCGAGGACGACCTCGAAGAAGAGGTGCTGAGCCAGGCCACCGAGCCCACGGGTACCGAGGCGCCACGGCCGCCGGTGGTCACCATCATGGGGCATGTCGACCATGGCAAGACCACGCTGCTCGACTATATCCGGCGCGCCAAGGTCGCAGCCGGCGAGGCCGGCGGCATCACCCAGCATATCGGTGCCTACAAGGTGCCCACCGACCGGGGCGAGCTGACGTTCCTTGACACGCCGGGCCATGAGGCCTTTACGGCCATGCGGGCCCGTGGCGCCCAGGTCACGGATGTGGTCATCCTGGTGGTGGCCGCCGACGACGGCGTCATGCCCCAGACCGAAGAGGCGGTCAAACACGCCCGGGCCGCCGGTGTGCCGATTGTCGTGGCGGTCAATAAAATGGACCGCGAAGACGCCGATCCGGATCGGGTGAAGAATGAACTGGCCGCCATGGAGGTCATTCCCGAGGAATGGGGTGGCGATACCCAGTTCATCGACTGCTCGGCGCTCAACGGAACCGGTGTCGAAGCATTGCTCGAGGCGGTGGCGCTGCAGGCCGAGCTGCTCGAGTTAAAGGCCGTGGTCGACTGCCCCGGTGCCGGCATCGTGGTCGAGTCGAGTCTGGATCGCGGCCGCGGCCCGGTGGCGACGGTGCTGGTCCAGAATGGCGTGCTGCGACAGGGCGATACCATCCTCTCGGGGACCGAGTTCGGCCGGGTTCGGGCGCTGCTCGATGAACGGGGCGAGCGGGTGAAATCCGCCGGCCCGTCCACACCGGCGGTTGTGCTTGGCCTCTCGGGTCTGCCCGAGGCCGGTGATGAAGTGCTGGTGGTCGAGGACGAGAAAAAGGCCCGGGAGCTTGCCGACCATCGTCGCGAGAAGAGTCGCGACAAGCGGCTGCAGGCCCAGAAGGCCGCCAAGATGGACGAGCTTTTCTCGCACATCCAGGAGCAGGACGTTAAAACCGTCAACCTGGTGATCAAGGGCGATGTCCAGGGCTCGGTGGAGGCGTTGACCCAGTCGCTCACCAACCTGTCCACCGACGAGGTTCGCATTACCCCGGTGGCCACCGGTGTGGGCGCGATCAACGAGTCCGACGTCAACCTGGCGATGGCCTCCGAAGCGCTTTTGATCGGCTTCAACGTGCGTGCCGATGCCAAGGCCCGGCGGCTTGCCCAGGACAATGACGTCGAGCTGCACTACTACAGCATCATCTACGACGCCATCGATCAGCTGCGCAACGCCATCAGCGGGATGCTCGAGCCGGAAACCCAGGAGCAGATCATCGGCACCGCCGAGGTGCGGGATGTCTTTCGCTCGTCACAGCTTGGCCAGATCGCCGGCTGTCTGGTGGTGGACGGTGTGGTCCGGCGCAGCAATCCGATCCGGGTGTTGCGCGACAATGTGGTGGTGTTCGAGGGCGAACTCGAGTCGCTGCGGCGCTTCAAGGACGACGTCAAAGAGGTGCAGTCGGGGACCGAATGCGGCATCGGTGTGCGTAACTACAACGATGTGCGTGCCGGTGACCAGATCGAGTGCTACGAGCGCATCACCATCGAGCGTTCGCTCTAGCGCACCCGATGCCCAGGGACTTTTCTCGCACCCGGCGGGTGGCCGACCAGATCCAGCGCGAGCTGGCCGAGCTGATCCGCGATGAAATCCGCGACCCGCGGGTGGGGTCGGTGACCGTCTCGGAGGTCCGGGTGACCCGCGATCTCGGTCATGCCGAGATCTATGTCACCGGCCTGGGGATGGACGAGGCGGCGTCCCGGCAGATGGTGGATGCGCTCAACGGCGCCGCCGGTTTTCTGCGTCGTCAACTGGCCAGCCGCATGCGGCTTCGTACCGTGCCGGCGCCGCGTTTCCACTACGATCCGGTATTCGATCAGGGGGCGCGGCTGACCCGGCTGATCGATGATGCGGTCGGTGATGACAACGATCAGTCCACCGGCGATTGATCCGGCGCATGGCCAGACGACGCGGGCGCGATATCGACGGCATCATCCTGCTGGATAAACCCACCGGGGTGACATCCAATCGGGCGCTTCGGCGTGTGGCGAAGCTGCTGGACGCCCGCAAGGCCGGCCACACCGGCAGCCTTGATCCGTTGGCCAGTGGTCTGCTGGTGCTGTGTTTCGGCGAAGCCACCAAGGTCAGTGGCTGGTTGCTGGATGCCGACAAACGCTACACCGCCATGGCCCGGCTGGGTGTGACCACCGATTCGGCCGATGCCGACGGCGCGGTGCTGGATCGTCGGCCGGTACCTGATATCGACGCCCAGCGCCTCGAATCGATCCTCGCGTCATTTCGCGGTCCGCAGCAGCAGATACCGCCGATGTTTTCGGCACTCAAGCACAACGGCCAGCGCCTGCACGAGCTGGCCCGGGCCGGGGTCGAGGTGGATCGCCCCCCGCGGGCGGTCACCATCAACGCCCTCGATGGCGAGCTGATCGACGACGACCGCCTGGCGCTTGCCATTGACTGCTCCAAGGGCACCTATGTGCGCAGTCTGGTCGCCGATATCGGCGAGGCGCTCGGCTGTGGCGCCCATGTCGAGGCCCTGCGGCGGACCGCCCTGGGGCCTTTTATCGAGCCCGACATGGTATCCCTCGAGGCGTTGGAAGACGCCGCGGGCGATAACGCCGAGGCCTGGCGGGAATGGCTGCAACCCATCGACACGGCCCTCGTCGACCGTCCCGATGTGCACCTCGACGCGACGGCGGCACGGCGGTTCGGTCATGGCCAGGCGGTGGCCGCCGGGCGGACGGATCTGCCGGATAAGACCCTGCTGCGGGTCTACGGCCCGGGCAGGGTGTTGCTGGGCATCGCCACCATGGATGCCGACGGGCAAGCCGTGCCGCGTCGGTTGCTTGTTCAGCGGCACGGCGGCGGCTAGAATGCACGCTTTGCGAAAAAACAGCGAGTTAACCAGGAGTCATTGATGTCACTCAGCGCCCAGCAGAAACAGGAGATCGTCCGCGATTACGGCCGATCCGAAGGGGATACCGGTTCGCCGGAAGTCCAGATCGCCCTTCTCACTGCCCGCATCCAGCATCTCACCGAACATTTCTCTTCTCACAAGCAGGATCATCACTCCCGCCGCGGCCTGCTCAAGCTGGTCAATCAGCGCCGGCAGTTGCTGGACTACCTGCATCGCAAAAGCCTCGAGCGCTATCAGACCGTCATCGAGCGTCTTGGTCTGCGTAAGTAAGACCACATTCAACGATCAAGGGTGAAACCGCAGTGACTCCAGCCGTGAAGAAATCGTTCCAGTTCGGTGAACACACCGTCACACTCGAGACCGGCAAGCTGGCCCGACAGGCCACCGGCGCCGTGATGGTCAACATGTCCGACACCGTGGTGCTTGTCACCGTGGTGGGCAAGCGCGAGGAGGTGCCCGGGCGCAGCTTCCTTCCGCTGACGGTCAACTACCAGGAGCGCACCTACGCCGCCGGCAAGATCCCGGGGGGCTTTTTCAAACGCGAGGGCCGTCCCTCCGAAAAAGAAACCCTGGTCTCGCGGCTGATTGACCGGCCCATCCGGCCGCTGTTTCCGGAAGGGTTCTCCAACGAGGTGCAGGTCATCGCCACGGTGATCTCGATGAATCCCGAAGTGGACGCCGACATCCCCGCCATGATCGGTACCTCGGCGGCGTTGGCCGTCTCGGGGGTGCCCTTCGACGGGCCGATTGGTGCGGCCCGGGTCGGGTACAAGGACGGCGGCTTTCTGCTCAACCCCACCTTCAGTCAGCTTGAGGACTCCGAGCTCGACCTGGTGGTGGCGGGGACGGCGGACGCTGTGCTGATGGTCGAGTCCGAGGCCAACCGGCTCTCCGAGCAGACCATGCTGGATGCGGTGCTGCACGGCCATGAGCAGATGCAGACGGCGATCAACGCCATCAACGAGCTTGCCGCCGAGGCGGGCAAGCCCCGCTGGGACTGGCAGCCGGCGCCAACGGACGAAACACTCGCCGAGCGGGTCCGGGAACTTGCCGAGGCGCCGCTGACCGAGGCCTATGGGATTGCCGATAAGCAGGCCCGGCAAGAGGCGGTCGCGGCGGCCCGCGAGCAGGTCAACAGCCAGCTGGTGGCCGATGACGAAAACCCGCAGGGCTATGATGCCGAGGCGGTGGGCGAGGCGTTCAAGGGCCTCGAGAAAAAGATCGTCCGGGGCCGGGTCCTGGCCGGTCATCCGCGCATCGACGGCCGTGATCAGCGCACGGTGCGGCCCATCGATATCGAGGTGGGCACGCTGCCACGGACCCATGGCTCGGCGATTTTCACCCGCGGCGAGACCCAGGCGATCGTGGTCACCACGCTGGGGACCGGCCGGGATGCGCAGATCATCGACGCCATCGAAGGCGAGCGGCGCGAGCCATTCATGCTCCACTACAACTTCCCGCCCTACTGCGTGGGCGAGACCGGTTTCATGGGCACGCCCAAGCGGCGTGAAATCGGCCACGGCAAGCTTGCCAAGCGCGGCATCCAGGCGGTCATGCCCTCGCCGGAAGACTGCCCCTATGTGGTGCGTGTGGTCTCCGAGATCACCGAGTCCAATGGCTCCAGCTCCATGGCATCGGTCTGCGGCACCAGCCTGTCGCTGATGGATGCCGGCGTCCCGATCAAGGCGCCGGTGGCGGGCATCGCCATGGGCTTGATCAAGGATGGTGACGAATTTGCCGTTCTCACCGACATCCTCGGCGACGAGGACCACCTCGGTGACATGGACTTCAAGGTCGCCGGGACGGATGCCGGCGTGACCGCCTTGCAGATGGACATCAAGATCAACGGGATCACCCGCGAGATCATGGAAAAGGCGCTCGAGCAGGCCAAGGAAGGACGGCTGCACATCCTGGGCAAGATGAACGAAGTCATCCCCGAGCACCGGGACGAGATGTCCGCCTATGCGCCGCGCTTGATCACCCTGAAGATCGATCCGGAGAAAATCCGGGATGTGATCGGCAAGGGCGGGGCGACCATCCGCCAGCTCACCGAAGAGACCGGCACCACCATCGATATCTCCGATGATGGCATTGTCACCATCGGTTCGGTGGACAAAGCCGCCGGTGAAGAGGCCCGTCGCCGTATCGAGCTGCTCACCGCCGATGTCGAGGTCGGCCAGGTCTATGAGGGCAAGGTGATCAAGCTCATGGACTTTGGCGCGTTCGTGAACATCCTCCCGGGTCGGGACGGGCTGGTGCACATCTCGCAGATCTCCAACGAGCGGGTCGAGAATGTCTCGGACGAGCTCAGCGAGGGACAGACCGTTCGGGTCAAGGTGCTCGAGGTCGACCGCCAGGGCCGGATTCGGCTCAGCATCAAGGCACTCGCCGAAGAAGAGGCCTAGTCCGACGCGGCGCCGCCGCCTGCCGGGTGGTGTGCCCGCATCGTGAACCCCGCCCCCGAGGCGGGGTTTTTGTTTTTAAAAGGCCCGTTGCTGGCGGCGGAACTCGACCATTCTCTCCTGGGCGGCCACCGCGTCGCCGAGCGTGTGGATGGATTCATCCGGCAGCAGATCGAGCAGGCGGATGAAGATCTCGGCGGTGGTCAGCGAGTCGCCAAGCGCGGTGTGGCGGCCGCCAATGCCCACCCCGAGGCGCTCGGCAATGCCCTCCATGGTGTGCTCACCGGTATGGTCATGGAGCAGGATCGAGAGCAGCAGTGCATCCAGGGTGGGATGGTCAAAGCGAACCCCGCAGCGGCGCTGTTTGAGCTGCAAAAAGCGCATGTCAAAGGCGATGTTGAACCCGACCAGGATGGCGTCGCCGGCGAAGGCGTGAAAGCGCCTGACCACTTCTTCCACCGGGGGGGCGTCGGCCACATCCTCGTCGGTGATGCCATGAATGCTGCTCGCCAGGGCCGGGATCGGCCGGGCGGGGTTGGCATGCAACTCAAAGGTCTCGCCATGCATGACCCGTCCGTGGTGAATGCGCACCGCGCCAATCGAGACAATCTCGTCCCCCTGGCTTGGCTCCAGTCCGGTGGTTTCGCAGTCGAAGACAACGTAGTCGAGCTGCTGGAGCGGCGCGTCCCGGGTATCCCCCAGCGGTCGTGATTCTTCCTCGAGGGCGAATTCGTAATACTCCGGCCGGGCCGGGATGACCGATGCCGGGCTTTCGGTCTTCTCGGGCGCACCGGGCAGCGGCAGGCGAAGCAGGGCCCGGCCGGTGCGCGAGAGATCCGGCTGACTCCAGGCGGTGGTGTCGTGACGCTGCAGGACCTCGCGAAGGGTGACCGTGCCACCGACCTCGGCCAGCCCCGTATCCAGCCATCGGTCGAGCTGATCCGGCGCCACCACATCCCCCGACCAGTTCAGATCCATGTAGATGAGACTGCCCTCGGCCCGTCCCGATAGCGCCAGGGCAGAGACATTGAGCTCGCTACGAAGCTGTCGCAGCAGTGCCTCGATGACCAGGCTGAGCAGATAGGGCTCGGCGGATACCCAGACGTTGGCCCGGCACTGGATGCGCGGGAGTGTCTCCGGCGCGCTTTGCCGCAGACTGTCGATGAGGCTGCCAAGGTGGGTGTCTTCCATCCGCCAGGTCTCGGTGACCATGGCGGTGGTCTCACGGGTTAAGGCCAGAAAATCCTTGGTCAGGCGCTGGCTTTCCTGGGCCATGATCTGGCCGAAGCGCTGTGCGTCGTCATGGAGCTCGGCGCGCTGAGCCAGTTGCAGGCTCTCGCTGGCACTGCCCAGTGCGGTCAGCGGATTACGCAGTCGCTCGACCGCCTCACGCAGCCGTTTCTCGCGCTTGAGCCCTTCCTGGGTTTCGCGAGAGATATCCTGGAGCGTCATCACGAAGCCGTCGGTATCCGGGTCGGCGAGGTCAAGCTTTGCCAGCCGGCAGCGCAGCAGCCGGTCGCCGCTGGCACTGGTGCAGACAAGATCGGCATCGCCTTGCGGGTCCTCGCCGGTGGCTTCGTCGCCCAGCAGCCTCAACGTATGACGGACCGGTCCCTCACTCAGGACCTCGTTGATATTGCGGCCCAGCCCCAGCGCCGGCTCGTTGGCCAGAAGCTCTCGAGCCGAACGGTTGTAAAGCCGTATGCGACCGTCCGGGGCACAGACGATGACCCCTTCTCGGATTTCGCGCAGGATGGTCTCGAGCCGGGCCTTGCGCGCTTCGACCCGCGCGGCCCAGGCGCTGGCGGCTTCATCCATCTCGTTGCGGCTGCGCGCCAGTGCCGCTGCCAGCTTCTCCAGGGTCTCTGGCAGCTTGCCCAGCCAGTGGCCGGGACGGATCTCGAGGCGATGGCCCGGATTGGAGCCGGCAAGGATACCGGCGCCTTTTTCGGTGGCGACCAGTGGTTTGGCGAGGCGCTGATCGATCGCCCAGGCCAGTGCCACTGTGACCAGCAGGTTGACCGCGGCGAGCGCAAGCAGCGCCGGAGAGAACGACGGTGTCGTTGTCGCCCAGAGGGGCAGGGTGACGATCGCGGCGACCTGGGCCAGGCCCGCCGCGCCGGCGACCAACCAGAGCCGCTTGCGCAGCCGCGGGAGCCGGAGCGCCCGCACCCTCAGGCGGCCTCTTGCAGCAGCTCCTGGACCCGGGCCAGCACATCGCCCGGGTTGAACGGCTTGACCAGAAAGTCGATGGCGCCAAGCGACAGGGCCTTTTCGCGCTCGACCTCAAGCCCATGGGTGGTGAGCATGAGGACGGGGAGCTGGGCCATGCCCGGCAGGTTGAGCAACGCCTGACAGAGGTCGTATCCGCTTCGCCCGCCGATCAGGGTATCAATCAGGGCGATATCCGGCCGGTGGGTTCGGGCCGTTTCGATGGCCTGCTCGTAGCTGGCCGCACAATCGACGCGGAATCCGGCATGCCCGAGAAAGAACGCCAGCGCGGTGGTCAGGTTGGGTTCGCTATCGGCGATGAGAATATTTTTATACATAGCCGTCCGGCGCAATCCTGCGCCGCCTCCTCCTGTTTACCCTCAGTATAGGCTATTCCTGTCGGGGTTTGTCGA
Source organism: uncultured Ectothiorhodospiraceae bacterium (assembly GCA_913061005.1). GTDB lineage: Bacteria > Pseudomonadota > Gammaproteobacteria > Nitrococcales > Nitrococcaceae > Spiribacter > Spiribacter pallidus. Next base: position 65,225 of record CAJXSH010000003.1, on the reverse strand, counting down.
GGTAATCTATTGACCTTTTTCGGGATTCGGCCCCGGGAGGCCCTTATGACCGGCACCGAGGTGGTGGCGGAAGCACATACTGTTGCTCATGCGTTTCTCAACGACCATGCCCCCTTCGACCGTTTTCCGCGGTCGCTGCGGGACTATTTCCTTGAACATGTCCAGCTCATGGACTATGCCGCCGGCGATGTCATCCTCGAGCCCGGATCCGGGCGTGTGCGCCATTTCTATCTGATTGTCAGCGGTGGCGTGGCCGCCGAACGGCCGGGTGTGGGCGAGGAGGGGGTGGAGCGTTTCGAACTCGAAGCCGGCGACAACTTCCCGATGGCCGCGATGATCGGCCAGCGGGCCACCCGCACGTTCTACCGCGCGGCCACCGATGTGCGTTGCCTGCGGCTGCCCAGGCCCGCGTTCGAGCACCTGCTTGGCGAAAGCCCGGCGTTTCGCGATTACTGCATGCGCGGCGTGAGCAGTCTGCTGGATCAGGTCCAGCGCGATATCCAGCAACACGCCGCCGGCAATCTGGGTGGGGATTCGTCGCTGGAGACCCCGCTGCGGGGGCTGATGCAGAGCGATCCATTGACCTGTGCGCCCGAGACAGCCATTCACAAGGCCGTGCGGTCCATGCACGAGCACGAGGTCGGCAGCATCCTGGTCACCGATGCCGGCCGTCGCGCCAAAGGCATATTCACCCTGCATGATCTGCGCGCGGTGGTGGCCGATGGCGTCGATCTCGAAAGCCCGCTCTCGTCGGTGATGACGCCGGACCCGCTCAGTCTCGATGCCGACACCTATGCCTTCGAGGCGGTGGTGGAAATGGCCCGTCATCATATCCGGCACATGGTGGTCACCGATGACCGCGGCCGGCTGGCCGGGATTGTCTCGGAGCGGGACATCTTCGCGCTGCAGCGGATCAACCTGGTTCATCTGACCCGGGCGATCACCGCCGCCGGCAGTGTCGAGGCGCTGGTCCGGGCGCGCAGTGATGTCGGGGCGCTGATCGATACCATGATGGCCCACGGCGCGGGGGTCGAGCAGATCACCCGTATCATCACTCTGCTCAATGACCGGACCGTCACCCGCGCCATCGAACTGAGCATCGAAGAGCAGGGCGACCCCGGGGTGCCCTTTACCTGGATTGCCTTTGGCAGCGAGGGGCGCAGCGAACAGACCCGCGTCACCGACCAGGACAACGGCATTCTCTTCGACCCCGGTGACGAGGCGACCGAGACGGTGCGGCAACGCATCCTGCCGTTGGCCTGGCATATCAACCAGGTCCTCGACCGCTGTGGCTTTACCCTGTGCACGGGCAATGTGATGGCCAGCAACCCACGCCTTTGCCTGAGCTTTGCCGAGTGGGAGCAGACCTTTCGCGAGATGGTGGGCAGCGCCACCCCGGAGAATCTGCTCAACTCCACCATCTATTTTGACTTCCGCCCCATCTGGGGCGATCTGCCGGCGGGTGATGCCCTGCATCAGCGCGTGGCGGATCTGGCCGCCGGCAACAGCGTTTTCCTGCACACCCTTGCCGGAAACTGCCTGGCCATCCGTCCGCCGCTTGGCATGTTCCGCGATTTCTCCACCGAAAAAGACACCGACGGCGTCGAGCGTATCGATCTGAAGGTCCGGGGACTGACACCGTTCGTCGATGCCGCCCGGGTGCTGGCCCTGCAGGCGGGGATTGCCGAGTCCAACACGCCGGCGCGGTATCGGGCGCTGGTCTCGGCCGGCGTGCTCAGCGCCGAGGACGCAGGCGCCTTTCAGCGCTCTTTTGCATTCATCCAGTTGCTGCGCATGCGCGAACACCAGCGTCAGGCCGCCGCGGGTGAGTCGATGAACAATCGGCTCGATCCCGACGAGCTCAACCCCATGGACCGTCGCATCCTTAAAGAGGCATTGCGCGAAGCCCGTCGGTTGCAGAAAAAGCTCGAGGTGCGCTTCCAGCTCTAGGCGCTTGGCCCCGTCGGTGGGCGGTCAGACATAAAAAAACCCGGGCCAGGCCCGGGTTTTTTGTGGGGGCATCTCAGCGATGCCCCATCGCGGATCGCTTAGCTTGCCCGCGGGACACGGATGCTCTCGACGAGCTCCTGGATGTCCTTCGGCGGCGGTGCCGTGGCCCGGGATACCAGCGTGGCGACCACCACGTTGATAATCGCGCCGACAGCGCCGATGGACTGCGGGCCGATGCCCATCACCCAGTGCTCGGGGGTGTCCGGCAGCATGTTGGTGCCGGGGATGAAGAACCACCCCTTGTAGACGAACACATAGATCATGGTAAAGCCCAGACCCGAGAGCATGCCGGCCATGGCACCGGCGCTGTTCATGCGACGGTTGAAAATGCCAAGCATGAGCACCGGGAACAGCGACGAGGCCGCCAGCCCGAAGGCCAGTGCCACCACCTGCGCGGCAAACCCGGGTGGGTTGAGCCCCAGATAGCCGGCCACCAGTACGGCACCTGCCATGGCCACTCGAGCCGCCAGCAGTTCGCCTTTCTCGCTGATCCCCGGGTTGATGACGCCCTTGATCAGGTCATGAGAGACCGCCGAGGATATGGCCATCAACAACCCGGCTGCCGTTGACAACGCTGCCGCCAGGCCACCGGCCACGGTCAGCGCGATCACCCAGGCCGGGAGCTGTGCGATCTCGGGGTTGGCCATCACCATGATGTCGCGGTCAACGGTCAGCTCGTTGCCTTCCCAGCCGTACTCGGCGGCGGTGTCGGCAAATGCCTCACTGTCGTCGTTGTAGTACTGGATACGGCCGTCACCGTTTTTGTCATCAAAGCCGAGCAGCCCGGTCTCCTCCCAGCGGGAGAACCAGCCCGGGACATTCTCGTAGGCCAGGTTGCCTTCTTCGGCCCCGATCTCACCCGGCTGCACCGTGTTGATCAGGTTGTAGAAGGACATGGCACCCACCGCCGGGGCCGTGGTGTAGAGAATGGCGATGAACACCAGCGTCCAGCCGGCGGACAACCGCGCATCCCGCACCCGCGGCACAGTGAAGAAGCGGATGATGACGTGGGGCAGACCGGCGGTGCCGATCATCAGCGACATGGTCAAGAAGAACATGTTCAGCGTCGTGCCCTTCATCACCGTGTACTGCGAGAAGCCAAGATCAACCAGGATGTTGTCGAGGCGCTCCAGCAGATAGGTGCCTTCACCCACCGAGCCGAACAGCCCGAGCTGCGGGATCGGGTTGCCGGTGATGGCCAGCGCAATGAAGATCGCCGGGACGGTGTAGGCAAAGATCATCACGCAGTACTGGGCGATCTGGGTGTAGGTGATGCCCTTCATGCCGCCGATAACGGCATAGAAGAAAACGATCGCCATACCCGCGAACAGGCCCACCTCGTAGCTTGTCTCGAGAAAGCGCGAGAAGGCCACACCGATGCCTTTCATCTGGCCGATGACGTAGGTCACCGAGGCGACGATCAGGGCAATGACGGCGATCACCCGGGCCGGCTTGGAGTAGAACCGGTCACCGATGAACTCGGGCACCGTGAACTTGCCGAACTTGCGCAGGTACGGCGCGAGCAGCAGTGCCAGGAGCACATAGCCACCGGTCCAGCCCATCAGATATACCGAGGCGTCATAACCCAAAAAGGCGATGAGCCCGGCCATGGAGATAAACGATGCGGCAGACATCCAGTCGGCCGCGGTGGCCATGCCGTTGGCGACCGGGTTGACCCCTTTGCCCGCGACGTAGAACTCGCCGGTGCTACCGGCCTTGGCCCAGATCGCGATACCGATATACAGGGCAAAGGTGGCGCCGACGATCAGATAAGTCGTAAGTGTTAAGTCCATGTCCACTGACCCCCGTTATTCCTCGTGGACGTCGTATTTCCGATCCAGCGCGTTCATCTTGAACACGTAGACGAAAATCAACGCGATAAAGGCGTAAATCGCGCCCTGCTGGGCAATCCAGAAGCCAAGGGGCACACCGGATATGACGATATTGTTGAGTACGGGGGCAAGGATGATGCCCAGTCCGTAGGAGACGACAAACCAGATGATCAGCAATGTGATCAGCAGTCTGACGTTCTCCTTCCAGTAGGCCATGGCGGCCTCTTGCTTGCCTGAAGCCATAGAAAGCTCCTCCTGCTGGTTGTCCCGGTGCTGAGCCTGTGGCCTGCACCGTTTTTATCGTGACGGTCTCTCGACGGTCATCTGTTTACTTGCAAGAACCATGCTAGCTCTGTCACAACGGCCGAGTGCCGGCTGAGTACGCGCCAACCCGCATGACAACGGGCTTTGCGCGGGCCGCAGGTGACCGCGGCCGGCGGATGCCGGCCGGGTTGAAGTCGCGAATGTTACTTTGGGTAACGCCCCGCTGTGACATCGGGTAACAGCGGCGGCCCGCAGACGGGCCGCCGTGTCGCCGGCTAGCGGTTGGCCCGGTTGCTGATGAGCTCGTCGACCACGCTTGGATCGGCCAGCGTACTGGTATCCCCGAGGCTGTCGAGCTCGTTGGTGGCCACCTTGCGAAGGATCCGCCGCATGATCTTGCCGGACCGGGTCTTGGGCAGACCCGGAGCCCACTGAATGACATCCGGCTTGGCGATGGGGCCGATCTCCTTGCGCACCAGCCCGGCCAGCTCGGCCTGCAGATCATCACTGGGCTCCACGCCGTTGACCAGCGTGACATAGCAGTAGATGCCCTGGCCCTTGAGGTCGTGGGGGTAGCCCACCACGGCCGCCTCGGCCACCGATTCGTGCAGCACCAGTGCGCTTTCGATCTCGGCGGTGCCCATGCGATGGCCCGAGACGTTGAGCACGTCATCAACACGGCCGGTGATCCAGTAATAGCCATCCTCGTCCCGCCGGGCCCCGTCACCGGTGAAGTACTTGCCCTTGTAGGTCGTGAGGTAGGTGTTCATGAACCGTTCATGATCGCCGTAGATGGTGCGCATCATGCTGGGCCAGGCCCGGTTGATGCACAGATTGCCCTCGGTGGCGCCTTCCAGGACGTTGCCATCGTTGTCCACGAGCTGTGGCTCGACGCCAAAGAACGGCAGGGTGGCCGACCCGGGCTTGAGATCGACGGCACCCGGCAGCGCCGAGATCATGATCGCGCCGGTTTCGGTCTGCCACCAGGTATCGACGATGCGGCAGCGCTCGTCGCCCACCACGCGGTAGTACCACTCCCAGGCCTCGGGGTTGATGGGCTCACCCACCGTGCCCAGGATCCGCAGGCTGCTGCGCGAGTACTTCTTCACCAGATCCTCACCCTGGCCCATCAGCGAGCGGATGGCCGTGGGTGCGGTGTAGAAAATGTTCACCTGATGGTCGTCGATGACCTGCCAGAACCGCCCCGCATCCGGGTAGGTCGGCACGCCCTCAAAGACCAGGCTGGTGGCGCCGTTGGAAAGCGGGCCGTAGACGATGTAGCTGTGGCCGGTGACCCAGCCCACATCGGCGGTGCACCAGTAGACCTCGCCGTCGTGGTAGTCGAAGACATACTTGAAGGTCATCGACGCCTGCAGCAGATAGCCCCCGGTGGTATGCAGCACGCCCTTGGGCTTGCCGGTGGAGCCGGAGGTGTAGAGGATGAAAAGCGGATCCTCGGCATCCATCTCTTCACAGGCGCACTCGGCGCTGGCCGCCGCCGTGGCCTCGTGGTACCAGACGTCCCGCTCGGGATGCCAGGTCACGTCATTGCCGGTGTGTTTGACCGTCACCACGGTGTGGACACTGTCCAGGCCGTCGATGGCCTTTTCCACATTCTCCTTGAGCGGCACCGGCTTGCCGCTGCGTAGCCCTTCGTCGGCGGTGATCACCGTGCGGCAGTCGGCATCCTCGATCCGGTCGCGCAGGGCGTGGGGCGAGAAGCCGCCAAAGACGATGGAATGCACCGCCCCGATCCGGGTGCAGGCGAGCATGGCCACGACCGCCTCGGGGATCATGGGCATGTAGATCGATACACGATCGCCCTTGCCGACCCCGCGGTCCTTGAGCACGTTGGCCAGGCGGCAGACCGCTTCGTGGAGTTCGCGGTAAGTGATGTGTCGGGTGGTGCCCGGCTCATCGGCCTCCCAGATGATGGCGTGACGATCGCCGTGGGTGTCCAGGTGGCGGTCGAGGCAGTTGTAGCTGACGTTGAGCTTGCCGCCTTCGAACCAGCGGATCTGGCCTTTGGCGAGGTCGTTGTTCTGGACCTTGTCCCAGCGCTTGAACCAACTCAGAAAGGCATCGGCCTGCTCGGCCCAGAAGTTTTCAGGGTCCTCCAGTGACCGGCGGTACATCTGCTCGTACTGCTCGCGGTTGAGCAGCGCGTTTGCCGCGGTTTGCTCCGGGACCGGGTAGGTTTTTTCAGCGGACATGCCGTTTCTCCTCCTTATGACAATCCGTTGGCGTTCTCGAGGCGGAACGTTTCCCCCTATCCTGCTTGCCGTGGCCGCGGAAGTCCAAGACGCTGGCGTTTCTGCCACAGCGCCTTGCGGCTGATCCCCAGGCGGCGCGCAAGTTCCGTTTCGGTCAGATGTCCTTCGTGCGAGCGGACAAAAGCCCGAAAATACTCCTCCAGCGAGAGATCGGCGTTGGCATTGTCCGGATCGCGCGAGGTGCCCGGCAGTGCCAGATCCTCTACTGAGACCGTGTCATTATCCGCCAATATCACCGCTCTTTCGATGGTGTTTTCCAGTTCACGGACATTGCCCGGCCAGTCGTGGGCGGTGATGGCGGCCAGCGCGTCCTCCCCCAGGGTCATTGCCGGGCGATTCAGCCGGCGGCAGGCCTTGTTGAGCATAAAGCGCGCCAGCTCGGGGATATCGTCAGGCCGGTTGCGCAGCGGGGGCAGCCGGATTTCCATGACATTGATCCGAAAATAGAGGTCCTCGCGAAAGGCCTCGGCCTCGACGAGCTTTGGCAGATCGCGGTGGGTGGCGGCGATCAGGCGCACATCCACATGGCGCGACTGCGAGGCACCCACCCGACGGATCTCCGACTCCTGCATGACCCGCAGCAACCGGGCCTGCGCCGCCGGTGGCAGCTCGGCGATTTCGTCGAGAAAAAGCGTCCCCCCGCTGGCGGCCTCGATGAGCCCTTCGCGGGTGCGATCCGCGCCGGTGAAAGCCCCCTTCTCGTGGCCAAAGAGTTCGGCTTCGATCAGCGTATCCGGAATCGCGGCACAGTTGACAGCGATCAAAGGCCCGTCCCGTCGCTCGCTGCGGTCGTGCAGCGCCCGGGCCACCAGCTCCTTGCCGGTGCCGGATTCGCCCAGGATGAGGACGGTGGTGTCGGTCGGCGCGACGCGATGGACCCGCTCGAAGACCTGTTTCATCGGCCCGGACCGGCCGACGATGCCGTCGACGGGATAGTCCGCATTGACCTGTGCCTTGAGCGCGGCATTCTGCCGCTGCAGGGCATGCTCGCGCAGCGCCCGCTCGACGGTCAGGCGCAGCTCTTCGTTATCGAAGGGTTTGGCGACATAGTCGACGGCCCCCTTGCGCATGGCCTCGACCGCCGAGTCGATGCTGGCGTAACTGGTCATGATGATCACCGGTGTGGCGCCGGCCTCGGCGATCACCTCGAGCCCGCTGCGGCCGGGCAGGCGCATATCGGCGAGGATGAGATCGTGGTTGCCGAGCGGCCCCTCGGCAAGGGCCGCCTCCAGCGATTCGACGCCCTTGACGCTCAGCCCGTGGCGTTCCAGGTAACGGGCCACCGCGTCGCGAATGATGGACTCGTCTTCGATGATCAGCACATCAGCCATTGGCTTGCTGCTCCAGGGTCTGGGGATAGGGCAGGCGGATGACCACCTCGGCGCCAGCGCCACGGCCGCGCCGGTTGTTGAGTTTCAGCCGCCCGCCAAACTCTTCGATGATGTTGTGGGCCAGCGCCAGGCCAAGCCCGGTGCCCTCACCGGGGGTTTTGGTGGTGAAAAACGGCTCCAGCACCTTGTCCCGGATGCTTGCCGGGACACCGGGGCCGGTATCGCTGATGCGGATCTGGATGCCGTCGCGCTGGGCTTTGGCGGTGGTGGTGATCGCGCCCTCGCCGCCACAGGCATCCACGGCATTGCTGTAGAGGTTGACGAACACCTGGACCAGCCTTTGATGCTCGCCCATCACTTCGAGGGCCTCGTCGAGCTCGTGGCTGAATCGCATCGACCGCGCGCCGGGGTTGAGCCGGACAAGATGCTCTGCCTCCTCGGCGATGGCCTGCAGCCGGGTTGGCCGCGGCTCGGCATGCGGGCGATGTTCGCCGGCGTGGGCATAGCTCACCAGGGTCTGGACGATGTGACTGATTCGCCTGGTCTGCGCGAGGATCTGCTCGAGGCGTTGTTCGTCGGGGCGCTGTTCGCGCAGTTCCTGGGCCAGGCAGTCGATGCCGGTGACCGGGTTGCCGATCTCGTGGGCAACCCCGGCGGCCAGCCGGCCGATGGAGGCCAGCCGCTCGCTGTGGGTGAGCTCGTTTTCCAGGCGCTGGAGTTCGGTGACATCCTCGATGAGCACCAGGCTGTCCGCGCGCAGATCGCCCTCGGCGTCGCCAATCTGGGCGCGGTGGAGGTTCATCCAGCGGATCCCGCCGGGCAGATCGAGTCGCCTTTTGTAGGCATGATCGCTGTCGGCGGCGATGAACTCGGCAAGCAGATTGTCCCAGGGCGCCGGCAGCTCGGCCATGGCACGGCCCAGTACCTTGCCGGCGCTGACACCGGTGAGTGTGTGCATGGCCGGATTCCAGCGCGCAATGCGCCCGGCCGGTGTCAGGGCGACCACTCCCATGGGCAGGTCCTCGAGGATCTGGCGGTGGTAACGCCGCAGGTTGTCCAGCTCGGCGGCAATGCCCCGGAAATCGCCCCGGGCGCGCTCCAGGCGTTCTTCGATGATGCGCACGTTCTGCGCCACCGCCGCGCGGCTGTCGGCGTCCAGCTGCAGGCACTCGTCGACAATATCCCGGGCGAGCACCGGCCCCATCATGCCCGAGAGGTTGCGCTGGATTTGATCGCGTAACTGGTGCAGACGGTCCGGCCGGTTCTCGCCCCAGGCCAGGCCCAGATCCTCCAGCGCTTTGCCGATCTCGGCCCGGGCCGCCGGCTCGCCGGTGACAGGGCTTAACTGCTCGACAAACTGATAGGGCGACTGGGCCTGCAGCGTCCCCGAGGGCACCCGGGTGCTGATCTCGCGGCAGGCCGCGGCGGTCTCTCCCTCGCGCACGCCCTGCCGGGTGAAGATAGACACCGCCAGTGTCATCAACCCATTGGCGGTCACCGACCAGAATGCCAGCTGACCGAAATGATCGGCCGATGCGGCCACGGCCAGATCGACCCCGACAATCTGGATGGGCCCGACCGCGGTCAGTGCCGGCAGCAGACCGGCGATCCCCCAGATGGCCCCGCCGGTGAGCAGACCGGCAATGAACCCCTGGCGCGTGGCGCCGGGCCAGTAGAGCACCGCCAGCACCCCGGGCAGGAGCTGGGCCATGGCCAGAAACGAAATCAGCCCCCAGGACACCAGCCCCTCGGTGCGGGCGAGGATGAGATAGAACAGAAAACCCGCGGCGATGATCACGGCAATGAGCATGCGCCGGGCCCAGCGCAGCATGAGGTAGAAGTCGGACTGACCCGCGAGGTGCATGGCCGGCAGCAACAGGTGGTTGAGGCACATGGATGAGAGCGCCAGCGTCGAGACGATGATCATGGCGCTGGCGGCGGATATGCCGCCGAGATACGCGACAATCACCATCAGGCTGGAGTCGGTGAGCGCGGCGATGCCAAGCAGCGTGTAGTCGTCTGGCAGACCCACATCAAGCGCCACGCCCGCCCACATGATTGGCGGAATGGCCATGGCCAGCAGCAGCAGGAACATCGGAAACGCCCAGCAGGCGGTCTTCAGGCTGCTCTCCTGGGGGTTTTCGGCAAAAAGCATGTGGAACTGGCGGGGCAGCAGAAAGGCCGCGGCGAATGCCAGAAACGTCAATCCCGCCCAGGTCGGCCCGCCGGCGCCGGCATAAAACGCGCGCAGCTGCTGCGGGTGATCGTCAAGCCAGCGGTCCAGCCCACTGGGCCCGCCAAAGCCCAACTGCAGTGCGATCCAGGCAATCGCCAGCAGCGCTGCGAGCTTGACCACCGACTCGAAGGCGATGGCCGCCACCAGGCCGTCATGCCGTTCGCGGGGGGTGACGTGCCTCACCCCGAAGATGATGGCGAAGACGCTGACGATAATGCAAAAGACAACGGCAATGGATTGCGGGTTGCCTGCGCCGCTCAACACCCGGGTGGACTCGGCCACCGCCCGGATCTGCAAGGCGAGATAGGGCAGGCTGCCGGCGAGGAGCATCAGTGTGACAAGAACCCCGGCCAGGCGGCTGTCGAAGCGAAAGGCAAAGAGATCGGCCACCGAGGTCAGCTGATGGCGTCGGGTGATCCGCATCAGTGGCAGCATCAGGACCGGGGTGAGCGCAAACGCCAGCGTCACGCCCAGATAGATCGTGATATACGTCAGCCCCGAGTCGGCGGCAAATCCCACGCTGCCGTAATAGCTCCAGGTGGTGGCATACACGCCAAGCGCCAGGGCATGGACCAGCGGGTGTCGGATCAGTCGGCGGGGCAGCCAGCGTCGCTCGCCGGCATGGGCGACCAGAAAGAGCAGCAACAGATAGGCCATTGCCGCGAGAAAAAGCCCCCCCAGGTTATAGCCCATGGCGTCTCCGCGAGAGGCTGCTGATGGCGACCACGACGATGTAGCCAAACCAGGCGATAAAAGGCAGGAACCAGGCGGGCGTGGTCTCGAGCCACCAGACGAGCACCGGCGAGACAAAGGCCACAACGCCCAGGGCCAACAACAATAGACTCAGCGACCCGGGTGCCGACTTGTGCTCAGGCATGGCTCTCCTCCCGTTGTTGTTACCAAAAGTATCACAAGGGCGCGTGACGGGGGATAGCCTCCGTGCGCCAGTGCGCGACGGCCCAGTCGAGGATGGCCGAGGGCGCGGCACGCTCGAGTTTTTGCGGCGGCATCTGGCCGAGGAATGCCAGCGCCCGGCAGAGCAGGGCCGGGGCCGATGCCGGGTCGATGGCGGCGGCCCCGTTGGTCTTGCTCAGCTTGCGTCCGGTGTGATCAGTGGCGACTGGAATATGCAGATAGCGCGGCGTCGGCAGCGCCAGGGCCTGCTGCAGGGCGATCTGGGGCGCGGTCGCCGGCAGCAGATCCGCGCCGCGGACGATGTCGGTCACGCCCAATCGGGCGTCATCCACCACCATGGCCAGATGATAGGCGTGCAACCCATCACCCCGGCGGATGACGAAATCGCCGATTGCCTCATCCAGTTTGATCGACTGCTGGCCCATGCACCGGTCATGGAACTCAATGGCGCGCTCGGGGCTGCGAAACCGCCAGCTCCGCGCCGCAGTGCCCGGAGGCAGGCCATCGCGACAGGTGCCGGGGTAAATCATCCCCGCGGGCCCGCGCCGGGCCCGGGCCATGACCGCGCGGCGGGTGCAGCCGCAGGGGTAGGCCAATGCCCGGGACTGGAGGTGCTCCAGGGCGGCCTGATAGTGATGGGTCTGCCGGCTCTGGTCGACAATCTCGCCATCCCAGTGCAGACCCAGGCGGGCCAGCCCGTCGATGATGGCTTGCCTGGCATCGGCCCGGGCGCGGCCCTGGTCGACATCATCGATGCGCAGATGCCAGCGGCCCTGGTTGGCGCGGGCATCCAGATAGCTGGCAAGTGCGGCGACCAGCGAGCCAAAATGCAACGGCCCGGTGGGGCTCGGGGCAAAGCGTCCGACGTATCGGGTATCGTCCATGGCCGGATGATAGCGCGGGTTTGAGCCGCGGGGGCTGCTAGAATGGGGCTTTGTCCAGGGAGCCGGTCAATGTCGATGGTTACGCTCTCGCGGCGCAGTCACCGCATCCAGCCCTTCCATGTCATGGCGTTGCTGGCCCGCGCCCGTGAGCTCGAGGCGGCCGGCCAGGACATCGTGCATATGGAAATCGGCGAGCCGGATTTCCCGACCGCGGCGCCGGTCACCGAGGCCGGGCGCGCCGCACTGGCCGCCGGCGAGACCGGTTATCTCCCCGCCGGTGGTCTACCCGAGTTGCGTGAGGCGATCGCCCGGCATTACGCCGATCACTACCAGGCGCCGGTGGACCCGCAGCGCATCGTGATCACGCCCGGCGCCAGTGGCGCGCTGGTGGTCGCCCTTGCCATGCTTGCCGACCCCGGGCAAAACGTGCTGCTGCCCGATCCGGGGTATCCCTGCAATCGCAACTTCGTCGAGCTGGTCGATGCCCGGCCGCGAGCGGTCCGGGTGACGGCGGATACCGATTATCAGCTCACCGCCGGGCTGGCGCGGGCGGCGGCGGATGCCCGGACCGCCGCGATCATGGTCGGCTCGCCGGGCAACCCCACCGGGACGCTGGCGAGCGCCGTCGATCTGGCCGGATTGGCGGCTTTTGCCGAGGAACGGGGGATCGGGCTGATCGTCGATGAGATCTACCACGGCCTGCACTATGGTGACCCACCCGCCCAGGGCGTGGTTCATGCGCCGGGCAGCATCATCATCAACAGTTTTTCAAAGTACTTCGGCATGACCGGCTGGCGATTGGGCTGGATGGTCATGCCCGCCGAGTGGGTGCCGGTGGCGGAAAAACTCATGCAGAACCTGTTCATCAGTGCATCGACTCCGGCCCAGCATGCCGCCCTGGCCTGCTTTGGCGATGAGGCCCGGGCGATATTCGAGTCACGACGCGCCGCGTTTCGCCAGCGGCGGGATTTTCTGCTGCCGGCTCTGCGGGAGCTGGGCTTTCACATCCCCGGCCAACCGGACGGCGCGTTCTATCTCTATGCCGATGTCTCGGGGCTTACCGATGACAGCGCCGCGCTGGCCGAGGCATTGCTTGACCGTGCCGGGGTGGCGGCGACGCCCGGGCTCGATTTTGAGCAGACCGCCCCGGAGCGGCACATGCGTTTTGCCTACACCACGGCCATGGAGCGGCTCGAAGCCGGTGTCGAGCGGATCGCGCAGCTGCTTCGCGCCGGCGGCTAGGCCTCGCCGGGGATGCCGCACACCTCGGATCGGGTCAAAAAGCGCTTACCCTCCGGCGCTTCCAGCGAAAACCCGGAGCCACGGCCGTTGACCACATCGATGATCAACCGGGTGTGGGCCCATAGCTCGTATTGATCCCCGCCGATGTAGAAGGGCTCGCCGGCGATATCCCCCAGGTGGACATCCCGGGCGCCAATGCGGAACTCATCCCGCGGGTAGCACATCGGCGCGCTGCCGTCACAGCAGCCGCCGGATTGATGAAAAACCAGCGGTCCATGACGCTCGCGAAGTGATCGGACCAGCGCCTCGGCCTCGGGCGTGGCGCTCAGCCTTGGTTCGGAATCGCTCATCGTTCTGCCTCCGCGTTGTCAGAATCGGCCGGTGCCCGGTCGGGCACCGGCCGTTGATGATGGGTGGCCTAGAACAGCCCCATCGGTGCCTGACTGTAGCTCACCAGCAGGTTCTTGGTCTGCTGATAGTGGGCCAGCATCATCAGGTGGTTCTCGCGGCCGATCCCCGAGTGCTTGTAGCCACCAAACGCGGCGTGGGCCGGGTAGAGGTGATAGCAGTTGGTCCACACCCGACCGGCCTGGATGCCCCGGCCCATTCGATACGTGGTGTGGGCGCTGCGGGACCAGACACCGGCCCCCAGGCCGTAGAGCGTGTCGTTGGAGATCGAAAGGGCATCATCCATGTCGCTGAAGTCGGTGACCGAGACCACCGGCCCGAAGATCTCTTCCTGGAACACGCGCATGCGGTTCTGGCCTTCGAAGACCGTCGGCTGCACGTAGTAGCCCCCGGCCAGGTCCCCTTCGGGTTTGAGCTGCTCGCCACCGGCCAGCACCTTGGCGCCTTCTTTTTTGCCGATATCCATGTAGGCAAGGATCTTCTCGAGCTGATCCTGCGAGGCCTGTGCGCCGACCATGGTATCGGTATCCAGCGGGTTGCCGGTCTTGATGCGACCGACCCGGTCCAGGGCGGCATCCATGAAATCGCCGTAGAACGATTTCTGAACCAGCGCCCGGGACGGGCAGGTGCAGACCTCGCCCTGGTTGAGGGCAAACATCGAAAAGCCCTCGAGGCATTTCTCGCGAAAGCCATCATCGGCGGCAAAGCAGTCATCAAAAAAGACATTGGGGGATTTGCCGCCCAGCTCGAGGGTGACCGGGATGAGATTCTCCGAGGCGTACTGCATGATCAGTCGCCCGGTGGTGGTCTCGCCGGTAAACGCCACCTTGGCGATGCGCGGGTTCGAAGCCAGGGCCTTGCCGGCCTCGGCGCCAAAGCCGTTGACGATATTGACCACGCCGGCCGGCAGCAGATCGGCAATCATCTCCATGAGCACGAGGATGCTGGCCGGCGTCTGCTCGGCGGGCTTGAGGACCACGCAGTTGCCGGCGGCGAGGGCCGGAGCCAGCTTCCAGGTCGCCATCAGGATGGGGAAGTTCCAGGGGATGATCTGCCCGACCACGCCCAGTGGTTCGTGGAAGTGGTAAGCCACGGTGTCGTCGTCGAGCTCGCCGACCGTCCCTTCCTGGGCGCGGATGACGCCGGCGAAGTAGCGGAAGTGGTCCACCGCCAGGGGCAGGTCGGCGGCCAGCGTTTCGCGGACCGGTTTGCCGTTTTCCCAGGCCTCGGCCACCGCCAGCTTTTCGAGATTCTCCTCGATGCGATCGGCAATGCGGTTGAGCACCACGGCCCGCTCAGCGACCGGGGTCTTGCCCCAGCTCGCCTTGGCCGCGTGGGCGGCGTCCAGGGCCATTTCGATGTCCGCGGCCTTGGACCGGGGAATGCTGCAGAAGGTCTGCCCCGTGACCGGCGTGGGGTTTTCGAAGTACTCGCCGTCGGCCGGGGCTTTCCAGTCCCCGCCGATGTAGTTCTCGTAGCGGGACTTAAAACTGATGATGGCATCACTGCTGCCAGGTGCTGCGTAGATCATGGTTCTCCTCCATTGGGTTGTTATCGCGCCGGTGGCGCTTCTCTTTGTTGAGCAAAATCCGTTCCAGGTTCGACGGATGGCTCGCAAACCCTTGCGTTACCGGGTTTTTCCGGGGATGCTCTGGGCAAAAGGTGGCCATAGAGCCGACCACGAACTGTCCCGATATCGGACAGGACTGTTGCGATATGCGACAGAGGAGGAGCCATGGATTCAACGCCGTTCATCGACCGGCGGGATCTCGTCGCCGTGCGCGACCGCTTGCTCGCCGGCGAGCAGCCCACGGGCGCCGCCGACGGGGTGGCCGGTTCGTGGCAGCGCTCGCGGCAGTTCGGACTGGCCGTCGACCGGGCCGTCAGCGACGCGGTGATCGAGTCCGGCCCGCTCAATGCCCTGCGACAGCAAAACGAACGGCTGATCAGTTTTGCCCTGCCCGAGCTTGAAAACCTCTACCAGCAGATCGCCGGCACCGGTAGCGCTGTGTTACTGACCGATGCCAACGGCGTGATCCTCGAGCGCCAGGGCGATGCCGGTTTTCATCAGCGCAGTCAGCGGGTCGCGCTGTCGCCCGGGGCCTGCTGGGGCGAGCAGGCCCGGGGGACCAATGCCATTGGCCTGGCCGTCGCCGAGGCGCGATGTGCCTCGGTCCACGGCCCCGAGCATTATCTCGAGTGCAATGCCTTTCTGACCTGTGCGGCTTCGCCCATCCACGCCCCGACCGGCGAGGTGCTGGGCGTTCTGGATGTCTCGGGCGATCAGCCGGCACGACAGCTGCACTCGCTGGGTCTGGTCCGCATGGGCGCTCGCATGATCGAAAACCGCATGCTCGAGGCGCACTTCGGCGAGGCGCTTTATGTGCACTTCCACGCGCGGCCGGAATTGCTCGGGACCCTGGGCGAGGGGATCGTGGTCTTCGACGATCACGGCCGGCTGTGTGCCTTGAACGCCGTCGCCAGGGACTACTTTGCCGATGTGCCACTCGGTGCGACCGTCGAGGCGCTTTTCCAGTGCACGCTCGATCATCTCTGTGCCCACCGCAGCGAGCCGTCCATGCTGCGCACCCGGGCGGGCATCACCGTGTGCGTGAAAACCGCCATGGCGCAGCCATCCCGTCGGGTGATGTCGTCATCGCCTCCGGCGGTTGATCAACACAGCGCCGGGCAATTACACGCCGGCGATCCGAGCATTGAAAAACTGGCCGACCGGGCCCGGCGGGTGTTCCACCGCGGGATTCCGGTGTTGATCGAAGGCGAGACGGGCACCGGCAAAGAGCTCATGGCGCGCTTTCTCCACGACAACGGCCCGCGCTCCGACGGCCCGCTGGTCACGGTCAACTGCGCGGCGATCCCCGAGACCCTCGCCGAGTCCGAGCTCTTCGGGCATGTCCCCGGCGCCTTTACCGGTGCCAACCCCAAGGGCGCCACCGGCCGGGTGCGCGACGCCCACGGCGGGACGCTGTTTCTTGACGAGATCGGCGATATGCCTTTGGCCCTGCAGACCCGTCTGCTGCGGGTGTTGCAGGAGAAAACGGTATTGCCGGTGGGCGGGCAGCAGCCCGTGGCCGTGGACTTTGCGGTGATCAGCGCCACCAATCAGGATCTCAGCCAACGGGTCGAGGCCGGGGAATTCCGGGCCGATCTCTACTACCGTCTGTGCGGGTTGCGGATCGGGTTGCCGCGCCTAGCCCAGCGCAGCGATCGCGAGGGGTTGATCACGCGGTCGCTGGAGCGATGCGACCCGAGCGCGAGCATTGCCCCCGCGGCCTGGGAGCGGCTGCTGGCCTATCACTGGCCGGGCAACCTGCGTGAGATGGAAAACGTCATCTCCACCGCCGTGGCCCTGCGTGAGCCCGGACAGCCCATCGCGCTCGAGGACCTGCCATCGGCCATTGCCAAGGGGACTGGCCCGGCCGGGCCGTTGGCGGCGGGCGAGGGGCAGTCACTGAAGGCCGCCGAGGCGCAGCACATGCAGTCGGTGCTGGAAAGCCACGGTGGCAACATCAGCGCCGCGGCCCGGGCACTGGGCGTCAGCCGCAGCACCCTCTACCGCCGACTGGGCTCGACGGGCTAGCGCCGCGCGCCATCGGTGGGCCGTTCCAAGTTGGCGTTAAACCCGGTATTTTTGCGGTTCTACCGATGCCGTGAAATGCAGCGCCAATGCGTCTTAGCAAAATCCGTCTGACCGGGTTCAAGTCGTTTGTTGATGCGACGCCGGTGCCGTTTCCCGGCGGGATCACCGTCATCGTCGGGCCCAATGGTTGCGGCAAATCCAACATTATCGATGCCGTGCGCTGGGTGATGGGCGAGAGCTCGGCCAAACACCTGCGTGGTGGCTCGATGGCCGATGTGATCTTCAGCGGCTCGGGCAACCGCAAACCGGTGGGCCAGGCGAGCATCGAGCTTTTCTTTGACAACAGCGACGGCAGTCTGGGTGGGCAGTATGCCGGTTTTGCCGAAATCTCGGTGCGTCGTCAGGTCAATCGCGATGGCCAATCCGCCTACTACCTAAACGGCACACGCTGCCGGCGGCGGGATATTACCGATGTGTTTCTGGGCACCGGGCTGGGGCCGCGCAGTTACTCGATTATCGAGCAGGGCACCATCTCACGGCTGATCGAGGCCAAACCCGAAGAGCTGCGCGCCTATCTGGAAGAGGCCGCTGGGATCAGCCTGTACAAAGAGCGCCGTCGCGAGACCGAACGACGCATGCGGGATACCCACGAAAACCTCGAGCGCCTCGAGGATGTGCGCGACGAGGTGGGCCGACAGCTCGAGAAGCTGGCCAAACAGGCGGAGACCGCCGAGCAGTATCGGGACCTCAAAAAGCAAGAGCGTCAGCGACGGGCCGAGCTTTTGCTGCTCAAGATCAATGCCATGCAGGCCGAGCGGCAGTCGCTGCAGCAGACACTGGCCGAGCGCGAAACCGCGCTCGAGGCCCGGGTGGCCGAACAGCGGGGCTGCGAGCGCGAAATGGAGGCGCTGCGCGCCCGACACGCCGAGGAGAGTGATCAGCTCAACGAAATCCAGGGCCGCTACTACCAGCTCGGCTCGGATATCGCTCGCATCGAGCAGCGCATCAGCCACCGTGATGAGCTGCGCGAGAGCAGCCAACGCGAGCTCGAAGGCAATCGCGAGGCCCTCGCCGAAGCCCAACAGGCGCTGACTGCCGACCGCGAAAAAGAGCAACTTCTGCGCAGTCGTCTGGCCACCCTCCACCCCGAGCTCGAGGCCATCGACCAGCGCCTGGCCGAGGCGGAGGCAGGCGTTGAGACCGCCCAGGCCCGGGTCGACGAGGCCCGCGAGGCGCTGGATGCCCACACCGAAGCCCGCAATCAGGCCGAGGGCAATGCCGAGATCGAACGGGCCCGCATTGAACAGCTCGAAGAGCGGCAGTTCGACCAGCACCGCCGTCGTCAGCGCATCGATGAAGCACTGGACGGGTTGGTGGATGAGGCCGGAGACGACGAGGCCATGACCGGCGAGTTGACGGCCTTGCGTGAGCAACACCAGGCCGTGGGATCGCGGCTCGAGACCACCGAGTCGGCGCTCGCGGAGCAGCGCGAGGCCCGCGACGAGGCCCAACGCCGGCTGACGGCGGCGCGCAACCGGCTGTCCGAGGAAAAGGCCCGGCAGACCTCGCTGCAGACGTTGCAGGACGCGGCGCTGGGTGCGGATGAGGCCCTCGAGCGCTGGCTCGACGCCGCGGGCGTGGATGCCCAAAAGCGGCTTGCCGAGCAGTTGCGTGTCGAGCCGGGATGGGAGCCGGCCGTCGAAGCGGTCCTGGGCGACGCCTTGCAGGCGGTTGCCGCCGGCGACCCGCTGGCCCTCGCCAACGAGACCGAGGCCCCCGGACAGGGGCGGGTGATGCTCTACCGCGGTGACGACGAGCCCGCAGCCCGGCAGCCGGCAAGCGACACCGCCGGGCGGCCGCTGCAGAACCTGGTCCAGGGGCCGGCCGCGCTGCGGGACCTGCTTGCCCACGTGCACGCCGCCCCCGATGTGGCCGCCGCCCGCGAGATGCTCGCCGGGTTGCCGGCCGGTGAGTCGGTGGTCACCCCCGACGGCCGCTGGCTGGGTCACCAATGGCTGCGCATGCTGGCGGTCGAGGACAACGCCGAGGCCGGGGTCATTGCCCGGGCGGGCGCGCTTGAGGCGAGCGCCGAGCGAATCCGCGAACTCGAATCACAGCTAGCCACCGCCGAAGCCGATTGTGCGCAGGCCGAACAACGCCTCGCCGAGCTTGACGAAAGCCGCGAGTCACAGATGGCCGAGCGCAGCGATCTTGAGCGTCAAATCGCGGCGATCGAGGCACGCATCGAGTCCGCCCAGGCTCAGCAAAAAGCCCGTGCCAAGCGCCGCGATGACCTGCAGGCCGAACGCGACGACCTTGTCGAGGCCATGGAAACCGGTGCCACCTCGATCCGCGAGGCCCGCGAGCGGCTGCAGACCGCACTTGACGAGGTCGAGGCGGCGGATGCCAAGCGCGAGCCGCTTGAAAAGCGACTGCATGCCGCTCGCGAGACGCTGCAGACCGCGCGCGAGCAGAGCGTCGAGACGCGGCAGTCGCGCCAGGATCTGGCCCTTCGCATCGAGAGCGCCCAGACCGCGTTGCAGTCGGTCGAAGAGGCCATTAGCCGTTCGCAGCGCCAGACCGAGCGGCTCGAAGCCCGTAATCGGACCCTTGAGCAGTCGCTCGCGGAGATCGCCGACCCGGATGACAGCCTCGAGCACGAGCGGCAGTCGCTACTCGAGCGGCGCGTGGCCGTCGAAGACGAGCTGACCGCCGCCCGGCAGAAGCTCCAGGCCATGGATGCAGAACTGCGCGAGCTGGATCAAAAGCGTGTCGCTGCCGAATCCGCGGTGGCCGAGCTCAGAGAGCAGGCCGACTCGGCGCGCTACCAGGATCACGAGATCGAGGTGCGCATCCGCACGCAGCAAGAGCAACTCGATGGCATGGAGGTCGACCCGGCAGAACTGGCCGCGGCCCTGCCGGCGGATGCCAGCGAGGCGGACTGGGAGAAAGCCATCACCCGCCTGGATGAGCGCATCCGCCGCCTCGGGCCCATCAACCTGGCGGCCATCGACGAGCACCAGACCTTATCCGAGCGCAAAAGCTACCTCGACCGCCAGCACGCCGATCTCAGCGAAGCCCTCGAGACACTCCAGGACGCCATCCAGCGGATCGACCGTGAGACCCGGGCTCGCTTTAGGGCGACCTTCGATAAGGTCAATGCCGGGCTCCAGCGTTTGTTCCCGCGGCTTTTCGGCGGCGGTCAGGCGTATCTGGAGATGACCGACGATGACCTGCTCGAGACCGGGGTGACGATCATGGCCCGCCCGCCGGGGAAACGCATCAGCAATATCCATCTGCTCTCCGGCGGCGAAAAGGCCCTGGCGGCGGTGTCGCTGGTGTTTGCCATTTTCGAACTCAACCCGGCGCCGTTCTGCATGCTCGACGAGGTCGATGCCCCGCTCGACGAGGCCAATGTGGGGCGCTTCTGCGATCTGCTAAAGGAGATGTCCGAGCGCGTGCAGTTCATTGTCATTACGCACAACAAAGCGACCATGGAGGCGGCCAGTCATCTGGCGGGTGTCACCATGGCCGAGCCCGGGGTGTCGCGGCTGGTGGCCGTGGATGTGGCATCGGCGGTGGAACTGGCCGAGGCGGATGCTTGAGTTCGCCCGGGTCGCCATGCAATCTGGATGCACACGGGAGGCGGTAATCAGGCATGGATGAACTTCGCTGGATATTGCTGGTTCTGGGGGCGGTGATCGTCATCGGTGTCTACGGCTACACCCGCTTTCAGCGCTGGCGGCGCGAGGGGCCGCCCTGGCGCTCGAGCCGCCGCCAGGCACCCCGTGAGCCTTTTGCCGGCGATAGCGACCCGCTCATGGAGGATCCGCTGGATGGCGCGGTGCTGGGGCCGGCACGCGTGGTCAATCCGGGTGGTGATAACGCACCTGCCACGGAGCCGGCGGCGGCGTCGCCCAGGGCGCCGACCCCCGAACCGGCGCCGGCGGATGAGCCGAGGGCCGAACCCGCCCCCGAGCCGATTACCGATGACGGGCCAGACCCCGCGCCGGCCGCCGGACAGACGCCGGCGCCCACCCACGAGCCAACGGTCGAAGAGCCGGAGCTGCCACTCGGCGAGCCACTGGAGGATGGGGATGAACCACCGCCGGTCGAGCGCGACGGCGAGGAGAAGATTGTCGCGCTGACCGTCATGGCCCATCGGGATAGGCCGTTCCAACAGTCCGATCTGGTGGCGAGTCTGCAAAAGCGTGGGCTGCATGCCTCGCCGCAGGGCGTTTTCCAGCGGGGACTCGACACCGGCCAGGGCCGGGCACCGCTTTTTACCGTTGCCAACGTCGTCGAGCCGGGGACCTTTGATCTTGATGCGCCCGAGTCGGCGACCACGCCGGGCGCGGTCTTTATCATGCAGCTGCCCGGGCCGTTTGACGGCCTGTCGGCCTTCGAACAGATGCTCGAACTCGCCCGGGGGGTCAGCACCGATCTGGGCGGGCAGCTGCTGGATGGACGGCGCTGCGATCTGACGCGACAGGCCATCGAACACATCCGCGAAGAACTGCGCGAATACCGGCGGCGGGCGCATCTTGCCCGGCGACGACTGGGTTGAGCCATGGCCGATGAAAAGCCAACGCCCGCCGAGCGGGCGGCGTCCCTGCGTCGGCAGATCGAGTATCACAACCACCGCTATTACGTGCTCGATGACCCGCAGATCTCCGATCGCGAATACGATCAGCTGCTGAAAGCGCTCGAATCCCTGGAGGCCGAGCACCCCGAGCTGGTGACCGCTTACTCGCCGACCCAGCGGGTGGGGGCCCAGCCGCAGTCGGCATTCGATAACGCCCGCCACGGACAACCCATGCTGTCGCTGGCCAACGCCTTCGAAGCCGACGACGTCGAGGAATTCGACCGGCGGTTGCGCGAGGCCCTGGGGACGAGCGCGCCACCGGGGTATGTGGCCGAGCCCAAGCTCGACGGCGTCTCGATCAACCTGACCTATGAAAACGGCCACCTGGTCCGGGCCGCCACCCGCGGGGACGGGCAGGTGGGCGAGGACATCACCGCCAATGCCCGGACCATCCGCAGTATCCCCCTGACGCTCTTAAGCGATGAGCCGCCCCCGCGGGTCGAGATCCGCGGCGAGGTGGTCATTCGCCGGCGCGATTTCGACAAACTCAACAACCAGCGCATGGCCGAGGATGAGCGGCCATTCGCCAACCCCCGGAACGCCGCTGCCGGCAGCCTGCGACAGCTCGATGCCCGGGTCACGGCGCGGCGGCCGCTGACGTTGTTCGCCTTCGGGATTGGCGAGGGAGGGGATCAGCTGCCCCGGTATCACTTTGACTGCCTCGATGTCCTGCGTCGGTGGGGGTTCCGGGTCAATGAACGCATCGAACGGGTCACCGGCGCCGCGGGCTGTCTGGACTACCACCAGCGGTTGATCGATGACCGGGATGGTCTCGACTACGAGGTCGACGGCGCGGTCTACAAGCTCGACGACCGGGCAGCCTGGCAGCAGCTGGGTGCAACGGCACGGGCGCCGCGGTGGGCGCTGGCGCATAAGCTGCCGGCCCGTGAGGCCACCACCACCGTCGAGCGGATCAGCCCCTCGGTGGGGCGTACCGGCGTGATCACGCCGGTCGCCGAGCTCAGCCCCGTCGAGGTCGGTGGTGTGGTGGTCAGCCGGGCGACGCTGCACAACCTCGACGAGGTCCACCGCAAGGATGTCCGCGAGGGGGATACCGTGATGGTGCGCCGGGCCGGGGATGTGATCCCCGAGGTCACCAGCGTGGTCACCGACCAACGGCCCGCGGATGCCCGGCCATGGCAGATGCCCGAGCGCTGTCCCGTCTGCGACTCGGATGTCGTGCGTATCGATGACGAGGCCGCCCACCGCTGTATGGGTGGGCTTTATTGCCCGGCCCAGCGCATGGGGGCACTGATGCACTTTGTCTCGCGGCGGGCCATGGATATCGACGGACTGGGCGAGAAGCTCATCGAGCAGCTGGTGGCCACCGAGCGTGTCCACACCGTGGTCGATCTCTACCACCTTCGACAGGCCGACCTGCGTGGGCTCGAGCGTATGGGCGAGAAATCCTCACGCAACCTCATCGAGGCCATCGACCAGTCACGGGCCACCACCCTGGGACGGTTTCTCTACGCGCTGGGCATCAGCCAGGTGGGTGAGGTGACCGCCGAGGGCCTGGCGCGACACTTTGGTGATCTGGATGCGTTGATGGCGGCCGATCAACCAACGCTGGAGGCGGTGCCGGATGTGGGCCCGGTGGTGGCCGAGTCGATCCGACGATTCTTCGAGCAGCCCCACAACCAGGCGGTGATCGAGGGGCTTCGTGATGCCGGCGTGCACTGGCCCGCGCCGGCGGCGTCGTCCGGCGGCGAGGCCGATCAGCCGCTTGCCGGGCAGACCTTCGTGCTCACCGGCAGTCTCTCGGGGCTGACCCGCGACGAGGCCAGGTCAGCCATCGAGGCGCGCGGCGGCAAGGTCACCGGCAGTGTGTCCGGCAACACCGACTATGTGGTCGTCGGCGAGGACCCCGGTTCCAAGCGCGACAAAGCCGAATCGCTCGGCGTGACGCTGCTGGATGAGGCCGGCTTGCGCGAACTGCTCGAGCGCTAGGCCGCCCACCACGGGGCGGCCCGGCATCATTTACTCCGCCCAGTCGGCCTGGTAGTCGATCTCTGCGTCGCTGCGCAGGCTATCCAGTTGCGACTGGATGCGCTCGTTGATCACATTCATGCGCAACTGCCCGGCCACCTCTTCAAAACTCGGGACCTCGGCCTCGCGGGTGTCGTCCAGGCGGATGACGTGATAGCCAAAGCGGGTCTCCACCGGGGTGGCGCTGACCTCACCGGGCGCCATTCCGGCGACGGCATCCGAGAAGGGCTCGACCATGTCCGAGCGGGCAAACCATCCAAGATCGCCACCATTCTGGGCGCTGCCGTCCTGGGAGTATTGCTGGGCAAGCTCCTCGAACGCTTCGCCGTCGTTGAGCCGCTCGATAATGCCGGCGGCCTGTTCGGCTTCACCCACCAGGATGTGCCGTGCGCGGTATTCCTTCGGCGCCTCGCCGCCGTATTCGGCTTCATAGCGCTCGCGAAGCGTCTCCTCGGCCACCGGGTTGCCGGTGGTCAGCTCGCGGACGAAGGCCTGGGCCATGGCGGTGCGGCGGCTGTTGTTGAGCTGCGCGGTCAGATCCGGATCGTCGTCCAGGCCCTGCGCCTCGCCCGCCTGCGAGAGCAGCATGAGGTTGATGACCTCCTCGAGGAACTGACGCCGTTGGGCCGGTGGCACATCGTCGCGCCCCTGGGTCTGCTGCGAGATCAGCAAATCCAGTTCACGCTCGGTCACCGGCTCGCCATTGACCTCGGCCAGTGTGTTGGTCTCGGGTTGGGCCATGGCGATGCCCGTGGCCGCGGTGGCGCTCAGTACCAGGCCGGCGGCCAGGGTTTGGAAACGGGAAAAAGCACTCATTGCTTGGCTCGCTTTAATTTGTGGATGGTCCGCCGACCTCGTCGGGGGTCAGCGCTTCAATGCTCAAGGCATGGATGCAGTCATTGCGCATGGCCTCACCCATGGCCTGATAGACCATGCGATGCCGCGCAATACGCCCGAGACCACGAAATGCGGGGCTGACAACGCGCACACGATAGTGCCCGCCGCCCGCCTGCGCCCCGGCATGGCCGACATGCAGATGACTGTCATCGATCACCTCCAGCGCCTGCACCTCGAATGCCGCCTGCAGGCGCTGCCGGATCATCGCCGGCCGGTCGCTGGCAGCCGGCTCGGTCACGGCAGCACCCGTTTGAAGGGCTTGACCGTGACCCGGTCGTAGACGCCGGCCTCTACATAGGGGTCGGCATCGGCCCAGGCCTGTGCTGCCTCAAGCGATTCGAATGCCGCCACGACCAGGCTGCCGGTAAAGCCGGCCGGGCCAGGGTCTTCGGCGTCGATGGCCGGATGCGGGCCGGCCAGTAGCAGCCGTCCTGCCTCGCGAAGCGCCTCGAGCCGGGCCAGATGCGCCGGCCGGGCGCTCTGACGGGCGGCGAGGCTATCGGCAACGTCTTCGCTGATAATCGCGTAGTACATGATGTTCGTCCTCCAGCGGCGCAAAACGCTACCATACTTCGATGACTTGCCAACCCGCGGAGGCGCAATGAGTCAGTTCTTTGCCATCCACCCCGAGACACCGCAGCCACGGCTGGTCCGTCGGGCCGTGGAAATCCTGCGCCAGGGTGGGGTCATCGTCTATCCCACCGGCACCACCTATGCGCTGGCCTGCGGGTTGAACGAAAAGGCGGCGCTGGAGCGCATCCGGCAGCTGCGCGGGCTTGAAGGGCCCCATCATTTTGCACTCGCCTGTCGGGATCTTTCCGATATCGGCAGCTACACGCGGCTCGACAACACGGCATTCCGGCTGCTCAAAGCCCATACGCCCGGGCCGTATACATTCATCCTCCGCGCCACCGCCGAGGTCCCCCGCCGGGTCCAGCATGCCAAGCGCCGGACCATTGGCATCCGCGTCCCGGACCATCCCGTGGCCCGGGCGCTGCTTGCGGAGATGGGCGAGCCATTGACCACCAGCACCCTGTTGCTGCCAGGCGAAACCCTGCCAATGACCGATCCGGTGGACATCCGCGAGGCCATTGGCAACCGGGTGGATGCCATTATCGATGCCGGCCCGGGCGGTCTTGAACCCAGCACCGTGGTGGACCTCAGCGGCGAGCGGCCATCGGTCATTCGCCGCGGTGCCGGCGAGGCGTCGGTCTTCGAGGGCTGATCAGCTATCATGGGCGCCGATTGAAAGGACCAGGCGGAGGTCGCGTTGAATCACAATCTCACCCACGGGGACCGGATCCTCTCTGGAATGCGGCCAACCGGTCGTCTGCACCTGGGCCACTATCACGGGGTGCTGCGCAACTGGGTGGCACTTCAGCAGGCCCATGAGTGCTTTTTCTTTGTCGCCGACTGGCATGCGTTGACCACGGCCTACGAAAACCGCGAGGTCATCTCGGAGAGCGTCTGGGACATGGTGGTGGACTGGCTCGCCTGCGGCGTCAATCCCAATCTCTCAACGCTTTTCATCCAGTCCCGGGTCATGGAGCACGCCGAGCTGCACCTGCTGCTGTCGATGGTCACGCCCCTTGGATGGCTCGAGCGGGTGCCCACCTACAAAGACCAGATCGAGCAGCTGCGCGAGCGGGATCTGGCGACCTACGGTTTTCTGGGCTATCCGGTGCTGCAGAGCGCGGATATCCTCATCTATCAGGCCGCCGGGGTGCCGGTGGGCGAAGACCAGGTCTCGCATGTCGAACTCACCCGCGAGCTCGCCCGGCGCTTTAACTTTCTCTTCGGCCGCGAGCCCGGGTTCGAGGACAAGGCCGAGGCGGCTGTCGGCAAGATGGGCAAAAAGCAGGGGCGGCTCTATCGCGAGCTCCGTCGCCGCTACCAGGAAGAAGGCGACACCGAGGCGCTCAGCGAGGCCCAGGCGCTGCTCGAGGGCCAGCAGAACCTCACCATGGCCGATCGGGCCCGGCTGGCCGGTTATCTCGAAGGCGGCGGGCGCAGTGTGCTGGCCGAGCCCGAGGCGCTGTTGACCACCGCACCGCGCATGCCGGGACTGGATGGCCGCAAGATGTCCAAGTCCTATGGCAATACCCTGTCGTTGCGCGAAACCGATGCTGCCATCGATCAGAAAATCCGGACCATGCCTACCGACCCCGCCCGGGTGCGGCGCAGCGACCCGGGCGAGCCGGAGAAATGCCCGGTCTTCGACCTCCACAAGGTCTACTCGGATGACGCCACCCGTCAGTGGGCGACCGAGGGATGCCGTTCGGCGGGCATCGGCTGTCTGGAGTGCAAAAAACCGCTGATCGACGCCGTCCAGGCCGAGGTTGCTCCCATTCGCGAGCAGGCCGAGGCCCTGGATGCCGATCGCGATTATGTCCGGCAGGTCATCCAGGATGGCTGCGACCGGGCACGGGATACCGCGCGGCAGACCATGAACGACGTCCGCTCGGCCGTTGGCCTGGACTACCGCGCCCGATGAGTGACACCGCCGACGCCGGCCTGCTCGAGCCCGAGGTGGTCGCCACCGTCCGCGGGCAACCGATGGCGGACTGGCCGCGTGATCTCTATATCCCGCCGGATGCGCTGGAAGTCTTTCTCGAGGCGTTCGAGGGACCACTTGATCTGCTGTTGTACCTGATTCGGCGACAGAATCTGGACATCCTCGATATCCCCATCGCCGAGATCACCCGCCAGTACATGAGCTATGTAGAGCTGATGAAGGATCTGCGCCTGGAGCTGGCCGCGGAGTACCTGGTCATGGCGGCCATGCTGGCCGAGATCAAATCCCGCATGCTCTTGCCGCGCCCGCCGGCCAGCGACGAGGACGATGACCCGGATCCGCGGGCGGAGCTTGTCCGGCGGCTGCGCGAATACGAACAGTTCAAGGAAGCCGGCCGGTCCATCGATGCGCTGCCCCGGGTCAATCGCGATGTCTTCACCGGCCAGGCGGCAGCGCCGGCCATGCAACCGGCGCAACGCCAGCCGGACGTGGCGCTCGGCGAGCTACTGGCTGCATTTGCCGAGGTGCTCGAGCGCGCCGAGATGTTCACCCACCACCGGATCGAGCAAGAGGCGCTGTCGGTGCGCGAGCGCATGAGCGAGACCCTGGCCCGGCTTGATGGGCAGCGCTTCGTGCCGCTGACCGAAATCCTCCAGCCCCATGAGGGGCGCCCCGGCGTGGTGGTGACGTTTCTTGCCATTCTCGAGTTGCTCAAGGCGGCGTTGATCGAACTCACCCAATCCAGGCCCTATGCACCGCTTTATCTGCGCAGTGCCGGCGTCATGGGCCCTTCGGAGGCGGCGCAATGACCGAGCCGTCACTGGAGTCGATCCTCGAGGCGGCCCTCATGGCGGCGGGTGAACCGCTGTCGGTGGATCGCCTGCGCGGGCTTTTCGACGACGCGGTCGCGCCCAGCCCCGGTGCCATCGAAAAGGCGCTTCAGCGACTCGCCGAACAGCTACAGGGCCGGGGAGTCGAACTGCGTCAGGTCGGCAGTGGCTACCGCCTGCAGGTGCCCGAAGATTATGCACACTGGGTATCCCGGCTCTGGGAGGAAAAGCCCACCCGCTATTCCCGGGCCGTACTGGAGACCCTGGCCATCATCGCCTATCGCCAACCGATCACCCGTGGCGAGATCGAAGAGATCCGGGGGGTGACGCTTGGCAGCAACATCATGCGCACGCTGCAGGAGCGCGGCTGGGTCCGGGTGGCCGGGCACCGGGATGCGCCGGGGCGGCCGGCGGTGTTTGCCACCACCCGAGATTTTCTCGACTACTTCAACCTAAGCAGCCTCTCGGAGTTGCCCTCGCTGCTCGAGATCGGCGACCCCGGCCCGGAGCATCCCGAGCTGGATCTCGAGGTGCCGCTGCAGCGCGAGCCATCGGCGGGGCCCGAGGATGATCCGCATCCATGAGTTCGGAGAAGCTGCAGAAGGTGCTGGCCCGTGCCGGGTTGGGATCGCGCCGGGCGATGGAGGCGGTCATCGAAGCCGGCCGTGTCGAGGTCAATCAACGCACCGCCCGGCTGGGTGACCGGGTCGAGCCGTCCGACCGCATTCGAGTCGACGGCCGGCCGCTCAGTCAGCGGCGGACCGCACCGGCGCAACGCCGGGTCATTGCCTATCACAAGCCCACCGGCGAGCTGGTCAGCCGTCACGACCCGGAAGGCCGGCGTTGTGTTTTCGATCGCCTGCCGCGGCTCGAGCAGGGGCGCTGGATTGCCATTGGCCGGCTCGATATCAACACCTCGGGGCTTTTGCTGCTGACCACCGACGGCGAGCTGGCCAGTCGGTTGATGCACCCCCGCTACCGGCTGTTGAGGGACTATGCGGTACGTATTTTCGGGGCCGTCGAGCCGTCCACCATCGAGCGGTTGATGAGCGGCGTCGAGCTCGAAGACGGCCGGGCGGCGTTCGAGTCGATCCAGGCCCTGGAGTCGCGGGAGGCGGCCAATCAGTGGTTCCGGGTCCGGCTTCGAGAAGGACGGAACCGTCTGGTGCGCCGTCTCTGGGAATCCCAGGGCGTGCGGGTGAGTCGTTTGATGCGCGTCCAATACGGCCCGATCGAGCTGCCCGCCGGATTGCGCGAGGGTCAGACCGACTGGCTGAGCGCCGGGCAGGTCAGGCACCTGGCCGGGCTGGTGGGGCTGGAGCGCGACGAGACCGCCCGGCCCCCGGGCCGGGGGCGACCCGGGGGCGGCGGCCCGCGACGCCGTCCCGCGCCCCGTCACAGGGGTTAGACGGGGCGGGGCATGGCCATGGACGCAGTGCACAAGGCCCATCAGCGGCTGCGCGCCCATTTTGGCGAGCGTCAGCAGTGGTGGCCGGCGCAGACAGCCTTTGAGGTGCTGGTGGGTGCGGTGCTTACCCAGAATACCGCCTGGACCAATGTCGAGCGGGCCATGGCGCGGCTGCTCGAGCGTGACTGGCTCTCGGCACCGGCCATCATCGAAGCGCCAGAGGCGGCGCTGGCAGAGTGTCTGCGGCCAAGCGGCTATTACAACGTCAAGGCCCGCCGCCTGCGGGCGGCCTGTGAGCGCTGGATCGAGCTGGGCGAAGAAAACGGACTGCGCGCCATGGCACCGGATGCGGCGCGCGAGGCGCTACTCGCCGTCAACGGACTGGGCCCGGAGAGCGTTGACGATGTGCTGCTCTACGGGTTGCAGCAACCGGTCTTCGTGGTAGATGCCTATACCCACCGGATTTTCCATCGGATGGGGCTCGCCCCGGCGCGCTATCGGTACGACCGGCTGCAGGCGTTCTTCCATGAACGCTTGCCGGCCGATGCACGGCTTTTTGGTGAGTATCACGCGCTGATCATCGAGCTTGGCAAGGGGTTTTGCCGGCCCCGGCAGCCGCGCTGTTCAGTTTGCCCGCTGCAGTCGATGTGCCAGACGGGGCGGTCGGTGACCTAGCGCTCGTAGGTCCCGATGATGCGGTTCATGCCAATGACATGGGGCTCGACCTGGTCGAGGAACTGCCACAGCGTCAGGCCGGGCTCGAGGTTGAGCGCCTGATCCAGCGCGAGTACCCAGAAGTAGTAGTGATGGACACCATGGCCCTCGGGGGGCATCGGGCCACCATAGACCTGTTTGCCGAAGTCGGTGACGCCGTTGGTATAGGCCTCGCTGCCTTCCTCAAGGGCGCTGACATCGCCCGGGATGTTGTAGTAGACCCAGTGGACGAACCCGTAGCTCCCCGGACTGATCAATGGGGCGTCCGGGTCGTGGCAGATCACGGCGAAACCTTGTGTCCCCTCCGGCGAACCGGTCCAGTGGATCGGCGGCGCCAGATCTTCGCCTTCGCCGGTATACCGCTGGGGGATGGGCTGGTGCGATCCAAAGGCGCTACTTCGGACCTGCAACGCTGATAAGGCAAATCCCATTGGTTGTTCTCCGCTATTGGTTGGTTGGCGGCATGCTTGCATTCACCGGGGTGTTGTCACAAGCATGCCACATCTGTCAGGCACCGACGCGATAGTGTACGCCGTTGGCCGGCGGATGCCGCGGGTCGAGCAGTGCCGCTACGCAACCGGCCGCATGCGCGGGCGAGTCCACCTCTTCGGCCATCTCGCCGGCAAACAGCCCACGGCGCAGCGCGGTGCGCATCGGACCAGGGTCGATGGCGCAGCTGACCACCGGGTTGGCCGGCGAGTGCTCCGCGGCGATGACCCGCATCATCCCCATGAGCGCGGCCTTGCTCACGCCGTAGGCGCCCGTCGCCGCGCGTCCGTGATGCGCGTCATGGTCGTCGACAAAGATCACGCGCCCGGCCTGCTCGCGGAGCATGGGCAGCAGCGCCTGGGTGACGAGGAACGCGCCGTTGATGTTGATATGCAATGTCTTGAGCCAGGTCTGCGGATCATAAAGTGCCATGGGCGTGGCATCCCCCGCATCGGCGGCGGTATGCAGCAACTGCTCGATGCCCCCCAGATCGGCGGCAATGCCATTGGCGAGCTCGGCATAATCATCGGGCGCGGCGGATAGATAATCCAGCGGGTAGAGCGCCGGGCGCGGATGGCCCTTCGCCTCGATGTCATCATGCAGCGCCTCCAGGCCCTTGATGTCGCGGTCGAGCAGTACCAGATCGGCGCCCTCGGCGGCGGCGATGGTGGCGACCGCGCTGCCAAGCCCACCGGCCGCTCCGGTAATCAACAACCGCTGGCCGGACAATCGCCCGGGTTGGGGCAGGGTCGAAGGGGTGATGGGCCACTCGGGTGTCATGACGTGCTCTCCGGGGGTCGGGGGGATAGCCGTTGGGGCGCACGCCGGATGCGCCAGGCAAGCCAGAGCTTGCGCAACGGCGTGAGGTGGTGCTGGCGTTCGAGGACCGGAAAATCCGCCGCATCCAGGGTGTTGAGCAGCTCGCGGTAGAGCACCGCCAGGGTCAGCCCATAGGCCTGGGCCGGCCGCTCTGCGGCGGGTAGATGACCGATGGCACTGTCGAAGAACTGCCGCGCGCGTCGTGCCTGGCGCCGGAGCAGATCGACGCGGCTGGCCGCCTGGTTGGCGTCCGCATCGGTGTCGGCGATGGTCTTTAGGCTCAAGCCGCTCAGATGGAGTTCGTCCTCGGGGATATAGAGCCGGCCGGCGCGAAGATCCCGTCGCAGGTGGCGGATCATGCGCGTCAGCTCCAGGCCCATGGAAAGATCGTGGGCAAAGGCCGCGGCTGCGGGAGTTTCGGCACCGGTCATGCGGCGCGCCAGGTCGGCGACCCCGCCGCCGGCCCGGTGGCAGTAGACGGTGAGCTCGCGCAGGGTCGGATAGGCGCTGTAGGTCAGGTCCATGCGCGCGGCCTCTACCGTGTCCTCGAGGGTGGCGACCGGCAGGGCATGGGCCTCGATGTAGGGGGCCAGGGCCTGGGTGATCGGGTGTCGGGGCATGTCATTGGCAAGGCGCTGGAGCTCTTCTTGCCACCAGCCGAGCTTGGCCTCGCCGACCGCCGGCTCGCTCACCTCGTGGGGGATTTCGAGTATCTCGCGCCGCAGTGCGGCGAGTGCAATCAACCCGTCGCGAATGGCCGATGGCGCAAAGAGTGCCGCGTAATAGGTGCTCGAGCCGGTCGGGGCCGCCTTGTCCCGGCAGTAGGCTTGCGGCTCCATGGCGTCAGGCGGCGCTGGCGGCGGTATGGCCTTCGGGGAGTGCGACCCAGCGCAGGATCTGGGCTGGATGGTCGATCAGCCCGTCGGCGCCCCAGCGCTCGGCATGATCGTCGCCGGAGAGATACCCGTAGAGGGCCGCCAGCGTCATGGTGCCGGCGCGCTGTCCGGCCTGTATGTCGCGCTCGGCATCGCCCACCAGGACGCAGTCCGCGGGCCGCAGCCCCAGGCGCCGGCATCCTTCGGTGACCTGATGGGGGTGGGGTTTGCGGCGGGTGATGTCATCGCCGGTGACCACGCAGGCCGGCCGCTCGCCGTAGCCCAGCGCCGTGAGCAGCGGTTCGGTCAGCCAGCCGGGCTTGTTGGTGACAATGCCCCAGGGGATGCCGGCGGCCTCGAGGATGTCGATCATCGCCTCCATCCCCTCATAGGGGCGGGTCTGGTGGCTGACCTGTTCGTGGTAGAGATCAAGGAAGCGCTGCCGCAGGCCCTCGAACATGTGATCGGTGCTGCCCAGATTGAATGCCCGGGCGATCATCGGCGCGCTGCCATGGCCCACCGACCCGGCGAACTCGCGCTCGGGCAGCGCGGCAAACCCTTGCTCGTCGAGCAGCCGATTGATACTGGCAATGAGATCCGGTGCGGTATCCAGCAATGTCCCGTCCAGGTCCAGCAACACGCCGTGGGCGCGGTTCAGTGCAATCATGCGGGGTGGCCCTTGATGGCATGGCAGAGATAATTCACCCGGGTGTCGGCGCCGAGCGTGTGCGCACCGGTGATCGGGTTGTAGTGAAGACCGGTCAGGTCCGCGACCCGCAGCCCGGCCGCCCGGCACCAGCGGCTGAGCTCGGCCGGCCGGATGAAGGCGCTGGCGTCGTGGGTCCCCCGGGGCAGGACCCGGAACAGGCGCTCGGCGGCGACGACAGCCAGCAGCCAGGCACGGGTGGTGCGATTGATGGTCGAGAAGAACACCGAACCGCCCGGGCGGACCAATCGCGCACAGGCATCCACCACCGAGGCCGGATCGGGGACGTGCTCGAGCATTTCCATGCAGGTGACCACATCCCACTGCCCGGCGCTCGTCTCAGCGAGGGCCTCGGCGCTGATTGCTTGATAATCGATGGTCAGTTGCTCGTCCGCGGCATGGGCCCGGGCAACGGCCAGGCTGTCCGTTGCCAGATCAATGCCGGTGACACGGGCCTGCTCGGCGGCCATGGCCTCGGTCAAAAGCCCGCCGCCACAGCCAACGTCGAGCACCGTCTTGCCCGCCAGCCCGCCGGTCTGCTCGAGCACGTACCGGCATCGCAAGGGGTTGATGGCATGAAGCGGCGCGTAGGGGCCGTCCGGGTCCCACCACTGGTGGGCGTCGGCATCGAATTTGTCGATCTCGGCCTGATCGGCGTTGGCGGCCTGCATGGGGCTGGGCGCATCCGTCCGGTGTTCTGTGTCATCAAATGTTAACACGGCAAAACGGCGACACCCGAACCATGGCCTGTGCGATAATCCCCGGCATTCCATCCCTGGTCGACCCTGTCGAGGAGTGTGTCATGAAGACCCTTTCCATTGGCCTTGCCCTTTCCGCTGCCATCACCCTTGCAGGCGCCAGCGCCGCGGCCCAGCCGGTGGTGGTGTTCGAGACGAGCGCCGGTGACATCCACATCGAGCTCGAAGCCGAGGCCGCACCGGTGAGCGTCGAGAACTTCCTGGCCTATGTCGATGGCGGGTTCTACGACAACACCATCTTCCACCGCGTGATCCCGGGGTTTGTCATCCAGGGCGGCGGGTTCAATGCCGAATTCCAGCGCAAGCCCACGCGTGATCCGATCGTCAACGAAGCGGATAACGGCCTGCTCAACAAGCGCGGCACCCTGTCCATGGCCCGGACCCAGGCCCGCGACAGCGCCACTTCGCAGTTTTTCGTCAACCTCGCCGACAACGCCTTTCTCGACCACGGCGAGCGCGATTTCGGCTACGCGGTGTTTGGCCGGGTGATCGAGGGCATGGATGTGGTTGATCGCATC
Organism: uncultured Ectothiorhodospiraceae bacterium; assembly: GCA_913061005.1. Lineage (GTDB taxonomy): Bacteria > Pseudomonadota > Gammaproteobacteria > Nitrococcales > Nitrococcaceae > Spiribacter > Spiribacter pallidus. The sequence continues at coordinate 31,069 of CAJXSH010000003.1, read as the reverse complement.
GCCGCCGGCGATACCGCCCGCCGCAACGGGATGCCCGATGTCCCGGTGCAGCCGGTGGTGGTGGAGTCGGCCCGTCGGCTCGAGGCGGAGTAGGGGCGGCGGTGGCGCCTGAACGGCGGCCCGCTTCGTGGTAATATCAACGGTTTACTGATCGAGCCCCAACAACAACCCGAGAACCCCTAGATGTCGAGCGTCGCCAAGGAAATCCTACCGGTCAATCTCGAAGACGAGATGCGGCAGTCCTACCTCGATTACGCCATGAGCGTGATCGTCGGCCGGGCGCTGCCGGATGTCAGAGACGGGCTCAAACCCGTGCACCGGCGTGTGCTCTATGCCATGCGTGAGCTCGGCAACGACTGGAACAAGCCCTACAAGAAATCCGCCCGTGTCGTTGGCGATGTCATCGGTAAGTATCACCCCCATGGGGATACCGCCGTGTACGACACCATCGTGCGCATGGCCCAGGATTTCTCGATGCGCTATCTGCTGGTGGACGGCCAGGGCAACTTTGGCTCGATCGACGGCGATAACGCCGCGGCCATGCGGTATACCGAGGTGCGCATGGCGCGCATGGCCCACGAGCTGCTGGCGGATATCGACAAAGAGACCGTCGATTTCATCGATAACTACGACGGCTCCGAGCGCGAGCCCCAGGTGCTGCCCACCCGGGTGCCCAATTTCCTGGTCAATGGCGGGGCGGGGATCGCCGTGGGCATGGCCACCAATGTCCCGCCCCATAACCTCGCCGAGGTGGTCAACGCCTGCATCGCGCTGATCGATGACGACAGCCTCGATATCGAACAGCTCATGGAATACATCCCCGGCCCGGATCTGCCCACCCGGGGGATCATCAACGGCGTCGAAGGCATCCGCGAGGCCTACCGCACCGGCCGCGGCCGGATGGTGATGCGCGCGCGCTGCCGGTTCGAGCATGACGAGGCCAACGGCAAGGCGAGCATCATCGTCGAAGAGCTGCCCTATCAGGTGAACAAGGCGCGACTGCTCGAGAAGATCGCCGAGCTGGTCAAGGAAAAGCGCATCGAGGGGATCACCGAGCTGCGGGACGAATCCGACAAGGATGGCATTCGCATGGTCATCGAGCTGCGTCGCGGCGAGGTGCCCGAGGTGGTGCTCAACAACCTCTACCAGCACACCCAGCTGCAGAGTGTTTTTGGCATCAACATGGTGGCCCTGCATGAGGGCCAGCCCCGGCAGCACAACCTCAAGGACATCCTCGAGGCGTTCATCAGCCACCGCCGCGAGGTGGTCACCCGGCGCACCGTCTATGAGCTGCGCAAGGCCCGGGACCGGGCCCATGTGCTCGAGGGGCTTGCCGTGGCGCTGGCCAATATTGATGCCGTCATCGAGCTCATCAAGGCCTCGCCCACCTCGGCGGACGCCAAAGCGGCCCTGGTGGCGCGTGACTGGGCCCCGGGGGTGGTCAGCGAAATGCTGGCGCGCACGGGCGCCGAGGCCTCGCGGCCCGAGACCCTGCCCGACGGCGTGGGGCTGATCGGCGATGCCTACCGGCTGACCGAGGCCCAGGCCCAGGCCATTCTCGATCTCAGGCTGCACCGGCTCACCGGCCTCGAACAGGACCGCATCGTCGATGAGTACCGCGAGATTCTCGATACCATCGCCGAGCTGCTGGCCATTCTCGGGAGCAGCGAGCGGCTGATGCAGGTCATTCGCGACGAGCTTGAGGAAATCCGCGAGCGTTATGGCGATGAACGCCGCAGCGAGATCCTCGAGCAGCGACTCGATCTTTCCATGGAAGATCTCATCCCCCCGCAGGATGTGGTGGTGACGCTCTCCCACGGCGGGTATGCCAAATCCCAGCCGGTGGACACCTACCAGGCCCAGCGTCGCGGCGGCAAGGGCAAGGCCGCCACGCGGATGAAAGACGAGGATTTTGTCGACAAGCTCTGGGTGGCCAATACCCACGACACGCTGCTTTGCTTTTCAAGCTACGGCAAATGCTACTGGCTGAAGGTCTACGAACTGCCCCACGGCAGCCGTGGCGCCCGGGGCAAGCCCATCGTCAATCTGCTGCCGCTCGAAGAGGACGAGCGCATCAACGCGGTGCTGCCGATCAGCGAGTTCGACGGCGATCATTACGTGTTCATGGCCACGCGCCGCGGCACGGTCAAAAAGACCCCGCTGTCGCATTTCTCGCGGCCCCGGTCCACGGGCATCATCGCCGTGAATCTGGGCGAGGACGATGCCCTGGTGAACGTGGGCGTCACCGATGGCCAGCGCGATATCATGCTGTTCACCGATGCCGGCAAGGCCGTTCGCTTTCGCGAGGATCAGGTTCGCCCCATGGGCCGGACCGCCACCGGTGTGCGCGGCGTGCGCCTCGAGGGCGACCAGCGGGTGATTCAGTGCCTCATCCTCGACGAGGGTCATGTGCTTACGATCACCGCCAACGGCTATGGCAAATGCACCGCGGTGGATGATTACCCGTTGCGCGGCCGTGGCGGCATGGGCGTGATCAGCATCCAGACCAGCGAGCGCAATGGCCCGGTGGTCGGTGCCATCCAGGTCGGCGACGACGATGAGGTCATGCTGATCAGCAACGGCGGGACGCTGGTACGTACCCGGGCCGCCGAGATCTCGGTGCTGGGGCGCAACACCCAGGGCGTGAAACTGATCAGCCTTGCCGATGACGAAACCCTCGTCGGCACCGCCCGGGTGGAGGCCCTGGGCGAAGACGACACCCTTGCGGCGGCGGACGAGTGATCCGCCCATCAACCCATTAAAGCGGGAGCGCAGTATGTCGCGTGTATTCAATTTCAGTGCCGGTCCGGCGACGCTGCCCGAGCCGGTTCTTCGCCAGGCAGCCGAGGAGATGCTCGACTGGCACGGCACCGGTATGTCGGTCATGGAGATGAGTCATCGGGGCAAGGCGTTTGTGAGCATCGCCGAGCAGGCCGAAGCGGACCTGCGCGAGCTCCTCGCCGTGCCGGATAACTACCGGGTGCTTTTTCTACAGGGTGGCGCCACCGCGCAGTTCGCTGCGGTGCCACTCAATCTGGTCGGCGACGCGCCGGTGGTGGACTACGTCAATACCGGCAGCTGGTCGAAGAAGGCCATCGCCGAGGCCGGCAAGTACACCCGGGTCAACGTGGTGGCCGAAGGCGGCAAGGGTGACCCGATGGGCATCCCGGCGCAGGCGACCTGGCAGTGCGACCCGCAGGCCGCCTACCTGCATTATTGCGCCAACGAGACCATCACCGGCGTGGAGTTTGCGGACATCCCGGACAGCGGCGATGTCCCGCTGGTCAGTGACATGTCCTCGACCTTTCTCTCGCGGCCGCTGGATGTCTCGCGCTTTGGCGTGATCTACGCCGGGGCGCAGAAGAACTTTGGCCCGGCCGGGCTGACGGTGGTGATCGTGCGCGACGATCTGCTCGATCGTGCCAGCCCGTTGACGCCATCGATCTGGGATTACAAGCGCCAGGCCGAGGCCGACTCGATGCTCAACACGCCGGCCACCTACAGCCTCTACATCGCCGGGCTGGTATTCCAGTGGCTCAAGGGCGAGGGCGGACTGGAGGTTATGGCCGAGCGCAACCATCAAAAGGCCAGCAAGCTCTACGCGGCCATCGACGGGTCGGCTTTCTACCGCAACCCGGTCGAGCCCTCGGCCCGATCCTGGATGAACGTTCCGTTCGTGCTCGCCGATGACAGCCTGGATGGGCAGTTTCTGTCCGAGGCCGAGTCGGCCGGGCTGAGCACCCTCAAGGGGCACCGCTCGGTGGGCGGTATGCGGGCGAGCATCTACAACGCCATGCCCGAGGCCGGGGTGGATGCGCTCATCGAGTTCATGGCGGATTTCGAAAAACGTCACGGCTAATCGAGGAATAATGTTTAAAGTCCTGACATTCAACAATATTTCGGCTCGCGGATTGGATCGGCTGCCGCGGGAGCGCTTCGAGGTGTCTTCGGAAATCCAGCAGCCCGATGCGGTGCTGCTGCGATCGGCCAAGCTCCATGACTGGGCGGTACCGGAGACCTTGAAGGCCGTCGGCCGCGCCGGCGCGGGGGTGAACAACATCCCCGTCGAGGCGATGAGCGAGCGGGGCATTCCGGTGTTCAACGCCCCGGGCGCCAACGCCAACGCCGTCAAAGAGCTGGTGCTCGCCGGGATGTTCCTGGCCGCCCGCAATATCTGTCCCGCCTGGGCGTTTGCCCAGACCCTCGAGGGCGACGATGCGGCCATGAACAAGCAGGCCGAGGCCGAGAAGAAGCGCTTTACCGGTTTCGAGCTGCCCGGCCGGACCCTGGGCGTGGTGGGTCTGGGAGCGATTGGCGTTAACGTCGCCAATGCCGCCAAGGCGCTGGGCATGAACGTCATCGGCTACGACCCGCAGATCACCGTGCGCAGCGCCTGGAACCTGGAAGCCGGCGTGCGCCGTGCCCATAGCGTCGATGAGGTCATGGCCGCGGCGGATGTCGTCACCCTCCATGTCCCCGAGACCGACGACACCCGGGGCATGATCAATGGCTCACGGCTCGCCGCCGCCCGCGAGGGGCTGGTGCTGCTCAATTTCGCCCGCGCCGGGATTGTCGATGACAACGCCGTGGTCGCTGCGCTGGACGCCGGGCGGATGCGCAGCTATGTCTGCGATTTCCCGTCGGCGGCGCTCAAGGGCCACGACGCGGTGGTGGCGCTGCCGCATATCGGGGCATCGACCAACGAGGCGCAGGAGAACTGCGCCATCATGGCCGCCGACGAGGTCCGGGATTTTCTCGAGACGGGCAACATCATGAACTCGGTGAATTTCCCCGAGCTGGTGCTGCCACGCAACGGCAGCGGCGATCGGCTGACCGTGGCCAACGCCAACGTGCCCAACATGCTCGGGCAGATTTCCTCGGCGGTGGCCGAGGCCGGGCTCAATATTGCGGATATGTACAACAAATCCCGTGGGGATCTCGCCTACAGCGTGGTCGATATCGACGGCAAACTGCCGGGGGATGTGGTCGAGCGCCTGCGACAGACCGAAGGGGTGCTCGCCGTTCGCGTGATCGAATAGCAGGGGAGTGAGGCCGTGAGCGAAGAACCGCTGAAGGCCATTCGGGCACAAATCGACAGCATCGACGACGAGCTGCTCCGGCTGGTCAACGAGCGAGCCCGGGCCGCGGCCGAAGTGGCCCGGGTCAAGGCCGCCGATGGCGAGGTGGGCGATTTCTATCGCCCGGCCCGCGAAGCCGAAGTTCTGCGGCGGGTTCGCGACATCAATCAGGGCCCGCTCGACGACGAGGCCATTACCCGGCTGTTCCGCGAGGTCATGTCCGCTTGCCTTGCCCTGCAGCGTCCGTTGCGGGTCGCCTTCCTCGGGCCGGAGGGGACCTTCACCCAGGAGGCGGCGCTCAAGCATTTTGGCCACGCCATCCATAGCCTGCCGCTCGACGGCATCGATGCCGTCTTCCGCGAGGTGGAATCCGGCGGTGCCGAATACGGCGTGGTGCCGGTAGAGAACTCCACCGAAGGGATGGTCAGCCATACCCTGGATCGACTCCTGTCCTCGCCGCTGCAGATCGTCGGCGAGGTCGAGCTGCCGATTGTCCAGAACCTGGCCACCCGGGCCGAGGATCTGTCGGCGGTCACTGCGGTCTATTCGCATCAACAGGGGCTTGCCCAGTGCCGGCTGTGGCTCGAAACCCATCTGCCCGGCATCGAGCGGGTCGCGGTCTCGAGCACCGCCGAGGCGGCGCGTCGAGCGGCCGAAGAGCCCGGCGCGGCGGCGATTGCCTCGGACGCCGCCGCCGAGCGCTATCAACTGACCATCCGGCAGCCGGCCATTCAGGACGGCACGGCCAACAGCACGCGCTTTCTGGTGCTGGGCAAGGAAAGCCCGGAACCCACGGGCGAGGACAAGACCTCACTGGTCATTGCCCGCGAGAATCAGCCCGGCGGCCTGGCCGGTCTGCTGGCGCCGCTGGCGCGTTATGGCCTTAACATGACCCGGCTGGAATCCCGTCCCTCGCCCGAGGGCATGTGGGAGTATGTGTTTTTCATCGACCTCGAAGGGCATGCCGACGATCCGGCGCTCAAACGCGCCCTCGGCGAGATGCAGAGGCTGGCCAGCCTTTTGAAGATTCTCGGGTCGTACCCGCGGTCGGTGGCCTAGAGACCGGTGGATGCTCAGCCGCGTAGCATCTGTCTGGTCGGCGTCGGGCTGATCACCGGTTCGCTGGGACTGGCGCTGCGTGCCGCCGGCGCGGCCGGTGAGGTCACCGGCTTTGGCCGCGACCCTCAGCGGCTCGAGAAGGCCCGCGCCCTTGGCGCCATCGATCGATTCAGTACCGACCCGCATCAGGTCGTCGCCCAGGCGGATGTGGTGGTGCTGGGTGTCCCGCTCGGGGCGGTTGCCCCGGTGCTAGCGCAGTTGGCACCGGCGCTGCCGGCGGATGCAGTGCTCACGGATGTGGGCAGCGCCAAAGGTTGTGTCGTGGCCGATGTCGAGCGCGTGCTCGACGGTCTGCCGGGTGGGTTCGTCCCGGGGCATCCCATCGCCGGCACCGAACACAGCGGCGTTGAAGCCGCCTTTGCCGCGCTTTACCAGAACCGTCGGGTCATCCTCACCCCCACCCGGGCAACCCGGCCCGGCGCCACCGAGACCATTACCGCGATGTGGCAGGCCGCCGGGGCGACGGTGACCACCATGTCGGTGGCCCATCACGACCGGATGCTGGCGATGACCTCGCATCTGCCGCACATGCTCGCCTTCGGGCTGGTGGATATGCTCTCGCGGGCGCCCGATCATGAGGAAATCCTCGACTATGCGGCCGGCGGCTTTCGCGATTTCACCCGGATCGCCTCAAGTGATCCGGTGATGTGGCGGGACGTCTGCCTGGGCAATCGCGAGGCGATCCTCTCGGCACTGGGTGATTATCAACGCGACCTCACCGAACTGGCCCGGCTCATCGAATCGGCCGATGCCGCGGGGCTGGAGTCGGTGTTCGCAAGCGCCAAGGCCACCCGGGATGCCAACCGCCATCGTTTTGAAGACTAATCCGGAGCCCCGCCACCGATGAGCCATGCCAACCAACGCCGATTCATCATCGAGCCCGGCGGGTCATTGTCCGGCGACATCCGGGTCCCCGGTGACAAGAGTGTCTCGCATCGCGCGGTGATGCTGGGGTCGGTGGCCGAGGGAGTGACCCGGGTGCGCGGTTTTCTGGAAGGCGACGATGCCATGGCAACCCTGGCGGCGATGCGCGCACTGGGGGTGCGGATCGACGGCCCCGAGGCGGGTGCGCTGACCATCCACGGCGTCGGCCTGCACGGGCTGAGTGCCCCGGACGAGCCCCTCGATCTTGGCAATTCCGGCACCTCGATGCGGCTGCTCACCGGGCTGCTCTGCGGTCAGCGCTTTGCGACGACGCTGATCGGCGATCAATCGCTGATGAACCGGCCCATGCGTCGGGTCACCGAACCCCTCGGGCAGATGGGGGCGGATATCGTCACCAGTGACAAGGGCACCGCGCCCCTGGGCATCCAGCCGGTGACATCGCTTATGGGCATCGACTACCCGCTGCCCATGGCCAGTGCCCAGGTCAAATCGGCGGTGCTCCTTGCCGGGCTCTATGCCCGGGGCGAGACCGCTGTGACCGAGCCGGGCATCACCCGCGATCACACCGAACGCATGCTCCAGGCCCTGGGTTATCCCGTCGAGGTGGACGGCCGGCGGGTCGCCCTGACCGGCCATGGTCGACTGACCGGCGGCTCGATCCAGGTGCCGGCGGATATCTCCTCGGCGGCATTCTTTCTGGTCGGCGCCGCGATCGGCGCCGGCGAAGCGGTGACCCTGCTCGATGTGGGCCTCAACCCGACCCGCACCGGGGTCGTGGAGATCTTAAAGCGCATGGGCGCCGATCTTGAGGTGATCCCCAAAGGCGACGGCGCCGGCGAACCGGTCGGCGATATCCGCATCCAGGCGGCCTCGCTCGAGGGCATCGAGATCCCGCCCTCGCTCGTGCCGGTTGCCATTGATGAGTTTCCGGCGCTTTTCATCGCCGCGGCCTGCGCCCGGGGAGAGACGCTGCTGCGGGGCGCAGAGGAACTTCGCGTCAAAGAAAGCGACCGCATCGCCGTGATGGCCACCGGCCTTGAACGCCTGGGGGTACAGGTCGAGGCGCTGCCCGACGGGATCCGGATTGAGGGCGGTCGCCTCGCGGGGGGGCATGTGCAGGCCCAGGGCGATCACCGGGTGGCCATGGCCTTTGCCATGGCCGGGCTGGTGGCCGACGGGCCCATTGTCATCGACGGCTGCGCCGAGGTGGATACTTCGTTCCCGGGCTTTGCGGGGCTGGCCCGCTCGGCCGGGCTGCCCATTGCGGTCGAGGAGCAAGCCGGATGAGTGCGCCGGTTGTCACCATCGACGGGCCCGGCGGCGCGGGCAAAGGCACCATCGCGCGGGCGGTTGCCGAGTCACTGGGCTGGCACCTGCTCGACAGTGGCGCCATTTATCGACTGCTGGCGCTGGCCAGTCTGCAGCGCGGCGTCGAGCCTACCCAGACCGCAACGCTCGAGACGCTGGCCCGGGGCCTGGATATCGATTTTCCGACCCGCGGCCCATACGCCGGCGAGGTGTTGCTCGACGGCGAGGTGGTCTCCGGGGCAATCCGCAGCGAGGCCTGTGGCGTGCGGGCCTCGGAGCTCGCCGCCGACCCGGCGGTACGCACCGCGCTGCTGGATCGCCAGCGCGGCTTTCAGAAGCCCCCGGGGCTGGTTGCCGATGGCCGGGATATGGGCACGGTGGTTTTCCCGGATGCGGCGGTCAAGATCTACCTCACCGCAACCGCCGAGGAACGCGCCCGCCGGCGCCATAAGCAGTTGATGGAGCAGGGTGTCAGTGCTAATCTGGCGGATCTTTTGCAGGATATGCAAGCGAGGGACGAGCGCGACATGAACCGCGCCGTCGCCCCGCTCAAGCCGGCAGAAGATGCGGTGGTGATCGACTCAACAGCGATGCCCATCGAGGCGGTCATCGCCAGGGTGCTGGCGCAGGTGGGCAACCGCGCCAGTGGATAAAGGGGGTATTCGCCTGTCGGATACCGGGTTTTCAACAACAACTGGATCGTCCCGCGGTCCCGGATCAAATCATCCCATGAGCGAAAGCTTTGCAGAACTTTTTGAACAGAGCCTGGCGCAGACCGACATGCGCCCGGGGTCCATCGTCAATGCACAGGTCGTGGCGATCGATGGCGAAGATGTCATTGTCAACGCCGGCCTGAAGTCCGAAGCGGTGATTCCGCTGAAACAGTTCACCGACGAAGAAGGCAACGTCGAGGTGAACGTCGGCGATGACGTCGAAGTGGCTCTGGATGCCGTCGAAGATGGTGGCGGCGAAACCCGCCTGTCCCGCGAGAAGGCCAAGCGTGCGCGCGCCTGGCGGGTACTCGAGGCGGCCTACGAAGGATCCGAGACTGTCAACGGACACATCAGCGGCAAGGTCAAGGGCGGCTTCACCGTCGATCTGGGGCATATCCGCGCCTTTCTGCCGGGCTCGCTGGTGGACATCCGCCCGGTCCGCGACACCACCTACCTCGAGGGCAAAGAGCTCGAGTTCAAGGTCATCAAGCTGGATGCCCGTCGCAACAACGTGGTGGTCTCGCGCCGAGCCGTGGTCGAAGAGGAATACAGCGCCGAGCGCGAGGCACTGCTCGAGAAGCTCCAGGAGGGCCAGACCCTCAAGGGCATCGTCAAGAACCTCACCGACTATGGTGCATTCGTCGATCTTGGCGGCATCGACGGGCTGCTGCATATCACCGATATGGCCTGGCGTCGCGTCAAGCATCCGTCGGAGGTGGTCGATGTCGGCCAGGAAATCGACGTCAAGGTGCTGAAGTTCGATCGCGAGCGCAATCGCGTCTCGCTGGGCCTCAAACAGCTGGGCGAGGATCCGTGGGAGGCCATTGCCGCGCGCTACCCCGAGGGCAGCCGCGTGGTGGGCAAGGTCACCAACATCACCGACTACGGCTCGTTCGTCGAGATCGAAGAGGGCGTCGAGGGGCTGGTGCATGTCTCGGAGATGGACTGGACCAACAAGAACGTCAACCCGGCGAAGATGGTGTCCATCGGCGACGAGGTCGAGGTGATGATCCTCGACATCGACGAAGAGCGCCGCCGGATCTCGCTTGGCATGAAGCAGTGCCAGCCCAACCCCTGGGACGAGTTTGCCGCCACCCACAACAAGGGCGATCGGGTCACCGGCGCGATCAAGTCGATTACCGATTTCGGCATCTTTGTCGGCCTCGAAGGCGGCATCGACGGGCTGGTCCATCTCTCGGACCTGTCCTGGAGCGATACCGGCGAAGAGGCCATCCGCGACTTCCAGAAAGGCGAAGAAGTCGAGGCCGTGGTGCTGTCCGTCGACCCCGAGCGCGAGCGCATCAGCCTGGGCGTCAAGCAGCTGGCCCAGGATCCGGTCTCGCAGTGGGTTGCCAACAACCCCAAGGGCACCATCGTCACGGGAACCGCCACCGAGGTGGATGCCAAGGGCGCGGTGATTGACCTCGGAGACGAGGTGCAGGGCTACATCCGGGCCGCCGATCTTGCCCAGGAGCGGGTCGAGGACGCCCGCTCGGTGGTCAACGAGGGCGACACGGTCGAGGCCAAGTTCGTGGCCGTTGATCGGCGCAATCGCATGATCAGCCTCTCGGTTCGCGCCAAGGACCAGCAGGACGAGCGCGAGGCCATCGAGGATTACGGCAACACCGGGGCGGCCGGCACCACCACCCTGGGTGATCTGCTCAAAGAGCAGATGAGCGGCCAGGAAGACGAGGGCTGACAGCCCTCGTTGTCCATCGATGAGTGATGCCCGATCCATGACCAAGTCCGAGCTCATCGAGCTGATGGCCAGCAAGCAGCAGCATCTCGCGCAGCGGGATGTTGAGCTGGCGGTCAAGACCATGCTCGAGCAGATGAGCGAGTCCCTGGCCAGCGGCGAGCGGATCGAGATCCGTGGCTTTGGCAGCTTCTCGCTGCATCACCGTCCGCCGCGCATTGGCCGCAACCCCAAGACCGGCGAGCCCGTCTCGCTGCCGGGCAAGCATGTCCCGCACTTCAAGCCCGGCAAACAGATGCGCGAGCGGGTTGATGAGGGCCGGGCCCGGGAAGGGGAAACGCAGTGAAACGGCTGCTGGCGCTGTTGGTAGCGCTGGTGGTGGTGGCCCTGGGCCTTAGTTTTGCCATGCTCAATCCCGAGCCGGTGGCGCTGGATTTCTATTTAGGGCGTATGACGCTGCCGGCCTCGCTCTGGCTGGTCATCGCCCTTGCCATCGGGGTGATCATCGGCGCCGGTGCCGCCGGCGGCCTGATCCTGCGCCAGCGCTGGCAGCTCGCCCGACTGCGGCGGCAGGCGGCCTCTGCCCAGGAGGAACTCTCCGAATTGCGTAAGCTGCCGATTCGGAACGCGCCCTGACCATGTGGTATCTGCTCTGGCTGCTACTCCCGTTGGCAGCCCTCTCCGGCTGGTGGATCGGCCGGCGCGGACAGACCACGCAAAAGCCGGCCCCGTCGCTGTCCCGCGATTACTTCCAGGGGCTCAACTACCTGCTCAACGAAGAACCCGACCGGGCCATCGAGGTATTCACCCGCATGGTCGAGCTCGACGAGGACACCGTCGAGACGCATCTCACCCTGGGTAACCTCTTTCGCCGCCGCGGCGAGGCAGATCGGGCGGTGCGCATCCACCAGAACCTGATCGCCCGGCCCTCCCTCGCGCCCGAACAGCGCGCCGCCGCACTGGTAGAACTGGCGCGGGACTATCAGGCCGCGGGTCTGCTCGATCGCGCCGAGAGCCTGTTCCGTGAAGCCATGGACCTGCCCGAGCACCGCGCGACCGCCCTTCGCTCGCTGCTCGATATCTACCAGCAGGAAAAGGAGTGGGAGTCGGCCATTGATATCGCCCGCCAGCTGCAGCGCAGCACCGGCGAATCGCTGGGGCCGGTGATGGCCCAGTTTGCCTGCGAGCAGGCCGAGGCGCGGATGCGCGATCACGCCGAGCCCGGCGAGATTCGCTCACTGCTGCGAAGGGCCTGGAGCTATGACCGCAATTGCGTGCGCGCCTCGCTTTTGCAAAGCGATCTCGAAGAGCGCCAGAGCCGCTGGCGTCAGGCGATCCGCGCCTGTCTGCAGGTCGAGACCCAGGATGTCGACTATATCCCCGAGGTGCTGCCGCGGCTCGAGCGCTGTTACCAGGCGCTGGATGCATCGGATCAGTTCGCCCACGACCTTCGCCGGTTGCTCAGTCGCTACCCGGGCGTGTCGGTCATCCTCAAGCTCAGCGACATCATCCAGGCCCGCGAGGGACGCAAGGCGGCGGTCGAGTTTCTGGCGACGCAGCTGCGAGAGCGCCCTTCGGTCCGGGGGCTCGATCGGTTGATCGCGCTCAATATCGATAACACCGACAGCGACCGCCGGCGTCAGCGTGACCTGGGGGTGCTGCGCGAGCTCTTTCGGGCGCTGCTGAGCGACCGGCTGCCCTATGCCTGTGTAAGCTGTGGTTTTGAAGCCCGGCAGTTGCATTGGCAATGCCCTGGTTGTCGGGGCTGGGCGACCATCAAACCACGTCGCGGACTGGAGGGGGAATGAACAGCCACCGCGCCGCCGAGCCACCCATCGTGGCGCTGGATTTTGCCGACCCGGCTCGGGCGGACGCCCTGGTGCGCCGGCTCTCTCCCGAGCTTTGCAGGCTCAAGGTGGGCAAAGAGCTCTTCGTCCGCGGCGGCCCGGAGCCGATCCGTCGATGGGTGGCCGAGGGCTGGGATGTGTTTCTGGATCTCAAATTCCACGATATTCCGCATACCGTGGCCGCCGCCTGCCGGGCGGCAGCGGATCTGGGGGTGTGGATGGTCAACGTCCATGCGCTGGGGGGAGCGGCCATGATGACGGCCGCCCGCGAGGCGCTGGAGCCGCTCGGCCGCCAGCGGCCGTGGCTCATTGCTGTGACCATCCTCACCAGCCACGACGCCCAGAGCCTTGAGGCAGTGGGGCTGTCCGAACAGCCCGCCGCGGCGGTGGCGCGCCTGGTCGACCTCACGCACACGGCCGGCCTGGACGGTGTGGTCTGCTCGGCGCAGGAAGCGGCAGCGGTTGAGGCCAACACCCACGCGGCGTTCCGCCGTGTCACCCCGGGGATACGACCGGCCGGATCGGCGGCGGATGATCAGCGACGGATCATGACCCCGGCGGCGGCCCTCGCGGCCGGCGCCACGGATCTGGTGGTGGGCCGGCCCATAACCCGGGCCGATGACCCCATCGTCGCCCTGACGGATTTGCGCGCTGAGATGGGGCTCACATAAACCGACTGGTTTGCGAAATAGCGTGATGGTCTCCAACCGACGCAACCACAGGAGGTCATCATGGCAGTGAGAGCCACATCCAGTCTGCTGAGCCTGATCTTTGTCCCGGCGATGGCCGGCGCCACGACGCTGCCGGTCAACGTCAACGAGGCCGATCGCGAGGCATTGCAGGCGCTCGAGGGCGTCGGCCCGGCAACGGCCGAGGCCATTATCGAAGACCGGCAGGCCAACGGGGCTTATCAGCGCAAGGTCGAACTCACCCGGGTCAAGGGCATCGGTGATGCCACCCTCGAGGCGATCCGCGATGACGTCACGCTTGAGTGATCGGCCATCGCGCCTTTTTGCGCCGATGGATCGGCCGCTTTGCACGGGCCGGACGCCTGACAGGGCGTCCGGCTTGGTTTACGCTTTTGTGACGTTGTCGAAGGAGCGAACGGTTCAATGGCAAAACGCATTCGCAAAGCGGTTTTTCCGGTGGCGGGCCTGGGGACCCGGTTTCTGCCGGCGACCAAGGCCAACCCCAAAGAAATGCTCCCCGTCGTTGACAAGCCACTGATCCAGTATGCGGCCGAAGAGGCGGTCAAGGCGGGCATCGAGACGCTGATCTTTGTCAACGGCCGCAACAAACGCAGCATCCCCGATCATTTCGACAAGGCCTATGAACTGGAAACCGAGCTTGAAGAATCGGGCAAGCTCGATCGGCTCGAGGCGGTGCGCAATATCATCCCCTCGCATGTGGCCTGTATCTATATCCGCCAGTCCGAGGCCCTGGGCCTGGGACATGCAGTGCTCTGCGCCGAACCGGCGGTTGGTGACGAGCCTTTTGCCGTGATTCTCGCCGACGATCTCATCGATGATGACACCGGCGATGGTTGTCTGGCTCAGATGGTGCAGCGCTACGACGAGCAGGTGGCCAGCATCATCGGCGTCCAGCAGGTCCCGGCCGAGCACACCGATCGCTACGGGGTGGTGGATGTCACCGCCATGGAACCCCGCCTTGGCCAGCTTCGCGGTATTGTCGAGAAGCCGGCCCCCAGCGAAGCGCCATCCAACCTGGGCGTGGTCGGGCGCTATATCCTCAATGGCAGCATCTTCAACAAGCTGCGCCAGACCCGGCCGGGGGCCGGCGGTGAGATCCAGCTCACCGACGCCATTGATGCGCTCATGCGCGACGAACCGGTCCTCGCCTATGAGTTCGAGGGCACTCGCTATGACTGCGGCGACAAGCTCGGCTATCTGCAGGCGACGGTGGAGTACGGCTTAAAGCACCCGGATCTCGGGCCGGCCTTTCGCGACTATCTGCAGAACCGCCACGACTGAGCCATCGGCCGGCCCCTGTCGGCCGGCTCAGGCCGTCCGGCCAGCGCTTTCATCATCACGAAAACCGATGCGCCTGAGCACCGCCATGGCCGGGCACCAGCGGGTGAATGCCGACTGCAACAGATTGGCACCCACAAAGGCGGTGAACAGATACCAACCCGGATGGACCCAGGTGCCCAGGGCGAGGCTCAGCAGGACAAAGAATCCGGCCATCGCGCGAAGTCCTTCATTCACAGTCATGATTGCTTCCTCCTAGAAGTTGTAGCGGATGCGGGCATAGGCGTTGCTGTTGTCTTGCAACTGCGTGTGGAAAGTCCACGGGTCCTCGCCGCCAAAGACATTGCCACCGATGGTGCCGGTCAACCGGTCACTGAAGCGATATTCGGCCCGGGGGCGAAAGAAGTAATCGGCGTCCGAGGGCGAGAAAAAGCTGAACAGGCTGATCGTCAAATCCTGCCGCAGCAGCTGCCAGGTCACCCGGTTGGTCAGCAAATGACGATATTCATCCGGGGCATAGCGGCGCTGGTCGGCCGGGGTGGCATCAATCAGGGCATCATGATCCTGAGTCCATTCCAGATAGTACTGCCAGCCCAGGGTCAGATCGGCCAGCGGCTCGTGTTCATAGCCAAACAGAAAGCGCCACTGCTCGTTGGGCCGGTTGGGGTCATCGCCGCCGCTGTCGTCGGCAAAATAGTAGGCAGTCTCGGCGTTGGCGATGCCGCCGGCGGCCGGCCGCCGGATACTCGCGCCCAGCACGCTCAGGCGTGGAAAGTACGGGGTGCCGGTGGCCGGGTCGACTGCGCTGGGCTGTTTGTCATAGCCATGAAAGGCATAGCCGGCGTACTCGACCCCATCAACGGTCTGATAAAGCCGCAGCGCCAGTTCGCTGTCATCCAGCCAATCGTCGCGCTCGTCCGGATCGATGGCCGGGGGCGCGGCGGTCACGGCCCCGCGGCGCGGGCTGAAATACGACAGCCGCTCGCCGGTGATGAACCGGTTGGCCTCACCCCGCGGCATGTAGACCACATCCAGGTTGGCGTCGCCGTAGAACGAGAGCTTGATCGCATCGCTGGGTGCTTTCAGGTATTCATCGTTGCGGCCGCTGAAAAAGCTGACATAGTCCTTGGGGAAGAGGTCGTTGAGGAAAACCAGATCGCCGGTCCCCCAGGTGAGTATCTGGCGGCCGGCCTCGATATCGATGGCGTCGGTCAGCCGGCCCTGCAGATTGGCCTCGCGCAGATCGCCACGGCCGCCGTCTTCGACGCCATCCAGCCACACATCGCCCTTGATCGTGGCGGTGTAGTCGCCCACCAAACGCTCGCCTTCGATCTGCAGCCGGGTCTCGGCCAGGGTGTAGTCCTCGTCCACGGCGGGGTCATTGTGCAGCCTTGCCGCCGCAGCGCCCTCGACAAAGCCGTACCACTGCCAGCCGGTCTGCTCGCTCGCCCAGGGGTCGTCGCCCCAGTCGTCGTCGCCCCAGTCGTCTTGCGTCGATTGCGTCCCGGACGAGGTTTGCTGCGCCCATGCCGGTGCCGCCGCAAGCCCCAGGGCAAGGATCAAAAGGGCACCGGCCATCGGCCGGCAGCCGCGCGTATTGCCAGTCAACCGGGCCATCATTCGCTGCGGCGCAGCCAGCGGCGGGGTGGGTTACGCAGTGACCGCTCAGAGAAAATGTCATCCGGCAGTCCCACATCGTATTGCGAGAAGCGGAACTGGGTAATGGTATAGCCACCGCTGTCGAGATCGCTCATCCGCACCTCGGTGCCCGTGGGATAACCGTCGATGGTCTCGACCCGGGTGACCTCCATGCGCCGGTAGACCTCGCCGGATTGCCGTTGATACTCGGTTTTCATGGGCAGAAAGCTCTCGCGGTCGATCCAGGTCCGGTAGCGGGCAAAGGCCACCTCGTCCGGTGCCTTGGGTGTGCTTTCGATGATGTAGTGCGTGTCGGTGGTCTCGACAAGGCGGTGGTTATCCTCATCGAGCCCGCGTCCGGAGATATCCTCGTAGAAAAAGTGCGAGCCAACGAAGCTGGTGCGCTTGTCACCGGCAGCAATGCGTTTGACCAGATCCAGGGCCGGCAGATAGAGCCACCGGTCATCGTCTGCGCCGACATGCTTTTCGACACGAAACACCGTGCCGCGGATATCCGCCGGTCGGCTGAAGACCACCAGATAGCGCTGATCCCCGCCATCGCTGACGTCCTTGCGAAGCAGCGTGAATTGACGCTGCTGGCGATTGCCGTTGCCATCCTCGATGAGCATGCGGGCCGCAGAGCGGCCGTCGTCACCGGCATAGTACGAGGCGACATTGGCGCGCTCGACAATGGCGCGGGCATCCTCCATGGCCGCGGCGGCCACGCCGGCATGGCCCAGCGCGAGCAACACCAGACCCAGGTGCATGACAAGGCGTTTTTTCATGATCCTTCCTCCTGCGCAGCAGCCGGCGCGGGGGTGCGCTCCGGCATGATGAGTCGGCGGGCGATGTTCATGATCGCCGGCAACAGCATGATCGAGGCCAGGGCCGAGGCCGCCATGATGCTGGCAAGAAAGATGCCGACGGTGTTGTAGGGCACCAGCGGCGCGGCCAGCAGGGGCAGAAAGCCCACGGCAATCACAATGGCATTGCGGCTGATGGCCCGGGCGGGTTCCTGGAACATGGCGCGCATGCTCTCGCCAAAGCGCCCGGTGCGGCGGTAGAACTCGCGACTGCGCTCGATAAAGTGAATGGCAAAGTCCACCGAAAGCCCCAGTGTCAGCGAAGAGAGCACCGCAATGGGCATGTCGTAGTACTTGCCGATCAGCCCGACCACGCCATAGATAAGCGCAATGCTCACAGTCAGCGGCACCATGGCCAGCAGGCCAAAGACCACCGAGCGGAAGAGGATGAGCATCATCACCGCCACGACCACCCAGGCCACGGCCAGGCTCTGCGCCATGCCCTTGACCATGGCGTCCTGCCAGACAACGTTGATGTAGTTGAGTCCGCCCCAGCTCATGGTCACGCCCTCGGGCAGGGGGTTGGCCTGGACATAGGCCCGGGCGCGATCGACCACGGCCTGCATGTCCTGGTTGTCGCCGCTGCTCAGCTGCAACCAGAGATTGGCGGCCTGATAATCCTGGGTGACCATCCGCCAGAGGTCATGGGGCCGGTGCGAGCCCTGAAAGCTCAGCAGGGTCTGGGCAACCGCCCGGCGGCTGTCGGGGATGCGATAATCCTCGGCCTCGCCGCTTCGCAGTTCGCGGTAGACCGTCCGCACCAGATCGGCCAGCGTGTTGACCTTGCCCACCTGGGGGCTGTCGGCCAGCGCCGCCTGGAAATCGGCGATATAGCGCAGGATCTCCGGGCGCTGGAAGAAGTTCAGCTGCCCGCGGATCTTATCGATGACCTCGAGCATCGCCTGCCAGTGGGGATAGGCCGCGTCGCTGGCGTTGAAAAGCCGGTCATCCACCGCCAGCGCCAGGTCATCAAGATGGGCGCTGAAATCATCCGGGTCGGCGGCGTTGTCGCGCATCGACTGCCACGCCGTCTGGATGTTGACGCCCTCACTCTCCGCTTCGCGCAACACGTCGTTGGTCTGCTGCTCGAAGGCCGCCGGTGCCGCCGCGGCGACGTCGGACTCAAGCCGCAGATAGGCGCTGTAGGTGCCGGCAAAGTGCTCGTTGAGCACCCGGTCGGCGACGCGGATGCGGTGGTCTTCCTGAAACCAGCGCACCGGATTGTCATTGACCGTGATCTGGCTGATGCCCACACCCGCAGCGGCCAGGGCGAGGGCAAAGGCGCCGACCACCAGTTTGGAGCGGGCCAGTGTCAAACGCCCCAGGCCCGCGAGCCCCCGGGCCAGCAGGGTGTGATCCGGCGCCGGCCGGTTGGCGCTTTGCTGCAGCGCGGCCAGGCGCTCGGGCTTGAGCCGCACCGTGTAGGCGGGGATAAAGACTACGGTCAGTGCAAAGGCCAGCAGGATGCCGGCGGCCACAAAAAGCCCGAAAACCTGCACCGGTGGGATCGGGGTGAAGGCCAGCGAGGCGAAGCCCACCGCCGAGGTGATGGAGGTGTAGAGCATGGGGGTGAACAGATGCTCCATCACTTCGGCCATGGTCTGGCGGGCGTCCCGCCCGGGGCGGTAGCGGTCGGCAAACTCCGAGATGATGTGCACCGAATCCACCACGGCGATGGGCATCAAGAAGATGGGGATCATCGAGCTCATGATGTGCACGGTGTAGCCCAGCCCGATGAGTGAGCCCATGGTGGTGAGCACCACGGCAAAGGCCATCAGCATGGGGGCGATGACCAGTGTTACCGAGCGGAAGAACCACCACATCAGTGCAAAGATGACCAGCGCGGCCAGGGGGGCGGATATGGCCATCTGGATGAACATCTCCACACCAAAGGTATCCTCGGCCACGGGCAGGCCGGTGATGTGGTAGTCATCGCCGGTCTCGAGCCCCGCGATGATCGTCTCGATCTCGCCGGCAATCCGGTGGCTCTGGTCCTTGGATTCGATCGGCACATAGATGGCGGTGGCCTCGCCGTCGCCCGAGATCAATGTGTCGCGGAAAAGCGGCAGATCCAGCGTGGCCTTGCGAATCGCATCCGCCTGGGCCTGGGTCTCGGGCGGGGTGTTCATCATCCACTCAAAGCGGATGGTGCCGGGGCCGGCCTGTTCGATGTTATCCACCGTGGCCAGCGACAGCAGATCGCGCCGGATGACGCCATCGATGTCGGCGATGGCGTTGCTGAGCCGGTGCACGCCGGCGAGCGAGCGGGGCGTGAAAACCCCATTGGCCTGCTCGTCATTGACCACACCCACCACGATCATGTCGTGGAGGTTGAACTGCTCTTTGATGAGGTTGTGCCGGACGCGGTCCTGCTGATCGGCCGGGAGCATGTTCTCCGGGTCGGTGTCGATCTGGATGAGCGGGATCAGCGCCGTCCCCAGCAACGTCATCAGCAGGGTGGCAATGAACACCATGCGTGGGTGTGTCATGGCTTGGTTGGCAATCCAACGGCCCATGTCCGGTCCTCTGGCAGCAATTTTTCATTACTATATAACTGGATAGTCATATAGTAAATATCAAAACGGTGCGCTATGCTTGTGACATCGTATTCTCCGGGGAGATCCGGCATGGCGACATCAGAAGCTTCTCCGGCGGGGTCCGCCGAATCCATGGAAATCATCGCCCAGTACTTTCGCATCCTCGGTGATGCCCAGCGGCTTCGTATCCTCCACTGCCTGCAATCCGGCGAACACACCGTGGGCGAGATCGCCGCCGCCACCCAGGCCAGTCAGTCCAATGTCTCCAAACACCTGGGCATTCTGCGGGCCAACGGCCTGGTGGGGCGCCGCCAGGACGGCAACCGGGCCTATTTCGGCATCACGGCGCCGTTTATCTTCGAGCTCTGCGATATTGTCTGCTCCGGCGCCCGCCAACGACTGGAGCGCGAACGCGCGCTGCTGCCGGCGAACTCCTAGCCCCGCGACCGGGTCAGGCCGGATACCGGCAATTGGCCGCGCGATTCGATACACTGGTGGACTTTGCCTGGCGCAGCCCTGGAGGCGGACTGTTGAGCAAGCAGACAGCCACCCCTTCGTCGTCGATCGAGATCAACGCCCTGGTGCGCCGCTTTGCCGACGGCCACCGGGCGTTGGATGGCGTGGACCTGGACATCGCCGCGGGCGAGTTCTTCACGCTGCTGGGGCCGTCGGGCTGCGGCAAGACCACGCTGCTTCGCATTCTCGCGGGACTGGATACACCAAGCGCCGGTGAAGTGCGCATCGGCGGGCGCGCCATGGCCGGAGTGCCGGCCCATCGGCGTAGCGTGAATACGGTGTTCCAGTCGTACGCGCTCTTCCCGCACCGCAACGTCCGCCGCAACATCGCCTTCGGGCTCGAGATGCAGCGTCTGGATACGGCCACCATTGAAAAGCGCATCGACTCGGTGGCCGGGCTGACCGGCATCACCACGTTGCTTGACCGGCCGGTGGATCAGCTCTCGGGCGGCCAGCGCCAGCGGGTCGCGCTGGCCCGGGCGGTGGTCAACGAACCGGATGTGCTGCTTTTAGACGAGCCGCTCTCGGCGCTGGATGCCGGGCTGCGCGGTCGGCTGCAGCTCGAGCTGCGCGAACTCCAGCATCGCCTGGGGATGACCTTTGTCTTTGTCACCCACGACCAGCAAGAGGCGATGATCATGAGCGATCGCATCGCCGTTCTGGATCGCGGACGCATCGCCCAGGTGGGCACGCCACCGGCGATTTACGAACAACCCGCCACCCGGTTCGTCGCCGAGTTCATGGGCCATGAAAACCTCCTCGCGGTCACCGGCCGGGATGAACAGGGCGTGACCACCCCCATCGGGCATTTCGCCGGCGCGTTTGCCGAGGGCGGCCATCTGCTCATCCGCCCCGAGGCGATCAGCCTCGGGCGGCGTCAAGCGGCCGCGCCGGGCGCGATCCCGGCACAGGTGGTCGGCCGGGTCTACCGGGGCGGCAGCACCGAGTATCGCATCGCCTGTGGCGATCACACCCTCATCGCCCGGGCGTCCGATCCCGCCGCCGAGGGGTTCGAGCCCGGCGCCGAGGTCAACGCCACGGTGGCGCCCGCCGGTCTGGCGGTGGTCGCGGGTTAGCGTCGCGGGTGGCTCGCATGCGGGGCGATTCAAGGCAGCTTTTGCTGACGTTGCTCCCGGGGGTGGGGGTGATCACCGTCTTTTTGGTGCTGCCCAGCATCTATCTGGTGGGGATGGCCTTTCTGAGTACCGGCCCCTACGGCCTACCTACCGGCCCGGTCAGCCTGCAGGCCTTTCGCGAGCTGGCAGGCTTCGGGTTTCTGGGCTGGAGCCCCGGCAATCTCTACACGTTGCTGCGCTCGATCGGCCAGACGCTGCTGGCCACCATTCTGGTGATCCTCATCGCCTACCCGGCGGCCTACTACATCACCACCCGCCCCGTGCCCTGGCGGCCGGTGCTGTTGCTTGCCGTGGTGGTGCCGTCGTGGACCAACCAGGTCATCCGCTCGGTGGGGTGGATGAACATCTTCGCCCCCGGTACCCCGGTATCCGACCTGGCCGCAGCGCTGGGGCTGATTGCCCCGGAGATGGGGCTTTTCCCGTCGCGCTTTGCGGTCATTGTGGGGCTTGTCTACAACTTTCTGCCGTTCATGATTCTGCCGCTTTATGCGGCGTTCGAGCGCCTTGACACCGCCCAGGTCGAAGCCGCTCGCGATCTGTATGCCACACCCTGGGCGGTATTTCGCCATGCGGTGTTACCGCAGACGCTGCCGGGACTGATGGCCGGCACGGTGCTGGTGGCCATCCCGGCGTTTGGAATGTATGTCGTCACCGAACTGCTCGGCGGCGGTCGTTCGTTGATGGTCGGCAACTTTGTCGCCCGGCAGTTCACCCAGGCAGGCAACTGGCCCCTGGGCGCCGCGGGGGCATTGATCATGATCGTGGTCACGCTCATCGGGCTGAAAGTCCTGCGCGACCTGGGCCGGCGGCTTGGCGGCGACCGCGAGGTGGTGCTGTGAGCGCCCGGGCCGGTCACATGGCCCTGCGCGGCTTTTGGTATCTGTTGCTGCTTTTTTTGTATGCCCCGCTGGCGGTGGTGGTTTTCTACTCGTTTAATAGCATCAACTCATCGGCCCGGTTCGCGGGGTTCTCGCTCAAGTGGTACCGGCAGCTTTTTGGCAACGAGGCCATCCTCGACGCCATGGCCAATACCGTGGTGCTGGCGGTGGGTTCGACGGCCATTGCGGTGGTGATCGGCGGGGCATTGGGTTACGGGCTTTATCGCTATCGCCTGCGGCGCTGGGGATGGCTGATCTGGTTGATCTATCTGCCGGTGATCATGCCGGATATTATCTTCGGCATTGCCGAGATGACCTTCTTTGTGGCCATCAACGACTGGCTGGGGCTGCTCGCGCCGGGCCTTAGCACCATGTTGATCGCCCATGTCACCTTTCAGGTGCCGTTCGTGGCCTTGCTCGTCAACGCCCGGCTGCTGGCACTCGACCCGCAGCTTTTCGAGGCCTGCGAAGATCTCTATGCCCGGCCCTGGCAGCGGGCGCGGTTTTTCTTGATTCCCGTTTTGATGCCCGCAATCGCCTCGAGCCTGCTGCTGGCATTGACCCTTTCCATCGATGATTTTGTCATCAGCTTCTTTACCGCCGGGCCGGATAGCACCACACTACCAATCTTTATCTGGAGCGCCATCAAAAAGGGCGTGACACCCGAGATCAACGCCGTGGCCACGCTGCTGATCGTGGCGGTGTTCCTGATGGCGGCGGTCAGCCTGATGGCCCGTCGCCCCGCGGGCAAAAACCGTTAACCCCAAAGGAGATGGGCATGATGAGATCTTCGCTGCTGCGCCGGCATCTTGCCGCTTTGATTCTGTCGCTGGCCGCTGCGCCGGCTGTCGCCCAGTTCGAGGGTGAGACGCTTTATCTATTCAACTGGTCGCAGTACATGGACCCCTCGATCATCGAGGCCTTCGAAGCGGAGCACGAGGTGGAGGTGGTCGAGAACTACTTCAACTCCAACGGCGAGATGTTCGCCAAGCTCCAGGCCGGCGGTGTCAGTCAGTACGATGTCATCGTCCCGTCCAACTATTTTGTCCCGCGGCTGATCGACTCGGGGCTGGTCCAGCCGCTCGATCACGACAAGCTATCCAACCTCGACAACCTGCTTGATAAGTTCATCGACCCGGCGTTCGACCCGGGCAATCGCTACTCGGCCGCCTACCAGTGGGGCACCACCGGGCTTGTCTATGACAAAGCCGCCCTGGGCGAGGTGCCCGCCACCTGGGGCGTGCTCTTCGACCCGGCGCTCAACCCTGACCAGCCCTTTGCCGTGGCCGAGGACAGCCAGGTGGCCCTGGGCGCGGCCTGTGCCTATCAGGGCGCGGACTACGACTGCACAAGCCGAGATGCGCTCGAGGCCGCCGCCCGCGAGGTGCTCGCCGCCAAGCAGCGCGACAACTTTGCCGGGTTCATCCAGGGCACACCGGTGCTCCAGCAGCTGGTGCGCGGCTCGGTGGCGGCGGGTATGACCTACAACGGCGATTATCTTTTCTACAAGTCCGAAGACCCGGAAGGCTTTGCCGACATCGAGTATGTCATCCCCGAAGAGGGCGCCGAGATCTGGGTGGATAACATGATGATCCCCGCCGAGGCCCCCAACCCGGCGCTGGCCCATGCGTTCATCGACTTCATCCTCGATGCCGAGGTGGGTGCACAGCTTTCGAACTGGAACTACTACTCAAGCCCCAACGAGGCGGCACTGCCCATGCTCGAGCCCATCCTCCAGGAGCCGCCGATCACGCCCACCGACGAGGAAATGGCGGTGCTGCGGTTCATCCCCAGCCTCAAGGGCGATGACCTTCAGTTTGTCCAGCAGCTCTGGCGCGAAGTGGAGTCTCGCTAGGGCAATGGACGAGACGCTCCACAGCTGGGCGCGCAGCCTGCCAACGCTCTATGATCAGGGCTGGAAGCGGCTGGTGCGTGGCGTCAACGACCGCCGCGCCGCCGGGCGCCATCCCACCATCGCCACGGTGGATGACCAGGGCATGCCCCGGGCGCGCACCGTGGTGCTGCGTGCCGCCGACCCGCAGGCCGGTATCCTGCGGGTCTACACCGACCGGCATGCGCCCAAGGTGGCCGAAGTCAGCGCCCGACCCCACGCCGCGCTTCATATCTGGGACAAGGATGCCCATCTGCAGCTGCGCATCCTCGCCGGGGTGGCCGTGCGCACCGGCGAGCCGGTGGCAGACCTCTGGGAGCGCATC
Organism: uncultured Ectothiorhodospiraceae bacterium; assembly: GCA_913061005.1. GTDB lineage: Bacteria > Pseudomonadota > Gammaproteobacteria > Nitrococcales > Nitrococcaceae > Spiribacter > Spiribacter pallidus. Next base: position 6,651 of record CAJXSH010000003.1, on the reverse strand, counting down.
CCCGAGCACGCCCGCTGCAACTACGGCACGCTGCCCGGGCCGGCCCGGCCCATCGATGAGGGACTTGCCTACCAACGGGTGCCCAACTTCGATGACTTTGCCGTGCTCGAGCTCACCGTCGAGTCCATGGAGCTGCTGCATCTCGGGCATGTCCATCGGCGCGCGCGGTTTGAGCGGGCCGATGACTGGGCCGGGCAGTGGCTGGCGCCGTAGCCCGACGCCTTGGCGGGGTGGAGGCATCGGCCGGTCGTTCGCCGGCGCTGGTCAGGCGGTTTGGCGGGGCGGTGCGCACGAATCGCGCACGACGAGATCGGCATCCAGTCGAATGGGTTGCGCGATCGGCTCGCCGTTGACCTGCTGGAGCAGCGATTCGGCGGCGCGTCGGCCCATGGTCCGGGCGGGGACGTGGACGGTGGTGAGCGCCGGGGTCATATCGCCCACAATGTCGATGTCATCGTATCCGGTGATCGACAGATCCCGCGGGACCTCGACGCCAAGTCGCTGGCACTCGAACAACACCCCCATGGCCAGTATGTCATTGCCACAGATGACCGCGGTGACCTCGGGCGCGGTCTGATGTAGATCAAAGTAGGCGCTCCGTGCCGCGGCGATGGTGTAGGGCACCTCACGGAAAAGCTTGGCAGGGAGGCTGAGATCACGTTCTGCCAGCGCCTCGCGAACCCCTTGCACCCGTTGCGCGGCGCGGTCGTTGCCATGTTGTTGGCCTGCAATCATGGCGATGTGGCGGTGTCCCAGATCGAGCAGATAACGCGTGACCCGGCGCGCCCCCTCGGCGTTGTCAAAGCCCAGGGTGGGGTGATTGCTCCTGGGGTCGAATACCCAGGCATTGAGATAGGGGATGCGCTGCTGCGCGAGCAGTTCATAGACGCTCGCGGTGTGCTGCTGGCCGATGAGCAACACCCCGTCCAGGCCGCGCTGGATCATGCTGCGCAGCTGGTTGAGCTCGCGCTCGGGGTCATAGTCGGTGTTGGTCAAAAGCAGGGTGTATCCGGCCGGATCAAGGTGATGCTGCATTGACTGGGCCGCGACGGCGAAGATGTGATTATCGAGCGCCGGGATGATTGCACCGATCGTATGGGACCGCCGGCTGGCAAGGGCCCGGGCGGCGCCGTGCGGGACATAATCCAGCTCGGTAATGGCTCTCGAGACCCGCTCTCTCAGAGCCGGCTTGATGCTGTCGTCGCTTTTGAGATACCGGGAGACGGTCGCGGTGGATACCTCAGCGCGCCGGGCGACGTCCGATAGGGTCGGGAGTTTTTGGCCTTTTTGTAATCGCTTGCTTACCAAAGCAGCCCCTCGCACCTGTTGTTGAAAGGCTTTAAGTCGGGTTTATGCCAGCTTACCGGGGGTGACTTGACAGTGTCGAGACGTGAGGATACGGTCAAAAATGTAAGCGCTTACAAAAAAGGGCTTATGTGAGGAGGGGACAATATGGATAAACGTCAACACCTTCGGCGGTGGAGCCTGCGTGGCTCTCTGGCGGCGGTATCGGTCTACATCGCGGATGTGCTGGTCGGCAAGGCAGGCGCTGCCCAGGGCCTGCTCTCAGATGGCTTTCTGCCGCGCACGGCCGAAGTCCTAACGCTCTTCCTCGCCGTCGTGCTGCTTCTCGTTGCGGCGGAGTTCTCCAAAACCAATACGATTCAGGGGAGAGATCATGTTTGACGAAAAAAATCATTCGAGCCCGAACGATCCAGAGCGCCGGCAATTCCTGCGGGCGGTCCGTCGATACGGGTTCACCACAGCCGTCGTGGGTCTTGCTGGCGGCAGCCTTTTCTCCGACTCGGCCATGGCGCAGTCGCAGCAAGAAGAGCGTGAACGCGAGGCGGCCGCCGATCACACCATGACCATCGCCACTGCCTATGTCCTGGGCGCCTCTCGTGCTTATCCGATCATGCAGCGGTCGTTCAAAGAGAACATCCAGAACATGACCGATGGCCGTGTGTACGTAAAGCTGGCCCCGGGTGGGCAGCTTGGTGCCGGTGGCAGTCTGGCGCAGAAGGTCCAGGGCGGGACGATTCAGGCGGCACAGCACTCGCTTGCCAACTTTGCACCATTTGCATCGGCCGTTGACCTGATCAATCTCCCTTACTGGTGTGGTGAAAACCAGAATTTCGTCAACCTTGTCACCTCGGATGCCTGGAAAAGCCGGGTTGACAGTGTCGTGGAGCAGAACGGGTTCAAACCGCTGTGGTACGTCACCATCGATCCGCGGGTGGTTGCGCTGCGCCGGGGCGGCGATGGACCGATCCGGACCCCGGACCAGATGGAAGGCATCAAATTCCGCGTGCCCGGCTCGGAAATCCTCCAGCAGTTCTACCGGATGCTGGGTGCCAACCCGACGCCGGTGGCCTGGGGTGAAACCCCCAGCGCCATTAAACAGGGCGTTGCCGATGCGCTGGATCCCTCGGTGGAGGCGCTGGAGGTCTTCGGGTTCAAGGATGTCCTCTCCTGGGTCACCTTCAACAAGGCGGTGCCAGACTCGCAGGTCTATTCCTGCAACATGGAGTGGTTCCGCAGCCTCCCAAGCGGTGTCCAGGACGGCATCGAGTACGCCAGCGAGGTGACCATGCAGCAGAACCTGGCCCAGGTGCCGGCTGCGCGTGCCTACGCCATGGCCGAGCTCAGAAAGGCTGGGGTGCAGTTCTACAACCCCACCGACGACGAGCTCAGTCAGTGGGTGGAGAAGGCCGGTCACCAGAATTCGGACTGGGATAGCTTTAAAACGGAGCTGGCCGGTTCGATTGCCGACTTCGATGCCTTGCTTGAAGCGGCTAACACGCGCGGACGTTTTTACGTCAACGACGTCTAGCCTGGCCGCCCGACGGTGTCACCTCCGCCGGGGGTGGCACCGCTTCACTGATAGAACCCAAAGAGGCCGTATATGTACGGACTGATCAAGGGCATCGACCGGGGTGCCGAGCGATGGCTGCTGCTCGCTTTCTACGGAATGATCGTAGCGACGATCGGTATGGAAGTGCTGCGTCGGTTTCTTCTGTCCTACTCATCGATCTGGGGCGAAGAAATCGCGCGTTATGCCTTTATCTACCTGGTCTGGATCGGTGCGGCTGCGGCCGTCCGGGACCGGGCGCATATCCGGATTAACGTCATCATCCAGTGGCTGCCGCCACGCGGCAAAGCGTTGATCTACTTTCTGGGCGATCTGGCCACGCTGGTATTCGCCGTTTTCGCGCTCTACTGGTCGATGCACCCGGTCATGACCTCGATCGAGTTCGGGTCGGTCAGCCATGGGCTGCGGGTCAGCATGGCGTTTTTCCTGATTTCTGTCCCACTCGGGTTCGCGTTGGTGGTCGTGCGGGTCATTCAGTGCATGGCCCGGGATTTTGGTGACTTCAAGGCGGGGCGGCCCGTTTTTGAAGGCCGGAAGCTTTTCGATTAGGAGCCGGACATGTTCTACGACCTTCCGGAGTACGCCACCAACCTGGGTTGGGAATTCTACGGACCATTGATTTTCATCGCGGTGCTGGTTGTCCTGGCGGTGCCCATCTGGGTATCCATCGGCCTGGGCACCGTGGTCATGCTGATCTGGAGCGGGGCCCTGCCGCTTTCTCTGCTGGGTGACTCGCTGTTTGAGGGGATCGATGCGTTTGCACTGATTGCGGTGCCATTGTTCATCCTCACCGGAGACGTGCTCGTTCGCACCGGTCTATCGGCAAGGCTGCTGGATATCGCCGATGCCATTACCGGCGGCGTGCGCTCCGGATTTGGCAGCGCCACCGTCCTGGGGTGTGGCTTTTTCTCGTGCATATCCGGGTCGGATGCCGCCGGTGCGGCCGCGGTGGGCCGGATGACCATCGGTCGGCTGATCGACGAGGGCTACCCGCCGGCCCGCGCCTGTGCGCTGGTCGCCTCCGGCGCCTGTACGGGGATTCTCATCCCGCCGTCCATTGCCTACATCATCATCGGGCTCGTGCTCGGGGTCTCGGCGTCGACGTTGTTCGTCGCAGCGGTCGTGCCCGGGGTGCTGGTGCTGGTCTCAATCATGCTCACCAACGCCATTCTCAACCGCATCCACGGCTATGAATCGTCGGATCGGCGCTTCGACTGGCGAAAACTCGGCCGGGCGCTTGTCGATGGTCGGTATGCATTGATGGTGCCGGTGATCATTCTGGGTGGCATTTACACCGGCATTTTCACGCCCACCGAGGCGGCGGCGGTGGCGGTCATATCCAGCCTGATCATCGGGTTGATGCAGGGGACGCTGGATATTTCGGATCTGCCGGACATTCTTCAGAGTTCGGCCAAAGTCAACGGCATTATCGTGCCGATCATCGCGGTTTCTCTGCCGTTCGCCCAGACCCTCGGGGCACTGGATGTGGCCGAGGGGTTCGTTGGCGTGATCAACGGCATTACCGATGAGCCATGGCTGATCATTCTGATGATGATCGGCATGCTCATTGTGGCGGGCTGCATCATGGAGGCGACGCCCAATATCGTCATCCTCAGCCCGCTTTTGTTCCCGCTTGCCCAGTCCATCGGCATGCACGAAGTGCACTTCTGCATCATGATGGTCACCGCCCTTGGTGTTGGATTCATTACACCGCCACTCGGGCTGAATCTGTTTGTTGTATCCGGGCTCACGGGTACATCCGTTCTCTCCATTGCCAGTCGGGCCCTGCCCTACGTCTTCGCCATGCTGATGGTGGTCCTGTTACTGGCATTCGTCCCGCAGCTCTCGCTCTGGGCGGTTCAGTAATTTGTCCGATATCACGATACAAAGGAGTTCGAGATAGATGATTTATCTCAAAAAAGCAGAAAAGACCGCGGCAAGCGACCATAGCGATGTCCAGTCGATTGTCCTGCGCATGCTCGATGAGATCCGGGACGGCGGCGAGGAGCGGGCACTTGCCTATGCCCGGGAGCTGGATGGCTGGGACGGGGACGTGGTGGTCTCGCAGGCGCAGATCGATGCAGCGGCGGATCAGGTCCCGGAATCGCTGAAGGCGGATATCCACCGCAGTTATGAGCGCGTGCGGCGCTTTGCCGAGGCGCAGCGCGACAGCCACAAGGAGTTCGAAACCGAAGTCTCGCCGGGGGTCTTTGCCGGCCAGCGGCTCATCCCGGTGGAGTCGGTTGGCTGTTACGTCCCGGGTGGGCGCTACTGCCATGTTGCCTCGGCGATCATGAGCGTCACCACGGCGCGCGCGGCGGGTGTCGAGCACGTCGCAGCCTGCTCGCCACCGCGGGGTGAGGGCGGCATCCACCCGGCGGTGCTCTATGCCCTGCAGCTCTGCGGCGCGGATGTGGTGCTGACCATGGGCGGGGTGCAGGGCATTGCGGCCATGGCGTATGGACACTTCGGCACCCGCGCGGCGGATATCCTCGTCGGGCCGGGTAATCAGTTCGTGGCCGAGGCCAAGCGTCTGCTGTTCGGTCAGGTCGGCATCGATATGTTTGCCGGTCCGTCGGAAATCCTCGTGATTGCCGACGACAGCGCCGACCCGGAAATCGTCGCTCAAGACCTGGTGGGCCAGGCCGAACACGGCCCCAACAGCCCCGCATGGCTGGTCTGTACCTCGAAAAAGCTCGCCGAGCAGGTCATCCAGCGCGTCCCCGAGGTGATTGATGCGCTGCCCCAGCCCAATCGCGATCATGCCGAGCAGAGCTGGCGGGAGTACGGCGAGGTCATCCTGGCGGGCACCCGCGAGGAGGCCGCGACGGTGAGTGATCAGTACGCCCCCGAGCATCTGGAGGTGCAGGCCGAGGATCTGCAATGGTGGCTGGATCGGCTGCGCAACTACGGCAGTCTGTTTCTTGGCGAGGAAACCACCGTGGCCTATGGTGACAAGACCTCCGGGACCAACCATATCCTGCCAACCAAGGGCGCCCCGCGGTATACCGGCGGTTTGAGCGTGGCCAAGTTCGTCAAACCGGTGACCTACCAGCGCATGACCCGCGAAGCCACCCGTGATGTGGCCAGCGTGACGGCAAGGATGTCACGCAGTGAAGGGATGGAGGGTCACGCCCGCACCGCGGATGTCCGGTTGGCGAAGTACTTTCCGGATGAGACGTTCGACCTTCAAAAAGCCTGAGCGCCATGGGGATTGTCGAGCGTTTCGCCATTGTTGACCGGGTGGCCGTGGTCACTGGGGCGAGCAGCGGGATCGGTCAGAGCCTGGCCATTGCCCTTGCCGACGCCGGCGCGGATGTGGTCTGCGTCGCCCGGAGAGAAGCCGGTCTGGCCGAGGCATGCAAGCAGATCGAGGCACGCGGGCGGCGTGCCGCGGCCTGTCCATTCGACCTCGGCGATATGGAGGCCGTTGCCGATGGGGCCGACCGGCTCGGCGAGCCGTTTGGGGCGCCGCATATCCTTGTCAATGCGGCGGGGATCAACGACCGGCAAAGTGCCGAGGCCGTCAGTCCGGCCAGCTGGCGTCGATCCATCGAGCTCAACCTGGGCGTGCCCTTTTTTCTGGCCCAGGCCTTGGTCCCCGGCATGATGGCGCATGGTTGGGGGCGGGTGCTGAACATCGGCTCGCTCCAGTCCGTGAGGGCCTTCCCGGACAGCGTGCCTTACGGCTCGGCCAAGGGCGGCGTCGTCCAGCTGACACGGGCCATGGCCGAGGCCTGGTCGAGCCAGGGGGTCAACTGCAATGCGATCGCGCCCGG
>CAJXSH010000002.1 GCA_913061005.1 uncultured Ectothiorhodospiraceae bacterium | reverse complement strand
ACCCACCGCCAGATCGCTGCCGAGAGGATCGAGCACGCCCGTATCGGCGTCGGTGCCATCGACGACGCTCGCCACCAACCCGGGGTTGAACTGCGGCTCGGCAAACACGCATCGCACGCCGGCCGCGTCGACGGCGTTGCGAATGCGGGCGATGCGCGCGGGGCTGGGATCGCTGGCGTCGCTGAGCGCGATCGCACCCACGTGGTTTAAGTCGAATCGCGCCTCGAAGTACTGGTAGGCGTCGTGGAAGACGATGTAGGGCTTGTCCCGGACCGGTGCGAGCTGCGCGTCGATGGCCGCCGAGAGATCCGTCAGCTGGGCCCGGGCGGCGCGGGCGTTTTGCTGATAGACCGCCGCGTTGGCCGGATCGGCCTCGGCCAGGGTCTCGGCGATCAGCCCCAGCCAGGCCCGGGCGTTTTCCGGATCCAGCCAGGCATGGGGGTCGACGCCGTCGTGGGCGTGATCGTGATGATCCTCGTCACGGGCATGCTTATCACTGTGATCATCATGGTCGTGGGCGTCATGGGCTTCGTGGTCGTGATCGCCGTGGTCGTGATGATCCCCGTCATCGGCGTGCGCATCACCGTGATCATCATGGTGCTCGGCATCATGCGCCTCATGCTCGTGGTCGCCGTGGTCATGCGCGTCGTGATCGCCGTGGTCGTGGGCATCCGCGTGGTCGTGGCCGTTCTCACGGAACATCCGCTGCTCGGTCACCGAGGCGGCCAGCAGCCCGACCTGCCGGGCGTCGCCGGCCAGGTTGTCGAGTCCGTTGGCAAGCCAGGGGGTGAGCGCCGGCCCGATCCAGAAAACGATCTCGGCATCCTCCAGCGCCGCGGCCTCGGAGGGGCGCAGCGCGTAGCTATGCGGTGACGCCCCTCGCTGGATGACCAGTGCGGGCTCGCCGACGCCGTCCATCACCTGGCTGACCAGCGAGTGAACGGGGGTGATATCCGTGGCCACACGGGGCGCGGCCTGCGCCGACAGCCCCAACGCCAGGGCGAGGCTGGTGGTGGCACCCAGAAGCCATTGACTCAGTGCGCGGGATGGCCGGTTGGTGATTGGCATGATCGCCTCCTGTCAGGATTGTTATGTTATACTATAACACTATCGATTGCGTTATCGTCCACGGGCTTTCACAACATGACTACCAACACCGCCATGCACCCGACCCACTCCCCCACCGCGCTGATCGAAGCCAACGACCTTTGCGTGGGTTTTGGCGGTCGCTCGGTGCTCGAGCATATCGACCTCGCCCTGAACCCCGGTGAAATCGTCACCGTGGTGGGGCCCAACGGCTCGGGCAAATCGACGCTGCTGCGCGCCCTCATCGGCGCCATTGATCCCGACCGGGGGCAGGTGCGCAAGGCGGCGGGGCTGCGCATCGGCTATGTCCCCCAGCGACTGCACATCGACCCGACGCTGCCGCTTAGCGTGCGGCGGTTTCTCAACCTGCCCGGCCGCCACCCCCGCGCGCAGGTCGACAAGGCCCTGGCCCGGGCGGGCATCCCGCAGCAGGCGGACACCGCCATGACCCAGCTCTCGGGCGGGCAGTTCCAGCGCGCGTTAATGGCCCGGGCGCTTCTGGACGAGCCGGATCTATTGATGCTCGATGAGGCCTCGCAGGGGCTCGATCAGACCGGCACCGCCGATTTCTACCGGCAGCTCGAAGTCATCCGCGATGAGATCGGCTGCGGCATCCTCATGGTCAGCCACGATCTGCACGTGGTGATGCGGGCCGCCGACCGGGTGATCTGCATCAACCACCACATCTGCTGCCAGGGCCGGCCCGAGGCGGTGACCGCCGCGCCGGAATACCGCGCGCTCTTTGGCACCGACGACGAGACGGCACTCGCCATCTTTCGCCACGATCCCCACCAGCACCCCCACGATCATGACGACGAGGTGCGCGATGCTGGATGATTTCATGGTGCGCGCGGCCCTGGCCGGTCTGGGCGTGGTCCTGGCGGCGGCACCGCTTGGCTGTTTTGTGGTCTGGCGGCGGATGGCCTTTTTTGGCGCCGCTACGGCCCATGCCGCGGTCCTGGGTGTGGCGATCTCGCTGGCGCTGTCGGTTTCGGTTTTTGCCGGTGTGCTGGCGGTGGCTTTGCTCATGGCCATTCTGGTCACCCTGACCAGCGGCCGGGGCTATGCCATGGACACCCTGCTGGGGGTGATGGCCCACTCGTCGCTGGCCTTCGGGCTGGTGGCGGTGTCGTTTCTCACCGATGTGCGCATCGATCTGATGGCCTATCTCTTTGGTGACATCCTGGCGGTGGGACGCGACGATCTGGCGGTGATCTGGAGCGGCTCGCTACTGGTGCTCACGCTCATGGCCTGGCGCTGGCAACCCCTGCTGCTGGCCACGGTCAGCGAGGATCTAGCCTATGCCGAGGGCGGCAGCCCCCGGCGCGAGAGCCTGTATCTGACCGTGGCCCTGGCCGTGGTGGTGGCGGTGGCCATCAAGGTGGTCGGGGTGTTGCTGATCGCCGCGTTGCTGATTATCCCCGCTGCCACCGCCCGGGCGTTTAGCACCACCCCGGAGGCCATGGCCGGCGGCGCGGCGGTGGTGGGTGTGGGATCGGTCCTGTTGGGGCTTTGGGGGTCGTGGGAGCTGGATACCCCCACCGGCCCGACCATTGTCTGCGTCGCCACGGTGGCGTTTTTGCTGATCACCTCGCTGGCGCGGCTCACTCGCGCCAGAGCCCTGCACTGAGCCCGGTGGCCCGGCGTATGCGGCGGCGGACCGCGGCATCAAAGCCCCGCCGCCCGCCGGGGAGCACCAGCGTGACCCGCTGACGGGCCCGGGTTACCCCGGTGTAGAGCAGCTCCCGGGTTAAAAGCGGGCTGTCGCCCGGCGGCAGGACCAGGGCCACGGCGTCAAACTCCGAGCCCTGGGATTTATGCACGGTCATGGCATAGACGGTCTCGGCACTGCCAAGCCGCAGCGGGCTGACCCAGCGGACCGTCGCCCCCCCGGCCGCCGGCGGAAAGGCCACCCGGGGGCGTCCATCGACGCTCAGGGTGACGCCCACATCACCGTTCATCAGTCCCAGGGCATAGTCGTTGCGGGTCATCATCACCGGCCGGCCCGGGTACCAGACCGATCCGGCGGGGATCAGCCCGGCCCGCATCAGCCAGGCCTCGATCTGCTCATTGAGCCCCAGCACCCCCCAGGGCCCGTGGCGCACCGCGGCGAGCACCTGAAACCGCCGGTGCTCGGCCAATACCCGGCCCGCCCATCGATCACGCTCGGCCGCCGTGGGCGGGACGGCGGCCGCCTGCTCGAGATAGGCCCGATAACCGGCGACCACCGGCTCGCGCAGGGCCGCGGTATCCGGGGTTTCTGGATAGAGGGTGTGGATCCCCTGCCCATCAGCGGTCTCATCCAGCGCCTCCACCCGGCCGTCATTAATGGCCCGGGCCAGCCGGCCGACATCGCTGTCGCCGGCAAACCGATGACTGTCCCGCAGCATGACCACCGCCTGATCCAGCGGCTCGCCCCGGGGGTCGAGCTGTTCGGCGGGGAGCGCCTCGCCGGTGGCAAGCGCCAGCCACTGACGGGTCGCGTCGTTGTAGTGGCCGGCCTCGGCCCGGGCGCAGAGCTCGCCGAGCACCGCCCCGGCCTCCACCGAGGCGAGTTGATCCCGATCACCCAGCAGCACCAGCCGGGCCGACGCCGGCAGTGCAGCGAGCAGCGCGGCCATCATGCGCAGATCCACCATCGAGGCCTCATCGACCACCAGCACATCCAGCGGCAGGGGCCGGTCGGGATGATAGCGGGGCCGGCCGCCACCGGCGGTCACGCCCAACAATCGATGCAGGGTATGGACCCGGCTGGGGATACCGGCCTGGATCGCGCCGGGGTCATCGCTGACCTCCGCGAGCGGCAGCGCCTCGAGCCGGCCGCGGATGGATTCATCCAGCCGGGCGGCGGCCTTGCCCGTGGGCGCGGCCAACCCCATGCGCGGGGCGGGCTCGCCCTGGGCATGGGCGGTGGCCTGCAGCAGCACCAAAAGCTTTAACACCGTGGTGGTCTTGCCGGTCCCCGGCCCGCCGGTGATCACCGCCAACCGCCCCCGGGCGGCCAGGGCGCAGGCGATGCGTTGCCAGTCGGTGCCCCCGGCACCCGCGGTGTCGGCAAAAAGCGCGTCGATGCGCGGCCGCAACGGCGCCGGCGACGGTGTTGCCGGATCGCGCAGCCGATCGGTGAGCCCGTCGATCACCTGCTGTTCGTACTGCCAGTACCGGCGCAGGTAGAGCCGATGGCCCACCCGGACCAGCGGGGTGCTGCCCGGCCCGTCGCCGACCACCGCCGGATCATCCAGGGCGCGCTGCCAACCTGCAAGATCCAGCCCACCCAGCACCGTGGCCGGCGCCGGGATATCCGCCTCGGCGGTGGTGCCCGCCCGGTCCTGGGGCGGGAGCGAGAGCACCGAGCCCGGATCGGCCAGGGCCGCGGGCAGATCCAGGCAGACATGGCCGCGGCCGAGTTGATGGCTGGCCAGGGCGGCGGCCAGCAACAACGCCTCGTCCACGCCGGCGCGTTGGCCGTGGATGAACCGGGCAAGCGCCAGGTCCACCGATCGGATCCATCCGGCATCCCGCCAGGCCTGGAGGACGTTGAGGATGTCCCGCGGTTCAGTCATGGCCGAGCTCCCGGTCCAGGCTGTCGATCACTGCCGGGTCGGGGCGCTCGACATGCACCCCGGCCCCGGGGGCATCGATCCCCCGCAGAAAAAGCGAGATCGCACCGCCCAGGTGGTGGTCGGGGTCGTAGTCCGGCAGACGCACCCGCAAAAGCCGGTGCAGGGCCAGTAGATAAAGCGTGGACTGCAGGTCATAGCGACGGCTGAGCAGCTCGGCCTGGATGGTGGCCGGCGTATAGGCCTGATCGTCCGGGCCCAGCCAGGTGGATTTGTAATCCAGCACGTAATACCGGCCCTGATGGACGAACACCAGATCGATAAAGCCCTTGAGCAGGCCGTTGAGCTTGCCGGGGGCAAGCGGTGGGCGGGCCGCACCCCCCAGGGTGGCAGCGGTGATCTGCGTATCGAGTCGCTCGATGGCGCCGTTGCTGGCGCCCAGATAGAACTCGAGCTCCGCCACCTGGGCGGCGGTCTCACAAAGGGCGATGGCCCCGGCGTCATCGTTGAGGGGCAAGGGGGTGGCGATCACCCGCCACAGCCAGTCGCTGATCGCGGATGCATGATCCTGCCAGCCGCGCAGCTGCGCGCCCTGCTCGACCCGGCGGGCCAGCGGCGAGGCATCGTCGCGAAGCCGCCGCAGCCCCTGACGGGTGGCCCATTCCAGGCAGTCATGAAGAAAACTGCCCGTGGCCGCGCCGCGGGGCAGACGGTGGCAGATCGTGATCTCGGCGGCCGTCGCGGCACCGGCCGAGCGGTGGGGGGTGGACTCGTCGGCCAGCACGGTCTCGGTGCGGGCGGCGGTGGTCACCGCTGCGCGGCGATCGCGCAGGGCGGAGTAGCTGGCGATCCACCAGTCCACCCGGGGCGTGCCGGTGTAGCGCCGCCCCGGCTGGGTGGCCGGCGTCTCGGCCGGGCCCTGATAGCGCTCGGCCCCGGCGTCGGGGGCGGGCGCGATCACCCAGTGGCCTGTGGTGGGCTGAACATCGCCGGGGCGGTCGCCCAGCAGGCTGGCAAGGGCACTGTCGGGCAGGGTCTTGCGCGGGCAGATGCCGACAAACGCCGCGTATTCCGCCCGGGTCAAGGCCACATACAGCTTGCGCACGGCCTCGGCCAGGGCCGCTTCGGCCACGGCCGGCCGGGCCTCGGCATCGTTGTGACCGCTCACGCGCACCCGCCCTTCGTCATCGTGCCAACGGACAATGGCATCGCCTGTTCCCGACTGGGGCCCTTCGGTGGCAAAGGGCAGAAACACCACCGGATACTGCAGGCCCTTGGATTTATGCACCGTCACCACCCGCACCAGGTGGGCATCGCTCTCGAGTCGCATCTGATGGGCATCCCCGGCCGCCTGATCATCGGCGGCCTCGATGGCCTCGAGCAGGTGGCGCAAAAGGGCATGCTCGCCATCCAGCCCGCGACCGGCCTGCTGCAACAGCTCGGCGATATGCAACCAATCGGTCAGCGCCCGCTCGCCGGCGAGCGGGTCCGCCAGCAGCCGCGCCGGCACCTTAAAGCCATGCAGCAGGTCATGGACCATGGGCAGCACCCCCTGTCGCCGCCAGACCCGGCGCAACCGCCGCAGATGCTCGATCATCGCCTCGAGGGCCGATTCGTCGTGGTTGAGGGCGTCAAGCGCCGCCGCCGTCCAGCCCAGGCTGCGGGTGGCGAGCGCCGCCCGCAGCGCCACCGGATCATCGGGCTCGGCGACCGCCCGCAGGCAAAGGGCCATCTCGGCGGCCTGGGGCGTGGCATAGACCGAGTCCTTGTCCGAGAGATAGACACTGCGAAGCCCCCGCTCGCGCATGGCCTGGCGGATCAGCGCGGCCTCTTTGCGGCTATTCACCAGCACGGCGATGTCTTCGGGACGCAACGGCCGCTGCCACCCGGTATCGTCGCCAAAGCCGGCCTCACCGGCCTGAGCCGCGTTGAGCAGCCGGACGATGTGACTGGCACAGGCGGCGGCCATGGCATCGCGATCGCGGCCCTTGGCGGGCGCTTTGCCGTCATCGGGCTCGGGCAGGGTCCAGAGGGTGAGCGCCGGGGCGCTGCCCGGCGGTTGCCCCGCATCGCATCCCGGGGCCGGGGCAATCAGCGCGTCGTCCCGCCCGGCGGCGAGGGCCGGTTCGAAGGGCAGGGGATTGGCATCGCCGCGCCGAAAGCGAAAGGCACCGGGCCCATCCGGCCGGTCCTCGGCAATGGCGAACAGCGCGTTGACCGCCTCGACCATGCCGGTGACCGCCCGGTAGTTGGTGCGCAGGGTATGGCGCCGTTCGCCGCAGGCCGACCGGGCCTTGAGATAGGTGTGGATGTCGGCGCCCCGAAAGGCGTAGATGGACTGCTTGGGGTCGCCGATCATCACCACGGCGGTCTCGGGCCGGTTGGCGGCGATATCGTAGATCCGGTCGAAGAGCCGGTACTGCAGCGGGTCGGTATCCTGGAACTCGTCGATGAGCACCGTGGGATAGCGCTCGCGGATCATCGCGGCAAGCGCCTCGCCCCCCTCACCGGCGAGCCCGGCGTCGAGCTCGCCGAGCAGATCATCGAAGCCAAGCTCGTTGGCCCGCTGCCGGTCGGCCTCGAATCGCTGCCGCACCCAGTCGCCGGCATGGGCGAAAAACGCCAGCCGGCCATCATCCGGTGGCCGGGCAAGGGCCGCCTTGAGCTCGGGCAGCGCCAGGATAAGCTGGGTTCGGGGCGGCTCGCCGGTCCGCCAGGCCCCGGCCAGGCCCTCTAGGGTGAGGCGCTCCCAACCCTTGCCCAGATCCAGGGGATAGGGCTCGGACGCGGTCGCCCAGGCCTCGAGCTTTTTAAGCCAGCCTTCGACGTTGGCCGGTTTCAGCGATTGGCGATCGATCTGGTTGGCCTCGTTGGCGGCCCGAAAGGCCTCGCGGAACTCGGCGATCCACGCCACCCAGGGTTGGGCGGTGAGGCTTTCCAGCCACGCCGCCCGTCGGCGACGGCCGGCGGCCACCGCGGCGGCCGGCGGCAGGGGCGTATCCGGTCGCTCGCCGCCGCCAAGCAGCGGCCGGATGGATTGGTAAAGCGCCTCGGGGTTGGCACACCAGTCGATGACCACCGCCGCCTCCGCCGGCGCTAGCGAGGCCAGATGGCAACGCCAGTAATCCCGCACCGCTTGCATCTGACGGGGGCGCAGATCACTGACCAGGTGCTGCTCGAAGAGACTGTCGCTGGCAAAGGCATGCTCGCGCAGCATGCGATGGGCCCAGCCGTGGATGGTAAAAATGGCCGCCTCGTCCATCCACTCGGCGGCCCGGGCCAGGCGACGGGCGCAATCGGGCCATTCCGCCGGGTCGAAGGCATCACGCAGGCGCTGAAGAAAATCGCCGGCATGGGCATCCGCGGACGGGTCATCGCCAAAAAAACCGGCGGCGGCGGTGAGCTGGGCGCGGATGCGATCGCGAAGCTCCTCGGTGGCGGCGTGGGTGAAGGTCACCACCAGGATCTGCGGCGGCAGCAATGGATGGCAGCCATGGCCAAGGACCTGTCGCAGGTAGAGCCGGGTGATGGCGGTGGTCTTGCCGGTCCCGGCGCTCGCCTCGATCAGCTGGCTGCCAGCGAGCGGGAAGGCAAGCGGGTCGAGCGCCTGGCTCATGGCGACGCCTCGTCCGCCACCCGGGCGGCGTCGAGCAGGGGTCGATAGATGGCCTCGGCCAGCGCTGCAAAATCGCTGTCGGCCAAAAGCGCGGCGTAGTCGGGGTAGAGTCGGGCCACATAGGGGCTTTTCTCGACCTCGCCCTGCATCTGCCGGGTGCCCTCATAGGTGGTCTGCGCGGCGGTGGTGGTCGGGCTTTTGGCATGGGCGAGGGCCGTGCGAGGGGGCAACGCCACGGGCCGGCACCGGCCTTCCTGCCAGAGCGCCACCACCCGGGCCAGCCACCGGCGCGCGGTGTCACCGGCCACCGGGTCGATCACCGCATCCTGGTCGCGGCCGATCACCCGGGTGGTCACCTCGCCAACCACGGCGTTGGCCAGCAGATGCACGAGCCACGGCGCCACCAACCGATCGTAACGAAGCCCGTTTTTTTTCATCTCGCTGGGCTCAAAACCAACGATCAGCGCCGCATGGTCGTCATCCGCCGGATGCCGCAGCTCCGGCAGGGTATCCATCAGCCGCAGG
This sequence comes from uncultured Ectothiorhodospiraceae bacterium, assembly GCA_913061005.1. Lineage (GTDB taxonomy): Bacteria > Pseudomonadota > Gammaproteobacteria > Nitrococcales > Nitrococcaceae > Spiribacter > Spiribacter pallidus. Next base: position 170,019 of record CAJXSH010000002.1, on the reverse strand, counting down.
CCGACATCAAGCTCGACCCGGCCGGGCGCACTCGCCCTTGGCCAACGCCGGCAGACCGCCGCATAGCGCTCGGCCATGGCGGCCACGTCACCGGCGAGCGCCTGGGCCTGCCAGGCGCCGGGCCCCTCCCCGGGGATATCCCCGGCCCGTGCCATTGCTGCCAGCGCCGGCTGCAGATCCACCGGCTGGGTGGCCGGGTCGGGGGTTGCGGTGAGGGCCTCGATCAATTGCCGGCCGACGCGCCAGCGCATCAGCCCGTCCAGGGCCAGGGCTTCCTCGTCCTCGGCGGCATCCAGCCGCTGACTGAACGACACCCCCAGCCGGTCGCGAAAAAAATCCCGGGTGGGGTCGCGCAAAAAGGTCTGCAGCATGGCCAGGTCAACCACGGTCTCGAGGCCGTCCACCGGCGCCGGTTCGGGCAGCGGCTGTGGGGCGAAGGCCGAATCGGCGCCGGCGCCGTCGGCCTGCGCCGGGTCGCGCCACTCACCGGCAAAGGTATAAAGCCCATCCACCCCCGAGGTCGCGGTGCCGGGCTCGAAGTACTGCCGCGAGAAAGGCTGCAGGGGATGGGTCTGGGTGAGGGCATCGAGCAGTGACTGGCCCGGCGGGCCGGCGCCCTCGGCCAGCCGCCAGCCGGCTTCGAGATGATCCCGCAGCTGACCGACCAGCACCGAGGCCGGCCGGGGCGTGTTGTCATTGACGCTGCGCCCCACCCACGAGCAGTAGAAATAGCGCCGGGCCGAGAGCAGGGCCTCGAGAAACAGATAGCGGTCGTCCTCGCGGCGCGAGCGATCGCCGGGCCGGTAGTCGGCGGCCATCAAATCGAAATCCGCCGCCGGACGGGCCCGGGGATAGTCGCCATCGTTCATCCCCAGCAGGGCGACCAAGCGAAAGGGCACGGCGCGCATGGGCATCAGGGTGGCGAAGGCCACCGAGCCGGCCAGAAAACGCTGCGATACTCCCCCCTGCTCGAGTTGCCCGGTCCAGCAGTCCGCCACCACACTCGCCGGCAGGGGCTCGTCAAAGCCCGCGGCGGCAACCTCGTCACGCCAGTCCCGCAGCGCCGATTCAAGATCCAGCAGCGCGGCCTGCTCGTCGCTGTCCGCGGGCTCGAACAAGGCCGCCAGCCAGTCCTGCCATAAGGCCACCCAGGCATCGGCGTCGCGGGGGGTTTGTTGTTGTCTCCAGATCTCACCGAGCCACCGGACAAGCCCTTCGAGCTGGCCCACCAGCGCGGCCTCGAGCCCCCCGGTCTCGGCAAACGGGGCGATGTCCTGCCACGGCGCCCGGGTCTCGCCGGTGGCATAACCAAGCAGCATGCGCTCCAGGCCGTGGGCCCAGGTGTGACGGGGGTGGTCGCCGGCCGGCAGGCCCAGGGCCTGACGATGGTCGCTGTCCAGTCCCCAGCGGACATTGACCGCCTCGAGCCAGCGATGGAGCCGGGGCAGATCGGCGGCATCGATGCCAAAGCGCCGACGCAAAGCCGGAACCTCGAGCAGATCGAGCACCTGGCTGACGCCAAGGCGGGATTCGCTCAACCGCAGCAGCTGTTCGACGGCCTGGACGATGGGGTCGGTCTGCCGTGGGCCCTGATCGGCGATGTCAAAGGGGATGTGGCGCGGGTCGTCCCGGCCATAGCGGCCAAAGACCGCCTGGATATGCGGTGCATAGGCCTCGATATCGGGGACCATGACCAGACAGTTGCCCGGGTGGAGGTCGTCATCCGACTCCATCAGCGCGAGCAGCCGGTCATGCAGCACCTCCACCTCGCGCTGGGGGCTGTGGCTTGAGTGAAAGCGTATCGAGGTGTCCCGGGCCGGATCCACGCCGGGCCATTGCGCGCGGGTCTCTGGCAGGGTGCGCAGCGAGAGGATGTCATCCTGGAGCTGCTCGAGCAGCGTCTCGCCGCCCGGGGCGCGGAAGATATCCGCCGGCTCGCCCATGGCTTCGAGCACCGCGATATCCGCATCCCGGGAGCGGATCCGGTCCTGATTGGTGAGCAGGCCGATGAAATCCCGCCCCTGCCGACCCCAGGCCGCCAGCAGCGGATGACCATGGGGGTGGAGATCGGCCGGATCCGCCGGCCGGCTCGCCGCGGGCCGTCGCGGGTGGCGGCCGGCCGCCCCGGGGATCAACGCCCGATCCTCGATGATATCGGCCCAGTAATACTGGCAAGGGTTGTGGACACACAAAAGGACCTGGGTCCAGCGGGCGATGGCCCCCAGCACCTCCAGCGCCTGACGGGGCAGCGACGAGAGGCCGAAGACAAAGACCCGGGCTGGCAATCCCGCCGGCCGGGACCCATCCGGCCAGTCCCGCACCGCCTCGAGAAAGGCCGCATGGGCGGCGGCCCGGCCGTGGCCGATCGGCGTCCGGGCCCAGTCGGCATCCTGCTGCAGATCCTCGAGCACCGCCCGCCACAGCGCGGCCTGCCAGCGATCGGCGCCGAGGGACCTTGGCTTGCCCAGCGCATCCATCCAGACATCCTCGCCGGCGGCCCAGGCGGCCAGCCAGTCGGCGCGATAGACCTGGTACTGGTCATAGAGATCGGCGAGACGCTGGCAGAGCTGCAGACGCCGACGCATGCCCTCGTCGGCGCGCAGAAACCGGGCAAGCGGGACGAAGGCCGGGTCGTCGAGGGTTTGGGGCAGCACCCGCATCAACCGCCAGACAAGGCGTGGCTTGTCCACCGGCGAGGCCTCGGGCACGGCATCGGCGCCCAGCACCGCACGATAGGCCCACCAGCTAAACCGCGCCGGGAGCACCGTCTCCAACCCGGCACAGATGCCCAGGCCACCGCCAAAGAGCGCCCCCGGATCATCCGCCGATCCCGGCTGGCCGGCCAGCGAGAAGGTCAGCCACTGGGCCATGCCGTTGCTCTGGGTGATCACGGTATCCCGGCCAAGGGGCGGCGGCGGGTAGCGCTGCATCCAGCGCACCACCAGATCGCGCAGATCCTCGGCCCGGTTGCCGTGGATCACCAGAAAACCGGGATGGAACCCGGGTTGATCGGTCAGCGCGTTGGCGTTGTGGTCCATACGCCCAGGGTTAGCCGTCGCTGCGACGGGTTTTGTCGTTGCAGGCCCGATCCAGCGCCTGATCGAGATCGGCGATCAGATCATCCGCCTCCTCCAGGCCGATACTCAGGCGCACCAGTGCCCCGCGATCATCCCAGCCATCGACGCTGCGGTTGGCCCGTACGTCACAGGGCAGGGCGAGGCTTTCGAACCCGCCCCAGGAAGCCCCCCGGCCAAAGAGCTTGAGGCCATCCACGAAGGCCGTCACCCGCGTCGAAGCGGCGGCCGTGAGCTCGAGGGTGAAAAGCCCGGCGGCCCCGTCAAAGCGTTGTTGCCACAGGGCATGGTCGGGGCTGGAGGGCAGTGCCGGGTAATGCACCGCCGCCACCTCGGGCCGCTGCTCAAGCCACGCCGCCACCGCCCGTGCGCGCTGGGCGTGGGCCGGGTAGCGGATGTGCAGGGTGCGGGCGCCACGAAGGACCAGGGCACAGTCGTCGGCGGATACCGCCAGGCCCAGCAGGACACTGGTCTCGTGGAGGGTCTCGTAAGCCGCCGCCGTGGCGGTCACCGAGCCCATCAGCACATCCGAGTGCCCCCCCAGATACTTGGTGCCGGCGACGATGGACAGATCGGCTCCGTCCTCGAGCGGGCGATAGCAATAGCCCGAGGCCCAGGTGTTGTCGCAGGCCACCCAGATATCGCCATGGGCACGGGCGGTGCGCACCACCGCGGCGATGTCCTGCAGCTCCATGGTCACCGAGCCGGGGGTTTCGGTGTAGATCATGCGGGTCTCGGGGCGGATCATCGCCGGTAGATCCGGCTCGCGGGGGCTGTAGAAGTCGTAGGCGATGCCACGCTGACCCAGAAAGCGGTTGAGCATCTGCCGCACCGGCGAGTAGACGGTATCCACCACCAGCACATGATCACCGGGGCGGAGAAACCCCAGGAACACCGCGGCAATGGCCTCGAGCCCGGAGCTGTAGAGCTTGGTGCCGTGGCCGGCCTCGAGCTCGGTGATCAGCCCCTCGAGGGCAAAGGCCGTGGGGGTGCCCCGGACCCCGTAGGTAAAAGACTGGGCGCTTTCGGTCCCCGGGCGAATGGCCGCCTGCATCTCGGCCATGGAGGCAAAATCCACCGTCGAGGCGCGCACCACCGGCGGATTCACCGGTCGGCGGCCGTCGCTGTAATCCGGCCTTGCGGCATGAACCAGGCGGGTCCCTCGCTTCACGGTCGCTCTCCGTTTTTTGTGACTGCCCTGCCGGCGTCATCATGGCAGCGCTGATGACAGCCGACCATACCTGTATGGTGAGATGCTCACTCATCAACACCGAGGTCTGTCATGGAAGTGATGTACACCACAACGGGGACCGCCACCGGCGGTCGCGATGGTCACGCGTCGATTGCCGACGGCAACCTGGATGTCAAGCTCACCGCGCCCAAAGAGCTGGGCGGCCCGGGGGGCGATGGCACCAACCCCGAACAGCTTTTCGCCTGTGGCTACTCGGCCTGCTTTCTGGGGGCCATGCAGTTTGCCGGCGGCCAGGCCGGCATCAGCGTGCCCGCCGAGACATCGGTCACCGCGACGGTATCACTGGGCAAGCGCGACGATGGCAACGGCTTTACCATCGCCGTCAAGCTGCAGGTCGCGCTGCCGGGCGTCGATCGCGCCGATGCCGAGGCCCTCGTGGAAAAGGCCCATGTGGTCTGCCCCTACTCCTATGCCACCCAGGGCAATATCGAGGTGACCACCGAACTGGCCTAGCCCCGGGCGGGACGCGGCCGGGTCAGTGGCCCGGCCCGCGCCGCGGCCGCGGCCCATCACCCGGGCGTCGACGCCTGGGTCGTCCGCTGCCGGGGCGCCCACCATCCGGCGTAGGCAAGCACTGCCAGGGCGGCCATTAACAGAAACGGCAGCACACTCAGGTTGAGCACCGCCCAGCCCACCGCCTCGAGCAGGCCGCTGGCGCTCAGCGCCGTCAGCGAGACGATGCCAAACACCAGAAAATCATTGAGCGCCTGGGTGCGGCCCTTTTCTACCTCGTCATGGACCCGGGTGAGCAGCGTCGTCCCGCCGATGAACATAAAATTCCACCCCACCCCCAGACAGACCAGCGCCGCCCAGTAGTGCCAGACCCCGTTGCCGGTGAGGTTGATGGCTACACAACCGAGCATCATTGCCACACCGGCCTGGATCACGCTGACCACGCCCAATCGACGGATAAGCTCGCCGGTAAAAAACGAGGGCAGAAACATCGCCACCACGTGCCACTGAATGACAAAGGCGGTTTCGCTGAACGGATGGGCATGACCGGCCATCGCCAAGGGGGTGGCCACCATGATGATGTTCATCACCCCGTAGCCCACCGCCGCGGTGAGCACGGCCACGACAAAGCCCGGTTGCCGGGCAATCCGCGCCATGGACCGCCCCCCGTCGCCGGCCTGCGGCCGCGGTGGCCGGGGGATGCGCAACGCCGCCACCACCGCAATCGCCAGCAGATAGAACGCGCCGAGTACCAGATAGCTGCCGGCAAAGGCCGCCTCGAACCACCCCGAGGTCCAGCTGCCCAGGTTGGGTCCCATGAAGCCGGCGACAATGCCGCCGGCAAGCACCCACGAAATCGCCCGGCCCTTGTTGCCCTCGCCGGCCACATCGGCGGCGGCAAAGCGGAAGAACTGGCCGATGCCATTGAAGATGCCCAGCAGCACCGAGGCGAGGGCAAACAACCCGAAAAGCCCCTGGAGGATGCTCGTCACCGCCAGGCCCACCCCCAAAAGCGCAAAGCCCAGCCCGGCCAGAAAGACAGGGCGTCGACCCAGCCGTTGCATCAGCAAAGAAGCCGGCACGGTGGTCGCGGTCATCGCCGCGAACTGCAGCGCCAGCGGCAGCGTGCCCCAGGCCGGGTTATCGGCAAGGGCCACCCCGACCAGCGCCGAGGTGGCGATCAAAAGCGAGCTGCCGGTCATCAAGATGGCCTGGCAGATCGCCAGCAAAGCGACATTGCGGGTCATGTCCGTTGCCGTCACGCCCGGTGCCCACCGAATCGTCGCGAGAGCTGCTCGCCGGTGCGTTGTGCCGGGCTGACCTGGGTGGTCATCCACACCGCGCCGGCATCGGTACTCACCCGCCGCAGCTGCCAGCGAAAGCGATAAAAGCCACCATCCCTCGAGAGCACCCGCACCCCGAAGACCGCCGCGGACTCGCCCATGCGCAGCGGCTGGATCTCGTAGCGGCGGTGTTTGATCAGCATGTTGTAGCCCGGCCCCCGGATCATGCGGGTAAACCGCGCCAGCGGGCCGGTAATCGCCCGGTTACGGGGATGGGCAAAGGCCCAGACCTGGCGGATGCCACTGTTGATCGACGGTGTGTCGTTGGTCTGCAGGGCTTCGAGCTGGATGACGATGACCTCGCGGGCGGTGCGCTCGGGGTTGGGCTGCAGCAGTTCGGCCTCGGCGGCGACGCCGGCGGCGAAAAGCAGGCTCAGGCACAGGACAAGGGGATGGGGCCAGCGCCCACGGGCGGAACATCGGTTGGTCAACATAAGCGCGCTCCGGCGGGACGCGGCAGACGATTTCAGAACGCCCCGATCACAGGTAAGGTGATCCATACGCGCCCTTTATGTCCAGTTTCGGGGGGAAAGCGGATGATCCAGACAACCTCGCGGGTGATCATCGACCGGCCACCGGAGACGATCTTTGCGTTTGTCGTGGATGGCTTTCTCGACAACTATCCGCGCTGGTCGCCCGAGGTCAAAACCCTGCGCCCGCTAAGCGAGGGGCCACTGACCCCGGGCTGGAAGGCACGCCAGGTCCGCGTCGACCAGGGCCGGCGCACTGCGACGGACTTTGTCGTCACCGAGCTGCAGCGCCCGCAGAAGGTGGCCTTTCGCGGGGTCACCGACCCCTACGGCATTGAATTCCGCCTCGACCCGCAGTCCGATACCCGCACCGAGCTGATCTTCAGCTTTGAGCTGGGTCAACTGGGCATGGCTTTTCGCCCCTTCGAAAAACTCATCAGGCATGCTGTCCAGGGCGGTGTCGAGCGGGTGACGCGCAATCTTAAAACCCTCGTCGAGCGCGAAACCCGCCCGGCCAACGACTAACAGGGGGAGACCGGCATGGATTTCAGTCCCGAAAAAGACCCTTGCATCATCCCGAGTGTACTCACGCAGATCCTTGATACCTGCGTGAATGGCATCACGCTCTCGGATCCGGACCAGCCCGATAATCCCATCGTCTTTGCCAACCAGGTCTTCACCGAAATGACCGGCTTTCGACAGGAAGAGATCATCGGCCGCAACTGCCGATTCCTGCACCGGGACGATCGGGACCAGGAGGGTCTGGAGGCGATCCGCCAGGCGCTGGCCGACGAATCCGGCACCGAGGTGACCCTGCGCAACTACCGCAAAAACGGCGAGCTTTTCTACAACCAGCTCACCATCCAGCCGCTGCGCGATGAGCAGGGCAAGCTCATCTACTACCTGGGGGTGCAATACGATGTCACCTCGCTGATGCAGGCCCGGGACGAGGCCAAGCGCATGGCCCAACTCCTGGACCGGGGCGACGAGGACTAGGGCCGGACTAGCCCGCCGGATGCAGCCAGAAAAGCGCGCTGGCGAGCATCAGCATGGTCAACGCAAAGGGGGCGTTCCAGCGCAGGATCTCGCCGGCGCGCAGGCCATAGCTGCCCTGCATGGCGAGGTTGAGCCCGGACAGCGGGCTGGCCGCCACGCCGATGCCCCAGGCGGCGAGAAATACACTGGCGAGCAGATCCGGATCGGGCGCGAGGGGCTCGACAATGGCCGCGGCCGCCGCCACCCCGATCACCGGATGGATGCCCACCACCGCCGCGCCCACCAGCACCAGCAGCAGTAACGAGGCCTGCGGCGCGCCAAACCCGGCAAAAGGCAGTGCCGGCTCGTAGGCATTCACCAGGCTGGCAAGCCCCGCCGCTGTCACCCCGGCAGAGAGGAAGAGCACCAGCTCGGCGCGCATCGCGGGCAATCCCTCGCGGATATGGCGACTGAGGGCAAGCCCCGGCGAATGGCGCCTGACAAGCAGGGTCAGCGCCGTCACCGAGGGGGCCAGCAAAGCGATCAGCCCCAGAATCGAGACCGTCGGCCACACCGCATGGGCGGCGAGGATCATCACCGCCAGCAGCGCCGGCAGCCACAGGGCGGCCGGGTTCATCGGATAGCCCACGAAATCCGCCGTCCCCCCGCGCCGGGCCTGTAACAAGACAAGGACAAGCGCCATCACCGCGAGCGCGCCACCGTAGCCCACCAACACCGGCAACCGGGCGCCCGGGGCATAGGTGAGCGCGGCGGCCATGGCGGCAAAAAAGGGCGACCAGAATGCCGCCGCCGAAAACCCCTTGACCAGGACCTCGTACTGCCGGCGCGAGAGCCGCTCATCCCGGGCCATGCGCCTTGCCATGATAAAGACCGTCGAGAGGTTCACCACCGCGCCAAAAAGATGCACCCCGAGCAGTGTCCGCCACAGGCTCTGCCCGCCCCGGGGCGCGGTCTCGGCATCACCGGCCGGTGCGGTGATCAATCGCAGAAAGCTGACCGCCGCCAGCATGGCAAGCAGCGCGGCGTTGCCCGAGATGGCATGCCGCCAGTCCACGGCGATGCCCTGGGTCGCCGGCACCGCCAGACCGGCCACGCCGATGGCCATCAACACCAGACTCTGAATGCGGGTGCGGCGAGGGACGGAGCGCCAGAGCAAAAGCCCCGCCAGCCAGGCGGCCAGCCCGGCATAGAGCAGGGGCACTGCCCCGGCCAGTGTCGAGAGGACGGTCAGCCCCATGGCCACGGCAAGGGCCAGGCCGGCGATCGAGCGGGATAGTTGGGACACAGCGGGGCGGGGTTATTCGACGCGACTGATCGCCAACTCGGGCCCGACCAGGACAGTTGCCATCAAATCCGGATCGAGGTGGCGTCGCATTGCTGCCCTGACTTCTTCGCCATCCAGTTGCTGTAGCTTTTCGCTAAAACGTTGGACATCGTCCAGAGGAAGCCCGTGGAAGCCGATCGTTGCGACTCGCTCAAGCAAGTCCCGATTACTCGCCAACTGCAACGGCAGGCTGCCCAACAGGTTCTCTCGTGCCAGCTCGAGCGCATTCGTATCCGCACCTTGATCGAGTAACTCGCGAAGGCTTGCCCGCAGGACCGACAGTGCCTCACTGAGCGCCTCATTGCGGACATGTGTTTTCATCTGGAAACGACCACCGGCGGCGCCGGCTGTGAGCTTGCAGGCGCTGCTGTAGGACAGCCCGCGCTCACGGCGCATGCGGCGGGCAAGGATCGAGGTCAGGCCGCCGCCACCGAGGATGTGGCAGCCGAGATGGAGCGCCGGGTGATCCTCATGGCCGTAGGGCAATGAAACCCCGCCGATCGAGACATGGGTTTGCTCGGCCTCAAAGGGGAGCCGCGAAACAAGCCGTCCAGACGGTGGGTTGACGGGCGTCAACGCCGACGCACGTTCTCCGACGGGTAGCCCGGCCACGAGCTGCTCGGCAGTGCGCTCGGCCTGCGCTCTGGACAGGTCGCCCACAAGCGTCACGGTTGTGTTGGCGCCGACGTAGTAACGGCCATGAAACGACCGCAAGCGTTGCGGATCAATCGCTTGCAGGCTATCCGATTCACCACCCGGCGAAGTGGCGTAGGGGTGATCCCGGAAGATCGCTTCTGTGAAGCCTTTCTCGATTTTCTCCATCGGCGCGGTGGATTCTTGAGCGAGTCCGGCGATCATGCGCTGCCGAATGCGATCGACCGAATCAGATGGAAAAACCGCACCACCAATGCACTCGCCGATGGTCTGAAAGACGGGGCCGAGGTGCGTCTGATGACTCAAGCACCGAATATTGACATCGGCGGTATCCCGGCCGCAGCGCATTTCAACGCGTGCGCCATGCTGCTCGAGCGCTTGTGAGATCTCACCGGCCGTCTGCTCAGCGGTTCCCTCGAGCAGGAGATTGCTTGTCATGCGGGCAAGCCCTGGCAGGGTGTTGTCGCGCGCGCTGCCGGCGTTGAAAGCGATACGTGAATCCACAGTCGGCAAGCCACGACGGGCGACGAAAAAGACCCGGGCACCATTGTCGGTGCACCAATGCTGTATCGAGAGCTCCATCAAACAGCCTTAACGTCAGATTCGATCGGGCTGAGAATGCCGACAACCGAGTTCTCGGCCTTTAGGTAACGCTCTGCGACGGCCTGTAGCCGCCCCTGAGTAATGGATTGGAGCTTGTGCTCGAACGCTGAGAACGTCGCCCAGCCGGCGCCAATCGCTTCGAGTTGGCCAATCTGCATCGCCTGATTGAAAACGTCATCCGCGCTGAAAAAGTGATCGGCAATGAGCTGACTTCTGGCTCGCCGCAGCTCGTTCTCAGATACGGGCTCCGCGGCCAGTCGCGCGATCTGTGACCGCAAGGATTGCTCAAGCGTCTCGGTTTGAGTGTTCGGGCAGACCGCGTGGCAAGTGAATTCCGCATCCAGTCGCGTCATACCATTGTAGGATGCGTTGATGACCGTTGCCTGCCGGCTGCCACGGACCAGCGCCTCGGTCAGGCGCCCTCCCTCGCCTCCGTCCAGAATGGTAGCGAGCATCATCAGTGCATACGCATCATCCTCGGTTTCGGCCGTGGCGAAAGAAGGCACCCGATAGCCAATCCGCAGGTGCGTCAGTCGGCTCTGGGCGTCCCGATAAACAACACGCCGCTCCCCGGGTGGCACTAGGGCGCGTGGATCACAGGGTTGAGCCGCTTGCGGCCCCTGCAGGATCCCGAAGTGTGCTTCTGCCAATTCGAAAACCTCACTCGGATCGACCGCGCCGGCCACCACAAGATTGGCATTGGCGGGGGCGTACCATTGCTGGTACCAACGTCTGAGGTCATCTTCGTCGATGGCGTTGATATCGTCCGCCCATCCAATGATGGGATGGGCGTAGGCGGTGCCTGCCTCGGCCACCGCAGCGTAGCGCTCCAGAAACCGGCCCTCGGGCCGATCATCCGTGCGAAGCCGACGCTCTTCCAGGACCACTTCACGCTCGGTTTCCAAGGCTTCGGCGCGAATATCGAGATTGGCCATCCGATCGGCCTCAAGCTCAAAAGCGACCGGCAGACGATCGGCGGCGAGGATCTCGAAATAGGCAGTGAAATCCCGCCCGGTGAAGGCGTTTTCGCGGCTGCCCTGTCGGGATACGATTTCCGAGAAAGCCCCCTCTGGATAGCGCGCTGTGCCTTTGAACATCATATGTTCAAGCAGGTGGGAGATGCCCGTGAGGCCGCGCTGCTCGTAGCTCGAACCCACCCGATACCAGATTTGGGACACCGCGATCGGCGCCCGGCGATCGGGCTTGACGAACACGCGCAGTCCGTTGTCCAACACCGCACTTTCAATGGTTTCGGTTGACGGCGCAATGGTCGTTGACATGGCCCCTCCCGCGGCGAGGTAAGCTTCGATTGACTCACAGCCTAGCAGCCGTGAATGCCATGGCCAGCATGCAGCTGCCGCGGATGCCGGTCTCTGTCCCGTGGGACGTTTGAAAAAAGATAGTGGTCAGGGACCGAAAGGATGGGCCGCGCCCTGAGGCGCGGCCCTGTTGCCACCCTAACTTCCAGGCGTCATCTTGTAGATGACACCCCCATCGATGGCCGTGTAGAGACTGCCATCCGGGCCCTGTTCGAGCGCGCGGAAACGTCCGGATTCCATCGGAAGGGTCATTTCGGTGACGTCGACGACCTCGGTGCCATCATCGTTGAACTCGATAATGTCGATCCGCTGGCCGATCGGCGTCCCACCGAAGCCGATCCCCATGATGCCAACCGCCATGGCGCCGTCCCAGTTGCCCCACTGCTCGCCGCGCAGGAACACAGCAGGGCATGTGCCCTGTGACCAGCCGTTGTTGGACCAGGCCGGCTCCATGGCATCCGGATAGGTCTGCAGATCGGTCATCGGCATGAACGCCGCGCGCTCGAACCGATTCATGCCCTCGTTCTGATTGGGCATGTAGCCGCAGTAACCATCGGGACAATCACCGCGCCCGGCCATATTATCCCGCGGATCCCAGCCTGCATTACCGCCGTTTTCCAGAACGGTGATCTCGTCCGAATGCCACGGACCATGTTCCGCTGTCACAACCGAACCTGTCGCCGGATTGAACGCAATACCCTGGACATTGCGGTGACCGTAGGTGAACGTCCGCTTATCAAAACCCGCCGGTGGGGCATTGTCTGGATGGGCGTTGCCATCGGTGTCAATGCGCAGGACCTTCGATCCCATCAAATCCGGGCTTTGCGGGATCTCGGGGTTGTGATTATCACCCGTGGTCAGCCAGAGCGCTCCCTCGGGTCCGAATCGCACCCGGCCACCGTTATGGGCCCCTGGCCCACCAAACGGATGATCCGAGGCAGCCATTTTGTACGGGACGTCATCGACGATGTCGGTGCGGTTGGAAACCTCCGAGAAGTCCTCGCTGAGTCTAAACCGCATCAGCCGATTGGTATGCGGGTCCGACATGCTGGATGTCGAATACACATAGATCCGCCGGTTGTCGTCGAAGTCCGGATCAAAAGCCACGCCCATCATCCCGGCCTGGCCTTCGCAGAAAAGGTCGGTGCCGTTGGAGGCGTAGCCGTCAGTATCACCCACGCCATAGAGCTTGTTGATCTCGCCATCAGGCATCCGCACTGACAGCCCTTTGCATTTTTCGGTGAAAAGCATCGTGCCGTCATCGAGAAATGCCATATCCCAGGGATTCTCCAGTCCCTCAACGACAACCTCTGCCTGCAGATTCGTCGTGTTCATCCCGGTTTCTGCCATCACCGGGGTTGTGAAAGCGACCGACACGGCCATGAACGAGAGGGCGTTCCTAAGCATCAGATTTTTAGTGTTTTTCATCAGTCTCTCCTCTTGAATTAAATGGCGAAAACGGTTTTTGCTACACACCTCCTTTATCGACCCTGCGTCGAAGATTTGCGCCACACGCCGCTCTCCCAACCGGGCTGAACCCGGAAGACAAGGGCGCTTGTCCGATTACTCTTCAAACGTCGTTGATATGTAGGCAGCCAGGCTTGCGATGTCTTGATCAGACAAATCCTTGGCGTTTTGAATCATCAGCACGGAATTCGGGCCAACCATCTCGCCGGCCCGATAGGTTTGGAGCTTGCCAGCCAGATAGGCAGCATCCTGGCCTGCCAACTTGGGGTAGCTGGCAACACCCTGTGCTTTTTTGCCATGGCAGGCGCTACAGTTGTTCTTGAAAAGCTGTGCCGCTGAAGCGAGGTCGATGTCATCACTCCCGCCGCTCTGGGCTGCGGCCGCAAGTGGCATGCAAACGATGGCCAGCCCCAAAGCCAGGCCGAAAGACTTAATGGTCAACGTTGTCTCCTCCACGAGGCCTTCCGGCCATGTTGTTATGCCCGCCCTCAGACGGTCGTCGAGAGTCTTGCCCGAATCCGCTACGCCGCGCAAGGGGTTTTTACTCGCACCGCTATACCGTCTCACAAGACAGGATGACCGGCCCGATAACGCAACCGCTCGGCCGACGATCACCGCGCCCGGGGCATCGATTGCGCCGCCCGACATTGTGTGTCATAACCGTGACGGCGTTCGGCTGTCCGGGGGCATCACGGTGTCATTTCGGAACAAAGCCTGGCCGCATAAAGCATGCAAGGGGGTTGGTATGGCCCTTGCATAACGATAAACGACCGATACGGTCGACCGGTGCCGGGGCGACCCGGCGACATGTCATGACAGGAGGAAGAGATAATGGAGTGGAATAAGCCTGAGTATCAGGAAATGCGTTTGGGTTTTGAAATCAACCTCTACGTAACAGCTCGATAAGACCCTGCGGGGGCGGACTCCTGCCCCCGCTTTCCTACCATGCACATACGCGTTCTTGGCTCCGCCGCCGGTGGCGGGTTCCCTCAGTGGAACTGTGACTCGCCCCGTTGCCGGGCCGCGCGCAACGGCCGGCTGGTCAAAGAACGCCGTTCGCAATCATCGATTGCAGTCTCACAAAACGGCCAGCAATGGCTGTTGGTCAATGCATCACCCGATATCCGCCAACAGATCCTGGACAACGCGGTATTGCACCCAAGCGGCGCGGTGCGAAGCTCGAGCATTGCAGCGATCGCGCTGATGGACAGCCAGATTGACCATGTCACAGGCCTGCTGATGATGCGCGAGAGCGACCAACCTCTCGCCATCTACTGCACCGAACGGACTGAAGAGGACCTGCGCAGCGGGTTTCCGATCTTCGAGATGCTCGAGCACTATTGCGGCGTCCGCATCTCGCACCTGCCTCTGGATGGCGCCGCGGTCGAGCCCCCGGAAACACCTGGCATTCGTATCCTGCCGGTCCCGCTCACCAGCAAGGCGCCCCCCTACTCAAGCCACCGGCAGGATCCGCGTCCTGGAGACAATCTGGGGTTTGTCATCGACAGTCCCGATACCGGAAAACGGGCCTTCTATGCCCCGGGGCTGGGTGAAGTCGACGAGCGTTTGAAGGCGTGGATGGCGAGTGCGGACATTATCATGGTGGACGGAACGACCTGGACCGATGACGAGATGGCCCGGGTCGTCGGCGGGAAAAAGACCTCACGCGAGATGGGCCATCTACCGCTGACCGGCGAAGGCGGCATGCTGGATGTGCTCGCCGACTACCCGCTCGCTCGCCGAATCCTCGTCCACATCAACAACACCAACCCCGTGCTTGACCCCGAATCCGACGAGCGGGCTCGGCTTGAGGCGCTGGGTATCGAGGTATCCCACGATGGCATGGACATCCGCTTCTGAACCGATAACGACTGCGCTGTCGGCCGATGCGTTCAAGCGTCGGTTACAGGCAATGGAGCGGTATTACCATCTCCATCATCCTTTCCAGCGGATGATGGCCCGTGGCGAGCTCAATCGCGAACAGCTGCAGGGTTGGGTCATCAATCGTTTTTACTATCAGGTCAGCATCCCCCGCAAAGATGCTGCCTTGCTCGCTAACTGCCCCGATCCGGCGGTCCGCCGCGAATGGGTGCAGAGAATCATCGATCACGATGGCCGCGGCGATGACCCCGGCGGTATCGAGGCATGGCTGCGGCTGGGGGAGGCGGTCGGCGTGTCGCGTGAGCGACTGCTCTCGCTCGATGAGGTCCTTCCCGGTGTGCGTTTTGCCGTGGACGGGTATATCACCTTTGCCCGCCAGCGCCCCTGGGAAGAGGCGGTCTGTTCCTCTCTGACAGAGCTATTCGCCCCCGAGGCGCACCGATCCCGCCTTTCCACGTGGCCACAGCACTATCCATGGGTGGACAATGAGGGGCTTGCCTATTTTCGGAATCGTCTGGGTCAGGCTCGGCGAGACGTCGAGCACGGCTTGTCGCTGACCCTGGCACATTTCCGCAGTGCCGAGGCTCAGCAGCGGGCGCTGGAGACGCTTGGTTTCAAGCTGGATGTGCTCTGGTCAATGCTCGATGCCATGTATCTGGCGTTTATCGTGGAGATGCCGCCCTATCAGGCGGTTGAAGATCAATGAACGGCGATGTGCGAATCTGGCTCAGTGCCGGTATGCGCCTTCAATGGGAGGCTGCGCAATCGGCTTACGTCATGCTCTATCCAGAGGGGATGATCAAGCTGAACGGACCGGCCGGCGAGATCCTGTCGCGCTGCGACGGCCGCACTGTGGATGGGTTGATCGCTGATTTGCAGCAGGCCTTTCCGAGCGCCGATCTGACAGCGGATGTGATCACTTTTCTGGAAGAGGCGAACACCAAGGGGTGGCTGAGGACAACCGAAGGGGACGACGATGGCTAGTGTAGAAAGCCAGGTGACGCCCGCCGCCAACGCGACGCCCATCCCACTGTGGCTGCTGGCTGAAGTGACTTATCGCTGCCCGCTGCAGTGTGCCTACTGTTCGAATCCCATTGCGTTTGCACGCTATCGCAATGAGCTTGAAACCGATGAGTGGCTCTCTGTCCTGGACCAGGCACGCGCCATGGGGGCTGTACAGCTCGGTATCTCTGGCGGGGAGCCGCTGCTTCGCAAAGACCTCGAGACAATCGTCGGACACGCGCGGGAACTTGGCTTCTACAGCAACCTGCTCACATCAGGGGTGGGTCTGGATGAAACCCGCCTTGGTGAGCTGAAACGGGCAGGCCTTGATCACATCCAGATCAGCTTCCAGGCCGATAGCAGCGGACCATCGGATGAAATCGCCGGCGGTCACCACTTCTCGACAAAGGAACGGATGGCGCAGGCAATCAAGGCGCATGACTACCCCATGGTTTTCAACGTCGTCATGCACCGCCGCAACCTGGATCGTGTTGATAGCATTCTGCAGCTAGCCTGGGACCTTGGCGCCGATTACGTCGAATTGGCGAATACGCAGTATCACGGCTGGGCCTATCACAACCGTGCGGCACTCATGCCGACACGCGAGCAGATACGACGCGCCGAAGCGATCACACAACACTGGCGTGAGAAAGTCGGCAACCGTATGCAGATTTATTTTGTCGGTTCCGATTACTACGACGAGACCGCCAAACCCTGCATGAATGGCTGGGGCACGACGTTTCTCGGCGTCGCCCCGGATGGTCGGGCCATGCCTTGCCATGGAGCAGCAGAGCTGCCGATTGAGCTTCCATCTGTCCGTGAAGAGCGCCTACAGGCGATCTGGGAGGACTCGCATGCGTTCAACGTCTTCCGCGGTCACGACTGGCAGCCAGAGCCGTGCCGTAGCTGCGAGTTACTGCATAGTTGCCATGGAGGATGCCGCTGCCAGGCCTTGCTGCTCGCCGGGGACGCATGGGCGACCGACCCGGTCTGTCCAAAGTCGCCACTTCATGAGCGGGTTGTCCGTGAAGTCGAAGCAGCCGATGAGCGCAAGAATGAGTTCCCTTTGGTGATGCGCACTGTCAAAAACAGCCGCTCACTGTCGTAACAGAACGTCTATCGCCTGAGCATCCCCCGGACGAATGCCAGTTCGCTGCTCGCCGCGGACCGGACATTGGCCGCATTGCGCAGGCCGTGCCCCTCACCCGGATAGACGTGGAGCTCGGCGTGGCCACCATTGGCGATCATCGCATCGGCCATCGCGGTTGCCTGACTAACGGGCACGATCTGGTCAGCGTCGCCCTGGACCAGCAGGACCGGCGTTGTGATCTCATCGGCATTCAGCGCCGGCGAACGATGGGCATACAAAGACGCATGCGCCACTGGGTCGCCGACCAGAAAGTCAAGGTAACCCCGTTCAAACCGATGGGTGAGGGTGGCCAACCGGGCCAGATCCGTCACGGCCCACCGACACAACCCCCCTCGGAACCGGCCGGTTTGACGCAAGGCATTCAACACGGTTAACCCGCCGGCGCTATTCCCGGCGATAAACATCTGCCCGGGATCGCACAAACCCTCAGCCGCAACCGCATCTGCCATGCAGATACAGTCATCACGATCGGTAATGCCCCAGTTGCCACGCAGACGTTCCCGGTAGTGACGACCATGCCCGCTGCTGCCGCCATAATTGACCTCCAGCACCGCTACACCGTGCCCGGTCCAGAACTGAACCTCTGGATTCCACGCCGGACTGCGCATGGCCGTCGGTCCGCCGTGTGCCCGGAGCAAAAGCGGCGGCCGCCCAGCCTCCGGACCACTGACACCCGGACAGTGGGGGCGGTAGAGGTAGCCATGAACCGCACCCTGCGCACCTTGCGCGACCATCTTCTCCGGGCGCGAGACGCTATCCGGATCCGGGCTTGTCTCCAGGCAGACGATTCGTTCGACCTGACCGGACGCCATATCGAGTCGACAAATCGCAGGCGGTGTGTTTTCTCGGCTGCCGAGATACCAGACATCATCACCGCCTGCCTGAAGCTGCGTGATATCCACCTCGGCAACGCCCATGTCCCGCACGACACCGGATGGGTGGATACTCACCGCAGCACAACGGGCCGAGTCCACTTGTACAGCGACGGTGATGTCATCGGCGATGCCGACGTGATGTCCATGCGCCAGCTGCCATGGCGGCCGGCCGATATCGGCGGCAGTGTCTACCACTCGTCTGCCTGACCGACCGGCCAGACGATAAAGTTGCCACCAGCCGGCCCGATCATCGAGGTAATACAACGATCCGTCGGCGCCCCACCGTGGTTCGATGACCGAAGACTGGCCATCGGTCAATGCCTCGCAGGTGCCGCTTTCGACATCGAGGCACCAAAGACGCGAGCGGGTCCAGGGCATCTCGTTGGCAGCCCACGAAATCCAGGCAACCCAACGACCATCCGGACTGAACCGGGGACTGGCAGAAAAGGGAACGGGCTCGACAAACGGCTGAACAGCCTCACCGGATTGAAGATCCAACAAGACAAGCCGCGTCAGATCTTCACCCGGGGCCTCCTGCAAAAAGACCAGGCGGCCGGTCGGCGGGTGGACATCGCAATCTGCGTGGCGGCAGCCCGATACCGTGTGTAACGGTACCGACTTACCCTGGGATGTCAGCGCCCACACGCCCTGGTCCTCGTCCTGTATGAAAATCCAGGGATACGCGCCGGTGCCGGGCCAGATCGCCCGCCCCCCATACCCGTGCATCCGGCATCGCGGCGCGACGCCGTCGGGCGACCACACGTCAGTCAGGTCACGATCAGCGACACGCAGACGCGTCGAGTCGTCACCCGGGTCATGTTCCGACCAGGCCAGGCGAGCGCCATCCGGCGTCACCGCAAAGCCGGTCAACCGCTTTTGACCCGCAAGCGCTTCCACGCTGACCGTGCCGGGCCAATCTCCCCATGGAAGGACGTGGCGGCTCACGACAGACTTGGCGGATCAGCCGATCGAGCGGACAAACTCAACCGATTGGTGGGGCGGCGACGCCAGTGTTTGATGGATCACACAATAGCGTTCGGTCAACTCGATCAGTTTACTGAGCGTGGCATCATCCGCGTCGCTATCAAGTTCAAAGCGAAGATGAACGTCGCGTAACCCCACGGGCACTTCAGGATCCAGGGCGAGGGTGCCGCGCGCATCCCAATGGCCTTCGACGATGACGCGACTCTGCCGCAGCTCGATGCCCATCGCCGTTGCAACGCTCTTGAGGGTCACACCGGCGCAGGCGGCGAGCGCTTGGAGTAGCATGTCCGCGGAACAGGCATGGGACCCATCCCCGCCTGCCGCGGGATGGAGACCGGCCACCAACTCCCCCGACCAGGTCTGAAGCGTGCACGCGATATCCTCATCGGCCAATTGCGCCTCAGCTCTTGCAGGGATCAGCGCCGTGTCGGGCTCGTCCCGGTAGCGTTCTTTGAGGGGTTGCTGGCATGCACGCAGTGCTTGCGCGTCCATGATCGGCGTCCTTTTTGATGGGTTGGATGGATCAGTGCTCGGTATCGATTCCGTATTTCTTCAGTTTCCGGTACAGAGTGTTACGACTCACGCCCAGCCGCTCAGCGGTTTTTGTGATATTCCACCGGTGCTGTTCAAGCTCTCTAAGTAGCGTATCCCGCTCAGCGGCTTCCAGTGGACTATCGGCGCGCCCCGAGTCACTTAGCGCTGGATCAGCAAGATCGCCTTGAGAAACACTGCTTGATCTCGCGGCGGCGGCTGGCATCTCTTCGCCGACGATTACCCCCGGCAGATCCCCAACTCGAATGACGCCATCATCAGACAGCGCAATGGCTGTTCTCAGGCAGTTGCGAAGTTGCCTGACGTTGCCGGGCCAGGGGTAGTCAAGCAGTCGCTGGTATGCAGCCTCATCGATTGCGACGTCTTCATCACCGCCGGTTTCCGCGGCGAGGGCAGCAGTAATGACGCGATCTTTGTCGCTGCGCTCACGCAGCGGCGGCAGTTCGAGTGTGATGGCATTGAGCCGGTAGTAAAGATCGTCTCGAAAGAGCCCTTCCTCGACCAATTGCAGCAGATTACGGTGAGTGGCGCTGATGACGTTTAGCTCGACCGGCACCGGTTCCTCACTACCGAGTGGCATGACCTCTTTTTGCTCCAGCACCCGGAGGAACCGGGTCTGGAGTTCTGGCGGCATATCACCGATCTCATCGAGAAACAGCGTACCGCCACTGGATTCAAGCACTTTGCCCCGCATACCTTCGCGCTTTGCGCCAGTAAAAGCACCATGGCGGTACCCGAAAAGCTCGCTTTCAATCAGCGACTCGGGGATGGCGGCACAATTAACGGCGACGAAAGGACGCTTATGACGTGCACTGGCATTGTGCATCGCCCTCGCGAGAACTTCCTTGCCGGTACCCGTTTCTCCGCACAAAACGATCGGGACATTTCGGTCCACCACCCGGCGGGCACACTGCACGATCTTTGCGACCTGCTCGTCGCCGTTGTTGGCCATCGCTTCCAGCGACAATTCCCCTGCATCGCCGCACTCACCACCCACGGGTTGGTCACCCGGCCGCTGCACTTTAGTTTTGGAAGCCGGTTTGAGCAGGGGCTTTTGCAATGCCCCGAAAAGCGCTTCACCCGAGCGCGCATCGCGAAGCCGCATCGGCGTATCGCCTTGCGTCGATGCGTGCGCATGGATGGAGGACGCTGTGATGCCCAGCAGTTTTTCGAGGGGTTCGTTGACCACTGAGTCGGCCGTCCGAATACCGAACAGCTCACGTGCCCGATTATTGAACGCGATTGTTTGACCATCCCGATCGACCGCTACCATGCCTGCGCCCGGCGAATCGATCAGAGACACCCGCTCGTGAAATCGAATCACAAACGCATTGGCGTGACGATCCAGAAAGTAGAGGTTTTCGATAACCCGAGCGGACTGTTGAACCAGCGCGATGGTATGGTACTGGATCTCACGGGTGTTGTTTGCCTGCGCAGAAGAAATATCCAGCACAGCCACCAAACGACCCTGCGGATCGCAGATGGGCGCGGCAGAGCAGGACAGCTCCGTATTGCGACTGAGAAAATGCTCATCGCGATGGATAGTGACCGGCCGGCCTTCCGCGATGCAGGTCCCGATACCATTCGTGCCAACGGTTGATTCGCTCCAGTCCGCACCAGGCCAGAGTCCAACTCGTTCGAACTGCTCGGCCAATCCGGGGTCACCCAGCCGATGCAGGATATAGCCATCGGCGTCAGTCAACAGGACCGAGTAACCCGATTGCGCAATCTGCCTGTAGAGGCCCCGCATCTCAGCCTCGGCGATGTGGTAGAGCTCGCCAAGCTGTTCGCGGCGATGGCGCAGTTTTGCCTGATCGAGGACAATTTCAACCCCGGGGATCCCGGGGTCGAGGGAGTAATTGACCAGAGAACGCTTCCACGACATCGCGACGCGGACCTCCTCTGGCCGGATAATCCGGGTCGGGGAGTAGGCACTCCACCGCCGAACAGACTCCTCCACCCGCTTGGAGTGAATATAATGTTCGCTCCGCAACTCGCTCTCCTCCAACCGCAATCGACGATGGATTCCGACGACTACTTAACTATTATTATGTCAACACCCTTCATGCACTCTTGGTAGATGTCAAGCTTTTGGAATTGGACCAGTCTCTTGCCTGAGACAGTGTGTCATTCTTTCAGAACGTCCATGGACGATAATCACTGGCATGGCACTTGCACTGAATATGGGTTACATAAAACGGCAATCCACGAGCGAGTGGTAGGGCGATGCATCGTCGGTTAGCAGACAGACGCTTTTTTTATGGGGCCGTGACCGTTGCGGTTGGCCTGGGCATCGGGGTGTGGACCACCGCCGCGATCGTTGGGAGTCCCTCCGAGCTCGCTTGGATTCTCGCCGAGTGGGAGGCCGCAATGGGCCACTTTTCGATCAGCCTGTCCCGGCTTGTGGGGGCAGTGTTGATCATGCTGGGCTTTGGGATACCGCTGTCGATTGCCTCTCGGCGGCTGCCAGGCTTAGAAGCCACGATCACACCGATAATGCTGACCCTGCTGGCAGTACCCTGGGTGCTTCTGGCCGCTGCCGTGAACATGATGATTCACTTGCGACTTGAAGCCGACCAGATGGTATTGATGGCTGCGGTTGGCGGCGGGGCCTGGTTGGTCGGTTCACTGGCTCCGCGGCAGCAGAGCCGATCGGAACGACGCGCACGGGCAAGGTACGCGCTTCGCACCATCATTTTAATGTTGATCGTCGCCGAGATGGTGTCACTCAGCCAGGGCCTGGGCAGTCAACTTCGGTTCTACACCCTTTATTGGAGCCCCGCCCTTCTGGTGCTCTACGGTGGGCTTGCCGCTGCGCTCGTGGGGTTCACCATCGCGATCGGACGATTGGGTACGCCGTGGGTGATCAAGGGCTTGGAACGATTCGCCGGACCTCACGGTTAATCGTTGTCCGCCCCTTCCACGTCGCGAACGCCAGCGTCTCAGCAGATAGCCCTTCCACTGTGCTGACCTGCCGGTCACCCGCAAGCCATCGTGCGACCGGCCGAAGCGATAGAATCGCACCCACATCACCGCGCTGCAGGGCATCCCGCGCCTCTTTGGCACCGAACAAAAAACGCTGCTCATAACCCTGATCACGAATCCATCGCGCCGCCTCCCCACGGTCAATGCCCCAGAATGGGAGGTAGAGACCCGTCGGCCCGGCGCCCGGATCACCGGCAATGCTCCACTCGGCCGTGCGATAGGGCACAAGTTCCATGAGGGTCCGCGTCTCCTCGGATGCAACAATGCCACCAACGACCAGCTGACAAGCAGAGGGGCGCATGCCCCAATCGCTCGGATCGATGGTGTCGCCCCAGCCGGGCTGAGGGTTCCACTGCACCGAGACGTCTATCTCGGCGGCAATCGACCGCACGAGCTCGGCTTCGCTGCCCTGGTACTGATCGGTCCCGGACTGGGCGGTCAAAAGGGGGGGCAGCGACGGTGGCACACAGACGCTCAAAGCACCGCCCTCGCGAACCTGGGCCAGGGAAGATTCGGGTGGCAGTTCGCGGACCGCAAGCAGCATGATGATCCCGGCAATAATGAGCAGGCCGGACCGGCCGATGCGGCGGAACAGCCGCTGAACCCGTTCAGCGGCGGAACGCATGGTAGGCCAGGGCAATCGGGATGAGCACAAACGCCGACAGGACCGCTCGGGCCGTGACTGGATCGAATTGACGATAACCCAGCATCGCCCAACGGAGCTCGTCGATGGCGTAGGTCACCGGGTTGGCATGAACCAGGAACACCAACCAGGCCGGAAAACTTTGCAGCGCTTGTTCCATCGACAAAGAGGGATCCAACGGAAAGATTGAACTCGCCAGGAAAAACGCAGGCAAGATCAGTGTATTGGCGAACACCCCAAAACCTTGGAAACTGCTCATCCGCGAGGCGAGCAGCAGACCAATGGCGGTAAAGGCCAACGCAACGGCCACCATGGGAAGTAGTGCCGCAAGCATACTTGTATACGAAACCGGCACATTCGCCGCCGGGAGCAGGATCATCACCAAAAGGCCCTGCGCCATGGCAATCGTCGTCCCACCGGCGAGCTTGCCAAGGAAAATCGCGCTCCGCGGTGTGGGCGAGGCAAACACCTCCCGCGAAAAACCGAATTCCCGATCCCATATGAGCGAAACCGCCGACTGGATGGCCGGGTACATCAAGTTCAGTACGACAACGGCCGGCAGGATGAACTGAATGTAGGTAAAGGGCACCATGAAGGTGGTTTCGCGTAGGCCCGTCCGAAAATACGGGGTCAAACCGATGCCGAAGATCATCACCCAAAGAACAGGCCGACTGAACGCACCCACGATTTGCCCGCTGTCCCGGAGCATGCGCAAGACTTCCCGCAGCCATACTGCGTGGGTGGTCGCTGCGAAATCATGCGTGTAGCGCAGAAGAGGTTTCAGTGCTGTCATCTCGCTGCCGCCTTCAGCGTGACAGGTTGATCGTGCGGTCGCGCAATTCGCGACCCGTGAGATTAATAAAGACATCCTCGAGGCTGGGGTCAACGACCTCGAGACTATCCACCATGCGCCACTGCTGCTCGTCGGCGACCAACTCCCGAAGCAATGAATCCGGATCTTCCGCTTCAATCTGTATTACGGAGTCCCGTTGCTTGCATTTTCCCGGAAAGCGTTCGCTCAAGGCCTGCCTGAAAGCATCGTCGCCGATCTGCAGATTGATCAGTTTGCCACCGATACCCTGACGCAGCTTTGCGGGATGATCCAGGGCCTGGAGCCTGCCCTGATCGATGATGGCAACCCAGTCCGCTCCCTCCGCTTCGCTGATCTGGTGGGTGGTGAGTAAAAGGGTCACACCATGATCCTTTTGCAGACGCTCGAGATATTCCCAGATACGCCGGCGGCTCTGGACGTCGAGACCTGTGGTCGGCTCGTCCAGGACAACCAACGTGGGTTCATGAAGCATGGCACGGCCAATTTCCAATCGGCGTTTCATACCGCGGGACAGATCGCTGACCGGGGCGTTGGCCCATTGCTCCAGCTCGACAAGCGCCAAAACCTCCCAGGCGCGCCTCCGCCGCTCTCGGCGTGGGACCTGATAAATCCTGGCGTGGAAGATCAGGTTTTCGAATACGGTCAGCCGATCATCAAGGCTGGCCTCCTGGAAGACAAGGCCGAGAGATCGACGCACCGCCCGGGGCGCGCGCCGCACATCGAGGCCGGCCACCGACACATTGCCACCGCTCGGTCGCAACAGGGTGCACAAGGCGTGCACAAGCGTGGTCTTGCCAGCGCCGTTTGGACCGAGCAGTGCGAAGAAGCTTCCTTTTGGCACAGAGAAGCTGACGCCGCGCAGTGCCTCAACGCTGCTGTAGCTATGTCGCAGGTCCGAGACCTCGATGACGGCGGCATTATCCATAAAATTCTTCAGTCATCGTCGTCGTCGTCGCCGAAGTCATCATCCGGAAGGACCGCATCGGCAGCCGCTGGCTGAAAAGCGGCGGTGGAAAGACCGCTCTCGGTAATGATCTCCGCCATCCGGCCGGTCTCGATCATGCGGGATATCGCCTGATCGAACTTTTGCCGGAGGGTTGGGCGATCGCTGCGCAGACCAGCGAACACATACCACTCCATGTTTGGCAGGCTCGTGACCGGATGAGCCGACAGCCCCTCGGATTCCGGGTCGGGGATCTGCGCGTATAGCGGCGGCGCGTACACGACCGCGTGGTCCACCTCACCGTCCTTCAGGGCCGACACAATCGCATCGGATGATTGATACCTTTTCACGGTGACGCTGTCCGGACGGGTGGTCATGAGGAGCAGGTAGGGAACACCCCGGCCTTGCAGGGCG
This sequence comes from uncultured Ectothiorhodospiraceae bacterium, assembly GCA_913061005.1. Taxonomy (GTDB): domain Bacteria; phylum Pseudomonadota; class Gammaproteobacteria; order Nitrococcales; family Nitrococcaceae; genus Spiribacter; species Spiribacter pallidus. The sequence goes on along the minus strand of CAJXSH010000002.1, from coordinate 144,803 downwards.
AGCACATCGTCCGGGGAAAGATCAGTGAGGCTCTCGACGGAGGGGTCACGTGACACCAGCTGAAAGCCCGTCCGAAAGAATGGCTGACTGGCGAGCATCTCTTCGTCGGCCGGATAATCGAAAGCCGCTGTCGTGCTACCCGGCAGACCCATGAAGGCATCGCACTGCGTGGCCAGCCTGACAAGGAACTCTTTGCGAGTGGCGACCATCTGGTAGCCGCTTCGGTCCTCTTCTTCGCGGGTAATGACAAAACTCGCGGGTCTGCCGACACTCAGAGCGATTTCCTCGGCAATGGCCTGCTGTGCCCGCCAGGTGGGATCACGTTTGTCGATGCAGAATCGCAAATCAGGGCTCGTCTGGAGCCGGCTGTTGGGGAAGGGATACTGGTCAGGGTAGTCCTTGGCGCCAGCAGGCACCGAAACGGCGAGGAAAAAGACGGCAACCAGGACCGCCCTCATGGTGGTGCTGTTCATCGCGACACCTCGTCTTAGATCACCAGCAACCAGGCTGGAAAAATAGCGGCGCCCCGAAGGACGCCGCGCCAATCGGTTAACCTTTGGCCCCCGACTTAGCTTTCGCTGAGCTTGAACACCCAGAGCGTACCGCCCATTGGGATGTTGTTGGTGAGCTCGGCCACCGGGCCGGCCCAAAGCGGGATGGCACCGCCAAAGCCGGACCAGACCGCGACGTACTGTTCCCCGTCGACGGAGTAGGACACCGGCGTGCCGACAACACCCGAGTTGGTGGTCATGCTCCAGAGCTCCTCACCATTCTCGGCGTCAAAGGCCATGAATTTGCGCTCATCGAGATTACCCGAGAAAACAACGCCACCGCCTGTGGTGAGCACACCGCTCCAGACCGGCGCCGTGAACTCCTGCGACCAGGCGGTTTCTCCGGTTGCCGGGTCAATTGCCTGAAGCATGCCGACATGATCGTTGCCGGGCACCTGATACATCTCGAACTCGGCTCCGACGTAGGGAGCGCCTGCACTATACTCGACCTGGGCACCGCGGATTTTCATGCACCACTCGTTGGTAGGCACATACATCAAGCCGGTGTTGGGATCGTAAGCAGACGGATTCCAGTTTTTCGCACCGAGGAACGCCGGGCAAGCATCAACGGTCTTGCCGATGGCCGGACGATTGGCAGCCTCAACGATCGGCCGTCCGTCAGAACGTACTTCTTTGAAGATGTTGGTCTCGGCATACGGCCAGGCATTGACAAAGCTCACCTCACCCTCATCACGGGCCAGACGATACAGCCAGCCATTACGCTGTGGCGAGGCGATCGAGGGCTGACCGTCGATGTCGATGAGCATGGGCTCATTCGTCCCATCGAAATCCCAAGCATCGCTGGGGCTGTACTGATAAGCGTCTGTAATCTCGCCGTTGTCCGGGTCGATGGCAATGACCGAGACCGAGTGGTGGAGGTCATGCTCTTCGCCACGGGCGGGATCAATCCAGGGCGAGGGGTTACCCGTTCCCCAGTACAGGGTATGTGTGTCCTGATCGTAGGTGCCGGTCAGCCAAGGTGCCGCACCACCTGTCTCGTGGGTGTCACCCGGCCAGCTGCCATCGTCTACCGCGGTATGGGCTTTCCAGACCTCGGCGCCTGTCTCAGCATCGTAGGCACCGACGTAACCACGCACGCCGTACTCTCCGCCGTGGACGCCTACGATGATCTTGTCATCGACAACCACCGGCGCGGACGAGATGGCATACCGGTTTTTGTAGTTATCAACCGTAGTATCCCACTTGATCTTGCCCGACTCGGCGTCGAACGCGATCAGGTGCGCGTCCAGCGTGCCCATGTAAACCGTATCACCGTGCACGGCCACGCCCCGGTTGACCACGTCACAGCACACCGCGACGTCATCGGGCAGCTGCCGTTCGTAATCCCAGATCAGTTCACCCGTCGCCGCGTCCATGGCGTAGAGCTTATTGTAAGCCGCGGTGACGAACATCATGCCATCGTTGACGATGGGCGCTGCTTCATGACCCTGGTTGACTCCGGAAGAAATCGTCCAGGCAACTTCCAGATCGGCAACGTTCTCCGTGTTGATCTGATCGAGCGGGCTATAACCCCATCCCTCGTAGTTGCCCCGCCAATGGAGCCAATTACTGGCCTCTGGGGATTTGAGTCGGTCTGACGTAACCGTCGAGTAACTGTCAGTGGCATGAGCGCTGCTCAAGCCCACGGCAAAAGCCGTCGCTGTCAACAGCATTATGCTTTTCTTCATCATCACTGCTTTCTCCTCCTAGGTACCAACACCCCGCTCATCGGGGTCGGTTATTTCCGGTGTATCGATCACCGATTTTTCAATAATCAGGGCCCGACCTTCCCAGTGAAGCCGCCGGTGGCAACCAACCGGCCTCCATCGATGGTGACAGGCAGCGTGGGCAGCCCGCGTTCAGCGGGCCCGGCAACCCGCTCTCCCCCCGCTCGGGGCTCGAAAATGCTGCCATGACAGGTGCACGCCAACTTGCCTTCAGCGGTTCCGAACGTCCCCACATCCGAGACAAAACACCCCTGATGCGAGCAGATCGCGGATACGGCGACGATGTCTCCGGCGACCATGTCTTCGATGTCCGCCTCTAGTTCGTCCATGGGGACCCGAACGACCGTCACGACATTCTCGCGCGCCTCTCGAACTTGGCCATCAGGCGATTGCGGCTTCGCCAGGACCGGCTCGAGAAGCTGCAGGCCACTCGGGTCGATGGGAAGCCCCGCGTTATCGCCCTTGAAATGAACCAGGACATCCCCGGCGGACGCTGTGGCGGCTGCCTTGACCTGCTCGATTCTTGCGCCGAACGCTGCGCCGACGCATCCGCCAATACCCGCGCCGAGTAACATCCGGCGCTGTTTGTCGACATTTCCATCATGTTTTGCCATGCCGGATTAAACCTCCCAAAGCATTAATCTACGAAGCAATGCCACTTCGCGCTTAGTAGACACTCAGCGCCTCCCAGCGCTTTGCCATACAATTAAGCAACTCGCATGCCAACTACTGCAAGGTGTTGTTTTAAAAGCTTGTAGGGCGGGATATCCGGATCGGCAGGGTGGCCGCGGCTCAAAGCCTGCGACGAGCCAAACCGTTGGTGTGACACATTTTGTTCCGTAATGACGCACCCGCCATTGGCGCAATGGCAGCGTTTGGACTGGATCGCGCAGTAGCCGGACAAAACACCCGCGTGGTCGGGTCGACATCAACTCGCGGCCTTTATGGGGGGAGTTGGGAGTGCTATTCCACAGTCACCGACTTGGCCAGATTCCGTGGCTGGTCCACATCGGTGCCCTTGAGCACCGCCACATGATAGGCGAGCAGCTGTAACGGGATGGTGTAGAGAAGCGGTGCGGTGACCTCGTGGACCGCCGGGAGGGTCAGCACCTGGCAATCGGCGGTGGCGGCCGGGGCCGAGGCCTCGTCGGCGAAAACCAGCAGCCGCCCGCCGCGGGCCTGTACCTCCTGGAGGTTGGATTTGAGCTTTTCTACCAAATCATCGTTGGGCGCGACGGTGATGACCGGCATGTCGGCATCCACCAGGGCCAGCGGGCCGTGTTTGAGTTCGCCGGCGGGGTAGGCCTCGGCGTGGATGTAGGAGATCTCCTTTAGCTTGAGCGCCCCCTCCATGGCGATGGGGTACTGGGACCCACGCCCCAGAAAGAGGCTGTGATGCTTGTCCACGAACTGCTCGGCCAGGCCTTCGATCTGGGGCTCGAGCCCCACCACGGCGTCGATCTGCCGGGGCAGCTGGCGCAACGCGCCCACCAGGGTGGCTTCTTCGCTGCCGGCGAGCCCCTTGCTGCGGGCGGCGGCCAGCACGGTGAGCAGCAGGGCGGTCAACTGGGTGGTGAACGCCTTGGTGGAGGCCACCCCGATCTCGGGCCCGGCCCGGGTCATCATCACCAGGTCGGATTCGCGGACCAGCGAGCTCTCCGGGACGTTGCAGATGGCCAGGGTCGCCTTGTACCCCAGGCCCTTGGCCTCGCGCAGGGCGGCCAGGGTATCGGCGGTCTCACCGGACTGCGAGAGTGTGAGGAAAAGCGTATCCGGTGGCACCACATGGGGACGATAGCGGTACTCGCTGGCCACCTCGACCTCGCAGGGCAGCCCGGCGATGGACTCGAACCAGTAACGGGCGACAAGCCCGGCGTGATAGCTGGTGCCACAGGCGACGATCTGCACCCGCCGGGCGGCGCCCAGCAGCTCGGCGGCCTGGGGCCCCAGCGCCTGCGGCAGCACGTGGCCATCGCTGATGCGGCCCTCGAGTGTTTCGGCCACGGCACGGGACTGTTCGTGGATTTCCTTGGCCATGAAATGCCGATAGCCACCGCGCTCGGCGGCATCCGCGGTAAGCGACGAGGTCTTGACCGGCCGCTCGACCGCCCCGCCCTGGGCATCGAGGATTTGCAGGCGGTCGCGGCGAATATCGGCGATATCCCCTTCCTCGAGGTAGACGAAATCGCGGGTCACCGGCAGCAGGGCCGCCACATCCGAGGCGATGAAATGCTCGCCGATGCCGATACCCACCACCAACGGGCTGCCTCGACGGGCGGCGATCAGACGGCCCGGCTCGTGGCGGCTGATCACGCCCAGCGCGAACGCCCCCTCGAGTCGGGCGGTGACCGCCTTCACGGCGGATAGAAGATCATCACCAGCGGCAAGGCGGTCGTGGATGGCCACCACCACCACCTCGGTGTCCGTTTCGGAGGCGAAGGGATAACCGGCGGCGGTCAGCTCACTCCGCAGGGCTTCGTGATTTTCGATGATGCCGTTGTGGACAATCGCCACATCGTCGCTTGCCATATGCGGGTGGGCATTGGCCTCGGTGGGCGCGCCATGGGTGGCCCAGCGGGTGTGGGCGATGCCAAGCGAGCCGTGGATGGGCTGGCTGGACTGGGCGGTGGCCAGCGCCTCGACCTTGCCCACGGCACGATGACGCTGCAGCCGGGCATCGGCATCCAGCACGGCCAGGCCGGCGGAGTCATAGCCGCGGTATTCCAGACGGCGCAGGCCCTCGAGCAGGATGGGGGAGACCTCGCGCTCGGCCACCGCTGCGACAATTCCGCACATAACGCTCAGTCTCCGCTTTGCTGGCCGGCGTCGTCCGGCCGCCAGCCCTTGATCTGTCGGGGTCGGGTGGCATCAACGGCCAGGCTGTCGGCGGCCACATCATCGCGCAGGGTGGTGCCCGCGCCGATGGTCACATCGTCGCCTACCTCGATGGGTGCCACCAGGGCGGTGTTCGAGCCAATGAAGACCCGATCACCAATTCGGGTGAGATGCTTGTCGCGGCCGTCATAGTTGCAGGTGATGGTGCCGGCGCCGACGTTCACCCCCTCGCCGATATCGGCATCACCCAGATACGAGAGATGGTTGAGCTTGCTGCCGGTGGCCACCGCCACGTTTTTGGTCTCGACGAAATTCCCCACCCGCACAGCGTCTCCGAGAACGCTGCGGGGACGCAACCGGGCAAACGGACCAATGCGCGCCCCGGTACCGATGTCGCTGGCCTCGATCTCGCAGTGGCCCAGGATCCGGGTACCGGCGCCGATTCGGGTATCGCGCAACCGGGTGAAGGGGCCGATCTCCACCCCATCTCCCAGCACCACCTCGCCTTCGATGATGACATCGACATCGATGCGGCAGTCCCGACCCGCCGTCAGGCGGCCGCGCAAATCGAACCGCGCCGGGTCGGCCAGGGCCACGCCGTCATCGCGCATCAACCGCTGGGCCGAGCGCCGCTGGCAGGCCCGCTCGACGGCGGCGAGCTGAACCTGGTCGTTGACGCCCTGGACCTCCCAGGGATCGGCGGCCCGCACCCCGTGGACGGCAATGCCGTCGGCCCGGGCCATGGCAATGCAGTCGGTCAGATAAAGCTCGCCCTGGGCATTGCCGGCATCCAGACGGGCCAGCCAGCCGCGCAGTCGGCCGGCGGGCAGGCAGAGGATGCCGGTGTTGATTTCGGTCACCTGGCGCTGGCCGGCGGTGGCATCCTTGTCCTCGACAATGCCGGCGACGGCGCCGTCGGTGTCGCGCAGGATACGGCCATAACCGCTGGGGTCGTCGAGCAACACGCTCAAAAGGGCGGCCTCACGGCCGGCGGCGTCCACCAGTTCGCGCAGGGTGTCGGGTTGGATCAGCGGCACATCGCCGCAGAGCACCAGCACCTGATGGTCATCGGCAATCGCCGGCATGGCCTGGGCGACCGCGTGACCGGTGCCAAGCTGCTCGGCCTGATGGGCCCAGTGCAGGTCGTTATCATCAAATCGGGCCTGGACCTGATCGCCACCATGACCGTGGACGACATGAATGGCCGCCGGTTCGAGGGCCCGGGCCGCGGCCAGGACATGGCCGATCATGGGCTCGCCGGCCACGGGGTGCAGGACCTTGGGCGTTGCGGAGCGCATGCGCTTGCCCTCGCCGGCGGCAAGGACAACGACCGATAGCAGTGGTTTGGGCATGTCGGCTCCTCAAGCAGCTCCGGGCTGCCCGGCCGGGGTCAGCCCTTGTTGGCGGTCTTGCGCAGTTTCTGGATGGTGCGCAGCTGGGCGGCGGCCTCCACCAGCTCGGCCTGGGCCCGGGCGTAGTCGATTTCGCTGGTCTGGTTGGCCAGCGCCTGCTCGGCCCGACGCTGGGCCTCCTTGGCGGCGGCCTCGTCAATGTCCCGGGCCCGGGTGGCGGCATCCGCCAGGATGGTCACCACATGGGGCTGAACCTCCATGGTGCCGCCCGAGACATAATAATGCTGTTCCTCGTCAAACTCATCGCGCACCGTCACCTCGCCGGGCTGGAGCTGGACCAGCATGGGCAGGTGGCGCGGGTAGATGCCCACCTCGCCCTCGGTGGCCCGGGCGAGGATGTAGGAGGCCGTACCCGAGTAGATGGACTCCTCCGCGCTGACGATGTCGATATGCATGGTCATGGCCATAGGGGCGCTACCTTAGAGGTTACGGGCCTTTTCGACAGCTTCGTCGATCGAGCCCACCATGTAGAAGGCCTGCTCGGGCAGGTCGTCATGCTCGCCATCCACAATGGCCCGGAAGCCACGGATGGTCTCCTTGAGCGAGACGTACTTGCCCGGCGATCCGGTGAAGACCTCGGCGACGAAGAACGGCTGCGAGAGGAATCGCTGGATCTTGCGCGCCCGGGTCACCGTCTGCTTGTCCTCTTCGGAGAGCTCGTCCATGCCCAGGATGGCGATAATATCCTGCAGCTCTTTATAACGCTGCAATACCTGCTGGACGTCCTGGGCGGTGTCGTAATGCTCCTGGCCCACCACCTGCGGGTCGAGCTGACGGGAGGTGGAGTCAAGCGGGTCCACCGCGGGGTAGATGCCCAGCTCGGCGATGGAGCGGGCCAGCACCACGGTGGCGTCCAGATGGGCGAAGGTGGTGGCCGGCGACGGGTCGGTGAGGTCGTCGGCGGGCACGTAGACCGCCTGGATGGAGGTGATCGAACCCTTGCTGGTAGAGGTGATGCGCTCCTGCAGGACGCCCATCTCCTCGGCCAGGGTCGGCTGATAGCCCACGGCCGACGGCATGCGGCCGAGCAGCGCCGAGACCTCGACACCGGCGAGGGTGTAACGGTAGATGTTGTCGATGAACATCAGCACGTCACGGCCCTCGTCGCGGAAGTACTCGGCCATGGTCAACCCGGTGAGGGCGACGCGCAGGCGGTTGCCCGGTGGCTCGTTCATCTGGCCGTAGACCAGCGCCACCTTGTCGAGGACGTCCGACTCCTTCATCTCGTGGTAGAAGTCGTTCCCCTCACGGGTCCGCTCACCGACACCGGCGAATACCGAGTAGCCGGAATGCTCGATGGCGATGTTGCGAATAAGCTCCATCATGTTGACGGTCTTGCCCACACCGGCGCCGCCGAACAGGCCGACCTTGCCCCCCTTGGCGAAGGGGCAGAGCAGGTCGATGACCTTGATGCCGGTCTCGAGCAACTCGGTGGAACCGGCCTGCTCTTCGTAGGACGGTGCCTTGCGGTGGATGGGCCAGCTGGTCTCGGCGCCCACATCACCGGCATCATCCACCGGCTCGCCGAGCACGTTCATGATGCGGCCCAGAGTTTTCTCGCCCACTGGCACCGAGATGGGCGCGCCGGTGTTGGTCACCTCGACACCGCGCTGCAGGCCGTCGGTGCTGCCCATGGCGATGGCGCGGACGACCCCGTCGCCGATCTGCTGCTGGACCTCGAGCACCAGCTCACGACTGGCGACCTCCAGCGCGTCATAGACCTTGGGCACGGCATCGCGGGGGAATTCGATATCCACCACGGCACCGATGATCTGGACGACCTTTCCTGAACTCATAGCGCGGATCCTCTTCGCGAAAGCGTTGTATTCGTTTGTTAAGTGCCGTTGACGCTAGACGGCTTCGGCGCCGGCCACGATCTCGGAGAGCTCCGTGGTGATCGCTGCCTGGCGCGCTTTGTTGTAGGCAAGGTTCAAATCATCAATGAGCTTGCCTGCGTTATCCGAGGCCGACTTCATGGCCACCATGCGGGCCGCCTGCTCGCAGGCGATGTTCTCGACCACCGCCTGATAGACGAGCGACTCGATGTAGCGCTCGAGCAGCAGATCCAGCGCCTGCGGCGCCGACGGCTCGTAGATGTAATCCCAGCTGTGCGTGCGCTTGGCCGTCTCGTCGTCGGCGTGCTCCGGCAACGGCAACAGCTGCTCGACCGTCGGGCTCTGGGTCATGGTGTTCACGAACCGGTTGTAGCAGATGTAGACCTGATCCAGCTCACCCTCGGCATACTGATCCATGACCACCTTCACCGTGCCGATGAGATCCTGCAGCGAGGGCGTGTCACCGAGCTGCGAGACCTCACCGATGACCGGGGCCGACAGCCGGCTGAAGAACTGAATGGCCTTCGAGCCCACCGTGCACAGGCGCGTCTCCTGCCCGGCCTGGTCGTGGTCACGCAGCGCCTTGATGATGGTGCGGAACAGGTTGTTGTTCAGACCACCGCAAAGCCCCCGGTCGCTGGAGACGATGATGTAGCCAACCCGCTTGACCTCGTCGCGGCGGACCAGAAACGGGTGCTGGTACTCGGGGTTGGCATTGGCCAGATGGCCGATCACCTGCCGCATCTTCTCGGCATAGGGCAGCGCCGCCTGCATGCGCTGCTGGGCGCCACGCATCTTCGAGGCCGCGACCATCTCCATGGCCGTGGTGATTTTCTGCGTGTTGCTCACACTCTTGATCTGAGTGCGGATTTCCTTTGCGCCGGACATGCCCTTATTCCCGTCCTGTTACCAGGTGCCGTTGGCTTTGAAGTCATCCAGGGCCTTTTTCAGCTGGCTCTGGATCTCGTCGCTGTAGTCGCCGGTCTCGTTGATCTGCTTGACCAGATCGGCGTAGTTGTTGGCGACATACTGATGCAGCGCCCCTTCGAAATTGCCCACCTGCTTGAGCTCGAGCTCGTCGAGGTAGCCTTCGTTGAGTGCGTAGAGCGAGATGGCCATAAACGCCACCGAAAGCGGTGCGTACTGCCCCTGCTTGAGGATTTCCATCGCCCGCTGACCGCGCTCGAGCTGCTTGCGGGTGGACTCGTCCAGGTCCGAGGCAAACTGCGCGAAGGCCGCCAGCTCGCGGTACTGCGCCAGGGCCAGGCGGATGCCACCGCCCAGTTTCTTGATGACCTTGGTCTGGGCCGAGCCACCAACACGCGAGACCGAAAGACCGGCGTTGATGGCCGGACGCACGCCGGCGTTGAAAAGGTCGGTCTCGAGGTAGATCTGCCCGTCGGTGATGGAGATGACGTTGGTGGGCACGAATGCCGAGACGTCACCGGCCTGCGTTTCGATGATCGGCAGCGCCGTCAGCGACCCGGTCTTGCCTTTGACCTCGCCGTTGGTCAGGCGCTCCACCTCATCGGCGTTAATGCGCGCGGCGCGCTCGAGCAGCCGTGAATGGAGGTAGAACACATCACCCGGGAAGGCCTCACGGCCCGGCGGGCGACGCAGCAGCAGCGAGACCTGACGGTAGGCCACGGCCTGCTTGGAGAGGTCGTCGTAAATGATCAGGGCGTCTTCGCCGCGGTCGCGGAAGAACTCGCCCATGGTGCAGCCGGCATAGGGGGCGATGAACTGCAGCGCCGCCGACTCGGCCGCCGAGGCCGCCACCACAATGGTGTGCTCCAGCGCGCCGTGCTCTTCGAGCTTGCGCACCACGTTGGCGATGGAGGAGGCCTTCTGGCCCACCGCCACGTAGATGCACTTAATGCCGGTGCCCTTCTGGTTGATGATGGCATCCACCGCCACCGCGGTCTTACCGGTCTGACGGTCACCGATGATCAGCTCACGCTGGCCCCGGCCCACCGGCACCATCGAGTCGACGGCCTTCAGACCGGTCTGCACCGGCTGATCCACGGACTGCCGCGCGATCACGCCGGGGGCGACCTTCTCCACCGGGGCGGTGACATCGGCCTTGATCGCGCCCTTGCCGTCAATCGGCTCACCCAGGGCGTTGACCACCCGACCCAGCAGGGCCTCGCCGATCGGCACTTCGAGGATGCGACCGGTGGTCCGCACCGCATCGCCCTCGCTCAAGTGCGAGTAATCGCCCAGGACCACGGCGCCAACCGAGTCGCGCTCGAGGTTGAGGGCCATGCCGTAGGTCTCGCCGGGGAATTCCAGCATCTCGCCCTGCATGGCGTCGCTGAGCCCGTGGATGCGGACGATGCCATCGGTAACGCTGACCACCGTCCCCTCGTTACGGGCCTCGGCCACCGCATCGAAGTTCTCGATGCGCTGTTTGATCAGATCGCTGATTTCGGTGGGATTAAGTTGCATCAAATCTGTCCTCTTAACGGCTGATGGCGCCGGTCAGGCTGGCGAGACGGCCCCGCACCGATCCATCGATGACCATGTCGCCGGCGCGAACGATCGCACCGCCAATGAGTGTTTCGTCGACCCGCGCATCCAGGCTGACCGTCCGGTCCAGGCGCTTCGACAGCGCGGCGGCGACCCGGTCGCGGACCGCATCATCCACCGGCTGGGCGGTCACCAGCTCGGCATCGAGGGTGCGCTCGTGCCGGGCCCGCAGCTCGTCATACTGACGGCGGATTTCCGGCAACACCCCGATGCGGTCGCGTTCGACGAGCAGACGGATAAAGTTGCGCTGCTGGAGGTCCAGCGACTCGCCGCACACCTCAAGGATGAAGCCGGCCTTCTGCTCGGCCTCGACCCTGGGGTTGCGCAGCAGGGCATCCACCCGTTCGTCGGCGACCACCGCCGCGGCATTGGCCAGCCCATCGGCCCAGCCCGCCAGGGCATCGGCCCCGCGCGCCAGATCGAATGCGGCCTCGGCGTAGGGGCGGGCAACCGTGGTTTCCTGCGCCATGACTGCCTCAGACCTGCTCGGCCAGTTCGTCGAGCATCTTCTGGTGGGCCTTGGCGTCCACCTCGCGCTCGAGGATGCGGCTGGCACCCAGGATCGCCAGATCGGAGACCTGGCGCCGGAGCTCGGCCCGGGCCTGGCTCACCTCCTGCTCGATACGGGCGTCCGCTGCGGCCTTTTCACGCTCGGCAACGGCCCGGGCCTCTTCGCGCGCCTCATCAACGATCGCCGCCCCCTGTCGGTTGGCTTTCTCGATGATCTCGGCCGCCTGTGCCTTGGCCTCACGGATGTGCTCGGCACCCTTTTCCTTGGCGAGCTCCAGCTCGTGCTGGCTGCGCTCGGCCGAGGCCAGGCCATCCGCGATCCGCTTCTCGCGCTCGCTCATGGCCTGCTTGATGGGTGGCCAGACGAACTTCATGGTGAACAGGATGAACACCGTGAAGGTGATCATCTGTCCGATCAGCGTTGCGTTAATGCCCACGGTCTACTCTCCGATATCTGCCCGGTGGCAGGGATACGCGTTAACCCGGCCGTTCAGCTGAGCGCGCCCAGCAGCGGGTTGGCGAACATCAAAAGCGCAGCGAAGGCCACACCGATGATCGACAGCGCGTCGAGCAGGCCGGCGACGATGAACATGCGGACCTGCAGCACACCGGCAACCTCGGGCTGGCGGGCGATGCCCTCCAGGAACTTGCCGCCCAGCATGCCGAAGCCGATGCTGGTGCCGACCGCCGCAAAGGCAAAAATCAGTCCGATGGTGATGGCGGTGAACGCCTGGACCTGAGCGATAGCTTCCATGATTCCTCCAGTAAGGGTCGTCTAAGTTAAAACCGTCAAACCACGGGCCGGTGATCCACCGACGCGTTAGTGTTCCTCGTAGGCAAGGCTCAGATACACGATCGTGAGCACCATAAAGATAAACGCCTGAAGCGGGATGACCAGAATATGGAAAATCGCCCAGGCGACACCCGGAATCCACTGCGCCCAGATGGGCAGCAGCGCGATCAGGATAAAGATGATCTCAGCGGCGTAGAGGTTGCCGAATAGCCGCATCCCCAGGGACACCGGCTTGGCAATCATCTCGACGATGTTGAGCATCAGGTTGGCCGGCCACAGCAACGGATGGCTGCCAAAGGGATGGCAGAAGAGCTCTTTGCCGAAGCCCTTACCGCCCTTGCCCTTGATGCTGTAGATAATGATCAGCGCGAGCACCGTCAGCGACAGGCCGAAGGTGGCGTTCATGTCGGCCGAGGGCAGGATACGCACGTACTCGATGCCCACCAGCTTGAGCAGTTCAGGGAATAGATCCACGGGGATCAAGTCCATCAGATTCCAGAACAGCACCCAGACAAAAATGGTCAGCCCGAGCGGGGCGACAAAGTCTTTGGGGCCGTGGAAACTCTCGCTGACCTGTTTGTCGACGAATTCGACACAGGCCTCAACCGCTGTCTGAATGCCGCTGGGCGCCTCGACACTGGCCTTGCGGGCGACGGCATAGAAGATGCCCAGAAAGACAAGCCCCAGGATCCAGGATACGGCCAGGGTATCGATATGCACGGTCCAGAACCCCTCACCGACGGTCAGGTGCTCCAGATGATGCGTGACGTATTCGGTCGCCGATCCGCTCGCCATAACGTTGCCGAACCCCTTGTTCGCAAAAGCTCTAGTCGATGTCGCCCAGTAACACCAGGCCGTAGGCAGCCAGGGTAAGGGCCAGCGTGATCACCAATGCGGCCGCGTGATCGTCAAACGCGCGCACAGCGACAAAAATGAGCGCCGTGCCCAGGAGGAGCTTCATGGTCTGCGTGCGGTAAAACGCCCCCAGTATCGCCCGGGGCTCGCGCTCTCCTGCACTGCGCAGCGACCAACGCACGGCGACAAAAAACGTCATGAAAACGCTGATGCCGGCGCCGGCAATCGCGGCGAGACCTGCCTGAACCCCGCCTACAACCACCCAAAGGGCCGCTGAAGCCACTCCGATCGCCGCCTGCAGCCGGATCACCCGGCTTGCAGCTTTTTTCAGAGACATATCGCTCTGGCAGACGACCGCAAAATTGCGCGGAGTATAAAGAACTCAACGATGGGCTTCAACGGATATGCTCCAGAATGCCGTCGAGCTCGTCGAGGCTGTTGTAGCGGATGACCAGACGGCCCTTGCCCTTTTGCCCGTGCTCAATCCTGACCGCCGCCCCCAGCCGGTCTGCCAGATCCTCCTGCAGCCGCCGTACATTGGGGTCCTCCGCCGGGGCTTCGCGGTGGGTGTCACCGGCCTGCATGCGCCGCACCAGTGCCTCGGTCTGGCGCACGGTCAGCCCCTGGGCCACCACCCGCGCGGCGGCCTCGCCCTGGGCGGCCTCATCAAGGGCCAGAAGCGCCCGGGCATGCCCCATCTCGAGTTCGCCCCGGGCGATATGCGCTTTGACCGCCGGGCCCAGATCCAGCAGCCGCATCAGGTTACTGACCCCCACCCGCGAGCGGCCGACCGCCTCGGCCACCGCCTGATGGGTCATGCCGAACTCCTCGGTCAGCCGCTTGAAGGCGCTGGCCTCTTCCAGCGGATTGAGATCCTCGCGCTGGATGTTCTCGATCAACGCCACCGCCACCGCCATCTCATCCGGGATGTCCCGGACGATCGCCGGTATCTCCTCGAGCTCGGCCAGCTGCGCCGCCCGCCAGCGGCGTTCACCGGCGATGATCTCGTACTGCTCGCCATCCGGCAGGGGCCGGACCACGATGGGCTGGACCACCCCCTGGGCGCGAATGGAATGCGCGAGCTCCTGGAGGGCGGCCGGATCAAACTCGCGACGCGGCTGATAACGGCCGCTGGTCAACGCATCCAGCGGCAGATCGCGCAGATCGGCGGCCTCTGCCCCGCTGCCTGCTTCGCCGGCCGACTCGCCCAGCAGGGCATCCAGGCCACGGCCCAGTCCTCGTCGACGCTGACTCATCGCACGCCTCCTTTTGCTTGACCCGACGCCCCCTGGCGACGCAAAAGCTCCGAGGCGAGGGCCATGTAGGCCACCGCGCCGCGCGAGCTGCGATCGTACTGAAGCACCGGCAGACCGTGGCTGGGCGCTTCGGCCAGCCGGACATTGCGGGGGATCTGGGTGCGATAGACCTGGTCGGGGAAATGGGCCAACAGCTGAGCACCCACCTGGGTGGCCAGGTTGTTGCGCCCATCGAACATGGTCCGGACCAGTCCCTCGATGGCCAGATCGGGATTGACCGTCTGACGGACCCGCTCGATGGTATCCAGCAGGGCACTCAGCCCCTCCAGCGCGTAGTACTCGCACTGAATCGGGATGAGCACGCCGTGGGCCGCCACAAAGGCGTTGACGGTGAGAATGCTGAGCGCTGGCGGGCAATCGATGAGGATGTAGTCATAGTCATCGATGATGGGCGCCAGGGCCTGCTGCAGCCGGCGCTCCCGGCCTTCACCGGCTTCCATCAGGCTGACCTCGGCGGCGGTCAGATCGCCATTGGCGGGCAATACATCAAAACCGGGCTCGAGCTCGCGGCAGCAGACCATCTGCGCCGTCGCCTCGCCGGTCAGCAGCTCGTAGTTGCTCACCGCCACCGCGTCCTTGTCGAGCCCGGCCCCCACGGTGGCGTTGCCCTGGGCGTCGAGATCCACCAGCAACACGCGCCGGCCGTTACTGACCAGCGAAGCGGCCAGATTGACGCAGGTGGTGGTCTTGCCGACACCGCCCTTTTGATTGGCAATGGCCAGTATCCGTGCCATGGAACTATCCTGTGACGGGCGTTGTGCCCTTCATGATCAGCAAATGCCGCTCGGCCTCAAGCCCCGGGACCCGAAGCGGCTGCCAGGTGGATGATACGCCGGCGGCATCCAATCCCGCCAACTCTTCGCCCTGACGCTGGCCTTTCATCGCCAGCGCCACCCCCTCGGGATGCAGCAGGCGCGCCACGCCGTGCCAGAACCCGGCGGCGTCGGCAAATGCCCGACAGATCACCGCCTCATACCGCCGCGTGGGCTCGTAGGCCTCGAGACGCCGGTGGACAATCTCGACATTGGCAAGCCGTTGCTCCAGCACCACCTGTCGGAGAAAGCGGACCTTCTTGCCGTTCGACTCCAGCAGGACCACCGCCCGATCGGGCTGGGCGATGGCAAGGGGAATGCCCGGCAGACCCGGTCCCGTGCCCACATCAAGCAGCCGGCCGGCGGGCAGCCAGGGCAGCACGGCCAGGCTGTCGAGCAGATGCCGGGCCACCATGGCGTCGGGGTCGCGCACCGCCGAGAGGTTGTAGACGCGATTCCATCTTGCCAGCAGATCACGGTACGCCAGAAGCGGCATCGCCAGCGCCGGGTCCAGGTCGAGCCGGCGCAATCCGTGCCCAAGTCCATCATCCATCATCGGCTGGGCCGCTGCTAGGCGCTCTGGCGCTGCTCGCCGCGCTGCAGATGCACAAGCAGTAAGGACACCGCCGCCGGGGTCACACCGGGGATGCGGGCCGCCTGGCCCAGGGTCGCGGGCCGGTGGTGGGTGAGCTTTTCCTGCACCTCGCGGGACAGGCCGGCGACCCGGGCATAGTCCAGATCGGCAGGCAGGGCCCGGTCCTCGTAGCGGCTCTGCTTTTCGACCTGGGCGGCCTGGCGCTGGAGATAACCCTCGTAGCGGGCCGCAATGGTGACCTGCTCGCGCACCCGCGGATCCGCCGCCGCTTCGCCCGCCGCAGACAGCGCGGCGAGATCGTCGTAGCTGATTTCGGGGCGACGCAACAACGCCATCAGGCTCTGCTCGCGCCGCAGCGGTTTGCCCAGGCACGTGGCGCCATGGTCATCACCCAGATCCGCCGGGCGGATGATGGTCTGCTCGAGGCGCCGGCGCTCGCGATCGATGGCGTCACGGTAGGCACAGAAGGCCTGCCAGTCGCCCTCGTCGATCAATCCGTAGTCGCGGGCGACGGGCATCAAGCGCAGATCGGCGTTGTCCTCGCGCAGCTGCAACCGGTATTCGGCCCGCGATGTGAACATGCGATAGGGCTCGCTGGTGCCGCGGGTGGTGAGATCATCCACCAACACCCCCAGATAGGCCTCGTGCCGTGCCGGCACCCAGGGCGCCATCTCGCGGCCGTGGGCGACGGCATTGATGCCGGCGAGCAGCCCCTGGGCGCCCGCTTCCTCGTAGCCGGTGGTGCCGTTGATCTGTCCGGCCAGAAAAAGACCGGGCAGATGCAGGCTCTGCAGGCTGGGGTGGAGATCGCGGGGGTCGAGGTAGTCGTACTCGATGGCATAACCCGGCCGGGTGATCCGCGCCCCGGCAAGCCCGTCGATGGAGCGCACCATGGCGATCTGGGTGTCGAAGGGCAGGCTGGTCGAGATGCCGTTGGGATAGACCTCGCGGCTGTCGAGCCCCTCGGGTTCGAGAAAGATCTGATGCCCGTCCCGGTCGGCAAACCGGACGACCTTGTCCTCGATGGACGGACAGTAGCGTGGGCCCACCCCCTCGATCTCGCCGCTGTACATGGGCGAGCGATGCAGCGCCTTGCGGATATGCTCGTGGGTGACGGGGTTGGTGTGGGTGATATGGCAGCTCACCGACCGGGGGTGCTCGTCACCCCGGCTCCAGCGCGAGAAGTAGGGCGCCGGTGAATCGCCGGGCTGCTCGGTCAAGGCCCGATAATCGATGCTCGCGGTATCGATGCGCGGTGGCGTTCCGGTCTTCAGCCGATCAACGCGCAGGGGCAGCGCCCGCAGCCGCTCGGCGAGGGCGATGGACGGCGCATCCCCGGCACGGCCGCCGCGGCGATTGTGATCGCCGATATGAATCCGCCCCCCCAGAAAGGTGCCGACGGTGAGCACCACCGCGGTGGCCCGCAGGGCGAGCCCCATGCCGGTGACCACACCGCGGACGGTGCCGCGCTCGACGATCAGATCATCGACGGTGTCCTGAAAAAGGCTCAGATGCGGCTGTTCGTCGAGGATGGCGCGCACCGCCTGACGATAGAGATTGCGATCGGCCTGGGCCCGTGTGGCGCGCACCGCCGGGCCCTTGCGCTGATTGAGCACCCGAAACTGTATGCCGGCGCGGTCGATGGCCCGGCCCATGACACCGCCCATGGCGTCGATTTCGCGCACCAGATGGCCCTTGCCAATGCCCCCGATGGCCGGGTTGCAGCTCATCTGCCCGATGGTATCCAGGCTCTGGGTCAGTAGCAGGGTATGGGCGCCCATACGGGCCGCGGCATGGGCCGCCTCGGTACCGGCATGTCCGCCGCCCACCACGATGACATCGTATTGGCTTTGGCTGTCCATCGAAATCAATCACTTGCCTATGCAAAACGTAGAGAATATCCGACCGAGCAGATCCTCGGTAGTGACCGCCCCGGTAATCTGCCCCAGGCTATCCTGCGCACAGCGCAGCGACTCGGCCACCAGCTCTTCGCCATGCCCCGCGCGGGCCGCCGAGACCGCTTCGTCAATAGCGGCCGCCGCCTCATCCAGCGCCTGCAGGTGGCGGCGGCGGGCGGTGAAGACCGCCTCATCACCGGCCCGCACCCCCAGCACCCCGCGCAGATGCGATTTAAGCCCGTCCAGCCCGGCGCCGGTGAGCGCCGAGACCGCCACACCGTCGTCCCCTACCCCCGGCGGGCGATGGGTGAGATCGATCTTGTTGTACACCCGGGTCAGCGCGGCGGCGGAGGCCGGCCAGGCCGCGCCCAGGCCATCGTCTTCATCCGGGTTTCGATCATCCACCACCAGCAGGATATGGTCGGCCTCGGCCATGGCCTGATGGGCCCGGCGGATCCCTTCGGCCTCCACCACATCGGCGCCGGTTCTCAGCCCGGCGGTATCCATGACCTGCACCGGCAATCCGTCCAGGTGCAGATGGGCGTCGAGCACATCACGGGTGGTCCCGGCCAGCTCGGTGACAATGGCCGCATCCCGCCCCAGCAAGGCGTTCATCAGGCTGGATTTGCCCGCATTGGGCGCACCGGCGATGACTACCCGGGCGCCCTCCTGGAGCTGCTGACCGCTGCGGGCCGCCTCGCGGGCCGCACGAACCGCCTCGCCCACCGCCTCGATGCGGTCGGCCAGACGGTCGATGGCAAGCCCATCCAGGGGCTCGTCGATAAAATCGATGCTCGACTCCAGATGCACCCGCAATTCGGTGAGCTGCTCGACCAGATCCTGGATCCGGTGGGCAAACGCCCCTTCGAGCGAGCGCATGGCCGCGCTGGCGGCCGCCTCGCTGCCGGCGGCGATGAGATCGGCGATGGCCTCGGCCCGGGTAAGGTCCATCCGGCCGTTGAGAAAGGCCCGCTGGCTGAATTCCCCGGGCTCGGCAAGCGATGCCCCCAGCTCGATGAGTCGCCGCAAAAGGCGATCCATGACCACCGGCCCGCCGTGGCCGTGGAACTCGGCCACATCCTCGCCGGTAAAGGAATCCGGTCCCGGGAACCACAACACCAGTCCCTGATCCAGCGGTTCGCCATCGGCATCGCGAAAGGTGCGAAGGCTTGCGGTGCGCGGTTCGGGCAGGCGGCCGGCGAGCCCGGTGAGGCAATCCCCAGCCGCCTCGCCGGAGACCCGAATCACCCCGATGCCGCCACGGCCCGGAGGCGTTGCGATCGCACAGATCGTCCCGTCAGGCATTCGCCTTCTTGCCGTCCGCCTCGATGCGGCGGGTGATCACCCACTGCTGCAGGATCGAGAGCGTGTTGTTGGTCACCCAGTAGAGCACCAGCCCGGCCGGGAAGAACATAAAGAACACGGTGAACACCACCGGCAGGCCCATCATGATCTTCTGCTGGATGGGGTCCATGGGGGCGGGGTTGAGCTTTTGCTGCAGGAACATGGTCAGCCCCATGAGCAATGGCAGCACGTAGAACGGATCCCGCACCGACAGATCCTGGATCCAGAGCACCCACGGCGCCTGGCGCAGCTCGACGCTTTCGAGCAGCACCCAGTACAGCGCGATGAACACCGGGATCTGGATGAGGATGGGCAGACAGCCACCCAGCGGATTGACCTTTTCCTTTTTGTAGAGCTGCATGAGCTCCTGGTTCATCTGCTGCTTGTCATCGCTGTAGCGCTCGCGCAGCTTCTGCATCTCGGGCTGGAGCTTGCGCATCCGTGCCATCGAGCGATAGCTGGTCTCGGAGAGCTTGTAGAAAACCAGCTTGATCCCGAAGGTCAGCAGGATGATCGACCAGCCCCAGTTGCCGACCACGCCGTGGATCCAGTCCAGGGCGATGAATAGCGGCTTGGAGATGATGGTCAGCCAGCCGTAGTCGACGGTGAGCTCCAGGCCCTCGGCGATGGCATCCAGCCGATCCTGCTCTTTGGGGCCGACGAAAAGGCGGTTCTCGAAAACCACCTGCTCGCCACTGGCGGCGGTCTGCCAGGGTGAACTCTGGCCGAGGATGTATTCGCCGTTGCTCACCCGCGAGTAGTAGCGCAGGTTCTCGTCGCGAGGCGGCACCCAGGCGGCGAGGAAATAATGCTGGATCATGGCCAGCCAGCCGTTGTCGATATCCCGCGAGAGGTCCTCGTCTTCCATATCGCCAAAGCTGATCTTGTTGTACTTATCTTCGGGGCTGTAGATCACACCGCCGGTGTAACTGGCCGCGCCCAGAAAGCCCGGGCCCTCGGTCTGCGCGCTGCGACGCAGCTGGTTGTACTGATAGCCCCGCCAGGGGGTATCGGTGGGGTTGGTGACTTCGTGCACCACGCGGACCACGTAGCTGTCTCGCTCGAAGATGTACCGCCGGGTGATGACCACCCCGGTGGGCGACTGCCAGCGAAGCGGCACCGTCAGACGATCGGCATCCCCTTCGAGGACGTATTCCCCGGCCTCGGCCTGCCAACGGGCCTGATGATCGGGGGCGTCAACGCCATCGCCCACCAGCCCGGTCTGGGCCATGAAAAGCGGATCGGCCGGGGCCATCAACTGGAAAGGCGTTGGATCGGACTCGGAGACCGTGTGGTCGAGCAACCGGGCCGATGTGACATTGCCCCCGGCCAGCGGAATCCGCACGTCAAGCAGGTCCGTCTGCACGCGGATAACGTCGGTCTGCGCCGTGGCGGCCGCCTGGGCCGATTCACCCACCGGTGTGCGGTCGTCGCCACCGGCCTCGGGCACCGGCGATTCGGCCCCGGGCGCTGCCGGGCTCTGCGCGGTCGCCGGGGCCTCGCTCTCGGCCTGGGGGGCGGGCTCGACCGCGGCGTTCTGCGGGCCGTAGTCCTGTTGCCAGGCACTCCAGATCAGCAGCATGACCAGCGCCAGGGCGACGAACAGAAACATTCGCTGGGTTTCCATCATGAGTGGCGACTCGCAGTATCGGTGCCCGGCACAGGATCAATGCCGCCGGGGCTCAATGGGTTGCAGCGCAATAGGCGCCATACAGCGTAGAGACTGCCCCGCAGCGCGCCGTGCCGTTCCACCGCCTCGATGGCGTAACACGAGCAACTCGGGTGAAACCGGCAGCAGGGGCCGAACAGCGGGCTGACACAGTAGCGGTAGGCGCGAAGCAGTGTGATCAGGATTCGGCGCATGGGTCGGATATCCGTTGCCAGAGGTCGTCCAAAGCAGCCATTAGTATCGCATTGTCCGTGTGACAGGCGATGGACCGGATCATCACAACCGCATCCAAACCGCCCAGCTGCCACCTTGAATGGCGGAAACGCTCGCGGATCAACCGCTTTATCCGATTGCGGTCCGTCGCCCTGGGCGCCAGCTTTTTGGGGATCGCCATCCCCAGCCGGGCGCCAGCCAGCGCCGGGTCGGGCCGTACCAGGATCGTGAAGTAGCGGTTACGATAGCGCCGCGCACCGGCGAAGACCGCCCGGAACTGGGCGGGTCGAGTCAGCCGGGCCTGGCGAGGAAACCCCGCGTCCACGGCGCCACAAGCCACATCGGCGCTCAGGGCGTGAGCCGAGCCCGACCCTTGGCACGCCGGCGGGCGAGCACCTTGCGACCGTTGCGAGTCGCCATCCGGGCCCGAAAGCCGTGTGTGCGCTTGCGTTTGATGACGCTGGGTTGGAATGTCCGCTTCATGGCCGTCGTGCCTGTGTTCGTCGATCGTTAAGGAAAACAGCCCGCTAAAATAAGGCGGCGACTTGGCTAGTGTCAATGCTCGCGGGGGATGGCCCTCACCCTCACCCTCGACGCTGGACTGGTATGCGTCCGGGTCAGGTACTAGACTCAGCGATCTGACATCATTCCCGCGGTGTGCTGGAAGGATCCACGCCCCGGCGCCTGGAGGTTCAAGCTTGGCCGACCAACTCTGGAAAGGCTGCCTGACGCATCTGGAAAGGGAAATCCCGGACCAGCAGCTCAATACCTGGATCCGGCCGTTGCAAGCCGAAGAGTCGGAAGACGCCCTGCGCTTGCTGGCGCCCAACCGCTACGTCATGGACTGGGTACAGACCCACTTTGCCCCGCGCATCGCCGAGCTGCTCGAGACCCTGCGCCCGGCTTCGCCGCCACGGCTTGTGCTGGATGTCGGCGGTGGCGCAGCCCACACGGGTTCGGGCAGCACCGAGTCGGCCGAAACCGTCGCCGGGCGGCGCAGTGCGCCGGCGAGCACGCCCCACAATGCCAATCTGAATGCCGATTTCACCTTCGACAGTTTTGTCGAGGGCAAGTCCAACCAGCTGGCCCGGGCGGCGAGCCTGCAGGTGGTGGACAACCCGGGGAGTGCCTACAACCCGCTTTTCATCTATGGCGGCGTCGGGCTGGGCAAGACCCATCTCATGCATGCCATTGGCAACGCGCTGCTCGCCCATAAACCCGACGCCCGGGTGCTCTATCTGCATTCCGAGCGGTTTGTCGCCGATATGATCAAGGCGTTGCAGCACAACGCCATTAACGAATTCAAACGCCACTATCGCGGCGTGGACGCGCTTTTAATCGACGATATTCAGTTCTTTGCCGGTAAAGAGCGGTCGCAGGAGGAGTTTTTCCATACCTTCAATGCGCTGCTCGAAGGCCACCAGCAAGTGGTGATGAGCTGCGATCGTTACCCCAAAGAGGTCAACGGGCTCGAAGAACGGCTCAAATCCCGGTTTGGCTGGGGGCTGACCATTGCCATCGAGCCCCCGGAGCTGGAAACCCGGGTGGCCATCCTCATGAGCAAGGCGACGCAGGCGGGGATGGACATCCCACCGGAGGTGGCGTTTTTCATTGCCAAGCGCATTCGCTCGAACATCCGTGAGCTCGAGGGGGCGCTGCGCCGGGTCATTGCCAACGCCCACTTCACCGGCGCGCCGATCACCGTCGAGTTCACCAAAGCGGCCCTGCGCGATTTGCTCGCGCTGCAGGACAAGCTGGTGACCACCGAGAACATCCAGAAGACCGTCGCCGAGTATTACAAAATCCGCGTTGCCGATCTGTTATCCAAACGTCGCAGCCGCTCCATTGCCCGACCGCGGCAGATGGCCATGGCCCTGGCCAAGGAATTGACCAGCCACAGCCTGCCCGAGATCGGGGATGCCTTTGGCGGGCGTGACCACACGACCGTGCTGCATGCCTGTCGAAAGGTCCAGAGCCTGCGCGAGTCGGACAGCCGGTTTGACGAGGATTACCACAACCTGTCGAGAACCCTGTCATCATGATGTGGATAAGTTGTGGGCATTCAGCCACCGGCAATTCGTCCACAGGTTGTCCAGTGGATACCACCACGAAAAGCGGGCGTCATACACAGGTTTTAAAGCGGTTTTTAATCAATGAAAACAGGTAGTTAAGGATGCTTTCCCCGACTTTCGGCTGGCCTTGCTACTACAACTGGCTTTAATACAAACTCTCTAGTCATTAAGAGAACAACAGGACCGATCATGCAGTTTGAAATCACCCGGGATGACCTGCTCAAGCCGCTACAATCCATCATCGGGGTGGTCGAGCGTCGGCAGACCCTGCCGGTACTGGCCAATGTCCTGTTGGAGAAGACCGATGAGCGCCTGGCACTCACCGCCACCGATCTTGAGGTCGAGCTGCGCGCCGAAATCGATCTTGCTGGTGGACAGCCCGGCCGGCTGACCGTCCCGGCGCGCAAATTGATGGACATCGTCCGCAACCTTCCCGAAGACGCGCACGTCAATCTCGCCATGGAGCAGGAGCGGGTGCTGGTGACCGCGGGGCGGAGCCGGTTCACGCTGGCGCCCCTGCCGGCGGAAGATTTCCCGGTGACCGATGCGATCGAAGCGGCCCAGACCGTGGCCCTGCCCCAGTCCGATCTGCGTTGGATTGTCGAGAAGACCCATTTTGCAATGGCGCTGCAGGATGTGCGCTATTACCTCAACGGTCTGTTGTTCGAGATGGAGCCTCAGAAGCTGCGGGCCGTGGCCACCGACGGGCACCGGCTGGCGCTCGCGGCCCTCTCGCCGGATCTTCAGATCGACACACCGACCCAGGTCATCATCCCTCGCAAGGGTGTGCAGGAGATGTTGCGGCTTCTCGGGGACAGTGATGACACGGTCTCGGTGACCCTGGGCAGTAGCCATGTCCAGGTGGTTCTCCCGGATATCCGATTTACCTCCAAGCTCATCGACGGACGGTTTCCGGATTACCAGCGGGTCATCCCGGACGAGGACGGCCCGCATGCGGTGGTGGACCGCGAGACCTTGCGCAAGGCGCTGGTACGCGCCTCGATCCTGTCCAATGAAAAGTATCGGGGCGTGCGCTTTGGTTTTGAAGCCGAGCAGATGCGCATACAAAGCAACAATCCCGAACAGGAAGAGGCGGTGGAAGAAATACCCGCCACGTTCAGCGGCGAGGCCATGGAGGTTGGCTTCAATGCCAGTTATGTCCTTGATGCACTGGCGGCCATCGACGATGCGACCGTCCATATCCATGTCCGGGATGCAAACAGCAGTGCATTGATCATCGGCGAATCCCAGCGTGACGCCCGCTACGTTGTGATGCCCATGCGGCTTTAGTGCATGACGCAACCGGCGGACGCCGATGGCCTGGAGCGGTTGGGCTGGACAGGTTTTCGGGGCCTGGCCCCGGGATCGATCGACCCCGACCCCGGCCTGAATCTCATCCATGGCGACAATGCGGCGGGCAAGACCAGCCTGATCGAGGCGATCTATTTTCTTGCCCGGGCGCGGAGTTTCGTCACCCACCGGACGGCCCGAGTGATCGCCAACGGCCAGGACGCCGCGGTCGTCAACGGCCGGATCCGGGCGCAGGGACAGGGGTATCGCCTGGGCGTTCAGCATCAACAAGGCGAGACCCGGGTCCGACTGAATGGTGCGGATACCCGGGCGTTATCGGAGTCCGCCTGGCTGCTGCCCATTCAAGTGGTGAATACCGAGGTCCAACGGCTTCTGACCGACGGGCCGGACGGGCGTCGGGCCTTTCTGAACTGGGGTGTGTTCCACGTGAAACCGGGGTATCGAGCCGACTGGCGGCGGTACCGACGGGCCCTGCAGCAACGCAATGCGGCGTTGAAAACCGGTAACCGCCAGCTCTCGGCAACCTGGGAACCGGAGATGGCCGAGGCGGGCAAGCGGGTGGACGATCAGCGCCGGGCGTTTCTCGCCAAACTTGAGCCGGTCTGCCAGAAACTCTGGCAGCAGTGGCTACCCGACCGATCCATCGAATGGCGGCTGCGATCCGGATGGCCCGACGGCAGCGGCCTGGATGACATACTCGATACCCATCGCGATCGGGAGCTGGCCCAGGGCCACGGGCTTTACGGGCCCCACCGGGCGGATCTGCGGGTGCTGGCCGACGGGGTCGATGCCACCGCCCAACTCAGTCGGGGACAGCAAAAGCTGTTGGTGACGGCCATGCGCCTGGCGTTGACGGAATTATGGGGCGAGCAGGGCGCAGGGCGTCCCGTGCTTTTGCTCGACGATCTGCCGGCCGAGCTGGATGCGGGACACCGCCGGGCGTTGCTGGATTATCTTTTGTGCACCCCGGCTCAGTGCTTTGTCACAGCGATTGATGCCACCCAGCTGCCCCTTGAGGCGCACGGGCAATGGTTCCACGTGGAACAAGGCCGCGTGACAGCGGTTTAAAGCCTTTCGACGTACCCCCCTACAGATCGGGTATAATCAGGGGGTTGTGTAAAAAGGGCCTTCGATGAGTACGCAGACCGAATACGATTCCTCGCAGATTAAGGTGCTCCGCGGTCTGGACGCGGTGCGAAAACGTCCGGGCATGTACATCGGCGATACCGACGATGGCACAGGGCTCCATCACATGGTCTTTGAGGTCGTGGATAACGCCGTGGACGAGGCCCTTGGCGGGTACTGTTCGCAGATTGACGTGGTCCTCCACGGCGATGCCTCGGTGACGGTTTCGGATAACGGCCGGGGTATCCCGGTGGATCTCCACCCCGAGGAGGGTCGGTCCGCCGCCGAAGTCATTATGACCGTGCTGCATGCCGGGGGTAAGTTCGACAACAGCTCATACAAGGTCTCCGGCGGGTTGCATGGCGTGGGCGTGTCGGTAGTCAACGCCCTGTCCGATCGTCTGCGGCTTGTCATCAACAAAAACGGTAAGGTCCACACCCAGGAATATGCTGCCGGAGAGGCGGTGGAGCCGCTGAAAGTGGCCGGTGAGACCGACAGTTCGGGCACCCGAATCACCTTCCATCCGAGCCCGGAAATCTTTACTAACATCGAATTCAACTACGACATCCTGGCCAAACGCTTTCGGGAGCTGTCGTTCCTCAACCCCGGTGTGCGCATTGCCCTGAAAGACGAGCGCAGCGACAAGGAAGATGTCTTTGAGTACGCGGGCGGCATCCGGGCCTTTGTCGAGCATCTCAACAAGAACAAAACCCCGCTGCATCCGGCGGTGTTCTACCTGAGCACCCAGCGCGAGGACATTGTCGTCGAGGTGGCGCTGCAGTGGAGCGACTCCTACCAGGAAGCGATCTTCTGCTTTACCAACAACATCCCGCAGAAAGACGGGGGCAGCCACCTTTCGGGTTTCCGGGCGGCCCTTACCCGGACGCTGAACCAGTACATGGAAGCCGAGGGCTACGCCAAAAAGCTCAAGGTCACCCCCAGCGGCGAGGATATCCGCGAGGGCTTGACCGCGGTGGTGTCGGTGAAGGTGCCGGATCCGAAGTTCTCTTCGCAGACCAAGGAAAAACTGGTCTCCTCCGAAGTGAAAGGCGTGGTCGAGTCCACGCTGGCCGAAGGGCTGCACGGGTTTTTGTATGAAAACCCCAATGATGCCAAGGCCATCGTCGAGAAGGTCGTGGATGCCTCCCGGGCCCGCGAGGCCGCCCGCAAGGCGCGGGAGATGACCCGCCGCAAGGGGGCGCTGGATGTGGCGGGCCTGCCCGGCAAGCTGGCCGATTGCCAGGAAAAGGACCCCAGCCAGTCCGAGCTTTATCTTGTTGAGGGCGACTCCGCCGGTGGCTCTGCCAAACAGGGCCGGGATCGACGCACCCAGGCAATCCTGCCCCTTAAAGGCAAGATCCTGAACGTCGAGAAGGCGCGGTTCGACAAAATGCTCTCCTCGGCCGAGGTGGGGACATTGATCACCGCCCTGGGCTGCGGGATCGGGCGAGAGGAGTTCGATGCGGATAAGCTGCGCTACCACCGCATCATCATCATGACCGACGCGGATGTGGATGGATCGCATATCCGCACGCTGCTGCTGACCTTTTTCTACCGTCAGATGGCCGAGCTGGTCGAGCGTGGCCACGTCTACATCGCCCAACCGCCGCTCTACAAGGTCCGGCGGGGCAAACAGGAGCACTACGTCAAGGACGAGCGCGAGCTCACCAACTACCTGCTGCAGCTCTCGCTCTCCGGCGCGAGCCTGCTGCCGGCCGCGGATACCCCGGTCGTCGGGCCCGAAGCCCTGGAGGCGCTCATCCGTCAGTATCTCGATACCATGGAGTTGATCGACCATCTGGGTCGTCGCACCGACCCGGTCATCCTTCGGGCCATGGTGGATCTGCCGCCCATCAGCGAGGATCAGTTAAGCGATGGCGAGGCCGTGCGCGGCTGGTTTGAGTCGCTGGGCGAGATGATCAACGTGGGCCTGCCCACCGGCACCGAGTATCGGGTCAAGGTGCAGACCGGCCCGGACGGTGGCTTCCAGGAGGCGGTCATTACCAAGCGCATGCATGGCATCCTCTATCCGTTTACCTTCCCGACCGGATTCTTTCTGGCCAAGGAATACGAGACCATCCGGGGTCTTGCCGCCGCCCTTCAGGGGCTGATCGGTGAAGGCGGCGAGATACGCCGCGGCGAGCGCTCTCAGCCGGTGGCGAGCTTCCGGGATGCAGTGGACTGGCTCATGGAAGAAGGCAAGCGAGGCCTTTCGGTGCAACGCTACAAGGGCCTGGGCGAGATGAACCCGGATCAGCTCTGGGAGACCACCATGGATCCGGAGACCCGTCGCCTGTTGCAGGTGCGTATCGAGGATATCGTCGGCGCCGATGACATCTTCACCACCCTGATGGGCGACCAGGTCGAGCCGCGGCGCGACTTCATCGAGAAAAACGCGTTACAAGTCAGTAACTTGGATGTTTAGTGGGACGGCCCGCCGGCGGCCTGGCCGCCGCTGATTTCCGCCATCCGTGACTCGATCCACGCCTCGGCCAGGCCATTGACCTCGGCCGGGGTGCGTCCGGTGGTCTCGATGGGCGCGCCGATTTCGACCCGGATGACGCCGGGGATCATGCGCAGGCCGCGACGGGGCCAGTGCTCGCCGGCATTATGGGCCACTGGCACCACCTGAGCACCGGCACGGCAGGCCAGCAGCGCGCCGCCTTGCTGGTAGCGGCCCCGCTCACCGGGGGGCACCCGGGTGCCCTCGGGAAAGACCACCACCCAACGCCCCCGGGCGAGTTTCTGCCGGCCCTGGTCGATGACCTGGCGCAGCGCCTCGCGGCCAGCGGCCCGATCGATCGCGATGGGATCGAGCCGCGCCAGGCCCCAGCCGAAGAGCGGGATGCGCAAAAGCTCGCGCTTTAGCACCCAGCTCTGCGGATAGAACCATGGCAACAGATTGAGGGTTTCCCAGGCGCTTTGATGCTTGGCAAGGACAACAGCCGGTTTGGTGGGTCGGTTTTCAAGGCCGTTGACCTCGATGCGAATACCGCCGATCACCCGCACCATCCAGGCCACAATGCTGCACCAACGGGTGATCCACCAATAGCGCCAACGCAGTGGCAGGCCAAAGCTGGGCAGGCTGACCATCGTCCAGATCAAAACGGTCACCACAAGGCCCAGATGGAAGAGCAGGCCTCGGGTGAGGCTGCCCGGGTGGCCACCGGTGGGTGGCGCCGGGCGGCTCACGGCGCCACTCCGTGGGTGGCGGGCAGTCGGCGGAGGATCGCCGGGACCGCCGCGGCAAGATCGGGATAGACCGGCGTGGCCGGGCCCAGTTCATCCGCCAGGGCGGCGCCGTTGCCGGTTTTCACCAGCCATCCCTCCACCCCCGATCGCTCGGCGGCGATCAGATCGCGCCGGCTGTCACCGATCATCAACGCCCGCTCGGGCGCGCAGTCGAACTGCTCGAGCGCCTGCTGCAAAAGCCCCGGGCGGGGTTTTCGGCAGCGGCAATCGGCCGCCGGTGCGTGGGGGCAGACGAAAACGCCATCCAGATGACCGCCCACCGCCGCCAGCGCCTGATGCATCCGTTCATGGATGGCCTGCAGGGTTGCCGGGGCCAGCATGCCCCGGCCCACCGCCGACTGGTTGCTGCAAACCGCCACCGTCAACCCCGCGGCATTCAACGCGGCAATGGCCTCGAGGCTCCCGTCGATGGGTCGCCACTGCGCCGCAGACAGGATGTAATCCGGCGAGTCATGATTGATGACCCCGTCGCGGTCCAGCAGGACACATCCCCTCGCCACGCGCTAGCCCGGCTCCGGCAGGGCGGAGACATCGGCGATGGCAAGGAAGAGCGACTGCAGGGCCCCTAACAGCGCGAGCCGGTTATGGCGCACCGCATCGTCATCGGCCATCACCATGACATCATCAAAAAACCGGTCCACCGGCGCACGCAACTCGGCCAGGCGAGCGAGGGCCTCGGTGTAGGCGCTGCGCTCGATGAGATCCTGCACCGGCGCGGTGTGGCTTTGCACCGCCTCGTGCAAATCACGCTCGGCGGGTTCGCGCAGCAACGCCGGATCCACCGGGGCATCGCCGGTGTCCCCGGCCTTGCGCAGGATATTGCGGATGCGTTTGTTGGCCGCCGCCAGGCTGCCGGCGGCGGACAGGCTGGCAAAGGCCCTGCAGGCTTCGAGCCGGCGCTGGAAATCAAGCGGCTCGATGTCCGTCGGCGCCAGGGCGCTGCGCACTGCCTCGAAGAGCTCGGGGGCGTAGTCCGCTTCGAGCGCCATGGCCCGCATGCGGTCCAGACAAAAGCCCACCACTTCGTCGACATGGCCCTCGGCATCGAGTGTCTCGGGTTGCCAGGCCGCGGCCTCGCGCAGAAGCCCGGCCAGGTTGATGGCGTGCTCGCCCTCAATGAGGGTGCGGATCAATCCCACCGCGGCCCGTCGCAGGGCGAACGGGTCCTTGGCCCCGGTGGGGGCTTTACCGATGGCGAAAATGCCCATCAGCGTATCCGCCCGCTCGGCGACGGCAAGCAGTTGGCCCAGTGGTGAGCCGGCGATGGCATCGCCGGAAAACCGGGGCCGGTAGATCTCGTCCAGGGCGTCCGCCACCCGGGGGGATTCGTTCTGCTCGCGGGCATAATAGCGGCCCATCACCCCCTGGAGCTCGGGAAACTCGCCGACCATTTCGGTGAGCAGATCGGCCCGGGATAATGTGGCGGCATGGGCGGCCGTGTCGGGATCGGTGTCGAAGCGCTCGGCGTAGGCCCGGGCGATGCCCGCGACACGGCGGGATTTGTCCGCGAGGCTGCCCAGCGACTTTTGAAAGATCACCTGCTCCAGGCCATCGAGCCGGTCCGAGAGGGGTTTTTTGCGATCCAGATCCCAGAAAAACGCCGCATCGGCGAGCCGCGGGCGGATCACGCGCTCGTTACCGGCAATCACCCGCGCCGGGTCGCGGCTTTCGATATTGGCGATCGTGATGAACCGGGCGAGCAGCTGTCCATCGGCATCGCGGACCGGAAAATACCGCTGATGGCCCTGCATGCTCGAGATCAGCGCCTCGGGCGGCACCCGCAGGAAGGTCTCGTCAAAGCTCCCGGAGAGCACCACGGGCCATTCCACCAGGGCGGTGACCTCGTCGAGCAGGTCGTCGTCCATCACCGCCCGGCCGCCAAGCCGCTCGCCTTCGCCCCGCACCGCCTCACGGATCTGTTCGCGTCGCTCGTGGCGATCGACCACCACATGGGCGCGGTAGAGGGCCTGCTCGTAGTCATCGGCCCGGGCGATGGTCACCGGATCCGGGTGGTGGAAGCGATGCCCCCGGCTCTGCCGGTCGCTGGCAACCCCGAAGATCTCCATGGGCACCACCGCGTCATCCATCAGCGCCACCACCCAGTGGACCGGCCGGACAAATTCGGTGGACTGATCCCCCCAGCGCATGCGTTTGGGGATGGGCAGGGCATCGAGGGCGCGCTGGATGATCGCCGGCAGCAGATCCGCCGTCGCCTGGCCGGTGTCCACCCCGCGATAGACCAGCCATGCACCCTCGCTGGTTTCGAGCCGCTCAAGCGCCTCGACGCTCACCTGATTGGACCGGGCAAAACCCTCGGCCGCCCTGGTCGGGTTGTTGTGCTCGTCAAAGGCGACGGCCACGGCCGGGCCGCGCCGCTCGAACGCCCGGTCCGGCTGGGTGACGGCGACCTCGTCGATGTGCACGGCAAGCCGCCGGGGGGCCCCCAGCGCGCGTACCCGGCCGTGGCTGATGCCGGCCTGATCAAGTCCTTCGACAATGCCACTGGCCAGGGCATCACTGAGGCGGTCCAGCGCCCCGGGGGGAAGCTCCTCGGTGCCCAGTTCAAAAAGCAGCGATGCGGTGGTTTGGCTCATGCCACACTCCGGTCGGCGGCGGCGTCACCACTGCATAGCGGAAAGCCCAGCGCCTCGCGGGCCGCGTAGTAGGCCTGCGCCGTTGCCCGTGCCATGGCGCGGACACGCAGGATATAGCCCTGGCGCTCGGTCACCGAGATGGCATGGCGGGCATCGAGCAGGTTGAAGGTATGCGAGGCCTTCATGGTCATCTCATAGGCCGGCAGCGGCAGCCCGGCCTCGACCAGCCGCAGGGCCTCGCGCTCGCAGGTGTCGAAACCCTCGAACAGACTGGCCACATCGGCCTCTTCAAAGTTGTACCGGGACTGCTCCTGTTCGTTTTGCAAAAAGACATCGCCATAGGTCACCCGACCCTGGGGGCCGTCGGTCCAGACCAGGTCATAGACGCTCTCTACTTCCTGGAGGTACATGGCAATGCGCTCGAGCCCGTAGGTGATCTCGCCCATCACCGGATGGCAGTCGAGCCCCCCGGCCTGCTGGAAGTAGGTGAACTGGGTGATCTCCATGCCATTCAGCCAGACCTCCCAGCCCAGACCCCAGGCCCCCAGCGTGGGGGACTCCCAGTTGTCCTCGACAAAGCGGATGTCGTGGGTGAGCGGGTCGATCCCCAGCGCCTCCAGCGACCCCAGGTACTGCTCCTGGATATCCTTGGGCGAGGGTTTGAGCACCACCTGGAACTGGTAGTAATGCTGCAACCGGTTGGGGTTTTCGCCATAGCGGCCGTCGGTAGGCCGCCTCGAGGGCTGCACATAGGCCGCATGCCAGGGCTCGGGCCCGATCGAGCGGAGGAAGGTCGCCGGGTGGAATGTGCCGGCACCCACCTCCATGTCGAGCGGCTGCATGACAACACAGCCGCGCTGCGCCCAGTATTGCTGCAGGGCAAGGATCAGATCCTGAAAGGTCATTGATTCTCCGGCCGATTAGCGGTGATGGCGCGAGTATAGCCCGCGTCCTCCGGCCCTGTCAGGCGGTCGAGGGGCGGTGGCTTGCACCAAAATGGTTCGGTCGGGGCCCAAAAAGCACCAGCATGGTGCGACAGACCGATGGTAGCGTGGATGCGCTGATGCGAATGGCCCGTTTTGGTGCGCCGGCTGCCATCTGGCACGGATTCTGCTTACCCTGCGGGGGCATTACGCATTCGATACGACATGACTGGAGGCCGAACAATGGCAAAGACCGCCGATGACGTTCTCAATATGATCAAAGAAAACGAGGTCCGCTTTGTGGATCTTCGTTTCACCGATCCCAAGGGCAAGCAGCAGCACGTCACGTTGCCCGCCCATGCCGTCGACGCCGATTTCTTCAGCGAAGGCAAGATGTTCGATGGCTCTTCGATCGAGGGGTGGAAGGGCATCAACGAGTCCGACATGATCCTGATGCCCGATGCGGATACCGCCGTGCTGGATCCGTTCTTTGATGATGCAACGCTGATCCTGCTCTGCAACATCATCGAGCCCAACACCATGCAGGGCTACGGCCGCGATCCGCGCTCCATCGCCGAGCGTGCCGAGGCCTATCTGCAGTCCACCGGTATTGGTGATGTGGCGTACTTTGGTCCCGAGAACGAGTTCTTCGTCTTTGACGATGTCCGTTGGGGCACCGACATGAGCGGTTCATTCTACAAGATCGACTCCGAAGAGGCGGACTGGAACACCGAAAAGGTCTACCCGGACGGCAACATGGGCCACCGCCCCGGTGTCAAAGGCGGCTACTTTCCGGTACCGCCGGTGGACAGCCTCCACGACATGCGTTCGGCCATGCTCGAGGTGCTCACCGACATGGGCATGGACACCGAGGTGCACCACCACGAGGTGGCCACCGCGGGCCAGTGCGAGATCGGTGTGGGCTTCAACACCCTGGTGAAAAAGGCCGACGAGGTGCAGACCCTGAAGTACGTCGTCCACAACGTCGCCTCGGCCTATGGCAAGACCGCGACGTTCATGCCAAAGCCCGTGGTGGGCGACAACGGCAGCGGCATGCATGTCCATCAGTCCATCGGCAAGACCGGCGAGATGCTCTTTGCCGGCGATCAGTACGGTGGCCTCTCCGAGACGGCGCTCTACTACATCGGCGGCATCATCAAGCACGCCCGGGCGATCAACGCCTTTGCCAACGCCTCGACCAACTCGTACAAGCGGCTGGTCCCGGGCTTTGAGGCGCCGGTGCTGTTGGCTTACTCGGCCCGTAACCGCTCGGCGTCGGTGCGTATCCCCTGGGTCGCCAACCCCAAGGCACGGCGTGTCGAGATCCGCTTCCCGGACAGCACCGCCAATCCGTACCTGTGCTTTGCCGCGATGTTGATGGCCGGCCTCGATGGTATCCAGAACAAGATCCACCCGGGGGACGCCATGGACAAGGATCTCTACGACCTGCCGCCCGAGGAAGAGGCCGAGATCGACAAGGTCGCCTTCTCGCTCGAAGAGGCGCTGGACGCCCTGGATAGCGATCGCGAGTTCCTCAAGGTCGGCGGCGTGTTCACCGACGATGCCATCGATGGCTACATCGAGCTCAAGCGTGAGGAAGTCCAGCAGCTGCGGATGACCACCCACCCGGTGGAGTTCGACCTCTACTACAGCGTTTGATGGCCGGCATCCCCCGGATGCCTTCCCGGACCCCCGCCTCGGCGGGGGTTTTTATTGGGTGTCGAACGGCCCGAAGCCCCTGGCGGGCCGCGGCCGGCGGGTGCCGGTGATGCCATGCACCAAAAGAGTGCATAACGCCCATCCGTGGCCTACACTGAATGCCGCCAACCCGCCCCCGGCGTCGCCGGCGCGGGGATGGCCTGTTTCTTGCTATCTCTCGGTGCCATGGTGAAACACACTGCAGATCAATATGCCGGCGAGATCCTCGAGCACCTGACCCGGGCGGTGGTCCGGGTGGATGCGCAGCGACGGATCATGGGCATGAACCCGGCGGCCGAGACGCTTTTTCACTCAAGCCGTCGCCAGGCGGATGGTGAGCCATTGTTGCGCATGGTGCCGGGGCTGGCGGTGATCGAGTCGGCCATCGAGCAGGGGCTTGCCGATGGATCGAGCTTTACCGAGCGGGAGATCCGCGTGGATCTGACCAACGGCCGCAGCGCTACGGTGGATTGCGCCATTACCCCCATGCCCGATGGCACGCTGTTGCTTGAGTTCGAGCAGATCGACCGGCACCTGCGCATCTCGCGCGAAAACCGCCTGATCGCCCAGAACCAGGCCATCCGCGAGCTGATCCGGGGGCTCGCCCACGAGATCAAAAACCCACTGGGCGGCCTGCGCGGCGCTGCCCAGTTGCTGGAATCCGAGCTCGATGACGACGAGCAAAAGGAATACACGGGCATCATCATCAGCGAAGCGGATCGCCTGCGAACCCTGGTCAACGGCCTGCTGGGGCCGGATTCGCGAATCGAAAAACAGACCACCAACCTCCATGAGATCGTCGAGCGGGTGCGGCATCTGGCCAGCGCCGAAGCCCCCGCCGGCGTGGCGATCATGCGTGACTACGACCCCAGTATCCCCATGCTGCCGGCGGCGTCGGATCAGCTCATCCAGGCGCTGCTCAATCTGGTGCGCAACGCCCTGCAGGCGGTGGGTGATACCGGTCGTATCACCTTGCAGACCCGCACCCAGCGGCGCTTTACCATCGGCGATCAACAGCACCGGCTGGTCGCCCGCATCGACATCATCGACGACGGGCCCGGCATCGAGCCGGCGCTCCAGGATCAGATTTTCTACCCCATGGTGACCGGCCGGGCCGAGGGCAGTGGCATCGGCCTGCCCATCGCCCAGAACCTGGTGAATCAGCACGGCGGCCTGATCGAGTGCAGCAGCGAACCCGGCTGCACGGTATTCACGGTCTGGCTGCCCCTGGAGGAAAGTGATGAGTGAAATGACCACCGTGTGGATTGTCGACGACGACCGCTCGATCCGCTGGGTGTTGAAAAAGGCCCTCGAGCGGGACGGGCTGGCAGCGGTGGATTTCGAGACTGGCGAGGAGGCCCTGGCCGCCCTCGAGCGCGGGGCACCGGATGTTCTGATTACCGATATACGCATGCCACGGCTGGATGGACTCAGCCTCATGCAACGCTTTCATGCCGCTGCCAACGAGTTGCCGGTGATCGTCATGA
Source organism: uncultured Ectothiorhodospiraceae bacterium (assembly GCA_913061005.1). Lineage (GTDB taxonomy): Bacteria > Pseudomonadota > Gammaproteobacteria > Nitrococcales > Nitrococcaceae > Spiribacter > Spiribacter pallidus. The sequence goes on along the minus strand of CAJXSH010000002.1, from coordinate 109,447 downwards.
CCGCCCACTCCGACCTGGATGCCGCGGTGTCCGCCTATGAGGGCGGGGCCTTTGAGTATCTGCCCAAACCCTTTGATGTCGAAGAGGCGGTGGAGCTGGTCCAGCGCGCGGCGGCGGCGGCGCGCAGCAGTGCCGCCCCCGATGCGGCGCGGGAAGAGCTGCCCGAGATCATCGGCGAGGCACCGGCGATGCAGGAGGTATTCCGGGCCATCGGCCGACTGTCGAGGTCCAATATTACGGTGCTCATCAATGGAGAATCCGGCACCGGCAAAGAGCTGGTGGCCGGAGCGCTTCATCGCCACAGCCCGCGGGCTGGCAAGCCGTTCATTGCACTGAATATGGCCGCCATTCCCCGGGATTTGATGGAATCCGAGCTCTTCGGTCACGAGAAGGGGGCGTTCACCGGCGCCCACCAGGTCCGCCGCGGACGGTTCGAGCAGGCCGACGGGGGGACGCTTTTTCTCGATGAGATCGGCGATATGCCGGCCGAGCTGCAGACCCGGTTGTTGCGGGTCCTTGCCGATGGCGAGTTCTATCGTGTCGGCGCCCATACCCCGATGCGGGTGGATGTTCGCATCATCGCCGCTACCCATCAGAACCTCGAAGCGCTGGTCGAAGAAGGGCGCTTTCGGGAAGACCTTTTCCACCGGCTCAATGTCATCCGCATCCATTGCCCGGCGCTGCGCGAACGGCAGGCCGATATCCCGGCACTGGCCGAGCATTTTCTGCGCAAGGCGGCGGCCGAGCTCAACGTCGAGCCCAAGCAGCTCACGCCGGCGGTGGAGAGCCGCTTCCAGGCGCTGGCCTGGCCCGGCAATGTGCGCGAGCTCGAAAACACCTGCCGGTGGCTGACCGTAATGGCGAGCGGCCGTGAGGTCCATCCCGAGGACCTGCCGCCCGAGCTGATCAACACCGAATCCCAGACCACCAGCGAGGTGGATTGGGAAACGGCACTGGCACGCTGGGCCGATCGACAGGCGGCCACCGCCGGCGAGGGGTCGCTGGCCGAGGCGCAGTCGCGGCTCGAGCGGGTCTTGATTGAAACGGCACTCAAACGGACCGGCGGTCGCCGCCAGGACGCCGCACGGCTTCTCGGCTGGGGGCGGAATACCCTGACGCGCAAGATCCGGGATCTGCAGATGCAGGTATGATGGCGACATGCCATTGCATGTCGTTTTGCACCGCCCCGAGATTCCGCCCAACACGGGCAATGTCATCCGGCTGTGTGCCAATACCGGGGCGCGGCTGCACTTGATCCGGCCGTTGGGGTTTGTGCCGGACGACCGTCGCATGCGGCGGGCCGGGCTCGACTACCATGAACTCGCCCGGATGCAGATCCACGACGATCTGCAGGCCTTTGAACAGGCGATCCGACCGGCTCGGTTGTGGGCCATGACAACCCGCGGTACCACGCGCTTTGACGCCCCCACCTTTGCCGGTGACGATGCGCTGGTGTTTGGCAGCGAAACCCGCGGGCTCCCCGATGCGGTGCTCGCGACGATACCGCCGGCGCGTCGCCTGCGGCTGCCCATGCGCCCGGGCAACCGCAGCCTCAATCTATCCAACAGTGTCGCCGTGGCGGTCTACGAGGCCTGGCGGCAGGCCGGTTTCAGCGGCGCGGTCTGAGGGGGTTATTCCCGGCGCGGGGGGCGCTGGAGCAGGGCCCGGGTGGCTTCGGCCGGGTCAAGATCGCCCGCCACCACCGCCTTGACCGCCGCGCAGATGGGCATCTCGACATCATGGGCGCCGGCGAGCTGCATGACCCGGGTGGCGGTATCGGTGCCTTCGACCACCTGGCCGATGGTCCCGGTGGCACGGGCCAGTGGCTCGCCCCGGCCCAGCGCCAGTCCCAGGCGGCGGTTGCGTGATTGATCATCGGTGCAGGTGAGGATCAGATCCCCCATCCCCGCCAGGCCGGTGAGCGTCTCGTCCCGGGCCCCGATCCGGGCTCCCAGGCGCCGTGTCTCGGCCAGTCCCCGGGTGATGAGCCCGGCCCGGGCATTGGCGCCAAAGCCCATGCCATCGGCGATCCCGGTGGCGATGGCAAGCACATTCTTGACCGCCCCGCCCAGTTCGACACCGATGACATCATCGCTGGTGTAGACCCGGAAGCGTTCGTCACGGAAGGCTTCGGCCAGGTGCTCGCCGGTGGCGGCATCGCGACTGGCCAGCGCCACGGCGGTGGGCAGCCCGGCGGCCACTTCGCCGGCAAAGCTCGGCCCCGAGAGCACCCCGAGCGGATGGCCCGGCAGCAATCGCTCGGCGGTGACATGCAGCAGCTGCCCGGTTTCATCCAGTCCTTTGGTCGCCCAGATCACCGGGCAGTGCGGCGGCAGCTCATCGGCCAGGCGCTGGAGGGTATCGGCGAAGGCCGCGCTGGGGACCACCACCAGCACGGCGTCGGTGTCGGCCAGTGCTGCGCCCAGCGACGCGTGGGGGTGGATGTTCGGCGGCAGCGGGATGTCGCTTAGATAATCGGGATTGTGGCGTTGCCTGGCCATGGCCCGCATCGCCGCCGGACGGTGACCCCACAAGGCGACCTCGTGGTGGTTGCGGGCCAGCACCAGCGCAAGCGCCGTCCCCCATGAGCCGGCGCCCAGGACCGAGAGCCGCCGGGCGTCAGGCCTGGCTTGCGTCACCGTCCGATGACTCCTCGCCACCTTCGGTGGCGGCCTGTGCGGCGCGCTGGCGACGGCGGGCATAGAGGGCATCGAAGTTGACCGGTGCCAGGGTCATGGGCGGGAAACCGGCCTTGGCCGTCAAATCGGTGATCGCCTCGCGGGCATAGGGGAAGAGCACGCCGGGGCAGTAGGCGCCGAGGAGCTGCTCGGTGGCGGCCTGTTCGAAACCGGCAATACTGAAAACCCCCGCCTGGTGGGCCTCGCAGAGATAGGCGGTTTTCTCCTCGACGGTGGCGGTGACCGTCACGGTGACCACGACCTCGTAGAGGTTATCGCCCACCGACTCGTTCCGGGTGTTGAGCTCGACCTTGGCTTCGGGCTTCCAGGCCTGGGTGAATACATCCGGCGTGCCCGGCGTCTCGAGCGAGCAGTCCTTGAGATAGAGCTTCTGGATGGCGAATTGCTGGGCATTGTCCGCCTGGCTGCCGGCGGCGGTGCTGCTGCCATTGGTCTCGGGGGTATCGGCCATTGTGACTCCTCGATGGGCTTGGGGTGGCGACTTAGCGCTTGCCCTCGGTGGGGAAGCTCTCTTCGCGCCAGGCGGTCAGCCCGCCGCGAAGCTGGAAGACATCGGGCCAGCCCTGGGATTTGAGTGTCTGGACCGCCCGCAGGGTGCGCTGGCCGTTGTCGCAGTAGACAATCAGCGTTTTGTCCTTGAACCGCGCCAGGCGGTCGCCGCGCTTGTCCAGATGCTCCATCGGGATGTTGACCGCCCCGGGCAGGTGGCTGGCCTGAAAGGCGTTTTCATTGCGCACGTCAATGAAAACCGCCTTATCCTGATTGTACAGGCGGGTGGCATCGCCGGGGGCCAGGGCGTCGCGCCGGCGCCGGTAGCTGAGCACCTCGTTGGCGATGATCGCCACCAGGACGGCCGCCAGCGCGGCGACCAGCAACGGATGGTTTGTGCTGAATTCGATGACTCTGTCCATGACCCGGCGCTGTTAGCATTGGTTGAAAACGCCGGAGTATACCAGTCGAGATGACCCGCTGATGACGCGAATACTGATCCTTTTGCTGCTGGCATTCGCCACGCCGGTGCTGGCCCAGGATGATGCCCGCGAGCTGGCGGCCCGCGAGGCGCGGCTCGAGGCGTTGCAGTCGCGCATCGGCGAGCTGGGTGAGGCCCTGGCCAGCAAGCGCGAGCGCGCCGGCGGCCTGGAGGCCGAGCTGGCGCGGCTTGAGCAGCGCATCGGCGAGCAGCGGCGGGCGCTCAACCGGCTCGATGCCAGTCTGGCCCGCCAGGCCGAGCGAATCGCGGATCTGCGCCAGCGGCTTGAGCGGACCGAGCAACAGGCGGCGAGCCATCGTCAAATCCTCATCGAGAGCATTCGTGCCATGCACCGCCAGGGCGGCGCGACCCCGCTGCGGTTGCTGCTCGGCGAAAGCGACCCGGCCCGGCTGCAACGATTGATGGCCTATCAGCGCCGGCTGGGCGAGGTCCGGGGTGAGCGCCTCGAGGCCGCCCGCGCGGTGATCAGCCGTTTATCCGAGCGGCGCGAGGCTTTGCAAGTAGCGCTCGAGGCCCAGCGCGCCGACCGCGACCGGCGTGCCGCCGCGCTGGCCGAGCTCCAGCGCACCCTGGGTGAGCGCGAGGCGCTGCTGGCGTCGCTGCGCGGCGAGATCGAATCGGATGATGCGGCCCTCGCCGCTGCCCGGGACGAGGCGGCGTCACTGCGATCGCTGATCGACTCGTTGCGTGACGAACTCTCGGCCGCCGGCCCCATGACCGGCGAGAAGCGCGGGCTCGATCGGGGCCGATTGGACTGGCCGGTGGAGGGGCCGCTGTTGGCCCGCTTTGGCAGCGAACGGGTCGAGGGGCTTAACTGGACCGGGCTTCTCATCGGCGGCGAGGCCGGCGCTGCCGTGCATCCGGTGGCGCCGGGGCAGGTGGTATTCGCCGACTGGTTGCGTGGTGTGGGGCTGCTGCTCATCATTGATCATGGCGAGGGCTATCTGAGTCTCTACGGACGCAACCAGGCCCTTTATTTTGATGTCGGAGACTGGGTGGATACCAACGATGTCATTGCCACGGTGGGACGCAGCGGCGGTCGGCCCGAGACCGCGCTCTATTTTGAACTGCGGGCCGGCGGAGAACCGGTGGACCCGCTCGCCTGGTTGCCCGCCACCGGCAATCGCGGATAGGAAGACCAACAATGGCTGAACGCGCCGCTCTCTGCCGTCTGACCCGTGGGCTCTGTCTTGCCCTGATGCTGGGCCTGGCCCCGTCGGTGCCGGCCCAGACCGACTCGGAGCCGGATGAGACCTTGCCGCTGGAGCGGTTGCGCACCTTTACCGAGGTCTACGAGCGCATCCAGCGGGACTATGTCGAGGATGTGGATCCCGAGACCCTGATCGACAATGCCATTCAGGGCATGCTGCAGGGGCTGGACCCGCATTCCACCTACCTGGATCGCAGCGACTACCAGCAGCTGCAGGAGGGCACCCGGGGCGAGTTTGGTGGCCTGGGCATCGAGGTGGGCATGGAGGATGGCTTTGTCGAGGTCATCGCCCCCATCGACGGCACACCGGCCGATGCGGCGGGGATCCGGCCGGGGGATCTGATCATTCGCATCGATGGCCAATCGGTGAAGGGGCTCGATCTGCAGGAAGCCGTGGAGCGCATGCGTGGCGAGCCGGGCACCGAAATCGTCCTCGGTATCCTGCGGGACGGCGCCGAGGCCCCCATCGAGGTCACCATCGAACGGGCAATCATCCGGGTGGAGAGCGTCCGTGCCCGGCTGCTCGAGCCCGGCTTCGGCTATCTGCGCATCAGTCAGTTCCAGTCGCGCACCGGCGATGATGTGCTCGACGCCGTCGAAGGGCTGGTGGCCGATGCCGGCCCGGATGGATTGAGCGGGCTGGTGCTGGATCTGCGCAACAACCCGGGTGGCGTGCTGGATGCCGCCGTCGAGGTGGCGGACGCCTTTCTGGCGAGCGGGGTCATCGTGACCACCGATGGCCGGGCCGAGCGGGCCGCGAGCCGGTTTGTCGCTACCCCTAACGATGCGCTCGGCGGTGTGCCGCTGGTGGTGCTCGTCAACGCCGGTTCGGCCTCGGCGGCCGAAATCGTGGCCGGCGCGCTGCAGGATCACCGGCGCGGCGTGGTCATGGGTGAGCCGACCTTTGGCAAGGGGTCGGTCCAGACCATTCTGCCGCTTCGGGATGGCAATGCGGTCAAGCTCACCACGGCGCGTTACTTCACCCCCGAGGGTCGGTCCATCCAGGCCGAGGGCATTACCCCGGATGTGCGCATCGCCAACCTCGAAGTCACCGCCGGGGCGGTGTCCGATCGGCTACGCGAGTCGGATCTGCCCCGCCATTTGCGGGGTGATGAGGCGCCCGCTGCGGAGGAGACCGGCGACGAGCCGGCGCTGGCCGAGCGGGACTACGCCCTGGCCGAGGCGCTCAATCTGCTAAAGGGTCTGACCATTCTGGGTGGGGACTAGTCGCCGCTCGCCGCTCAGTCCCGCGGCCAGGCGATGTACCACATCAACGCCCCGAGGCCGCCCAGCACCCAGCTGACCGCCGGGGCATCCCCCAGCATGGCGGGGCTGCGACCATCCAGGGCGGCCACCACGAACGCCGAGAGCACCAGGGTGGCGCCGACGCCGGTGGCGAAGCCGCGCCGGCCATTGCGCCGTAGCTCGGCGCGCAGTGACGCCAGCGCTTTTTGCTGCTCGCGCCGTTCGGTGTTGGCCTGTTCGAGCTCTGACAGGGCGCCGTCCAGGCGTCGGGGCAGCGTCGGCAGGGTCTCTGCCAAATGGGGCAGTTCCCGACGCAGGTTCTCCGCCAGCGCCCGGGCCCCCAGGCGGTCTTTCATCCAGTGTTCGAGATAGGGCTTGCCGGTACTCCAAAGATCCAGCTCGGGGTAGAGCTGGCGGCCCAGCCCCTCGATGGCCAGCAGGGTTTTTTGCAGCAACACCAGCTGGGGCTGGATTTCCATGTTGAAGCGCCGCCCGGTCTGGAAAAGCCGCATTAAAAGCGCCCCCAGCGAGATCTCGCCCAGCGGCCGCTCGAAAATGGGTTCGCAGACGGTGCGCATGGCCGCCTCGAACTCATCGACCCGGGTCTCGGGCGGCACCCAGCCGGATTCGACATGCAGCTCGGCGACACGGCGATAGTCGCGGTTGAAAAAGGCGATGAAGTTATCGGCCAGATAGCGGTGATCGACGGGGCTCAGCGACCCCATGATGCCAAAGTCCACCGCCACATACCGCGGATCGGCGGGGTTGCTGACATCCACGAAGATATTGCCCGGATGCATGTCGGCGTGAAAGAAGCTGTCCCGGAAGACCTGGGTGAAGAAAATCTCGGTGCCCCGCTCTGCCAGGGCTTTCATGTCCACACCGGCATCCTTCAGGCCCTGGATATCGCTGATCTGCAGGCCATGGATGCGCTCCATGACCATCACCCGCTGTCGGGTGCCGGGCCAGTAGACCTCGGGGACATAGAGCAGGTCGGAGTCGGCGAAGTTGCGCTTGAGCTGCGAGGCGTTGGCCGCCTCGCGCATGAGATCGAGCTCGTCGTTGAGGGTGTTGTCGAACTCGCGGACCACCTCCACCGGGCGTAGCCGATAGCCCTCGCGCCAGTAGCGCTGGGCGAGCCGGGCGAAGAGATACATCACCTGCAGGTCCCGGCCGATGGCCTGTTCGATGTTGGGACGCAGCACCTTGACGATGACATCGCGGCCGTCGTGCAGGCGGGCAGCGTGCACCTGGGCGATCGAGGCCGAGGCCAGGGCCTGTTCATCCAGATGGGCGAACCAGCCGTCGACGGGCTGTTGATACTCGGCCTCGACGATCGCCCGTGCCTGCTCGCCCGGAAACGGCGGGACCTGATCCTGGAGTCGCGCCAGCTCGGCGGCGATATCCGCCGGCAGTAGATCGCGCCGGGTTGAGAGGATCTGGCCGAACTTCACGAATATGGGACCGAGATCCTCCAGCGCCAGCCGGATGCGCTCGGCCCGGGGTCGCTGTTGGCGACGGAACCAGGCCCAGGGCATGAAGATGCGGAGAAAGCGAAACGGCCGAAACCACCGGGTGGCAAAGAGGATTTCATCCAGGCCATGCCGGAGCAGGACCAGGTTGATCTGCATCAGCCGAAGCCACAGCCGGGGTCGCGTCATTGGGCGGTCCTTTGTTTTTCGAGACGCCGCAGACGGGCCTCCAGTCGGTCGACATCTTCGCGGATATTGTCGACATCGTCGCAGAAATTGCGGGCTTCGACGGCGGTCGGCAGCAGTTGCCGCTCTTCGGTGGCCAGTTCGGCGGCATTCTGCAGCAGGGTGGTGGCACTGCGCCGGCTCCATCGAGCGCCGGCCCGGGCGTTGTCGAGCAGGCTGGCGGCGGTGGCGGTCCCCACCCACCGGGCCAGTTGGGCCTCCAGGTCCACATCCAGCTCGGCAAACAGGGTGCGCACCTCCTGGATGGTGCCGATATCGCCGCGAAAGGCCACATCCCGGCTGCGCTGGCCCCGCGAGAGGACCAGGCCGGTGAGCCCCGCCAGGCTGGTCTCGAGCCGGGCCTGGCAATCGCTCATGTCGGTGTCGTCCCGGATCAGGGCGAGCCCCTCCTCGGCAAAGCTCACCCGCAGGCTGACCGCCGGGTCGGTGAGTCGCAGCCCCAGGTCCTTGCCGGCGAGGCGTTGCAGTCGACCGGCACTGGCCGGGTCCAGATGCAGGGTCCGGTTGATGGCCTGTTCGATGAATGCCAGCGGCAGCAATTCAGTAGACATGGCCATGGTGCAGGGCGACAAGCCCACCGCTTAGATTGATGTAGTCGCAGTCCTCGAAACCCGCCTCGATCATCATCTCGCAGAGCGTGTCCTGGTCGGGGTGCATGCGGATGGATTCGGCCAGGTAGCGATAGCTCTCGGCATCATTGGCCACCAGTCGGCCCATCCGGGGCAGGACCTGGAAGGAGTAGAGATCGTAGATCGGCTGCAGGGCTTTGAGATAGAGCGTGGAGAACTCCAGTATCACCACCTGTCCACCCGGCCGCAGGGTGCGCTGCATCGCCGCCAGGGCCCGGGGGATGTGGGTGACATTGCGCAGGCCAAAGGCGATGGTGATGCGATCGAAGCTGCGATCCGGAAACGGCAGTGCCTCGGCGTTGGCGATGACATAATCGAGATTGCCCACCAGCCCCTGGTCGAGCAGCCGGTCCCGCCCCTCGTTGAGCATGTCGGCGTTGATATCCGAGACGATCACCCGGCCGGTTTCACCCACCTGTCGCGCCAGTCCGGCGCTGAGATCGCCGGTGCCGGCGGCGAGGTCGAGCACCTGCTGGCCCGGGCGGGCCGCCACCTGATTGAGGGCCTGGTGCTTCCACAGCCGGTGCAGGCCGGCGGACATCAGGTCGTTCATCAGATCGTAGCGTCCGGCCACCGAGCTGAACACCTCGCCCACCCGCCGGGATTTTTCGGCGGCAGGGATGCGCTCGAAGCCAAAATGCGCCTCATCGGCCGACGATTGCGTGCTCATTGCGGTGGCTCCTCATCCCGCTGGTAGCCGGCATCGGCAAGGGCATCCAGATAATCCTGCCAGTACTGCGCCTGGTTGGCGCCCAGGTCATAGAGCAGCTCCCACGAGTACAGCCCCGTGTTGTGGCCATCATCAAAGTTGATGCGCAGCGCATACTGGCCCACGGGTTCGATGCCGGTAATGCCAACCCCTTCTTTGCCCACCTGCAGCACCGCCTGGCCCGGGCCATGGCCCCGGACCTCGGCAGACGGCGAGTAGACCCGCAGGTACTCGGCGCCCAGTTCGAAGCGCTCTTCGCCATCGAAGGCAATCTCCAGGGTCCGCGAGCGCCGATGCAGGCGAATATCGGTGGGGACCTGACCGTTGTACTGGCGCGCCGGGCGTTTCATGACAGCTCCTAGAGGATGTAACGGCTCAGATCGTCGTTCTCGGTGAGATCCGACAGCCGGCTTGTCACGTAGTCGGCGTCGATGCGGATCTCGCCACCGGCATGATCCGGTGCGGTATGGGAGATCTCTTCGAGCAGCCGCTCGAGGATGGTATGCAGCCGGCGGGCACCGATGTTCTCGGTCCGCTCGTTGACCTCCCAGGCCATACCGGCGATGCGCTCGATGCCATCGGCGGTGAACGACAGGGTCACCCCCTCGGTCTGCAGCAGCGCCTGGTACTGGCGCACCAGCGAGGCATCGGGCTCGGTGAGGATGCGCACGAAGTCCTCGACGGCCAGCGCGTTGAGTTCGACGCGGATGGGCAGCCGGCCCTGGAGCTCGGGGATGAGATCAGAGGGCTTGGATAGATGAAACGCCCCCGAGGCGATGAAAAGGATATGGTCGGTGTTGACCATCCCGTGCCGGGTCGAGACGGTGGTCCCCTCGACCAGTGGCAGCAGATCCCGCTGTACCCCCTCGCGGGAGATATCCCCGCCGCTGCCCTGCTCGGCCCGCTTGGCCACCTTGTCGATTTCATCGACAAAAACGATGCCGCTTTGCTCGACCGCTTCGATGGCCTGTTGCTTGATTTCTTCTTCGTTGACGAGCTTGGCGGCCTCTTCGTCACGCAGCACCCGCCAGGCCTCGCTGATACGCATGCGCTGACGCTCGCTGCGCTGTCCGCCCAGGTTCTGGAACATGCCCTGCAGCTGGCTGGCGAGCTGCTCCATGCCCGGCGGTGTCATGAACTCCATGCCCGGCTGCTGGCCGCGGACTTCGATTTCGATTTCTTTGTCGTCGAGCTCGCCCTCGCGAAGCTTTTTGCGCATCTTCTGCCGGGTGCTCTCGACGCTGCTGTCGACCTCGCCGTCCCGCGCCTGGGGCAGCAGGACGTCGAGGATGCGGTCTTCGGCGGCGTCTTCGGCACGGCTCGCCTGGCGGGCCATGGCCTGCTCACGGATCATTTTCAGGGCGTTGTCGGTCAGATCTCGGATCACCGATTCCACGTCCCGGCCAACATAGCCGACCTCGGTAAACTTGGTGGCCTCGATTTTGATGAACGGCGCATTGGCAAGCCGCGCCAGCCGGCGGGCGATTTCGGTTTTGCCCACCCCGGTGGGGCCGATCATGAGGATGTTCTTGGGCGTGATCTCGCCACGCAGCGGCGGCTCGACCTGCTGGCGACGCCAGCGGTTGCGCAGGGCATTGGCGACGGCGCGCTTGGCTTCGGCCTGGCCGACAATGTGCTTGTCCAGCTCCTGGACGATTTCGCGCGGCGTCATTTCGCTCATTCCGCTCCCCCTTCGCCAAGGGCCTCGATGGTGAGGTGGTGGTTGGTGTAGATGCAGATATCGGCGGCGATCCCCAGCGCCTTCTCGACAATCGCCTCGGCGCTCAGTTCGGTTTCGGCGCACAGGGCCTGGGCGGCGGCCTGGGCATAGCCCGAGCCCGAGCCGATGGCCATCAGCTCGCGTTCGGGTTCGACCACATCGCCGTTGCCCGAGAGCATCAGCAGGGTTTCGGCATCGGCCACCATCAAAAGGGCTTCAAGGCGACGCAGCGCGCGGTCCGAGCGCCAGTCCTTGGCCATTTCGACGGCCGCCCGGGTGAGCTGGCCGTTGTGGCGCTCGAGCTGGCCTTCGAAGCGCTCGAACAGGGTAAAGGCATCGGCGGTCCCGCCGGCAAAGCCGGCCAGCACCCGATCATGGAACAGGCGGCGGACCTTGCGGGCATTGCCCTTCATGACCGTATCGCCCAGGGTCACCTGTCCGTCACCACCCAGCGCCACCTGACCGCCGCGGCGGACGGCGAGAATCGTTGTGCCATCAAACTGCTGCAATGGTTGTCTCCGCGCGTTGTGCGATGAAATTGCGCCGGCGTCATTCTAACGCAGGCAAAGGGAGAGCGAGTTATTTCCGGCGGGCCCGGGGATGGGCGCGATCGTAGACGTCGGCCAGGTGCTGGAAGTCGAGATGGGTGTAGATCTGTGTGGTGCTGATATCGGCATGGCCAAGCAGCTCCTGGACGGCCCGCAGATCACCGCTGGATTCGAGGATATGCGTGGCAAAGGCGTGGCGCAGCATATGCGGGTGAACGGGTTGATCGAGCCCCTGGCGACGGGCCAGCTCGCCGAGCCGTCGCTGGATGCTGCGATGGGACAGCCGCTTGCCCCGGCGGCTGACAAAAAGGGCCGGTTCCTCGGGATCGGCGATCGACCCCCGAGCCGCTAACCACGCGGCCAGGGCCCGGCGGGCGCCTTTGCCCACCGGCACCACCCGGGTGCGGGCGCCTTTGCCGACGACCCGCAGCGCGTCCGGCTCACCGGCAACCTCGGTTGCATCCAGCGCGGCCACCTCGGCCAGACGCAGCCCGGCGCCGTAGACCAGTTCGAAGATCGCCCGATCCCGCACGGCGAGGGGGTCATCGCCGCCGCTGGCGGGCGGGTCCAGAAGCCGGGCGGTGGCATCCACATCCAGGCTCCTGGGCAGCCGCCGGTGTTGCCGGGGAGCGCGGATATCGGCTGCGGGGTCATGGGCGACCCGCCCTTCCCGCTGAAGATAGCGATAGAGCCCGCGGACCGATGAAAGCCGGCGCTGCAGCGAGCGCGGGCCCAGGCCCTGGCGATGGGCGCTGGCGACCCATTGCCGGATATCATCGGCCCCGACCCGGCCCCAGTCGCTGATGGACCGCGTTGCCAGATAGCCCGCCAGCGCCTGAAGATCGCGGCGATAATGATCGCGGGTGAGATCCGAGAGGCGACGCTCGTCGCGCAAATGGGCGATATAGGCGTCGATGGCGTCGGCCAGCGGGCCTTCGCTCAAGCCCTTGTCCCCGTCAGCGAGCGTCGCAGGATACGCGCTGCCAGTGCCCCGAGCTGACCCAGAAAGACCGTGCCCTGGTCTTCCTGGTAGCGGTCGGCGTCGCGACTGCCAATGGCCAGAAAGCCGCGCAGCGGTGCCTCCTCCATGGGGATGATCGCCGCCGAGGCGAGGTCATCGGCCTGGTCGTCAAAGACCAACGTCATCAGGGTTTCGTCGAGGTTGCCCAGCACCGGTGTATCGCCGGGGAAATGCGCCTCGAGCTGTTCGCTGCGCGGGTCGTCCGGGGCCAGTGTGGGAACCCCGGCGGCGAGGGACTCATCGGTGATGAGGATGACCTGCACCACATCGGCGCGGAACTCCTGGCGCAACCCGTCCCGCAGTGCGACCAGGACATGTTCCAGGTCTTCGGCGGCCAGCAGCTCGAGGGTAAAGCGGTGCAGCTGATCGGCCAGCCGGTCATTGTCGCGGGCCACCGTCAGCAACGCCTCGAGTCGCTGCGATAGATCGCGGGTTTCTTCGCGCAGCACCGCCACCTGGTATTCGATCAGCGAGGTGGTGCCTTCGCCGGCGTCATGGGGGATGTCGAGCTCGGCCAGGAGTTCGCGGTGCTGGCGCAGTAGCGCCGGATTCGCCCGCAGATAGTCCAGGACCTGTTGCTCGTCGGTCGCCGGGGTGTCGGGGGCGGATTCCGGGGTTTGTCTGCTCATGCCTTGTCCGTTAGGTAGCTGCCTTCGAAGACCCGTTCGGCGGGCCCGGTCATCATGACCGATTGACCCTCGCCTTCCCAGTCTATCACCAGCTCACCGCCGGGCAGCTCAACCCGCACCCGGTGGTCCAGCCAGTCGTTCACCACCCCGACCACCACCGCCGCGCAGGCGCCGGTGCCGCAGGCGGGCGTCTCTCCCACGCCCCGCTCGTAGACCCGCAGACGGATATGGCCGCGGTCGATGATCTGCATGAAGCCGGCGTTGCAACGGGCCGGAAAACGGGGATGGGCCTCGATGGCCGGCCCCAGACGGGCCACCGGTGCGTTGTCCAGGTCCGTCACCGGCAGGACGGCGTGGGGATTGCCCATGGAGGCGGCGCCGATGGCGTAGTCGCTGCCGGCAACCTCGAGCGGATAGAGCGGCGCCCTGGCCGGTGCATCGAAGGGGATCTGCGCGGGTTCGAGCACCGCCGGGCCCATGTCCACGGCAACCCGGGGGGGATCCAGCAGCTCGACACGGGCCAGTCCCCCGGCGGTTTCAAAGCAGACCACCGCGCCGTCGATCAGCCCTTTGTGGTGCAGCAGCCGGGCGGCACAGCGAACGCCATTGCCGCAGTGCTCGACTTCGCCGCCATCGGCGTTCCAGATGCGATACCGGTAGTCGGCCCCGGGCCGGGTGCTCGGCTCGACGAGCAAGACCTGGTCGCAGCCAACGCCGTGGCGCCGGTCGGCCAGCGCCCGGACCAGCGACGCGTCCACGTCCAGGGGCCGGGTGATGCCATCGAGCACCACAAAGTCGTTGCCAAGCCCCTGCATCTTGGTAAACGGCAGTCCCATCAGCGCTCCAGCAGCGTCTCGCCCCGCCACAGATCCTCGAAGGACTCCCGCTGGCGGATGACATGGGCGGTGTCGCCGTCCACCAGGATTTCCGCCGGCCGGGGCCGGGCGTTGTACTGCGAGGCCATGGCGAAGCCGTAGGCGCCGGCGCCGTGGATGGCCAGCACGCTGCCGGGCCGGAGCGCGAGCGAGCGCTCGGCACCCAGCGTGTCAGCGGTCTCGCAGACCGGCCCGACGATGTCGTACGCCCGGGCGGGGACCGCTTCCGGCGCCACCGTCTCGATCCGCTGCCAGGCCTGGTAGAGGGCAGGACGCATGAGGTCGTTCATGGCCGCATCCACCACGGCAAACTCGCGGTGGCCGCTTTTGAGGTATTCCACCCGGGTCAGCAGCACGCCGGCCTCGCCCACCAGGGCCCGGCCGGGCTCCATGAGCAGTGTCTGGGGGCGTCCCTCGAGCAACGGGCCAAGCCGCTCGGCCAGTGCCGCCGGTGTCGGCGGGGCCTCGTCGCGGTAGCGGATGCCCAGCCCGCCGCCGATATCCAGATGCTCGAGCGTGATCCCGGCGGCCTCGAGCCGATCCACCAGGGCCAGACTGCGGGACAGGGCGTCGGCCAGGGGGTCCAGCTCGGTGAGCTGCGAGCCGATGTGGAAATCCAGCCCGGTTACCTCGATGCCGGGCATATCCGCAGCCCGGTGGTAGAGCGCCTCGGCGGCGTGGATATCGATGCCGAACTTGTTTTCTTTCATCCCGGTCGAGATGTACGGATGGGTCCGGGCGTCGACATCCGGGTTGACCCGCAGCGATATCCGGGCCCGCTGGCCCCGGGCGCTGGCAATACGGGCGATGCGCTCGAGTTCCGGCTCGGATTCCACATTGAATGCAAGGATGCCGGCCTCGAGCGCCTGTTCGATTTCTTCGTCGCGTTTGCCCACGCCCGAGAACACCACCCGCGCCGGGTCGCCTCCGGCTTTCATCACCCGGGCGAGCTCGCCCCCCGAGACAATGTCGAAACCGCTGCCAAGGCGGGCGAGCAGCTGCAGGATGGCCAGGCTGCCGTTGGCCTTGACCGCGTAGCAGATCAAGTGCGGATGGGCGGCGAAGGCCTGGTCGTAGGCCCGCCACGCCGATTCGATGCCAGCCCGGGAGTAGACATAAAGCGGTGTGCCATGGCCATCGGCCAGCGCCCTGGCATTGCAGCCCTCGATCCACAGCTCGTCGTTGCGGCGGCTCAGGCTCATGGCGTCGCTTCCGCGGCCGGCTCGTCCGCCGGCGGCGGGTAGAGATCACCTTTGACGCCGCAGCCGGCGAGGCAGACGACGAGGGCCATCAGGGCAAGGGTTTTCAGCATAGGGCAGGCCGATGATTGGTTTGGTGCCAAGTATAACGGGTCAGGCCGGCATTTTCGGCCCTTCCACCCTGCGCTAGGCTAGTGCGTCCTGCAAGCCATCCGGGGAATGATCGTGGAGACGCTCGAGACCGTCGAGATTGGACCGGCCTCGGCCCAGGCCAGCGTGATCTGGCTGCACGGGCTGGGTGCCAGTGGTCATGACTTCGAACCCATCGTCCCCGAGCTCGGGTTGCCGGCGGAGGCGGCGGTGCGGTTTGTCTTTCCCCACGCACCCACCCAGCCGGTGACCTTGAATGGCGGCATGCCCATGCCGGCCTGGTATGACATCTACGGCCTCGGCCCCGGGACGCCGGCGGACGAGCAGGGACTGGACCGGGCGGCCGGATGGATCGAGGCTTTGATCGCCCGCGAGCGCGAGCGGGGCGTGCCTGCCCAGCGGTTGGTGCTTGCCGGATTCTCGCAGGGCGGGGCCCTGGCACTGCATGCGGGGTTGCGCTATGCCGATGGGCTGGCCGGGATCATGGGGTTATCCACCTACCTGCCGCTGCAGGACCATCTTTCTCAGGCGCGGGCCGCCGCCAATCGGGGGACGCCGGTTTTTCTCGCCCATGGCGACCAGGACCCGGTGCTGGATATCAGCCTGGGTGAGGCCGCCCGGGATGCGCTGGTGGGGCTCGGCCACCAGGTCCAGTGGCAGACCTATCCCATGGCCCATCAGGTCTGTGCCAAGGAGATCGGCGATATCAGTGCCTGGCTCTACCAGGTGCTGGCGCTCTAGTCCTCGGCAAGGCGTGCCCGGGCCTCGGCGATGCGGGCCCGGACCTGTGCCGGGGCGGTGCCCCCGAAATGATCCCGGGCGGCCACCGAGCCCTCGAGGGTGAGCACCTCGTAGACGTCGGCCTCGATCAAGGCCGAAAAGCCCTGGAGCTCGGCAAGCGGCATGTCCGCCAGATCGCGCCCGCTGGCCACACCCTCGGCCACCGCCTGGCCGACGATGGCATGGGCATCCCGAAAGGCCACACCCTTGCGCACCAGGTAATCGGCCAGATCCGTGGCGGTGGCGAAGCCTTCGCGGGCGGCGGCCCTTGTGCGGTCGCGGTTGACCGTCATGGCCGGCACCATGTCGGCAAACGCCCGCAGGCTGTCGCGCAGGGCATCGGCGGCGTCGAACAGCGGTTCCTTGTCTTCCTGGTTGTCCCGGTTGTAGGCCAGGGCCTGGCCCTTCATGAGGGTGAGCAGGGTATGCAGCGCCCCGTGGACCCGCGCGCTTTTGCCGCGCACCAGCTCGGCCACATCGGGGTTTTTCTTCTGCGGCATGATCGAGCTGCCGGTACAAAACCGGTCGGGGAGTTCGATGAAGCCGGTCAGCGGAGAGGCCCAGAGCACCAGTTCTTCGGCCATTCGCGAGAGGTGGGTCATCACCAGCGCCGCTGTCGAGGCGAACTCGATGGCAAAGTCCCGGTCCGAGACGGCGTCCAGCGAGTTGCGGGTCGGGGCGTCGAACGCCAGCGCTTCGCAGGTCATCCCCCGGTCGATGTCGAAGGTGGTCCCGGCAAGGGCCGCCGAGCCCAGCGGCATCTGGTTGAGCCGAACACGGGCATCGGCCAGACGCGCCTCGTCGCGGGTCAGCATTTCGTACCAGGCCATCATATGGTGGCCAAAACTCACCGGCTGGGCGACCTGCAGATGGGTAAAGCCCGGGATGATGGTATCCACCTCGCGCTCGGCCAGATCCACCAGCCCCGCCTGGAAGCGTCGCAACAGCCCGATGCTCTCGTCGGTCGCCGCGCGCAACCAGAGCCGGATATCGGTGGCGATCTGGTCGTTGCGTGAGCGGCCGGTGTGCAGCCGCTTGCCCGCTTCGCCGATGCGCTCGGTCAGGCGGGCCTCGATGTTCATGTGGACATCTTCCAGTGCCGGATCCCAGGGGAATTCGCCGGCCTCGATCTCGGCGGCAATGGCATCCAGGCCCTCGAGGATGGCGTCGGCGTCGTCCTGGCTGATCACCCCCTGGTGGGCCAGCATCCGTGCGTGAGCCTTCGAGCCGCGGATGTCTTCGCGATAGAGCCGTCGGTCGAAATGCTCCGAGGCGCTGAACTGTGCCACGAAGGCGTCGGTGGCCTCGCTGAAGCGGCCGCTCCAGAGGGTGTTTTTGTCTGCCTTGGCCATGCTGGATCCGTGCTCGATATCGGTGACGTGAGTATACCAGCCCCCCGCCGTTGTTCGTCGGTTGTGAACCGGTTGGCGGATTTCCGACGCCGGCCGGCGCATCCTTTCGCCCGCGCCGAACGGACTCGGCCGCCGGCGCTTTTCCACGACATCAAGGAGGCAGACCGATGAAGATCGTTATTGCATGTGAGAACCGGTCACTGCGTCAGCGACTCGCCCGTCTTGCCGCCAAGGGGCGTGATTGCTCGATCAACGGAGTGCTCGAGTCGACCGCCGATGCGGTGGATCGCCATCGCGCGGATCACGCCGATGCCGTGGTCATCGGCATTCGTGACGAGCGGGATCTGCAGGCCGTTCTGGCGCTTGGCCAGTGCCAGCCCGGGCCTGCCATCGTGCTTGCAAGCGGTTTTGACGATCCGGTGCGACCCACGCTCGAGACCATCGGCATGGAATACGTGCTCGATAACGTCTCGCCCCAGCGGCTGGTTACAGCGTTGCACCGGGCGCGGCCATTGACCACCGGTCAGGCCCATGCCATCCAGTCAATGCTCGAGCGCGGTGGCCGCCGACATCTGCTGGCGCGTCGGCCTGGCGGACTCAACCTTATCCCGGTCGATGGGGTTCGCTACCTCAAGGCCGAACACAAATACGTCACGGTCCAGCACGACGACGGCGAAGACCTGATCGAGGAATCGCTCTGCCAGCTCGAAGAAGAGTTCGAGCCACGTTTTCTGCGTGTCCACCGCAGCGCCCTGGTGGCGCGGGACGCCCTGCGGGGGCTGGAAAAGGACTGGGATGGTCGCACCCATGCGCTCATCGATGGCTGCGACGATCGCGTCCCGGTCAGTCGGCGCCGGCTGCCGCAGGTCCGCCGCTGGCTCAAGCAGGCCGGAAGCGCCTGATATTTTCTCTCCAACGCCGCAGGCGGTATGGTTGCGGCCATCATTACCCGGTCCGTGACCGCCATCGAAGAACACGCCCGACCATGCCGCCTGAACCACTGCGTATTGCCACCCGTCGAAGCCCGCTTGCTGTCTGGCAGGCCGAACATGTGGCCCGACGCTTGCAGGACCGGCACCCGGGCCTCGACATCCAGCTGGTGCGCATGTCCACCCGGGGAGACGAGATCACCGATCGGCCACTGATGGCCGTCGGGGGGAAGGCGTTGTTCGTCAAGGCGCTCGAGGAGGGCATGCTCGAAGGCCGGGCGGATATCGCCGTCCACTCCATGAAGGATGTGCCCGCTCTGGTGCCCGAGGCCTTCCGCCTGCCGGTCATCCTCGACCGCGAAGACCCCTGTGATGCCTTTGTCTCGGCCCGCTACGGCGATGTCCGCGAGCTCCCCGAAGGCGCCCGGGTGGGCACGGCAAGCCTGCGTCGCGAATGTCAGCTGCGCGCCCGTCGCCCGGATCTGGTCGTCGAGTCGCTCCGCGGCAATGTGCAGACACGGCTGGCAAAGCTCGATCGTGGTGAGTTTGACGCCATTGTGCTGGCGGCTTCGGGGCTGCGACGTCTGGGGATGGGCGATCGCATCACCCGGGTGATGCCGCCCGAAGACAGCCTGCCGGCGGTGGGCCAGGGCGCGCTGGGTATCGAGTGCCGGGCGGGAGATGCGGAGGTACAGCGGCTCATTGCCACGCTGGATGACGCCGACACCCATGATCGGGTGGCGGCCGAGCGCGCGGTGAATGCCCGGCTCGAGGGCAGTTGCCATGTACCGCTGGCCGCCTATGCGGTGCTGGAGGGGGATGCCCTGTGGTTGCGGGCCCTGGTCGCCAGTCGCGACGGCCGCCGCGTGTTGCGGGCCGAGGGGCGGGCGCCCCGCGATGAGGGACCGGCGCTGGGTGATCGCGTTGCCGCCGACCTGCTGGCCCAGGGGGCCGGCGACATCCTGGCCGAGGTCCATTGAGTCGGGGTCTGGTGGATGCCCGTATCCTGCTGACCCGCCCCGCCGGTCAGGCGGCGGCACTCGGCCGGATGCTGGCCTCGCGCGGGGCTTTGGTGCTGCAGCGACCCACACTGGCCATCGAACCGCTGCCGGTTCAGGCGCCGCCAACGCGAAAGCCCGACTGGGTGGTGTTCATCAGTCCCAATGCCGTTCGCTACGGGTTGTCCGCACTGGCCGGCTCGCAGCTGGCAGAAGGGGCGGTGGCGGCGGTTGGCCCGGGTACGGCGTCGGCGTTGAACCAGGCCGGGGTCACCGTGACGGTGGCGCCAACCCGCGGGGGCGGCGCCGAGGCATTGCTCGCCGAGCCGGCGTTTGATCCTGCCCCGGGGCAGCGGGTGTTGATCATCCGCGGCGAGGGGGGGCGACGTCGGCTGCAGGCGCCATTGCAGGCCCGGGGTGTCATACTGGAAGAGCTGGCGGTTTACCGGCGCATGCCGGCGGCTCGCCGTCTGGATGTCCCGGACGATTGGCTGGCCGTGCAACTGGATGCAGCCGTTGTGACCAGTGTCGCGGGTCTGCAGGGGCTGCTCGCGATGGCCACACCCGCCGCGCTAGAGTGGGTGATGGATGCCGCACTCGTTGTTGTCAGCGAACGGGTGGCCGCGGCTGCCCGCCAGGCCGGGTGGGCCGCGGTGATGGTCGCCGACGGTGCCGACGACACGGCCCTTTTGGCGGCGCTGGAGCAGGCCCTGGAGAAGCAAAAAGATGACTGAAGAGAAGGACCAGCCGGAGGAAAAACCGGCCGACCAGCCACCGGTGGAGGTTACCGCGGAGGCCGGATCCACCGATGAAGCCACCGACACGGGCGACGCCGGTCAGGGATCCCGGACCGGCGACGGGGACGAGACCGCCAGCGCTCCGGTCCGCCGCCGCGGATGGGGGCTGGCCGTGCTGTGGGTGGCCCTGGTTGCGACGGCTGCCGGTGTCGGGTACCTGTACTGGCAGATGCAGTCGTTGCAGGCGCAAACCGCAGCGATGGTCAGCCAGTCGTCACTGGAGCGCCTTGCCGATCGTCACGACACCGCGCTGGGCGAACTCTCCGGGCGGGTCAGCAACCTCAACGAACAACTCGAATCGCGACTCCAGTCCCTGGCGCGCATCGAAAACCGGCTGGCCGATGGCCAGTCCGAGCGCGAGACCCTCATCGACCGGGTGGATCAGCTCTACCGTCGGGCCCAGTCCGATGCCGATGACTGGCGCCTGGCCGAGGCCGCCTACCTGGCCCAGCTCGCTATTCAGCGTCTGGAGCTGATGGACGATGTCGGCGGGGCCCTGGAGGCGCTGGAACGGGCTGATCAGCGGCTGGCCGGCCTGGGCGGTGCCGGGGTGGACCGTCGCGAAGCCATCGCCGCGGCGGTGGACCGACTTCTGGATGTCGAGCGGCCGCAGCGCCGACGGATCAACACGGCCCTGGACGAGTTGGCCGGCCAGCTCGAGCGCCTGCCGCTGGCCGCCTCTGCCCTGACCCGCGCCGAGGCCAAGGACACCGGGCCGAGCGAGGATGGCGGCGTCAGCGAGGGTTGGCAGGGTCGGCTGGAGCGGGCCTGGCAGCGTTTGCGACAGGGCCTGGGCGAGCTGGTGGTGGTCAGCCGCGACCGCGATGTGCAGCCGCTCCCCGACGCCAATGCCCGGTTTTTGCTCGAGCAGAACCTGCTGCTGCAGATCGAATCGGCCCGGGTGTCGGCGTTGCGTGGCGAGACGGCCGCGTATCAAAGCGCCATTGAACGGCTGGATGACTGGGTGGCCGCCTATTTTGATCCCGGTGCCGAAGCGGTGATCGCCGCCCGTGAGACCCTCGCCACCCTTGCCGAGCGTCGGGTGGCCATCGATCCGCCGGCCATCCGGCCGCTGCTGGCGCCGGTACTGGATGACGGGGTGAGTCAGTAATGCGACGCGTGATCCTGCTGGTCCTGCTGCTGCTCGTGAGCGTGGCCGGTGCGTTGTGGCTGGAGGCCCGGCAGGGGTTTGTCCTGCTGCGGCTCGGAGAGCTTACCGTCCAGGCCAGTCTGTTTGTCGCCGCCCTGGCGGTGATCGTGGCCGGTGTGCTGATCTGGCTGGCGGTGGGGCTTTTGCAAAAGCTCTTCCGCGCCCCGGGACGGGTTCGCGGCCGCTGGCAGCGCCATCGCCGGGTACGGGCCAACCGCGAGCTGGTCGATGGGCTCATCGAGCTGGCCGAGGGCCGCTACGCGGCGGCCGAGCGGCATCTGCAGACCACCGCCGAGGCCGCGTCGCAGCCGGTGGTCCATCATCTACTGGCGGCCCTGGCCGCCCATCGTCAGGGCGACTGGACGCGTCGCGACCAGCGGCTGGCAGATGCCGACCTTCGGGACGACCGCGCCCGGGTGGCCGTCAACGTGGTCAAGGCCCAGCTTCAGGTCGACGCCGGTCAGTGGGAAGAGGCCCTCGCCACGCTGGGTTGGTTGCGCGAGCGTGCCCCGGGCAATCCGCGGGTGCTGATGCTGCTCACCGATGCACTGCAGGCGGTGGGTGACGAACAACGGCTTATTGAGCTTTTGCCCGACCTGCGCCGCAGCGAGGCGATCGACGAAAACCGCCTGGCCAGCATCGAGCGTCGAGCCTTCGACCGGCAGCTGACCCAACTGGGGGTCGAGACCTCGGCCGATGCGCTCGAGCGGGTCTGGAAGGGCCTGCCCCGGTCGCGGCGTCGCGATCCGCATCTGCAGGCGCGGTTTGCCCGGGCATTGATCGCCGCAGACTGCCCGGCGACAGCGGAAAAGCGGCTTCGACGGTGGTTGAAGCGTCGATGGGAGCCGGCGTTGGTGGAGGTGTTCGGTGAGCTTCGCACCGACCCGCCGGAGAAGGCGCTGCAACCGATCGCCGAGTGGTTGCAGCAGCGCCCGGACGACCCGGTGTTGTTGCTGGCCGCCGGCCGACAGGCCCTGGCCGCCGAGCACTGGGGGCAGGCGCGCAACTATCTCGAGGCGGCCGTTGCCCGAGGGCGCGAGCCAGCGGCACTGCGCCTTCTGGCGGATCTCTACGAGCGCCTTGGCGAACAGGAACACGCCCGGCGAACCTATCGCCAGGCGCTGGGCATGGATGGCGGCGAGCCGCTGGCGGCCCCCGCCTCAGACGGTCAGAACGGTTGACCCGGTGGTCTGCCGTGCCTCGAGGGCACGGTGGGCCTCCGCGGCCTCGGCCAGGCCGAACCGGCGGCCGATCTCGATGGACACCACGCCCTTGGCCACGACATCAAACAACGCCTCGGCGGCCGCCCGCATCGGCTCACGTTCGCCGACGTAATCGAACATGGTCGGCCGGGTCATGAACAGCGAGCCACCGGCGGCCAGCTCGCCGACCTCGATGGCCGGGGGCTTGCCCGAGGACTGGCCAAAGCTCACCAGCATGCCACGGCGCCGCAGACAGCCCAGGGACTGGCGCAGCGTATCGGCACCCACCGAGTCATAGGCAACGGCAACCCCCTCGCCGCCGGTGATCTGGCGGACACGCTCGCCGATATCCTCATCACGGTAGAGAACGGGATGGTGGCAGCCGTGGGCGCGGGCCAGTTCGGCCTTGGCCTCACTGCCCACGGTGCCAATCACGGTGGCGCCAAGATGACGGGCCCACTGGCAGAGGATCAGGCCCACGCCACCGGCGGCGGCATGGACCAGAACCGCATCCCCCGGCTGCACGGCATAGACCCGTTTGAGCAGCATGTGCGCGGTCATGCCCTTGAGCATCATCCCGGCGGCCTGCTCATTGCCAATGGCGGCGGGCAGCTTGACCAGACTATCGGCGCTGATCACCCGCTCTTCGGCGTAGGCCCCGGGGGGACGAGCGGCATAGGCCACCCGATCGCCGACGGCCACATCCGACACGCCCTCGCCCACGGCGATGACCTCGCCGGCGGCCTCGAAACCGGGGGTAAAGGGCATGGCCGCCGGCTGATAGACACCGGTACGAAAGTAGACATCGATGTAGTTGAGCCCGATGTGGCTGTGACGCAGCCGGACCTCGCCGGGGCCGGGGTCGGCCACCGTCACCGACTCGAGACCGAGCACCTCCGGGCCGCCGAACTGATGGATGCGAATGGCGTGGGTCATGGGTTACCTCCCTGGTCACTGGCCGCCATGGCTGCCTCGACACCCGCCAACGCGGTCAGGTTGACCACGCCGCGCACGGTCACCGAGGGGGTGAGGATATGAGCCGGTTTGGACATCCCCAGGATAATGGGTCCGATAGAGACCGCATCGGTCACGGTCTTGAGCAGGTTAAAGGCGATATTGGCCGCATCCAGCGTGGGCATGATCAGCAGGTTGGCTTCGCCCTCCAGCTGCGAGTTGGGGAAGATGCGGTTGCGGATTTCCTCGTTGAGGGCGGCGTCGCCGTGCATCTCGCCTTCGACCGCCAGCGACGGATCGCGGTCTTCGATGAGCTGCAGCGCCTCGCGCATCTTGGCCGCCTCGGGCGCATCCGAGGTGCCGAAATTGCTGTGCGACAGCAGCGCCACCTTGGGGGTCATGCCAAAACGCCGAATCTCGTCGGCGGCCAGCACCGTCATCTCTGCCAGCTGGTGGGCATTGGGGTTCTGGTTGACGTAGGTGTCGCACAAAAAGAGCGTGCCCTTGGGGGTGATGATGGCGTTCATGGCCGTTAGGTTGCGCACCCCGGTGCGCCGTCCCAGGACCTCGTTGACGTAGTCGAGCTGGCGGTGATACTTGCCCACCGCGCCCGAGAGCATGGCATCGGCCTCGCCCCGCCGGACCATGAGCGCGGCGATGACGGTGTTGCGCGTGCGCACGATCTGTCGGGCACGGTCCGGTGTGACGCCGCGCCGCTCCATGATGGAGTGGTAGAGCTGCCAGTATTCCTTGAACCGCGGATCGTCCTCGGGGTCGACCAGCTCGAAATCCTGGTCCAGCTCGAGCCGCAGCCCCAGGCGCTCGATGCGCATCTTCACCACCCGACGGCGGCCGATGATGATCGGCTTTGCCAGGCGATCGTCCACCACCAGCTGAACCGCCTGGAGGATGCGCTCGTCCTCGCCATCGCCATAGACCACCCGTTTGGGGTCCTGGCTGGCCCGCTCGAAGATGGGCTTCATGAGCAGGCCCGACTGGAAGACATAGTCGGACAGGCGCCGCTTGTAGGCGGTGAAATCTTCGATGGGGCGGGTGGCCACGCCGCTTTCCATGGCCGCACGCGCCACCTCGGGCGCGATGCGGGTGATCAGCCGTGGGTCGAAGGGCTTGGGGATGAGGTATTCCGGGCCAAAGGAAAGCGGTTTACCGCCGTAGGCGGCGATCACCACATCCGATGATTCCATGGTGGCCAGATCGGCGATGGCGCGGACACAGGCCTTTTTCATCTCGTCGTTGATGGTGGTCGCCCCGACATCCAGTGCGCCGCGAAAGATGAAGGGAAAGCACAGGACGTTGTTGACCTGGTTGGGGTAGTCGGAGCGGCCGGTGGAGATGATGGCGTCCGGGCGGGCCTCCAGCGCCTCTTCGGGCCAGATCTCGGGTGTCGGGTTGGCAAGGGCCATGATCATGGGCTTGTCGGCCATGCGCTTGACCATATCGGCGGTCAATACCCCCGGCGCCGACAGGCCCAGAAAGATATCCGCATCGGCGATCGCCTCATCCAGGCTGCGGGCGTCGGTGTCGGCGGCATAGACCGCCTTGCGGTCGTCCATGTATTCCTTGCGGCCGCGGTAGATGACGCCCTGACGGTCGGTGGCGATGACGTTCTCGGGGCGCAGCCCCATCGACACCAGCAGATCGAGGCAGGCGATGGCCGAGGCCCCGGCGCCCGAGGTCACCAGTTTGACGTCCTCAAAGCGCTTGTCCACCAGTCGCAGACCGTTGTAGATGGCCGCCGCCGCGGTAATGGCGGTGCCGTGCTGGTCGTCGTGGAAGACCGGGATGTTCATGCGCTCGCGGAGTTTTGCCTCCACCTCGAAGCACTCCGGGGCCTTGATGTCCTCGAGGTTGATCCCGCCAAAGGTCGGCTCGAGGCGGGCAATGGTCTCGACCAGGGCATCGGCATCGGTCTCGTTGACCTCGATGTCAAAGACGTCGATGCCCGCGAACTTCTTGAAAAGGACCCCTTTGCCCTCCATGACCGGCTTGGAGGCCAGCGGGCCGATGGCCCCCAGGCCCAGGACCGCGGTGCCGTTGGTGATCACGCCCACCAGATTGCCCCGGGCGGTGACCCGGGCGGCTTCGCGCTCGTCCTCGACGATCGCCTCGCAGGCGGCGGCCACGCCCGGGCTGTAGGCCAGGGCCAGATCCCGCTGGTTGGCCAGGGGTTTGGTCGGAGCGACCTCGATCTTGCCGGGGGTGGGTTGGCGGTGGTACTCGAGCGCGCTTTGTTTGAAGTCCTCTGCCATGGTCGTTCCCTTGGGTGCTAGTGATTGTTATGGGATAGAAATGATTGAAGCTGATCCTTGAACGCATCCGGTGCCTCGGCGTGCACCCAGTGGCCCACACCGGGCAAACCGACCCGGGTAGCGTCGGGAAACAGCCGTTCGATGGCCTGCTGGCCCTCCTCCTGCACATAGCCCGATGCCTCGCCGTGCAAAAAGCAGGCGGGCCCGGTCCATGGTTGATCCAGATCGGCCGGCCAGGACTGGATGACCGGCAGTTGTTCGCCCAGTATCGCCAGCGGGATCCGCCATGACCAGCCGTTTTTGTCGCGCTGCAGATTGGTGAGCAGAAACTGCCGGATCGCCGGCTGCGGGATGGCCGACGCCAATGCCCGGTCCGCGGCCTGTCGGCTGTCGATGGCACTCAACTCCAGCGCCTGGAGGGTTTTGATCAGGCGGCCATGCTCCTGGCTGTGGTCATAGCTGACCGGCGCGATATCCACCACCATCAACCCGGCGAGGCGCGCCGGGGCGATCTGTGCCATCGCCATGGCCACCTTGCCGCCCATGCTGTGGCCGACCAGGGTGACGCGCTCGAGCGCCAGCCGATCGATGAGCCGCACAACATCTTCGGCCATGCTCGGATAGTCCATGGCCGGGTGGTGGGGCGAGCTGCCGTGGTTGCGCAAATCCGGCCGGATAATGTGGTAGTGCCGGGCAAGCTCGCCGGTCACACCACGCCAGTTGTTGCCCGAGCCATACAGCCCGTGGAGCATGATCACCGGTGGGCCGTCGCCCTCGTGTTGAAACGCAAGGTCGAGGGTCTCGCTCATGCCGGATGCGCCTCGGTGGGGGTGAGTTGCTGCAGCGACTGCAGGGCCACCGCCAGCATGGCCGGTTCGGGTTGCACGGCGCCGGTGACCTGTTCGGCGGTACTCCGGAACGACTCGGCGGCGGTCTGGTGCTCGGCAAGCCAGCGCTCGACCCGCTCGGCGGGGTCGGCCTCGGGGGTCCGCCTGAGGATGGCTTCGGTGACCTGCCGCCGGCTGTCATGGATGCTATCGAGCAGCCCGCTGCGGAATCGCGATTGCCAGTCGTCCATCGGCTCGAACGCCGTCACCGTATCGATCAACGCCCCGGTGCCCAGGGACCGGGCGGCGGCAAAATGCACCCGGGCGGCCTCATCGAGGCTTGCCCGGGTTTCGGCGGCGGCGTCGTGGATGTCCAGCACCGGATAGAGCATGACCAGCCGGGCCATGGTCGCGGCCAACGACGCCGGCACCCCGGCTTCGCATTGCCGGGCATACCGTTCATCGATCAGGGCCTGATCGGCCGGACTGATCAGCCCGTCCAGCCCTTGGCGGTACCGCGCCACCGCCGACGCCAGCGCGGTGGTGTCATCGGCCTCGCGGGTAGCCGGCCGGCGATGGCGCAGCAGCCAGAGGGTGGTGCGTTCGTGCAGATCGCAGAGCTCGTGGAGCATGACCCGCTGGTGGGCGGCGCTGACCTGGCCGGTCAGGGCATCGATGTCGTCCCACAGGGCAGGCAGTTCGAAGATCGCCTCGGCCTGCAGAAAGGCGGTGATGGCTGCCGGGACGGTGCGGCCGGTGGCCTCGGTGACCCGTTGCAGAAAGGTCGCGCCCATGCGGTTGAGCACATGGTTGGCCAGTCGGGTGGCAAGGATTTCCCGGCGCAGGGGATGCTGGTCGATTCGTTTGCCAAAGCGCTCGCGCAGGGCCTGTGGAAAGTACTGCTGCAGGATCGGCTGGTGATCGCCGGCATCAAGCGTTTCGTCGTCCAGCAGCGCACCATAGGTGTCGATCTTGACGTAGGCCAGCAGAATGGAGAGCTCCGGGCGGGTCAGGCCCAGGCCGCGCTGCTGTCGCTCGGTGATGCCCTCATCGTCGGGGAGCTGTTCGACCGCGCGCTCCAGCTGGCCGGCGCGCTCGAGCACGCGCATGCAGCGGGCCTGCTCGTTGAGCCGGGGGGCGGCATGATCCTCCATCAGGCTGAGCGCCCGGGTCTGGTCATCGTTGTTGGCGAGCACATGGGCGGCCACATCCTCGGTCATGGCGGCGAGCAGTTCCCGGCGTTGTGCCTCGTCCAGTTCGCCATCGTCCATGACGCCGTTGAGCAGGATCTTGATATTGACCTCGTGGTCGGAGCAGTCGACCCCGCCGGAGTTGTCGATGGCATCGCTGTTGACCCGGCCGCCGGCCAGGGCAAAAGCGACCCGACCCAGGGCCGTGACCCCCAGGTTGCCGCCCTCGCCGATGACCCGGCAGCGCAGTGATTCGGCATCCACCCGGACCGCGTCATTGCCCTTGTCGCCCACCTCGGCATGGGTCTCGTCGGCGGCCTTGATATAGGTGCCCACACCGCCGTTCCAGAGCAGATCCACCGGCGCGCAGAGGATGGCCCGGATCAGGGCATCCGGGGTCAGCTCGTGGGCATCGACGGCGAGCGCCCGGCGCGCCGGCGCGGACAGGGGGATGGATTTGTCCTGGCGCGACCACACCCCGCCACCGTCGCTGATCCGGTCCGGGTCGTAGTCGGCCCATGTCGAGCCGGGCTGATTGAACAGGCGCTGCCGTTCGGCATAGCTGGCCTCGGCATCCGGGTCGGGGTCGATGAAGACATGGCGGTGGTCGAAGGCGGCGACAAGCCGGGTGGCCCGGGACTGGAGCATGCCGTTGCCAAAGACATCGCCGGACATATCGCCGATGCCGACGGCGGTGAAGGGCTCGTGCTGGATGTCGTGGCCCAGTTCGCGGAAGTGCCGCTGGACCGCCACCCAGGCACCCCGGGCGGTGATGCCCATGGCTTTGTGGTCATAGCCGGTCGAGCCACCGGAGGCGAAGGCGTCATGAAGCCAGAAGCCGTATGCCTCGGCAATCTCGTTGGCAATGTCCGAGAAGCTGGCAGTGCCCTTGTCGGCGGCAACCACCAGATAGGGGTCGTCGTCGTCCTGGCGGACCACCGCCGGCGGCGGCTGGACCTGGTCGTCGACGATGTTGTCGGTGATATCCAGCAGGCTGCTGACGAAAAGCCGATAGCACTCGGCCACCGCCTGCTGACGGGCCTCGCGTGGCTCGGGCAGCTGCTTGCCGATGAATCCGCCCTTGGCGCCCACCGGGACGATCAGGGCGTTTTTGACCATTTGGGCTTTCATCAGGCCCAGGACCTCGGTGCGGTAGTCTTCGCGGCGTTCCGAAAACCGCAGGCCGCCGCGGGCCACCCGACCGCCCCGCAGATGCACGCCCTCGACCCGCGGCCCGGTGACAAAGATTTCGTAGGCCGGCACCGGTTTGGGCATCTCGCCAATGGCGGCGGGCTGTAGCTTCAGGGCCAGACAGGGCCTGGGCCGATCCTCGGCATCCCGCTGGTAGAAATTGGTGCGCAGGGTGGCGGATACCGCCTCGAAGAGCCGGCGCAGGATGCGATCCTCGTCCAGGCTTTTGACGGCGTCGAGTTGGGTGGCCAGGGTTTCGCGGGTGGCCGCCGCCGCCGAATCGTCGGCCGAAGCGGGATCAAAGCGCTGGTGGAACAGCCGGATGAGCCCGGTGGCAATCGGCGGGTGGGCGGCCAGGGTTGCCTCGATGTAGGCCTGGCTGTAAGGCGTGCCCGTCTGCCGCAGGTACTGGACATAGCCGCGCAGGACCGTGACTTCGCGCCAGTCGAGCCCGGTGAGGATCAGCGCGTTGAGGCCATCGTCCTCGGCCTGGCCCTGCCAGACCGCTCGGAAGGCCGCCGCGAAACGCCCGGCCAGATCGGCTGTGTCCGCTGCCAGATCGGTGTCGGCGCTCAGCCCGAAGTCGTGGATCCAGCATTGCCCGCCATCGGCGGGTTGGGCGAGATAGGGGCGTTCGTCGATCACCCGCACACCCATGTGCTCGAGCACCGGGAGGACCTCGGACAGGGCGATGGCGGTGCCGGCCTGATAGAGCTTGAGCCGAAGCTCGCCGGGGCCGGCCTGGGGGGGACGGTAGAGGCGGACCACCAGGCCGTCCATTGCCTCGAGGGCCTGCATCTGTTCGATGTCCTCGACCGCCTCGTCCACCTCGGTGTCCTCGCGGTAGGCGGCAGAGAAGGCCTCGCCATAGCGGCCCTGCAGCCGTGCGCCGCGGGCTTCACCAAAGTGGCTGCGCAACGCCTCGGCGAGATCATCCCGCCAGATGCGGGTGGTCGCGGCCAGGGCCGACTCGAGCCAGTCGGTATCGACCGTTGCCCGATGGTGATCGCTGAAGTGGACGATAAAGTGAATGCGCGCGAGTACCGCCTCGGTCAGCTGGACACCGAACTCCGAATGGGCGCCGCCGAATGCCTCCATCAGGATTGCCTGCATGCGCTGGCGCACACCGGTGTCGTAACGATCCCGGGGGGTGTAGACCAGGCAGGAGACAAAGCGGCCGAAGGGATCGTGGCGTAGAAAAAGCCGGGTGCGTTGCCGCTCCTGCAGTTGCAGGATGCCCATTGCGGTGTCGCGGAGTGTCTCGCTGTCGATCTGAAAGAGCTCATCCCGCGGGTAGGTATCGAGGATATGCAAAAGCGCCTTGCCGGCATGGCTTCGTGGCCGCAGGTTGGCGTCATCCAGCACCCGCCCCACCTTTTTGCGCAAAAGCGGGATGTGCCGGGGGTTACGACTGTAGGCCGCCGAAGTGTAGAGCCCCAGAAAGCGGTGTTCGCCGATCACCTCGCCGTCGGCGTTGAAGCGCTTCACGCCGATGCTGTCCATGTAGCCGGCCCGATGGACGGTGGCCCGGCGGCTGGATTTGGTCAGGATGAGCGGATCCGGGGCGAGGGCCTGCTCGCGCTCGCCTGGGGGCAGGGCGGTGAAGCTCTGCGACGGCCGCGGGGCGGTTTCGTCGTCCCGCAGGATGCCCAGGCCGGTGTCGGGCACGACCTCAAGCTGGAGCGCGTCGTCTTGCCGGGTCAGCGCATAGCAACGATAGCCCAGGAAGGTGAAATGATCATCGACGAGCCACTGCAGAAAGGCATCCACCTCGGCAAGGTCAGCTGTCATTGCCCCGGGGGGTTGGTTTTGCAGGTCTTGCCGGGCCTTGTCGGCGGCCGCGGCCATGGCCGGCCAATCATCCACCGCCGCTTCGACGTCCGATAGCGCGGCGCGAAGGGCCTGCTCCAGGCCCGCCAGCTGCCCGGGCTCGGCCTGCCGGTCGACCTCGAGATGGATCCAGGCCTCGGCCCGGCCGGCGGCGTCGGCATCGTCACAGACATCGATGATGGCCCCGTCGGGGCGCCGGTCCACCTCGAGCACCGGGTGGACCAGCCGGTGGACCATCAGGCCCTGTTCGTTCACCGCCATCGACAGCGAGTCGACCAGAAAGGGCCTGTCATCGGTGACCAGCTGGATGGCCGTATGGTCGCTGGCCCAGCCATCGCGGCTTGCCTCCGGGTTGTATACCCGCAGATGCGTATCGCCGCGGCGTCGCTCGCCCAGCCGGTAGTGGGCAGCGGCGGCGCCGAACAGATCGGCGGCCGAGCGGTCGGCAAAGTCTTCGCCGCTGGCCATGCCGTAGTAGTGATCGACAAACGCCCCGATCAGTGTCTGTTGATCCGCCGGCCACTGACGGACGGCCTGTTGGTGGATGGCATCCATGGCGTCGCGGCGCCCGACGGTCATCCTCTGCTCCCCTGCTGGTCGATGATCTCTGGATACAAGGCCACGCCGGCCATGTTGTAGCCAACGCCCGAGCCTATCAGCGTCACCAGTTCGCCGCTTTTCGTCAAACCCGATGCCAGCGCATGATCCAGCGCGATCGGCACACAGGCCGATCCGGTATAGCCATAGCGGTCCATCAGTCGTGGGGCACGCTCGGCGGGGATGCCGGTCTGTTCGCAGACCGTGTTGATGCTCTCGGCATTGATCTGGGTGAATACCGCCAGGCGGATGGCAGCGGGTGCAAAGCCGGCCTGTCGGGCCAGTGCGTCGATCATCGCCGGCCACTGCTGCTCGTTGAGCGTTGGCGGATAGCGTTTGTAGAGCTGCACCGTGGTTCGGCCGGCGGCGAGGGCCGCCGGGTTGGCCGGCTCTTCGGTGCCGCCGGCAGCGATGCCCCAATGATCGGCGTAGCGGCCATCGGCGAGGAAGTGACTGGCGACCAGGCCCGGGCCGTCGGCCGGGGCCAGCAAGGCTGCGCCGGCGCCGTCACCGTAGAAAAACACCATGGGGTCGTTGGCATCGGCGAGCCGCTGCATCAGATAGGCGCCGATGACCAGCACGCGCCGGATGGATGGGTTGGTGGCGATCAACCCCGCCGCGGTGGCCAGTGCCGTGGGAAAGGAGGCACAGGCGCAGCCGATGTCAAAGGTGCCGGCGCGGTGGGCGCCGAGTTTGCCCTGAACGATGGTGCTGGTGGCGGGTGTGATCCGATCCGGTGTGTCGGTGCCCACCAGGATGAGATCCAGGTCGGCGGCGGCCCATCCGGCCCGCTCGAGTGCCTGCTGCGCCGCCGCCACGGCCAGGTCCGAGGTGTTCTCGGCCGGGTCGGCCCAGTAGCGTTGCCGGATGCCCGAGGCGGCCTCGAACCGGTCGATGACATCGGCCTGGTCACCGCCGGCAAATCTTGCCCGCAGCTCGTCGTTGTCCACCCGGCGCGCCGGGAGGTAGCGACCGGTGGCGACGACGGTGGCGGGCCGGACCATGGGGCGTCAGGGTTTTTTCTTGGGCATATAGAGGTCGGTCAGCGTGCCGGCGGCCGCCTCCGCGGCCATCCCGACCGTCTCGGAGAGTGTCGGATGCGGATGGACGGTCAGCCCGATGTCATGCATGTCGGCGCCCATCTCGATGGCCAACCCCACCTCGGCGATCAGGTCACCGGCATTGGGGCCGACAATGCCCGCACCCACCACGCGTTCGCTGCTGCGCTCGAAGATCAGCTTGGTGATGCCTTCATCCCGGCCCAGCGAAAGCGATCGGCCGTTGGCCGCCCAGGGAAAGCTGGCCACCTCGACGTCCATGCCCTCGGCCTTGGCCTGTTCCTGGGTGACACCCACCCAGGCCACCTCGGGGTCGGTGTAGGCCACCGAGGGGATGACCCGGGCGTCGAAGGCGCTTTTCTCGCCGGCCGCTACTTCGGCGGCCACCTTGCCCTCGTGGACCGCCTTGTGGGCCAGCATGGGCTGGCCGATCAGATCACCAATGGCAAAGAGATGGGGCACGCGGGTGCGCATCTGCTCGTCGGCCTCGATGCAGCCGTTGTCCAGCAGTTTGACGCCGGTGGCCTCGAGGTTGAGCCGGTCGGTGTTGGGCCGGCGGCCCACCGAGACCAGCACCCGGTCGAATCGGTCGCTCGACGGCGCCTTGTCCCCTTCGAATTGCACCTCGACGCCCTTGTCATCGGCCTCGAGCCCGGCCACCCGGGTGTTGAGGTAGATATTGGCGTAGCGCTTGTCGATGATCTTGCGAAAGGGTTTGACGATGTCCGGGTCGGCACCGGCCATGAGCCGGTCGGCGAGCTCGACCACCGTGATCTCGCTGCCCAGGGCGTGGTAGACCGAGGCCATCTCCAGGCCAATGATGCCGCCACCGACCACCAGCATGCGCTTGGGGATTTCCTCGAGCTCGAGGGCATCGGTGGAATCCATGATGCGCGGATGATCGAGGTCGAACCCCGGTGGCGCGATCGGCCGCGAACCCGCGGCGATGATGCCGTTGCGAAAGCTGATGCGGCGTTCGCCGTCGGCGGTGTCGACGCTGACGTGATGGTCGTCGATGAACTGCGCCGGACCGGTCACCACCTCGACCTTGCGTTGCTTGGCCAGCCCCTGCAGCCCGCCGGTGAGCTTGCCCACCACGTCCGATTTCCAGGCCTCGAGTTTTTTCAGATCGATTTTCGGCTTGCCGAACTCGATGCCGTGATCGGCGAAAAACTCGGCATCGTCGATGACCTTGGCGGCATGGAGCAGCGCCTTGGAGGGGATGCAGCCCACATTCAGGCAAACACCGCCCAGACTCGGATAACGCTCGACGAGCACGGTTTTGAGTCCCAGGTCGGCCGCGCGGAATGCCGCACTGTAGCCACCGGGGCCGGCACCGATGACCAGCACATCGCAGTCGGCTTCGGCGGGTGCGGCGGCGTTGGCGCTGGCGGCGGGAGCTGCATCGGGGGCATCGGCGGGTGTTGCCGCCGGCTCGGCGGGGGCGGGCTCGGCCGCCTGCGGCCCGGCGTCTTCCGTCTCGGCCGCGGCGGTTGATTCGGCCTCGGCCGGGACGGCGGTGCCAATGACATCCCCTTCGGAGACCTTGTCGCCGACATTGATGCTGACCGACTCGATGGTGCCGTCGAACGGGGCCGGCACCTCCATGGTGGCTTTATCGCTTTCCAGCGTGATCAGCGAGGCCTCGGCCTCGATGCTGTCGCCGGGGCCGACCAGCACCTCGATGACTTCGACGGCATCAAAGTCGCCAATGTCGGGGACGCGAATTTCCTTGGCTTGTGTCATCGACCGCGTGCCTCCGGGCGTCAGAGAATGAGCCGGCGCAGGTCACCCAGCACGCCGGCGAGGTAAGTGGTGAACCGGGCGGCGGCGGCGCCGTCGATCACCCGGTGGTCGTAGGACAGGCTGAGCGGGAGCATGAGACGGGGGGCGAAAGCCTCGCCATCCCAGACCGGCTTGGTGGAGGATTTGGATACCCCCAGGATCGCCACTTCCGGTGCATTGACGATGGGCGTGAATGCCGTCCCGCCAATCCCGCCGAGGCTCGAGATGCTGAAGGTCCCGCCCTGCATGTCGGCGGGGCCGAGCTTGCCGTCCCGTGCCTTGGCAGAGAGCTCGGCCAGGTCCGCGGCGATGTCGTAGACACCCTTGTGATCGGCGTCCTTGATTACCGGCACCACCAGACCGTTGGGTGTATCCACCGCCACGCCGATGTTGATGTAGTGCTTGCGGATCAACGCCGCGCCATCGCTGCGCAGCGAGCTGTTGAAATCGGGAAATTCCACCAGCGCCCGGGCGGCTGCCTTGACCAGAAAGGCGAGCGGCGTGAGTTTGATGCCGGCCTTCTCGGCGGCGGCCTTCTCGGCCTTGCGGAAGGCGTCAAGCTCGGTGATGTCCGCCTCGTCAAACTGGGTGACATGGGGGATGTTGAGCCAGCTGCGATGGAGATGGGGCCCGGAGAGTTTCTTGATCCGAGGCAGTTCCACCTCTTCGATCTCGCCGAATTTGCCAAAGTCCACCTCGGGAATGGGCGGAATCCCCATGCCACCGGCCGGGGCGGCCGCCCCGGCGCCGGCACCGGCACCCGCGCCCGTGCCAAGGGCCGATTTGACGAATGCCTGGACGTCTTCTTTGGTGATCCGCCCCTTGGGCCCGCTGCCCTCGACCTCGTTCAGTGGCACACCCAGTTCCCGGGCAAACCGTCGCACCGACGGGCCGGCATGCGCCAGGCGCTGCTGTTCGGCGTTGATGGCCGCGCCGTCGTTGGTGGATGTACCGGCACCCGGCGCCGCGGCGGCCGAGGACGCTTCGGCGGGGGCCGGCTCGGCGGGCGCCGGTGCAGCCGGAGCGGCCGGAGCGGTCGCCTCGGCGGCGGGCGTCTCGTCGGACGCCGTGGCCGGCGGGGCAGTCGTTTCATCGGCGGGTGCGTCGGTCGATGCCCCGGTCGATGCGTCACCCCCGTCGTCCCCGGCCACCTCGGCCTTGGCCACCACACTGCCTTCGGAGACCTTGTCGCCCACCTGGATGAGGACCTCGGTAATCGTGCCGGAGAAAGGGGCCGGCACCTCCATGGTGGCCTTGTCGCTTTCCAGCGTGATCAGTGAGGACTCGGCCTCGATGGTGTCGCCCGGCTGGACCAGCACCTCGATGACGTCGACGGCGTCGAAGTCACCGATGTCCGGGACGGTGATTTCCTTGATGTCTGCCACGCGAATTCCTCCTGCGACGCCGGCGCGTTAGACCGTGCTCGGGTTGGGGGCGTCAGTGTCGATGTTGTACTGCGCAATGGCCTTTTCGACCTGGCCGGGCTCGATGGTCCCTTCATCGGCCAGGGCCTTGAGCGCCGCCACCGCCACGTAGTAGCGATCGACTTCGAAGAAGCGACGCAGGTTCTCGCGGGTGTCCGAGCGGCCATAGCCGTCGGTGCCCAGGACCACGTAGTGACGGTCCAGATAGGGCCGGATCTGGTCGGCGAATGCGCGCATGTAGTCGGTGGACGCCACCGCCGGGCCATCATGGCCCTGCAGGCACTGCTGGACGTATGGCACCCGGGGCTCGGCTTTCGGGTGCAGCAGGTTGTGGCGCTCGCAGTCGATGCCGTCACGACGCAGTTCGGTAAACGATGGGCAACTCCAGATATCGCTATCCACACCGTAGTCGTTTTTCAGCAACTCGGCGGCGGCGATGACCTCCATGAGGATGGTGCCCGAGCCCATGAGCTGGACCCGTTTTTTGCCGCGGCCGCCTTTCTTAAGCCGGTACATGCCGCGGCGGATGCCATCCTCGGCGCCTTCGGGCATGGCCGGCTGGTGGTAGTTCTCGTTCATCATGGTGATGTAGTAGAAGACCGATTCCTGGTCTTCGTACATCCGCTTCATGCCATCCTGGATGATGACCGCCATCTCGTAGGCAAACGTCGGGTCGTAGGAGCGGCAGTTGGGAATCGCGGCACTCATCAGGTGGCTGTGGCCATCCTCATGCTGCAGCCCCTCGCCGTTGAGGGTGGTGCGGCCGGCGGTGCCGCCCATCAGGAATCCCTTGGCCTGCATGTCGCCGGCCGCCCAGGCCAGGTCCCCCACCCGCTGGAAACCGAACATCGAGTAGTAGGCGTAGAAGGGGATCATCTCGACGCCGTGGTTGGCATAGGCGGTGGCCGCGGCGATCCAGCTGGACATGGCGCCGGCCTCGTTGATGCCCTCCTGGAGGATCTGACCTTTCTGATCCTCGCGGTAGTACATCAGCTGATCGGCATCCTGGGGCTCGTAGAGCTGGCCCTGGGGGGCATAGATGCCCAGCTGCCGGAACAGCCCTTCCATGCCAAAGGTCCGCGCCTCGTCCGGGACGATGGGCACCAGCCGCGAGGACAGCGCCTTGTCGCGGGCGATGATCGAAAGGGCCCGGACAAAGGCCATGGTGGTGGACATCTCCCGCTCGCCGCTGTCCTTGAGCAGCACATCGAACGCCGAGAGCTCCGGCACCTTCAGCGGGGCCGCGGTGACCTTGCGCTCGGGCAGATAGCCACCGAGGGCCTGGCGGCGCTCGTGGAGATACTGAATCTCGGGCGAGTCATCCGCCGGCTTGTAGAAGGGTGCATCGGCGACCTTCTCGTCCGGCACCGGGATGTGGAAGCGATCGCGGAACTCCTTGAGGGCGTTTTCCGCCATTTTCTTTTGCTGATGGGTGATGTTCTGACCCTCGCCGGCCTCACCCATGCCGTAGCC
This sequence comes from uncultured Ectothiorhodospiraceae bacterium, assembly GCA_913061005.1. Taxonomy (GTDB): domain Bacteria; phylum Pseudomonadota; class Gammaproteobacteria; order Nitrococcales; family Nitrococcaceae; genus Spiribacter; species Spiribacter pallidus. The sequence continues at coordinate 72,297 of CAJXSH010000002.1, read as the reverse complement.
CTTGACGGTCTTGGCCAGGATGACCGTGGGCTGGCCTTCGTGTTCGACGGCCGATCGGTAGGCGTTGTAGACCTTGGCGGCATCGTGGCCGCCGCGCTTGAGCCGCCAGATGTCCTCGTCGGACATGTTGGCCACCATGGCCTTGAGCTCGGGGTATTTGCCAAAGAAATGTTCCCGGGTGTAGGCGCCGCCCTTGGCCTTGAAGTTCTGGTACTCGCCGTCGACGGCTTCTTCCATGCGTCGCTGGAGCAGTCCGTCATGATCCTTGGCCAGCAGGCTGTCCCAGGCGGCGCCCCAGATCACTTTGAGCACGTTCCAGCCGGCGCCCCGGAACTCGCCCTCGAGCTCCTGGATGATCTTGCCGTTGCCGCGAACCGGGCCATCCAGCCGCTGCAGGTTGCAGTTGACCACGAAGATCAGATTGTCGAGGCCTTCGCGGGCGGCAACCCCGATGGCGCCCAGGCTTTCGGGCTCGTCCATCTCGCCGTCGCCGCAGAACACCCAGACCTTGCGGTTGGCGGTATCGGCGATGCCGCGGTTGTGCAGATACTTCAGAAAGCGTGCCTGGTAGACACCCATGATCGGCCCCAGGCCCATGGACACCGTAGGCAGCTGCCAGAAATCGGGCATCAGCCAGGGGTGGGGGTAGGAGGACAGCGGTTTGCCCTCGGTTGCCAGGTCGGCGCGGAAGTTGTGCAGATCGGCCTCGCTGAGCCGGCCTTCGAGAAAGGCGCGGGCGTAGATGCCCGGTGCGGAGTGCCCCTGCATGAACACCAGGTCGCCGCCGTGCTCGTCGCTGGGGGCGTGCCAGAAGTGGTTGAAGCCGATCTCGTAGAGGGTGGCCGAAGAGGCGAACGAGGCGATGTGACCGCCGATGCCATCCCGGTCGCGGTTGGCCTGCACCACCATGGCCATGGCGTTCCAGCGGATGATCGAACGGATCCGCGACTCCAGCGCCCGGTCACCCGGAAAGGGCCGCTCGTGGGCCACGGGGATGGTGTTCTGGTAGGCCGTGGTGGCCTTGAACGGCAGCTGTCCGCCCCGTCGCCGGGCGGTGTCCACCATGCGCTCGAGCAGGAACTGGGCGCGTTCCGGGCCTTCGTAGTAGAGGACCGATTCGATGGCCTCGAGCCATTCCTGGGTTTCCTGCGGATCCGGATCGCCGGGGGTCGGCATGGGCGTCATTCGTGCTGCCATTGCTCACCTCTCCGTTGTCGTTGGCTATCCAGCCTAGCCTCCCCTTGTCGTGATGACCAGACCGTCAAGTCGCGTAGGTTATTGTTGCGCTGCGGAAAATCCGTTTTCGCAGGAGGGGTCACGCTACCCGGTTTGTCAGGGCATGTCGCCCCGTTATTCGTTCCTTTGAGGCATAAATAATTTGCCCGACGAGATGGGTCGGTCACCGTCGGGCGATGGCTGGATGCGGCGGCCGGAGCCGATCAGAGCCATTCCTGCGGGTGCAGGTAGTCCTTTGTCAGCGCGGCCTCAGGGCTGTCCGGATCGGGCTCGTAGCCATACTCCCAGCGGGCCAGTGGCGGCATGGACATGAGGATGGATTCGGTGCGCCCGCCGGACTGGATACCGAATTTCGTGCCGCGGTCGAACAGCAGGTTGAACTCGACATAGCGTCCCCGGCGATAGAGCTGGAACTGTCGTTCCCGCTCGCCGTAGGGGGTGTCCATCCGGCGCTTTACGAGGGGGATGTAGGCATCCAGGTAGGCATCACCCACCGCGCGCATCAGGGCAAAGGCCTGCTCGAAGCCGCCCTCGGCATAATCGTCGAAGAAAAGCCCGCCGACGCCGCGGGTCTCGCCGCGGTGGGGGAGGTAGAAATACTCGTCACACCAGCGCTTGAACCGCGGATAGAGGGTCTCGCCGAAGGGCGCGACCGCATCCCGGGCCACGGCATGCCAGTGACGGCAGTCCTCGATAAACGGATAGAACGGGGTCAGATCGAAGCCACCACCAAACCACCAGACCGGTTCGCCCGCCCCGCCCCGCGAGCGAAAGAACCGCACATTGGCGTGGGAGGTGGGGACATAGGGGTTGCGCGGATGGATGACCAGCGACACCCCCATGGCCTCGAAGCCCTGGCCGGCCAGCTCGGGCCGCCGCTCGGTGGCGCTGGCCGGCAAGCCATCGCCGAAGACATGCGAGAAGTTGACCCCGGCCTGTTCAAGGACCCGGCCGTCGGCCAGCACCCGGCTGCGACCGCCGCCGCCTTGTTCGCGATCCCAGCTGTCCTCGTGAAAGGCCCCGCCGTCTACATCCGCCAGGGCGTCACAAATTTTGTGCTGCAGATCCAGCAGGTAGGTGCGGACCCCATCGGCATCAATGACGCTCATTGCAGACCTCGGCAAAAAAACCGGCAAGGGTTTGCTCTGGGTCGATCAGCCCACCGCTCTGCGGGTCGATGTTGCGCAGCCCGCGTGCCCGCAGGGACCGGGCGATGGCGGCCAGCCCCTCGTCGTGCCAGCGCTGCAGGCCATCGAGCAGATACGCCGCGTAGCGGCCCAGGGCTTCGCCGGGGGTGGTGTCGGCGGCGCCATCGGCGACCAGGCTGGCGTATTCCCAGCCCTCCACCGGCGGGGCGACATTGAGATGGGCAAGGATCACCAGCCCATCCTCGCCGGCGCCATGCAGGGCGATGCCGCCGACCTTGTGGCCGTTGACCAGCACATCGTTGGGCCAGCCGTAATCCAGCCCGGTGAGCGGTGGCAGGAGCTCGGCGGTGACCGTGCCAAGCGCCAGCACGGCGACAAGACCCAGCTCGGGCCAGCGCTCGCGCGGAAAATCCGGCTCCAGCAGGATGCCGCAATAAAGCCCGCCCGGCGGCGACGCCCACGGGCCGTGTTGTCCATGGCCCTGCGCCTGGGTCTCGGCCCACACCAAAAGCCCCTCCTCGGCGCCATCGGCCTTGCGCCGCCGGATTTCCTCCAGAACGCTATCGACGGCCGGCAGAAAGACCGCCTCGAACACCGCCGGCAGGTCAGCGGCAAGGCGCGGATCGGTGGGTCGGTGCTCGTTCATGGGTTGCCTCCTGCGGCTTTTTCGAGGCCATCCAGGTGCCGGCGGATTTTCTGCAGCCGTGGCGACAGCACCTTGGTGGTGCCGGCGGCCCGCTCATAGGTGTTGCGCAGAAGGGCGATGGCCTCGTCGCGTCGGCCCTGCTGCCGCAGCATCGCCGCCAGCCGGCAGAGGCTGTCGACATGCAGCCCGTTGTCGATGCCCATCATCCGCTCGAGCCGCACCACGGCATCACGCAACAGCGGCTCGGCGGCATCCGCGCGGCCGGCGTCGGCGTAGAGTCCCCCCAGCTCGGCGGCGGTCATGGCCGTGTTGGGATGATCCTCGCCGTAGAGGGACCGCCACAGCAGCAGATTTTCCTGATAAAGGGGTTCGGCTTCGTTCAGCCGGCCGTCTTCACGCAGCAGATCGGCCAGATTGTTGATGCTCGTGGCGGTGGCCGGATGATCGCTGCCAACCACCGCCCGCCAGATCTCGATGGCCTCGCGGTAGAGGGTTTCGGCCTCCTCCCGCTGGCCGATCACATCCAGCACGCCTGCCAGGTTGTGCAGGCTGGTGGCGGTCTCGGCATGTTCGCGTCCCAGCGCGGCGGTGCGGATTTCAACCGCACGGCGAAAGCAGCGCTGGGCCTGTTGGAACTGCTCGAGGGCGTCCAGCGCGGTGCCCAGGTTGTGGAGCGCCGCCGCGGTGGCGGCGTGGCCCGGCCCGAACAACGTTTGCGTGAGCTCGAAGGCTTCGCGGTAGCGGGCCTCGGCGCCGGCATAGTCGTGGCCGGCATAGAGCAGGCTGCCCAGGTTATCCAGCGCCGCCGCCAGTGCCGGGGTTTTGTTGCGCCCGCCCTGGCCGGCGATCTTCACGCAACGCTCGAACGGGCCACGGGCCTGCTCGAGCTGATTGGCTGCCCGTTGGGCGGCGCCCAGGTTGCTTAAAAGGGGCAGCAGCGCGGGATGGTCGCGCCCGGTCCGCGACTCGCATTCCACCACCAGGGCGGCGTATTCGCCGATGGCGGCATCCAGCTGCCCGTTGGCCTCGAGCGCCGCGGCCAGCGCGTGCCGGGTGGCCCGGGCTTCGGCACTGGATGGTCCCAGTGTGCCCTCGCGGATCGCCAGCGCCTGTCGGAGTTGTCGGGTGGCCTCATCGGGGTGGTCATCGGCCAGATCCGTGGTGGCGTGGTGATGAGCCAGCATCGCCCAGCCAGGGCTTTCCGGCGCCTGTCGGGCCAGCGCCTTGAGGCCGGCCGATCGGACCGCCCGGGCGGCGTCCGCCGAGTCCAGCGCATCGAGAATGCGACCGGCGATCACATGGCACTCGGCGAGCGGCTCTGTGGCCATCTCGCCGGCCTCGCGCCAGCGTTTGACCTGGTTGAACAAATGGCTGACCGCGGTATCCCGGGCGGGGATTTCGAGCCACAGCTTTTGCCAGTCAAAGGGGGCATCGCGCCAGGCCAGCAGCGCCGTGGGTTCGCTGAGCCGCTCGAGCAGTGCCGGCCAGTCGGCGGCACGGGCCAGCCACAGGCAGTGCTCGTCGGGCGGCGCCACGGCATCGGCGATGCGACCGGCCACCGCCCGGGCATCGGCGCTGCCCTGGATCAGTTGATTGTAGGCGTGCTGCCGAAGCACAGGATGCTGGAACTCGAGCAACCCATCGGCCTGGTGGACCACCGACCCGGGCAGTGCGGATGGATCGAGCCCCAGGGCATCGAGCACCGCATGCCCCAGTCCCGCGGGCGCGACCGCCAGGTGACGAAGCGTGGCAACCGCGGCCTCGTCGTTGGCGATGCACCGGGCCAGGGCCTCGCTGGGCTGATCAAGCGCCGGGGCGCGGTTCATGTCCACCACTTCCCAGCCGGCTTCGCGCAGCCGCTCCGGCAGCAGGCCGCGCTCGGCAGAGGCCACCAGCGTCAGCCCGGGGGGCAGATAGGCCGGCAGCCAGTCCGGTTCACCGGTCAGGTCGGTGCCGGTGATGCGATCGAGTTGGTGGATGACGATCAACGCGCGTTGATGGGCAATGCGGGCCAGCCAGCCGGGCAGGGCCTCGCGCAGCCCGGCTTCGTCGATGGGCAGGGCATCCGGGGCGTCCAGATGGGTCCGGATGGCGGCGAGCAGATGGTGGATCACCGCGGCGGGGGTGTCTTCTTCGGGGGCGCGGCCGGCGCAGTGCAGATGGCGGAAATCAAACGCCGGACCGGCCCGGGTGAACGCCTCGAGTGTTGCCGCCCGACCACTGCCGGCCGGGCCGGTGAGCAGCAGTCGACGTCCCTCGGTCGCCGAGCGGCACAGATGCTCGACAACGTTGGCGGCCGGCTCGATCGATGCAGGCGGCCACGACAATGCTGGACAGAAACGGTCGCTCAACGGCATCTTGGTTGCTATCACTCAAAAACGCAGAGACGCGATAGTGTGCGATCAATCATCGCGGTCGCCAAGCGCAAGCGGGGAGAGAGGGCATGACCGAGCGCGTGAACAGCGAGACGATCGATATCGAGGCGCTGCTCGCCGGGACCGAGTCGCCGGACGCCGGTGCGCTGGTGGTCTTTGGCGGTACGGTGCGACGCCATCATGACGACAAGGCGGTCACCGCCATCGAGTATTCCGCCTACGAGCCGCTGGCCGAAAAGGCGCTGGCCGAGGTAGAGGCCGAGGCCATGGCCCGTTTTGACATCCTCTCGTGCGTCATCCGTCATCGCACGGGCAAGCTCGAAGTCGGTGAGCTCAGTGTCGTTGTGGTCGTGCGGGCCGCCCATCGCGCCGAGGCCTTCGAGGCGGGACGCTTTGCCATTGATACGCTCAAGAAAACGGCCCCGGTATGGAAGCGCGAGGCCTACAGTGACGGCACGGAGGTCTATCTGCAGGGCGAGACCCTGCCGGGTGCGGGGGCCTGAAGCCATGAGTACGGTCACGGTTACCGACACGATGGACCGGCCACTGCGGGATCTGCGCATCTCGCTGACCGACCGGTGCAACTTCCGCTGCAGCTACTGCATGCCCAAGGCGCTGTTCGGGGCCAACCATGCGTTCATGCCCAAGGATCAGCTTCTGAGCTTCGAGGAGATCACCCGCCTGGCGGGCGTGTTTACCGGCCTGGGGGTACGCAAGCTGCGCCTGACCGGCGGCGAGCCGCTGATCCGGCGGGATATCGACAAGCTCATCGGGATGCTCTCGGCGGTGGACGGGGTCGAGGACATCAGCCTGACCACCAACGCCTCGCTGCTGACCCTGGATCGGGCCCGGGCGCTCAAGGCGGCGGGCTTGAACCGGATCACCGTCAGTCTCGATGGCATCGATGACAACACCTTCCGGGCGATGAACGATGTCGGCTTTCCGGTGGCGAAAGTGCTCGAGGGCATCGATAACGCCGAGCATGCCGGCCTTGCGCCGATCAAGATCAACATGGTGGTGCAAAAAGGGGTGAACGACCACGATATTGTGCCCATGGCCCGGCATTTTCGCGGGACCGGGCATATCGTGCGCTTTATCGAGTTCATGGACGTGGGCAACACCAACGGCTGGCAGCTCGATCAGGTGCTGCCATCGCGGGAGGTGGTCGAGCGCATTGACGCCGAGTGGCCGGTGGAACCGCTCGAGCCCAACTATCGCGGCGAGGTGGCCGAGCGCTACCGCTACCGCGACGGCGCCGGCGAGATCGGCATGATCAGCTCGGTTTCGCAGCCTTTCTGTGGCGATTGCAGTCGTGCCCGGCTATCCGCCGAGGGCAAGCTCTATACCTGTCTTTTTGCCAGCGCCGGCCACGACCTGCGTGACCGCCTGCGGGCCGGTGCCAGTGATGCCGACCTCGCCGAGTTTCTGACCGCGCTGTGGCGGCGGCGGGCCGACCGCTACTCCGAGCTGCGCACCGGCGAGACCAAGCCCATCGACACCCGCAAGATCGAAATGTCCTACATCGGAGGCTAGAAGCCATGGACGAAGAGACGCTCAATTTAAGTGTTCGCAAATTTCTCAAAAAGGTCGGTATCACCGCCCAGCGCGAGATCGAGACATCCGTGCGCGAGGCCATCGAGTCGGGCAGGCTCACCGGCGACGAGACCCTGAATGCCCGGGTGACGCTGACCGTGGACGGCGTCGATCTGAGCCACGAGATCGACGGCGAGCTGACGCTCAAATAGCCCGCCCGGGGCGCTTTCAGCCCAGTGGGCCCTGGAATGGCTCGACCGCGACCCAGTCGCCGGCGGCCACGTCGTCGGCTTCGGCGGGCAGGACGATGAAGCAGTCCGCCTGACTCATCGACCGCAGCATGCCCGAGCCCTGGCGGCCCACGCTCTCCACCGCCAGCGCCCCGTCATCCCCGGTGGTCAAACGGCCACGCTGGAATTCCTGCCGGCCCGGTTTCTTTCGTAGCGGGCTCAGGCATGGCACGCGAAAGCGTCGGGGGGCCGGGGGACGGGCTTCGCCGGCCAGATAGCGCAGCGCCGGTGCCACCACCTGGGTAAAGGTGGCCATGACCGAGACGGGATTGCCCGGCAGGCCAAAGTACCAGCTGTTTTGAAAACGCCCGAAGGTCAGTGGGCGTCCCGGTTTCATGGCAATGCTCCAGAAGTGGGCCTCGCCATTGGCCCGCAGGATCTCGCCCATGAAATCCGCCTCGCCCACCGAGACGCCGCCGGAGGTGATGATCACATCGGCGGCCTGAGCGGCTTCGCCCAGGCGCTGCGACAATGACGCCCGGTCATCGGGGGCCACGCCCAGGTCCACCCGCTCGACCCCCATGCGGCTCAACATGCCAAAGAGGCTGTAGCGGTTGCTGTCAAAAATCTCGCCCGGGCCCAGGGGTTCGCCCAGACTGCGCAGCTCATCCCCCGTGGAGAAAAAGGCCACCCGCAAGGGTCGGTGCACCCAGATTTCGGCCCGGCCCATCGAGGCGATGATGCCCAGATCCGCCGGCGTGATGCGCCGTCCCGGGGCCAGAATGACATCGCCGGCGGCAAGATCCTCGCCGGCGCGGCGGATGTTCTCGCCGTACTCGGGCCAGTGCTGGACACGCACCTGGCCGTCGGCTTCGGTGACCCGCTCTTGCATGACCACCGCGTCGCTGCCCCGGGGCACCACGCCGCCGGTCATGATGCGCACGCACTCGCCGGGCCCGAGTTCGCCGTCGTAGGGGTGGCCGGCAAAGGCACTGCCCACCAGGCGCAGGCTGTCGAGCGCGGCATCGGCGTGTCGCAGGGCGTAGCCATCCATGGCCGAGTTGTCATGGGCGGGCACCGGGTCGGCGGCAACGATCGTCTCGGCCAGCACCTCGCCCAGGGCATCACGCAGCGGGACGCGGCGGCGTTCGGTCACGGGCTCGAGTGCCGCACGGATGCGGGCGTTGGCCTCGTCCAGCGGCAGCGATGGCGCGTCGTGTCCACAGTCGGGGGCGGCAGTCGGATCGGTCATGGCGCTCACTCGGGTTGGCCTTGCAGGCGGGTGCTCATGGCCGCCTGCTGTTCAGGGGTGTTGATGTTCTCAAAGCACGCCCGGGCATCAGAGAAATCGGCGCGGCGCATATCGCAGCTCGCATACCAGCGGTCGATCTTGCGTCCGCCCCCGGCGAGAAAATCCCGCAGGGACGGCAGACATTCTCGACGCAGCAGGGCATGCACCGGCTGCAGACGATCGCCGTCATGGGCAACCGCCATATCGCCATCGCCCAGGCTGTCCGCCAGCCGCGCGATGTAATCGGCCGGAATCAGGGGGCCGTCACAGGGCAACGTGGCCAGCAGCGGGGTCGGGCACCAGTCGAGGCCGGCGGCCATGCCGGCAAGCGGCCCCTGGAAGTCGGCGAGCGGGTCGGCGAGCACGGTGTGGCCCAACCGGCGGTAGGCCGCCGCGTTGCGGTTGGCATTAATGGCCACGGCGTGCACCTGCGGCGTGATTGCGGCGAGGACATGGGCGATCATGGGCTGGCCCGCCAGGGCGACGAGCCCCTTGTCCTCACCCCCCATGCGCCGGGCCCTGCCGCCGGCGAGAACCACTGCGCTGACACGAGCGTCCATGGCCTAGCCGCCGGCGACCGACGGCACGATGGTCAGGGACTGCCGGCCGGCCAGGGGGGTGGCGGTGCCTGCCAGCGCCCGGATGTCCTCGTCGTCGGCGAAGATGTTGACATGCCGGCGCAGCTGGCCATCGCGGGTGAGGATACGGCGGCCGACCTGGGGGTGATGCGCGCCCAGCTGCTCGAGGACATCGGCCACCGATTCGCCGGCAAGGGCCAGTTGATGCGCGCCATTGGCAAGCGGCTGCAGCGCCGCCGGCAGGAATACGGTCACTTCGGTCATGGGATCAGTCTGCCCCGGGTTCGGCAGTGTCGACAACATCCACCACCGGCTCGGCTTCGCGCATGCTGGCCAGCACCACCCGGCGGGGTGGGCATGGGCCCGCCATGGCCACCGCCGCCGCCTGTCGGGCCAGTCGATGTTGCTCGTCGCCATCCACCTGATTAATGAGCGAGACGAACCGCTGCCCCTGACAGCCCTGGGCACCGCCCCGGGGATGGGCGATGAGCCGCCCGATGTGGGCCGGCTCGATGATCTGGCCCGGCACCAGATCGAGCAGCGCCCCGAGTTCGGGGACGCGGTGGGCGATGCCCTCGTCCAGTGGTTGCCCGATGACCCGGGCGGAGACGACATGGATCACCGTGCCGCAGCCGGGGACCAGCGCCGGTTCGTTGTCCCGCGGCGCTTTAATGCCGCGCATCCGGGCGCCATCGGCTTTGACCAGCGTCAGATCAAAGCCCGCCAGGCGGTGCAGCTCGGCGATGGTGGCCGGCGCCGGGCCGGTCACGCGTCCCGACCGGCGTCCAGGCAGCGCATAGGCCACCCGCTGATGCGTCGCCGCCGCCCGGGGCACCTGCTCGAGCAGGGCCGGCTCGTCGTCAAAGATGCGGATGTCGACCTCCCGGGCCGATGGCGGCGTTGTCCGGACCGAGGCGGTGGTGGCCACCCTACCTGTGGCCTGCTCGAGCAGCCGACGGATGGTGGTTTTCTTGCCGCCGGCGCCCACCACGCAGACGATCCCCGCTCGGGCTTCCAGCCAATCCGCCGCGGCCAGGGTCATGATGCCCCGTCGTCCACGGCCACTGCGCGGATGCTCAGGATCCCGGGCAGGTAGCCGGCGATGCTCTGCCAGCTGTCGCCGGCATCCCGACTGGCGAAAAGATGACCGCTTGAGGTGCCCAGGTAGAGACCCAGCGGGTCCAGTCCATCCGCGGCCAGCCCATCCCGCAGGACGGTGACAAAGACATTCTCCTGCGGCAGCCCCCGGGTCAGCGCCGTCCAGTGCCGGCCGGCGTCGTCGCTGCGATACACGCGCAACCGCCCATCAACCGTGGCCCGGAACTGACTGCTTTCCTCGGGCACGCAGTAGATGACATCGGCGTGGCGCGGGTCGGTGGCAAGCGCATAGCCAAAATCACTGGGCAGGCCGTCGGTGATCTCTTGCCAGTGCCGACCCCCGTCATCGGTGACATAAAGGCCGTGGTGGCTTTGCTGATAGGCCCGGCCCGGTTGTGCCGGATGGACCAGCAGGCGATGGACGCAATGGCCGCACTCGGGCGCCTGCTCGGCCAGATAGGGCGCCCGGATCCCGGTGTTCGCGGCCTGCCAGTGGTCGCCACCATCGTCGCTGCGATAGATCCCCCCGGCGGACATGGCCACGAAAAGCCGCTGGCTGTCGAACGGGTCGGGCTGCAGCGAATGGACCGCCAAGCCCCCCTTGGCCGGGCTCCAGGCCGGTCGGTCGGGATGGTCGTTAAAGCCGGTCAGAGGCTGCCAGGTCTGACCGCCGTCGCGGCTTCGAAAAACACCGGGGGGCTCGACCCCGGCCATGACATGATCCGGGTCGCTGCCCGGGCCCGGGGCCAGGCTCCAGATCATCTTCAGGCTCGATTCGTCCTCATCGGGCCCGTGCCGCGGTACCTCGGCCAGGCCGGTCCAGCTGCGGCCGCCGTCTTCGGTGCGGTAGACATGGATGCCCCAGACGGGGTGATGGGCGGCGGCATAGCCGATGGCGGGATCATCCGGGTGCAGATAGGCGGCCTGGATTTCGTAGCCGGCGATATGCGGGCCTTCGAGCTGCCAGTGCCGGCGCCGGTGGTCGCTGCGGGCGATGAAAAGCCCCTTGCGGGTGCCCACAAGGACGGCGATATCCGGCTGGGTGTCGGCCAGTGATGGCATCGAACGGTCTCCCGGCTTCTGTTCGCAGGCCGCGTAATATACCGTATCCCAAGGTCAGACCAATCAAGCGGAGGAGAGAGGCACCATGCGCTTTCTACGGGCGCTGCGGCTCGATGACAGCGACGACGCGGTCTATCCCCGCGCAGCGGCCGCCGGTGAGTGGGTGGTACCGGGGACGTTTGTCTTTACCTTTGGCGAGCGTGACCCCGAGCAGCTCGACAGCGGCGAACGGCAGGCCTTTCGCCAGGGTTTCCTGGGGGTGGAGTCGTTCGGCTGGGCGACACTGGCGGTGGTGGTCGAGATGCCGGCGCCGGATCGCCGACGGGTACTGGAGCGGCTGGCCTGGCATTTTGTCGAGCACTACGGCGCCCCGGATGTGGACGCGGCCATGGTCGAGGCGCGTCGAGAGGTCGAGTTCTGCGAGTCGCTCTGCACACCGGATATCAATACCGTTTTGTCTCTACAGCGCGATCTGGCGGACGGCGAGGTCCGCGAGGCCTACCGGGTTCATCGGCCCAAAAGCGACTGGGAGTCGGCGCCGGTGTTCCGAATCGAGCCGGAGGATGAATCATGACAGGCACGGGCGTCACACCGCCGGAGCAGACCGACTGGCCACTGACCGTCGTGATCCGGCGGACGATGCGCGAGAGCAAGGGCTGGCGGGTGCCGGCCTGGTCGCTGGCAGCCATCGAGCCGGCCCAGGGGCGTTCGGGCATGGAAGCCTCGCGCCACGAGGACGGCGCCCGCGACTTTGCCTGGCATGGCCTGACCCTGCGGCTGCGCCGCTCCGATGCCGAGACCTACTGGTTCAATCTCACCAGTCAGCAGCCGTCGCTTTTTGTGATCTGCCGCGAGGATCCCCAGTACGGGCTCATGCCCGCCATGGTGACCCTGGATCAGGATGAGACCGCCCGGCAGCAGGAAAGCGAGGCCGAGATTTTCTCCACGTCGTTGCCCGAGTGGCTGGCCGTTGAAGTGGAGCGATTCGTTCTGGCGCACTACCGGCCTTCGCCGCGCAAGGGCAAGCGGCGCCGCAAGCCCCAGGAGCAATCCCATGACCAATGACCCGACCGGCCACGAGCCTTTTCTGGGACGCTGGGCACGACGTAAAGAGGCCCAGCGCCGCGAGGCCGAAGCGAGCGCATCACCCGAGCCGTCGTCGGCCGAGCACGAGCACACTGAGCCTGTGCCCCACGCCAGCGAGACGGCGGCCCCGGCGGAGGGCGAAGCGGCGCCGCTGACCGATGCGGACATGCCCGATATCGACAGCCTGGCACCCGACAGCGATGTCAGCGGGTTTTTCTCGCCGGGGGTGAGCGAGGCGCTGCGGCGCAAGGCGTTGCGCAAGCTTTTCCACACGGCGCGCTTTAACGTCAAGGACGGCCTGGATGATTACGATGAGGACTACACCCAGTTGCAGTCGCTGGGCAATGTCGAGACCTGGGATATGAAGCGTCAGCAGCAACGGCTTGCCCAGCGCCGCGAGCGCCTCGAGGCAGAGGCCGGGGCCGAGGACGAGGGGCTGGAGCCAGCCACCGAGCAGCCGGATGCCCTCGAAGAGAACGACGAGCTGACTCCGGCAGAAGATTCAACCAACCCCGACATCGCGGCGGACCAACCGGCCGACGAGGAGGACGACGAGCGTGCTTGAAATCCAACACCAGCCTCTGGAATCGCTCAAGGCCAAAGCCGCCGATCCACGGGGGGCGGCCCTGGGCGCGCTGGCCAGCGCCAACATGGGCACCGCCGGCTTTGTCGAGTATCGATCGGCGGGGACGGTGCTGATCCACGGGCCGGTGGCACGCGCCCTGCCCGCGGCGCGGGCATTGGGCGAGGAGATGCGTTGCCTGCTGGTGGCCGAGGACGACGACGACCAGCCGGCGGATCTGCGTCAGTACCTGCTCGCCCGCGGCCGGCCGCGCCTGAACGGGTATCTGGGCGCCTACGAGGCCTGGCTGGACACCGACGAAGGGCCTCGATCCCTGGCCGAGCTGGTCGGCGGTGGGCTCAAGGCCTTCGATCTGGTGCTTGACCTCGCGGATGCCCCGTTGATGACCATGCAAAAGCCGCCTCTGGGCTATTTTGCGGTGGGTGGCGACGAGGCGTCGCTGGCCGAGGCGCTGGCGCAGCTGCCGGCGATGGTCGGCGAGTTCCAGAAGCCACGCTTTTTCGCCTACGACGAGAACATCTGTGCCCATGGCGCCCGGGGGATGACCGGCTGCACCCGGTGTATGGATGCCTGCGCCACCGATGCCATCCGCTCGCTGGGCGAGAAGGTCGAAGTCGACCCTTACCTCTGCCAGGGGTGTGGCAGTTGCGCTGCGGCCTGTCCGAGCGGCGCCATGGGTTATGCCTTCCCGCATGCCCGGGATCTGCTCGGTGGCTTGCGTCGCGCCCTGCGGGCCTATGGCGACGCCGGCGGCCAGGCCCCGGCATTGCTCTTTCATGATGATGAATGGGGCAGCGAGGTGCTCGAGGCCTTCGCCGAGCGGTTGCCCGAGCGGTTGATTCCGGTGCCGGTCGAGGATGTCGGCAGCATCGGACCGGACATCTGGCTCTCGGCGCTCGCCATGGGGGTGAGCGATGTCGTGGTGCTGCTCCCGGACGCGGTCGAGGGGGTCCTGGCCGAGACCGCCCGTACCCAGAAGGCGCTTTTCGATCCGGTTCTCGAGGCGCTGCAGCTCGACAGCGACCGGGTGCGTCTTGTCAGCGGACAGGGGGCGCTGGCTGCCTGGCTGGACGCGTCGCCGCTGCATGACGATCACGGCCGACGCGCCGGCAATTTCAGTATCGCCGGCGGCAAACGGGAGCGGCTGCAGATTGCTTTCAGCGAGCTCTACCGGCCCAATCGCGACGCGGCCACCACCGAGCTGCCGGCGGGGGCGCCGTTCGGGCAGATCCAGGTCGACCGCGACGCCTGCACCCTCTGCATGGCCTGTGCCGCAGTCTGTCCCGTCGAGGCGGTGACCAGCGGGGGCGGCGAGCCGAAGCTGTTGTTCGACGAGTCGCGTTGCGTGCAGTGCGGGCTGTGTGAACAGGCCTGCCCCGAAGACGCCATCACCCTCGAGGCCCGTCTGCATCTGCCCGCCTTTGCCATGCCCCAGACCCGGGTGCTCAACGAGGAAGCGCCCTTCCATTGCGTGAGCTGTGGCAAGGCCTTTGCCACCGAAAAGATGATCGGCCGGGTCGCCGAGCAGCTGGCCGGTCACTGGATGTTCCAGGACGAGCGGGCCCGACGGCGGCTGGAGATGTGCGAGGACTGCCGGGTCAAGGACCTTTTTGACGAAGAGGGCAACAGCCTGGGGCAGTAGGCGGCGGTTTCTTGTCGCAGCGCACCATAAAAAGTTTTTGGCATTGCAGTGATTCCAAGCTATAACGGGGGCCGAGGAGAGAGGACATGTCTGTGCAGGAAAACAACATGACAGGCGCAGAGACCGTTTCGTCGACCGCTGCCCCGGCGGCAGAGGCTGACGACTGGGTTCGGTCGCGGGTCTACGGGCTGCTCGCCCGGTTGTTTGCCGACATCCCTGACCAGGCGGTGGTCGAGCTGCTGGCCTCGGTGGACGTTGAGGACGAGGACGGCCCCCTGGCCGAGGCCTGGCGCAATCTGTCCGAGGCCGCTGCCGCCGCCGACCCCGAATCCCTCGACATCGAGTTTCATGCCCTTTTCATCGGCCTTGGCCGCGGCGAACTGATGCCATTCGGCAGCTGGTACCAGTCGGGCTTCATCATGGGTCGGCCGCTGGTCAAGCTGCGCGAGGATCTGCGCGAGTTCGGGCTCGAGCGCGAGTCGGGTGTCCACGAACCCGAGGATCACGTCGCGGCGCTGCTCGAGTCCATGGCGCTGCTCAGCGGGCCCGAGGGCACGACGCTGGCCGCACAGCGGGTCTTTTTCAACGATCACCTGGCCGGATGGGTCGAGCGATTCATGCAGGATCTGCAGCAGGCCAAATCCGCCAACTTCTACCGTGCCGTGGGCGCTTTCGCCGAGCGCTTCATGGTGACCGAAAAACAGTACCTCGAGATGGTCTGAGGCCAGACAACTCCGGAGGAAGGCAGCCGTGAGCGAAAAGCACTCCAAACAGAACGATCCCAGCCGCCGCCGTTTCCTGAAAGGGATGGTGGTCGGTGGCAGCGTTGCCGGCCTGGCGGGCGGCAGCTCGGTAATGGCGGCAACGCAGACATCCACGCCCAGCAGCAAGGCCGGGGCTGAACCCACCCAACGCAAGGGCTATCAGGAAACGGCGCACATCCGGCGTTTCTATGATCTGGCCCGCGGCTGAATGGAGGCGGCGAGATGAAGCTCATCAAAAAGTCGATCGATTCGCAGAGTACCCAGAAAGGCGCTGGCGCATTTCCCAGCATCTTCTACACCGCCATGGATCGTCGCACCTTCCTGCGCCGGTCGGGGCTCACCGCCGGCGCAGCGGCAGTCGGGGCGGCACTGTCACCGACGATGATGCGTCGCGCCGAGGCGGCCACCGGCGAGCATTCCCGCAAGGAAGGCGTGCCGGTCGAGATCAAGCGCTCGGTCTGCACCCACTGCTCGGTGGGCTGCAGCGTCATCGCCGAGGTGCAGAACGGGGTGTGGACCGGGCAGGAGCCCGACTTCGACTCGCCCATCAACCTGGGCGCCCATTGCGCCAAGGGCGCGTCGCTGCGTGAGCACGGCATCGGCGAGAAGCGGGTCAAGTACCCGATGAAGCTCGAGGGCGGTCGCTGGCGGCGCATGAGCTGGGAAGACGCGGTCAACGAGATCGGTGACAAGTTCATGCAGATCCGCGAGGAGTCCGGTCCGGACAGCGTCTGGTGGTGTGGTTCATCCAAATCCAATAACGAGGGCAGCTACCTGCAGCGCAAGTTCGTGGCCTTCTGGGGGACGAACAACATCGACCATCAGGCCCGGATCTGCCACTCCACCACTGTGGCCGGCGTCGCCAACACGTGGGGCTACGGGGCGATGACCAACAGCTACAACGACATGCACAACGCCAAGTCGATGATCTTTGTCGGCAGTAATGCCGCCGAGGCGCATCCGGTGTCGATGCAGCATATCCTCCGGGCCAAGGAAAACGGCGCCAAGATGATCGTGGTCGATCCGCGATTCACCCGCACCGCCGCCCACGCCGATCAGCACATCAGCATCCGTTCCGGGGCCGACGTGCCCTTCATCTGGGGGCTGCTGTGGCACATCTTCGAAAACGGCTGGGAAGACCGCGAGTACATCCGTCAGCGGGTCTACGGCCTGGAGAAGGTGCGCGAAGAGGTCGCCCACTGGACGCCCGAGCGCGTCGAGGATGTGGCCGGTGTGCCCGAGGATCAGATGTACCAGGCCGCCAAGACCCTGGCCGAGAACCGGCCCGGGACCATTGTCTGGTGCATGGGCGGGACCCAGCATCACATCGGCAACAACAACACCCGTGCCTACTGCGTGCTGCAGCTGGCGCTCGGCAACATCGGTGTCTCCGGTGGTGGTGCCAATATCTTCCGCGGTCACTGCAACGTGCAGGGTGCCACGGACGTCGGCCCCAACTGCCACACCCTGCCGGGCTACTACGGCCTGTCCGAGGGGGCCTGGCGCCATTGGGCCCGGGTCTGGGACGTGGACTTCGAGTATCTCAAGGGCCGGTTCGACAGCGCCGAGTACGATGCCGGCGGCGGCAACATGACAAGCCCCATGCACATTCCGGGCATGCCGGTGTCGCGCTGGATCGATGGCATCCTTGAGGATCCGTCCAACCTCAGTCAGCGGGACAACGTCCGTGCGGTCTTCTTCCAGGGGCATGCGGTGAACTCCCAGTCCCGCGGCGTGGACATGAAAGAGGCCATCGAGAAGCTCGAAATGGTGGTGGTCTCCGACCCCTACCCGACCCATCTGGCGGTCATGAGCGAGCGCACCGACGGTGTCTACCTGCTGCCAACGACCACGCAGTTCGAGCAGCGGGGTTCGGTCACCGCCTCCAACCGCTCCATCCAGTGGCGCGAGCAGGTGGTGGAGCCGCTGTTCGAGTCCAAGACCGACGCCCAGATCCTCTATCTCTTTGCCCGTAAGTTCGGCTTCGAGGATCAGATGTTCAAGAACATCGCCATCGAGGGCGAGGACCTGCCGAGTCCCGAGGACACGCTGCGCGAGATCAACCGCGGCACCTGGACCATCGGCTACACCGGCCAGAGCCCCGAGCGGCTCAAGCTCCATCTGGAGAACAAGCACACCTTCGATACCACCAGCCTGCGTGCGGTGGGCGGTCCCTGCGATGGCGACTACTACGGTCTGCCATGGCCTTGCTGGGGCACGCCGGAGATGGGTCACCCGGGCACCCATGTGCTCTACGACCCGAGTCAGCCGGTCAAGGATGGCGGCCTGACCTTCCGCGCCCGCTTTGGTGTCGAGCGTGATGGCGAAAGCCTGCTGGCGGATGGTTCGTACTCGGTGGATTCAGAGCTCACCGACGGCTACCCCGAGTTCACCTTCGGCATCCTGCGTCAGCTGGGCTGGCATACCGACCTGCGGCGTGAGGAGCTCGAGGTGATCGCCGGTGTGGCCGGCGTCCGGGCCAGCGACCTGCCGAGCAACCTGCGTATGGCCGATGAGGCCATCCTCGAGCAGCTCGATGGCGTTAACTGGAAGACTGATCTCTCGGGCGGCATCCAGCGGGTGGCCATCGACCATGGCTGTGCCCCGTTTGGCAACGCCAAGGCCCGCTGCGAGGTCTGGCAGTTCCCGGATCCGATTCCGGTCCATCGCGAGCCGCTCTACACGCCGCGGTACGATCTGGTCGCCCAGTATCCGACCTACGACGATGTCCGGGCCTCGTACCGTCTGCCGACCCGTTACGGGTCGATTCAGGCCGAGGACTACTCGAAGGACTTCCCGCTGATTTTCACCAGCGGACGGCTTGTCGAGTACGAGGGCGGCGGCGAGGAGACCCGGTCCAATCCGTGGCTGGCCGAGCTGCAGCAGGAGATGTTCGTCGAAATCCATCCGGCGGATGCCAACGACCGCGGCCTCAAGGACGGCCAGACGGTCTGGCTGGATGGCCCGGAGGGCGGCAGCATCAAGATCCAGGCCATGGTCACCGAGCGGGTGCCGCGCGGCACGGTCTGGACGCCGTTCCACTTTGGTGGGCACTTCCAGGGTGAAGACCTGGTGGATCGTTACCCCGAAGGCACCGCGCCGCATATCCGGGGCGAGGCCTGTAACACCGCCACCACCTACGGATACGACTCGGTCACCCAGATGCAGGAGACCAAGTCGACGTTGTGCCAGATCCGCGCCGCCTGAGGCGGGAAACGTCTAAAGGAGAGCCAAAATGGCCCGAATGAAATTCCTGTGTGACGCTGAGCGGTGTATCGAGTGCAACGCCTGTGTCACGGCCTGCAAGAACGAAAACGAAGTGCCATGGGGCGTGAACCGTCGTCGGGTGGTGACCCTCAACGACGGCGTCCCGGGTGAGAAATCCATCTCCGTGGCGTGCATGCACTGCACCGATGCACCCTGTGCCGCGGTCTGCCCGGTGGACTGCTTCTACACCACCGATGACGGCATCGTGCTGCACGACAAGGACCTGTGCATCGGCTGTGGTTACTGCTTCTACGCCTGTCCCTTCGGCGCGCCGCAGTATCCGCAGCAGGAAGCCTTCGGCGTGCGCGGCAAAATGGATAAGTGCACGTTCTGTGCTGGTGGCCCGGATGCCGATAACAGCGACGCCGAGTACACCAAGTACGGCGCCAACCGGGTCGCCGAGGGCAAATTGCCGGCCTGTGCCGAGATGTGTTCGACCAAGGCCCTGCTCGCCGGCGACGGCGATATGGTGGCGGACATCTACCGCGAACGCGTGATGCGTCGTGCCGGTCGCCCGCAGACCTGGGGTTGGGACAAGGCCTACGGAGCGGGCGTATGACGCCCGCCTCCCGCGGTAAAGAGGTTGTCGCGATGAGCCACAGTCATTCCCGATCCGGTCGCCTGGCGGCCGCTGCGGTGCTCGCGATCGCCCTGTTGGGGCTGAGCGGCTGCTATGAAGATCCGGGCGAAGTCACCTTGTACGACCCCGGTGTCTACAAAGGCGAAGAAGACCCGCTTCTTGCCCGATCGGGCACCGACGAGCTTGAGGCCAAGCTGCAGAACCGCTTTCAGACCGGTCAGACCGACCGCTGATGCGGCATCGTGATTCCGCGGTGTCCCTCAGGGGCGCTGCATGGAGGATGCAGAAATGAAAGATCAGGATCACGCAAAGGCACGAAGCCGCCGGATTCACCGGCGCATCATGCTTTGGAGCCTGCTGCTCATCGGCCTGGGGGCCATGGTGGCGCCACTGACTGGCTATCTCTTTGTCGAGATCGCCGGCGCCCAGAGCTTTGAGGAGGTCAATCCGCGCTCCGAGACCACCTGGCGGGACGTCCGCGAGGGCAACGGGGGTGTAACCACCATCCAGGGCAACGAAACCGGCGTGCTCATCCAGAACGGTGGTGAAAACTACCGCCAGCTGCGCAACGGGCCAGTGGCCAGCATTATGCCCTGGGTCATGGGCGCGGCGCTGGTGGCCATCGCCCTGGTGTTTTTCATTGGTGGCCGCCACAAGCTCGACCATGCGCCCTCCGGACGGGTCGTCCCGCGCTGGAAGCTCTGGGAGCGGGTGTTGCACTGGACCACGGCAACGCTTTTTATCGTGCTCTCGATCACGGGTCTGAGCCTGCTTTTCGGCCGGGCGGTGATGATTCCGGTGTTCGGCCCGGAGGGCTTTGCGGCCTATGCCTCGGGGGCGATGATGACCCACAACTACGTGGGGCCGTTTTTTACCATCTGCGTTGGCATCATGGCGCTTGCCTGGGCCTGGCATAACATCCCCAACAAGACCGACCTCGAGTGGTTCAAGGCCGGCGGCGGCTTTATCAAGGGCAAACACCCGTCGGCGGGCCGGATGAACGGCGGCGAGAAGGTCTGGTTCTGGTTCATCGTCTTTGTCGGCGGTGCGGTCTGTGTGACCGGTGTGGTGCTGGACTTTCCGATCTGGGGCCAGACCCGCGAGACCATGCAGCAGGCCCAGTTGGTCCACGCCGTGGCAGCCATTCTCTGGATCAGTCTTTTCTTTGGCCATGCCTACATCGGCACTCTGGGCACGGAAGGGGCCATCGACGGCATGACCACCGGCTACACCAGCGTCGAGTGGGCCAAGCAGCATCACGATCTCTGGTACGAAGAGGTCAAGGATCAGGAGATCGATGCCGACGAGATTGGCCTGACCAAGGGCGTTGCTGTCAACCGGGACTCGGGCGCGCCGACAAGCGGCTGATCGAAGCCCCCGGCCGTCACGGCGGGAGGATATCAACGGCCGATGCCCCTGCGGGATCGGCCGTTTTTTATGGGCGATCGGCGGGTGCCGGCGCGGCGGCCCGCAATACACGACCGGTTTCGGCGTCGCGTATTTCTGACGGCCCTCGTTGGCCCCCGAGCGGTCCCGGCAGCAGCCAATCCAGATTGGATCCGAAATCCTTCATGACCTGCCAGCGGCGCTTGCGCGCCGGACGGCCCGAGAAATTGGCGCTGGTCGAGACAAGCGCCGTTCCCGCCGCACGGCAGAGGCTGATTACCGGCGCATGATGGGTGACGCGCACGGCGATGGTGGGGCGTCCGCCGGTCAGTATTGCTGGCAGATCCGCAGCCGCTTCCATCACCCAGGTCACCGGGCCGGGCCAGGTCTCCGCCAGGCCCTGACGGACGGACGGACGGGTCGGCCAGCGCACCAGCCCGTCGAGCTGGTCCATGCCAGCAGCGATGACGATCAGGCCTTTCTCGCTGCCCCGGCCCTTGAGCCGGATGATCCGCCGGATGGCGGTCTCGTTGAGCGGGTCGCAGCCAAGTCCCCAGACGCCTTCGGTGGGGTAGGCGCCCACGCCGCCGGCAAGGATCTGGTCACGGATGCGGCGTAGCCGCACGGCAGACGGCGTCATGACGGCTAAGAGGCGGACTGCCGCTTGCTGCGCGAGCCGGCCTTTTTGCCGCCACTGCGGCCCCGTCCCTTGGGCTCGGGGGCCTCGGCGATCAGTGCCGCGCACTCGTCGCGACTCAACTCGGCGGCATCCCGGTCCTTGGGTACCCGGGCTCGCTTGCGGCCGTCGGTGATGTAAGGGCCAAAGCGCCCCTTCATCACGGTCAGCGCGCCATCGTCAAAGGACTGGATCGTGCGCTTGGCGATGTTTTCCTTTTTCTCTTCCACCAGCTCCAGTGCCCGATCCCGGTCAATGGTGTACGGGTCGTCGTCTTTTTTGAGCGACGCGAATTGATCGCCAAAGCGGACATACGGGCCGAAGCGGCCGATGTTGGCGCTAAGGGGCAGGCCATCCGGCGTTGTCCCCAGATCGCGCGGCAACGTGAAAAGCGCGAGCGCCTCGTCCAGGCTGATGGTGTCGATGCTCTGACCCGGCCGCAGGCTGGCGAATCGGGGCTTTTCCTCGTCCTCGCGGGTGCCGATCTGCACGAATGGGCCGTAGCGCCCCAGGCGGGCGGTCACCGGGCGGCCGCTCTTGGGGTCGGTGCCCAGCTCTCGGGCTTTCATCACCTCGCCCCGCGAGACCTGCTGCTTTTCTTCGACCCGCTCGCGGAAGGGCTCCCAGAATTCACGCAGCACCGGGACCCAGTCGTTCTCGCCGCGCGAGATGGCATCGAGCCGGTCTTCGAGCCGGGCGGTGAAGTCGTAGTCCACGTAACGGTCGAAATGCTCGGTGAGGAACTTGGTCACGACCCGTCCGGTATCAGTGGGCTTGAAGCGCCGGTTTTCCAGGGTGACGTAATTGCGCGCCTGTAGCGTCGAGATGATCGACGCATAGGTGGAGGGCCGACCAATGCCGTATTCCTCGAGGGCCCGAACCAGGCTGGCCTCGGAGTAGCGCGGCGGCGGCTCGGTAAAATGCTGTTCCGGCCGCAGTGCGGTCATCGGGATGCGATCGCCCTCGGCAAGCGGGGGCAGGATCTTTTCACCGCCATCGGCGGCGCCATCATCCTGGCCTTCGTTGTAGACCGCCATGAATCCCGGATCGCGGATGGTCGAGCCGCTGGCGCGGAAAATCGCCGTCTGGCCGGCTGCCAGGTCCACCGAGACGGTGTCGATGGTGGCGTGGATCATCTGACAGGCCACGGTGCGCTTCCAGATCAAATCGTAGAGCCGGTACTGATCGTCGCTGAGCGAGGCCTTGAGCGACTCCGGGTGCCGGGCCGCGTCGGTCGGACGGATCCCCTCGTGGGCCTCCTGGGCGTTCTTGGCCTTGGTTCGGTACTGATGCGGGCTCCTGGGGAGCTTGTCCTCACCAAAACGATCGGCGATCACCCCGCGCAGGCTCTGGATCGCCTCCTGGGAGAGGTTGACCGAGTCGGTCCGCATGTAGGTGATCAACCCGACGGTGCCGCTGCCGGTGTCCACCCCTTCATAAAGCTGCTGAGCCACCCGCATGGTCTGCTGCGCCGAGAAGCGCAGCTTGCGCGAGGCCTCCTGTTGCAGCGTCGAGGTGATAAACGGTGGCTGTGGATTGCGGCGGCGCTGCTTTTTCTCGACCCGGGTGACCTCGAGCATCCCCCGGCCCGACTCGGGCAAGGGCTCGCCCAGGGGGGCATCCCCGGGGGCACCGGCGGCTTCCAGGATGCGGCGGCCCGCATCGCTGGCTGTCGCCTCATCGGTGATGGTGAACTGCTCGACCTTGGTGCCGTCCAGTTGCTGGAGACGGGCCACGAAGGGCTGGGCCGACTGCAGTAGATCCGCCTGGATGCTCCAGTACTCTTTGGGGACGAAGGCCTCGATCTCGAGCTCGCGCTCGACGATCATGCGCAACGCCGGCGACTGGACCCGGCCCGCCGACAGCCCGCTGGTGATCTTGCGCCACAGCAACGGCGAGAGGTTGAACCCCACCAGATAGTCCAGCGCCCGTCGGGCCTGCTGGGCATTGACCAGGTCGTTCGACAGCCCCCGCGGATGCTCGATTGCCTCGCGGATGGCATCGCGGGTGATTTCGTAGAACACCACCCGGTGGACCGGTTTGTCGTCGAGGATGCCCCGGTCGCGCAGCAATTCGTAGAGATGCCACGAGATGGCTTCGCCCTCGCGGTCCGGGTCCGTCGCCAGATACAGAGAATCCGCCTTGCGGGCGGCCTTGGCGATGGCATCGACGTGTTTGGCGTTGCGCTCCACCACGGTGTAGTTCATGGCGAAGTCCTGTGCCGGATCCACGGCGCCTTCCTTGGCCACCAGGTCGCGCACATGGCCGTAGGAGGCCATCACCTCGAAGTCGCTGCCGAGGTATTTGTTGATGGTCTTCGCCTTGGCCGGCGACTCGACGATTACCAGATGGTGGGCCATGGATCCTCAGTGTGTAACCGGGTTGGGGCTTTCAAAGAGCAGATTCTCCATCCAGGCACAGGCTTCCTCCTGTCCCGGTTGACTGAACAGCACCATTAAAACCACCCATTTGAGGGTGTCCAGATCGATGGGTCCCTCGTCCAGTGCCATGAGCCGGTCGATCACTACTTCACGATTGCCCGGTGTCAGGATGCCGATCTGCTCGAGATACAGAATGAAACCCTGACAGTCCGCATCCAGCCGCATGGTCTCGGCGGGGGTGTACACCCGCAATGCGGTCGGTCCATGACCCAGCTCGGGCATGCTGCGATGCTCGGCCAGGGCGTCGATCCAGTTGAGCGCATCGTGGACCCGCGAGCGGGTAAAGCCCGCGCCCAGCAACTCGGCCTCGATGTCGTCGCGGTTGGGATCGACCTGGACAGCGTCGTGGAAATAGTGCTCGAACAGGTACATGAGGATGTCGAACACGTTTTCTTTCATCCGCCTGCCCGATGCCTGATTCGCGTGTAACGGCCGCCGTGACTGCTCTCGACGTACCCGTACATTTCCAGGCTCAGGAGCATGGAGGAAAGGATATCGGGCGTCAATCCGACCCGCTCGGCCAGGGTGTCGAAGCCAATCGGGTCATAGCCCATGGCATCCAGCAAGGCGCCATAGGCCGGATCCTCATCGATCCAGTCCCCGCCCCCGGCGGTGCTGGCATCAATGGCAAGGGCATCGGCGGCAGCCGTCTTTTGAAGATCCACCCCCTGGACGTGACGCAGCTCGTCGACCACATCCTGTGCCGCTGTCACCAGTTTGGCCCCGTTCTGGATCAGCTGGTTGCAGCCCCGGGCCAGGGGGCTGTGAATGGAGCCCGGGATGGCGAACACCTCGCGGTTTTGTTCCACGGCCCGTCGGCTGGTCTGAAGGGCGCCGCTCTGGGCACCCGCCTCCACCACCAGCACACCCACGGACAACCCGCTGATCAACCGGTTGCGACGCGGAAACAGCCCCCGGTCCATGGGCGTGCCGGTGGGCATCTCGGTGATCACCGCGCCCTGCTCGGCAATGGCATGCGCAAGGCCGTGGTTGTCGCGCGGATACAAACGCTCAGGTCCGGTGCCCATCACCGCGATGGTCTGGCCGCCGGCATCCAGAGCGCCGCGATGGGCGACGGCATCGATCCCGAGGGCCAGGCCGCTGGTGATGACAAGCCCGGTGGCGGCCAGATGCCGGGCAAAATCCGCGGCCGTATCGCTGCCGCTCTTCGAGGCGTTGCGGGTGCCGACCATGGCGAGCTGGGGCTCGCCCAGGGCCTCGACCCGGCCACGGACAAAAAGCACCGCCGGCGGGTCGGCGATATGTCGCAGCTGGGCGGGATAGGCCGGATCTGCCAGGGTGAGGATATGGCGGTCGTCGGCCGCTTCGAGCCAGGCCAGATCCTTATCGACCCCCGCCTGGACGGCCTGCTGCCCGGCAACGGCTTCGGCAATCTTCTCGTCAAGACCGCGTCGACGGCCCTCCGACGGGGTGGCGGCCAGATAGGCCGCCGGCTCCTCGAAGGCCTCGAGAATGGTTTGAAAGGCCACCGGCCCGATGCCGGGGAGTCGCCAGGTGGTCAGCCAGGGGCGCAGTTCATCGAGATCCATGGGGGGTCGGTCTGTCCTCTACGATTGCCAGCAGCGCATCACCGGGTCGCACGGCGCGCTGCGCCGACTCTACCCGAAGCAGGGCAGGCTCGCCGCTGCGCAGGACCCGGGCGGTGCCCACCAGGATGCTGAGCCGTTGTTCGAGGCGGTGGATCGGCCGGGTCTCCAGCGGTGGCCCCGGTCGCAACAGGTAGTAGCGCTGCGCACTGCGCCCGGCAAGGCCGCGGGCGAGGATCCGGTCACCGGGGCCGCTGAGCGTGCGTCCCGCCTCGCCGGTGAGCACCCGAGGCATGGCTTGCTCCTGGGGGAATACCACCGGTGGCTGGGCCGTGGCGTTGGGCGCCAGAGCCAGACCGGCGATGAGCAGAACGATCAGGATGGACAGTCGTTTTGTTGCCATTGGAACTTCCCTGTTGTGTCAGGCAGTTACTGGTGGTTATGCCGTCGGTTTGGCTATACTGCGGGCCTGATCCGAATACGCGAGGCTAGCAACGCCGAATTGCGGCCCTCAACGGAATATCCATGGCAAAACGCGAAATCCTGCAGTATCCCGATCCACGGCTGCGTACGCCCGCTCAGCGGGTCGAGGTGATCGACGAGCGGGTCCGGGCGCTGGTCGATGACATGTTCGAAACCATGTATGACGCTCCGGGCATCGGGCTGGCGGCGACCCAGATCGATGTCCACGAGCGCATTGTGGTGATCGACATCAGCGATGCCGGCAACGAGCCGCAGGTGCTGATCAACCCGGAGATCATCGAGCGCACCGAGCGCTGCGACGTGGCCGAGGAGGGGTGTCTGTCCATCCCGGGCTATGCCGATGATGTGGAGCGTCCCATCGAGTTGCGACTGCGGGCGCAGGACCTCTCGGGCGAGGTTTTTGAGATCGAGGCCGATGGGCTGCTGGCACGCTGCATCCAGCACGAGGTCGATCACCTCGAGGGGCGGCTTTTCATCGACTATCTCTCGGATCTCAAGCGCAAGCGGCTACGCCGGCGGTACGAAAAACTCGCCCGGCAGCACGCCTGAGTGATGCGCATTGTCTATGCGGGAACGCCGCAATTCGCCGTGCCCGCGCTGCGGCGGCTGATCGACGGCCCGCACACCATCGCCGCTGTCTACACCCAACCGGATCGGCCGGCGGGCCGGGGACGTCGGCTGACCGCCTCGCCGGTCAAGGCCGTGGCCAGTGAGCATGATCTGCCGGTGCAACAGCCCGCTCGGTTGAGCGGGGCGGCCGAACAGGCGGTCCTGCGTGATCTGGACGCGGATGTGATGATCGTCGCGGCCTATGGCTTGATCCTGCCGCCGGCGGTGCTGGCGATCCCCCGTCACGGCTGTTTGAACATCCATGCCTCGCTGCTGCCCCGCTGGCGGGGCGCGGCCCCGATCCAGCGAGCCATCGAGGCCGGAGACCGCGAGACCGGCGTGTGCTTGATGGAGATGGCGGCCGGACTGGACACCGGGCCGGTGGTGGCCCGGCGCTCGACGCCCATCAGTGATGAGGATACCGCCGCCAGTGTCCATGACCGTCTTGCCGAGGCCGGTGCCGCACTGCTGGTGGAGACACTGGATGACTGGGCGGCGGGGCGTTGTCCGGCGGTCGCCCAACCGGCAACGGGCATCACCTATGCCGAGAAGATCACCACCGACGAGGCCCGGGTGGACTGGCGGCAGCCGGCCGAGGTGCTGGCGCGCCGCATCCGTGCCTTCAATCCCTGGCCCGTAATGCGTTGCGGCTGGGCCGGGGCCACCCTGAAGCTGTGGTTGGCCGAGCCATTGAACGGGGCGGATGCCGATGCGCCACCGGGGACGGTACTGAGCGCCGATGCACAGGGCATCGATGTCCAGACCGGGTCGGGGGTGCTGCGGCTAAAACGCGTCCAGGCCGCCGGCGGGCGAGCCCAGGATGTGGATGCATTCCTGCGCGGTCATGGCCTTCAGGCAGGCGAGCGGTTTGACTGATTCGCGGCTTGTGGCCCTTCAGGTGCTCCTGGATGTGCTCGACAAGGGGCGTTCGCTCGATGCCGCGCTGGCCGGGCGCGAGACGGTGTTCTCCGAACCCCGGGATCGGGCCTTTTGCCGAACGCTCGCCTATGGTGTGCTGCGTGAGCATCGGCGGCTCGGGGCGTTGCGCGACCGGCTGCTGGCCAAGCCACTGCGCCGGCGCGATCAGGACCTGGCGCTGGTCCTGGAACTGGGGCTCTTTCAGCTCATCCACCTCCATACTCCGCCCCACGCGGCGGTCTCTGAAACCGTCGCCCTGACCCGGACCTGTCACAAGGCCTGGGCGGGCAAGCTCGTCAACGCGGTGCTTCGGCGTTTTCTGCGCGAAAAAACGGCGCTGACAGCCCGTGTCGATCGCACGCCGGCGGTGGCGGCCTCGCTGCCGGACTGGCTCTACCAGCGTCTGGCCGCCGACTGGCCGCAGCAGCTCGAGCCTTTGCTCGCCGCCCAGAACCAGCATGCCCCGATGGTTTTGCGGGTAAACCGCCGCCGGTCCACCCAAAAGGCCTACCAGGCGCGGCTGGCTGAGGTCGGCCTCGAGGCGCACCCGCTGCCCGGTTTTGCCGATGCCCTGGTGCTTGCACGGCCAACGCCGGTAACGGATCTGCCCGGTTTTGCGCAGGGCGATTGTTCGGTGCAGGACGGCGCCGCGCAGTTGGCCGCGGATCTGCTCGACCCCGCCGCGGGTGACCGGGTGCTGGATGCCTGCGCCGCGCCGGGTGGCAAGGCCGCGCACATCCTCGAGCGGGCCGATGTGACGCTGGTGGCACTGGATAGCGACCCATCCCGGCTGGAGCGCCTGGATGCCACACTCACGCGGGTCGGCGTCGGTGCCCGCTCGATGGCCGCCGATGCCGCCGAACCCTCGAGTTGGTGGGACGGGCAACCCTTTGACCGCATCCTGCTGGATGCCCCGTGTAGCGGCAGCGGTGTCATCCGTCGCCATCCGGATATCAAATGGCTGCGGCGCGCCGAAGATATCGCCCGGCTGACCGCGCTGCAGGGCCGGCTGCTGCAGGCCCTCTGGCCGTTATTGCGACCCGGCGGGCGACTGGTCTACGCCACCTGCTCGGTCCTCGAGGCCGAGAACGAGGCGCAGGCGGCGGCTTTTGCCCGGGGACGGGACGATCTGCGGGTGGTCGAGCCGACGCTTCCCGTGGGCACAAGGCTTCGTTACGGTCAGCAGATCCGCACCGGCGAGTCCGGGGTCGATGGCTTTTACTATGCCTGTTTTGAAAAACACTGAACCGACGGTGGGCCGATGGATCCATCTGCTGTGGCTGTTGCTGGCGGTCATGCCGGCGATGGCCGAGGCGGATTTCCGTGTCCTCGAGCTCTCGCCCCGCTTTGAAGAGGGGGTGCTGGTGGCGGATGCTCGGCTTGATTACCGTCTGACCGCGCCGGTGGTTGAAGCCCTCGAGAGTGGGGTGTCGGTGGTCATCTCGCAGACGCTGCGGCTGCAGCGCCTGCGCTGGTGGTGGCGCAACGCCCGTGTGGTGATCCATGAGCGCCGTCACCGGCTTCAGTACCATGCCATCTCACGACGCTATGTCCTCACCCGGCTGGATACCGGCGAGAGCCGGAGCTTTCGCAATCTCGATGCCCTGCTGTTGCGGCTGGGTCGGGTCGAGGCCTGGCCGGTGATTGCCGCAGACCGGCTGGCGGGGCACAAGCGCTATCGCCTGGGCCTGTCCACGGCGCTGGAGACCGACCCCCTGCCCCGGCTGCTGCGCACCCGGGCGCTGATCGACGACCAATGGCAGATCGCCAGTGGCGTTCGCTACCAACAGGTGGCGCCATGATCCGCTGGCCGTCCCAGGGGCTGTTGCGAATCGGCCTGAGCATTCTGCTGGTGCTGTCGTTGTACCTGCTCAGTGCGGCGACCGAGAACTCGGCGCGCTTTGGCCAGCTCTATCTCTGGCTGCTGCTGCTCAACGGCCTGGTGCTGGTGGTGCTGCTGGGGGTGATCGGCAACAACCTCTGGCGGCTGATTCGTGCGGTGCAGGCGCGGGAGGCGGGCAGTCGGCTGACGCTGCGATTGATGGCGCTTTTTGTGATGTTGGCCGTGGTCCCCGGGACGATTGTCTACGGGTTTTCGATGCAGTTTCTGCAACGCGGTGTGGATAGCTGGTTTGATGTGCGGGTGGAAAACGCCCTCGATGATGCGCTCGCCCTCTCGCAGGCCTCGCTCGATCAGCGCATGCGCGATATGCAGCAGCGACTGCAGGAAGCCGCCCGGGAGCTCAGCGATGTCGACGAGCAAATGGCGCCGATCACCCTGGGGGATCTGCGCGTGCGCACCAATGCCTCAGAGCTGGCGTTGCTGGGCGAGAACGGCCGGATCATCGCCGCCAGCAGCGTGGATACCGCCAATATCCTGCCCCATCGGCCCGAAGAGGGCATCCTTTTGCAGCTGCGGCAGGGCCGCCCCTATGTGGGGCTCGATCCCATCGAAAATGCCGGTTTGCATATCCGCGCCCTGGTGCCGGCCCCCGGCCCGGACGGGCCGGGCAGCAACCGGGTGTTGCAGGGGCTCTTCCAGGTCTCGCCGCGGATCAACGACCTCGCCGATGAGGTGGAAACCGCCTTTAGCGAATATCGCGAACTGGCCTATCTGCGCGGGCCGCTGAAGGACAGCTTCAGTCTGACCCTGTCGCTGGTGCTGCTGCTCTCGCTGCTCTTTGCGGTCTGGTCGGCCTTCTATCTGGCCCGTCGGCTGGTTGCACCGGTCAGCCGGCTGGCCGAGGGCACGCAGGCCATGGCCGCTGGGCAGTACGGCAAGCAGCTGCCGCCCGGGGGCAATGATGAGCTGGGTTTTCTGGTGCGCTCGTTCAACGAGATGTCGCGCCGTGTGGCCGAGGTCCGCGATGCCGCCCGACAGAGCCAGGATCTGGTCGAATCGCAGCGGACCTACCTCGAGACCGTCCTCGGCCGGCTCTCCTCGGGGGTGCTGGCGCTGGCGCCGGATGGCAGCCTGCGGACCTTCAACCAGGCGGCCTCGGACATCCTGGCGGTGTCCCTCGAACAGGGGGTGGGTCGACCCCTGGCGGCGCTGGTCCCGGACCATCCCAATTTTGAACCGTTCGTCGAGCTCATCGGCCGCCATCGCCAGCTGCCCGACGGCGAGTGGCGCGCCGAGCTGGCCATCGACACCCCGGATGGCCGGCGTTCGCTGATCTGCAGTGGTGCGCGTCTGCCCGGCGAGGGCGACCGGGGTGGCGAGGTCATTGTCTTCGATGATGTCACCACCCTCATTCAGGCGCAGCGTGATGCGGCCTGGGGCGAGGTCGCGCGGCGCCTCGCCCACGAAATCCGCAACCCGCTCACGCCCATTCAGCTGTCCGCCGAACGCCTCCAGCACAAGGTCGGTGATGGGCTGTCCGAAGACGAGGCCGCATTGCTGCAGCGCTCCACGGATACGATCATCCACCAGGTCGAGGCCATGAAGGAGATGGTCCAGGCCTTCTCGGAATATGCCCGTCCACCGGCGCTGCAACCCCAGGCGCTGGATCTGAATGCCCTGGTCCGGGAGGTGGTCGAGCTCTACCGCAACGAGACCGCCCGGCCATGGTTCGAGTTGCAGCTTGCAGACGGGCTGCCCCGGCTCGAGGCGGATCCGGGGCGGTTGCGGCAGTTGCTCAATAATCTGCTGCGCAATGCCATCGAGGCGGCAGGCGGCGAGTCCTGCCGCATCACGGTGACCACCGCCGCCGGCCAGGGCCGCTTTGATGGCATGATCGAGCTGCATATCCATGACAACGGCCCGGGCTTTGCCCCCGAGATGCTCAGCCAGCTGTTCGAGCCCTACGTCAGCAGCAAGCCCCGGGGTTCGGGCCTTGGGCTTGCCATCGTCAAAAAGATTGTCGAGGAGCACAATGGCACGATCAGTGCCCGCAACACCGATGAGGGCGCCGGGATCACCGTGCGGCTGCCGCGCCGGGCAGCCGGTGATGCCCGGGCAGGAGACAAGCCATGAGCAAAGCGTATGTGCTGGTCGTCGATGATGAGCCGGATATCCGCGATCTGGTCCGCGAGATCCTCGAGGATGAGGGCTACGAGGTGGCCACCGCCGAGAGCGCCGAGGCCGCCCGCGAGCAGCTGCGTGAGCGCCGCCCCGAACTGGTCCTGCTGGACATCTGGATGCCCGGCGAGGACGGCATATCGGTGCTCAAGGCCTGGGCGGCGGCGGGTGAGCTGAACTTTCCGGTGGTGATGATCTCGGGCCACGGCACCGTCGAGACCGCCGTAGAAGCAACCCGCCACGGCGCCATCGATTTTGTCGAAAAGCCCCTGTCCATGGGCAAGCTCCTGGCCACGGTCGAGCAGGCCCTCGCCCAGCATCCGGCAGCGCCCCGCCCTGCCCCGGTCACGCCGGTGGGACGCAGCACGTTGATGAGTGATCTGCGCGAACAGGCCGAGCGGACCGCCGCCGGCGATAGCTGGGTGCTGATCAGCGGTGAGCCCGGCAGTGGTCGTAAATGCCTGGCCCGATACATCCATGGCCTGAGTGCCCGGCGCAACGGACCGCTGGTCGAGGTCGCCGCGGGGACCATTGCCGGGTCCAGCGCCGCCGAAGAGCTGTTCGGACAGGAAATCGCCGGCGCGACGCGCACCGGGCGGCTCGAGGCCGCCGCCGGCGGGACGCTGGTCATCGATGGGCTGACCGACCTGGATGCCGAGGCGCAGACACGACTGGCCTCGGCGATCGATGCCGGCGGCTTTCAGCGGGTGGGCGGCTCGGCCCAGGTGCCGCTGGATGTGCGCATGATCGCCATCACCCGCCATGATCCCGCCGACGCCGTCGCAGCGGGGGCATTCCGGCAGGACTTGTGCTACGCACTCAGCGTCATCCCGCTCGAGGTGCCGGCGTTGCGGGCCCATGCCGAGGACATCCCCGAGCTGGTGCGGTTTTTTGTCGACGGGATGGTCGAGGCCGAGGGGCTTAAGTACCGGCGGTTTACCGTGGCGGCCCAGAACCGTCTGCGCCACCACGACTGGCCGGGCAATGTCCGCGAGTTGCGCAACCTGGTGCAGCGGTTGCTGGTGCTCGGTGATGGCCTGGATATCGATGTCGACGAGGTGGAGGCCGCGCTGGCCACCGCGGGCCCCGGCCAGGCGGACGCCGGGTGGCCGCCATCGATCCCGCTCGAGTTGCCTCTGCGTGAGGCCCGCGAGCAGTTCGAAAGGGCCTATCTGCAGCAGCAGCTCGAGCGTGCCGGCGGCAGCGTCGCCGGGCTGGCCCGGCTGGCGGGCATGGAGCGGACCCATCTTTATCGCAAGCTGCGCTCGCTGGGCATCGACCCGCGCGAGGGCAGCGAAGCCGGCGGGGGCAGGGCATGAAGATCATCATCCTGGGCGCCGGTCAGGTGGGGGGCACGGTCGCCGCCAACCTGACCAGCGAAGACAACGACATCACCGTGGTGGATCGGGATCCGCAGATCCTGCAGGGGCTGCAGGACCGGCTCGATCTTCGCACCATCGCCGGCCACGCCACCCACCCCGAGGTGCTCCAGCGCGCGGGCGCCGATGATGCCGACATGGTGATCGCGGTGACCAACTCGGACGAGGCCAACATGGTGGCCTGTCAGGTCTCGGCGACGCTTTTCGACACACCCACCAAGATCGCCCGGGTGCGGTCGGTGGCATACCTCTCGCATCCCCAGATCTTTGCCCCGGATGCCCTGCCCATTGATGTGCTGATCAGCCCGGAGCAGCTGGTGACCCAGTATGTCCGGCGGCTGATCGAGCACCCCGGCGCGCTGCAGGTCATGGATTTTGCCGACGGCCGGGTCCGGCTGGTGGGTGTGCGCGCTTACTACGGCGGGCCGCTGGTGGGCCAGGAGCTGCGGACGCTGCGCGAGCACGTCCCCGGCGTGCAGACCCGGGTGGCGGCCATCTACCGGCGCGGCAGCGCCATCATCCCCGAGGGCGATACGGTGATCGAGGCCGGCGACGAGGTCTTTTTTGTCGCTGCCCGCAAGAACATTCGCGCGGTCATGAGCGAGCTGCGTCGGCTGGACAAGCCGGTCCGCCGCATCATGCTGGCCGGCGGCGGCAACATTGGCACCCGGCTGGCCCAGTCGCTCGAGATGCACTATCAGGTCAAGATCATCGAGCATGACACCCAGCGCTGTCGGGCCATCGCCGATGACCTCAGAAAGACCATCGTGCTGCGGGGCGATGCCGCCGACGAGGACCTGCTGCTCGAAGAGAACATCGAGAACACCGATGTGTTCTGTGCGCTGACCAATGATGACGAGGCCAACATCCTCTCGGCCATGCTGGCCAAGCGTCGGGGTGCGCGGACGGTGATGGCGCTGATCAACCGCGCCGCCTATGTCGATCTGATCCAGTCCAGTGACGATATCGATGTGGCCATCTCGCCGCAGCAGGCGACCATCGGCAGTCTGTTGGCGCATATCCGGCGCGGTGATGTGGCCGCGGTCCACAGCCTCCGGCGCGGGGCGGCAGAGGCCATCGAGGCGGTGGCCCATGGTGATGCCGGCAGCTCGGATGTTGTGGGCAAGCGCATCGATCAGATCCGCCTGCCGCGGGGGACGACCATCGGCGCCATCGTCCGCGGTGACGATGTGGTCATGGCCCACCACGATACGGTCATCGAGCCCGAGGACCATGTCATTCTCTTTTTGGTTGATAAATCCCGTCTGGCCGACGTCGAGAAGCTTTTCTCGGTGGGGACGGG
The DNA here is from genome assembly GCA_913061005.1 of uncultured Ectothiorhodospiraceae bacterium. Taxonomy (GTDB): domain Bacteria; phylum Pseudomonadota; class Gammaproteobacteria; order Nitrococcales; family Nitrococcaceae; genus Spiribacter; species Spiribacter pallidus. The sequence goes on along the minus strand of CAJXSH010000002.1, from coordinate 38,415 downwards.
CTTCCTTTAGGGGCCAAAGCCAATGCATCCCGATGCCGTCCAGCGAGTCCTTGGCGTATTGCTGATGGTCTTCAGTGTCACGATGCTGCCACCGGCGCTGTTGTCGATGGCGGTGGCGGACGGCGTGGCCACGGCGTTTTTCCTGACGTTTGCGCTGCTGCTGGGGCTGGGGGGGCTGCTCTGGTTGCCGGTTCGCCAATCGCGGCGCGAGCTGCGGACCCGCGACGGGTTTTTTGTGGTGGCGATGTTCTGGGTGGTGCTGGGGGCCGCCGGCGCGGTGCCCCTGGTCCTTCAGGATGCGGCGGCGTTCTCGTTGGTGGATGCCTTATTCGAGAGCGTCTCGGGCCTGACCACCACCGGTGCGACGGCCATTGTCGGCATCGATGATCTGCCGCTTTCCATCCAGTATTACCGCCAGCAGCTGCAATGGCTCGGGGGCATGGGGATCATCGTGCTGGCGGTGGCCATTCTGCCTATGCTCGGCATCGGTGGCATGCAGCTCTATCGGGCCGAACTGCCGGGGCCGGTCAAGGATGCCAAGCTGACCCCGCGGATCGCCGAGACGGCCAAGGCGCTGTGGTACATCTATCTGGGGTTGACCGTGGTCTGTGCGCTTGCCTACTGGGCGGCCGGCATGAGCCTTTTTGACGCCGTCAGTCATGCCTTTACCACCATCGCCACCGGCGGTTTTTCCACCCACGATGCCAGCATCGGCTATTTTGACAGCGCGCTGATCGAGATGATCGCCGTGGTCTTTATGATCATCTCGGCGCTCAACTACTCGCTGCATTTTCTGGCCTGGCGCCGCATGAGCACCGAGCCCTGGCGTTCCGACCCGGAACTGGTGACCTTTCTGACCATGCTGGGTGTGGTGGTTTTTCTGGTCATGGGCGGGCTTTTGATCTACCAGGCCGCCCATAACCTGCCGCTCACCGAGACCTGGCACCATGCCATCTTTCAGGTGGTCTCCTTTGCCACCACCACCGGCTATACCACCGCCTCGTACTACGTCTGGCCGGCGTTTCTGCCCGTACTCCTGCTCTTCGTGGCGGTGATGGGCGGCTGTGCCAATTCCACCTCCGGGGGGCTGAAGGTCATGCGCGTGCTGCTGTTATGGCGCCAGGGCGGCCGCGAAATCCTCCGGCTGATCCATCCCCAGGCGCAGCTCCCGGTCAAGGTCGGCGACCGGGCGGTCAACGAGCGGGTCATCGACGCGGTCTGGGGGTTTTTTGCCGCTTATGTGGTGCTGTTCATCTTTTTGATGCTGCTGATGCTCGCCATGGGGCTTGACCAGATCACGGCGTTTTCGGCGGTGGCATCCGGTCTGGCCAACCTGGGACCGGCGCTGGGTGAGGTGGCGGCCAACTTCGCCGCTGTCGGTGATGGCCCCAAGCTGGTGATGTGCCTGGCGATGATCATGGGCCGGCTAGAGATCTTCACCCTGCTGGTGCTCTTCACGCCGGCGTTCTGGCGGCGTTGAGCCCGGGATTGCTAGCCTGTGGCTCATGGATATCAACGCACTCCGCAAGATGATCGAGGGTGGGCGCGACGGGGCGATGCCCCGTCTGACCCTGGGTGAGGCGATGGCCCGCGAAGGCCAGACCGAAGCGGCCGTTATGCACCTGCAAAAGGCCATCGAGTTCGACCCCGACTACTCCGCGGCCTGGCGCTCGCTGGGGCGTCTGCAACTTAAAGCCGGTGACACCACCGCGGCGGCGGAGACGTTCCGCCAGGGGCTGGCGGCCGCCCGCCGCCGCGGCGACATGCAGATCGTGCGCGAGCTCGAGGTGCGGCTGAAGCGACTGGAAGGCCAATGATCGGCCTGCTCCAGCGGGTCACCCACGCCGAGGTGCATATCGCGGGCGAATCGGTGGCGGCCATTGGCGAGGGGCTGCTTGTGCTTGTCGGCGTCGAGCGCGGGGATGACGCCGCAACGGCGGGACGGCTGCTCGAGCGTCTGCTCGGTTATCGGGTCTTTGCCGACGCCGCCGGGCGCATGAACCGCAGCCTTGCGGATACCGGCGGCGGTCTGCTGCTGGTGCCCCAGTTCACGCTGCTTGCGGACACCCGCAAGGGGTCGCGGCCCGGGTTTTCCGGGGGGCCGGATGCCGCCGAGGCGCAGTCGCGCTTTGCCGAGCTCGAGGCCGCCGCCCGGTCGCGGCATTCGCCGGTGGCCGCCGGGGTGTTCGGCGCCGATATGCAGGTGAGTCTTTGCAATGACGGGCCGGTCACGTTCTGGCTGCAGGTACCGCCCCGCGAACCCTAGCCCCCGGGCGTGCTATTCTGCGCGCCGTTATCAGCCACCGCGCGGCCCACCGATGAGCGAACGTCAAGCAAGCATCGAGCGCAATACCCTCGAGACCCGCATCCGCCTGTCTCTGGATCTGGACGGCACCGGCAGCGGCGAGCGTCACACGGGGGTGGGGTTTTTCGATCACATGCTCGATCAGCTGGCCCGGCACGGGCTGCTGGATCTGACGATCGCCGCTGACGGCGACCTGCAGGTGGATGCCCACCACACGGTCGAGGATGTCGGCATCGCCCTGGGTCAGGCCTTTGCCGGGGCGGTGGGCGACAAACGCGGCCTGATCCGGTATGGACACGCCTATTGCCCGCTGGATGAGGCATTGGCGCGGGTTGTGGTGGACCTCTCGGGTCGGCCCGGGCTTTTCTTTCGGGCCGATTTTCCGGTCGCCCGGGTCGGCGAGTTCGATACCGAACTGGTGCAGGAATTCTGGCAGGGCTTCGTCAACCAGGCCGGTGTGACACTGCATATGGATGTGCTGAGCGGCGATAACGCCCATCACATGGTCGAGGCGCTTTTCAAGGCCGCGGCCCGGGCGCTGCGAACGGCCTGCAGCCGGGACCCGCGCCTGGGCGACGATCTGCCCTCCACCAAGGGGGCGCTCTGAGTACGGCAAACGGCGGGCGACGGGTATGACCATCGCGGTAATCGACTATGGCATGGGCAATCTGCGCTCGGTGCAGCGGGCGCTGGAGCACGCCGGCGGCCGCGATGTACGCGTGACCGACGACCCCGGCGTGATCCGCGCGGCCGAGCGCGTGGTCTTTCCCGGCCAGGGCGCGGTGCGTGACTGCATGAGCGCGCTGCACCAGGGGGCGCTGGTCGATGTGATCGCCGAGGTTGTCGACACGCGCCCGTTTCTGGGCATCTGCATGGGGATGCAGGCGTTGATGACCCGCAGCGAGGAAAACCAGGGCACCGCCGCGCTCGATCACTTTGCCGGGACCGTGCGGCATTTTGCCGCGCTCACCGCCGGGGATGTCGCGAAAAAAATCCCTCACATGGGCTGGAACCGGGTCGAGCAGACCCGTGATCACCCGCTCTGGCGCGGGATCGAAGACGGCGAGCGCTTTTATTTTGTGCACAGCTACTATGTGGCGCCGTCGGATGCGGCGATCGTCACCGGCCAGAGCCATTACGGCGGCCCCTTTGCGGCGGCCATCGGCCGTGGCAACGTCTTCGCCACGCAGTTTCACCCGGAGAAAAGCCAGCAGCCGGGGCTGCGTTTGTTGCGCAACTTTATTGCCTGGGATGGAGCGGCATGCAGCTGATACCCGCCATCGATCTGAAAGACGGCAAGTGCGTCCGGCTGCGGCAGGGGCGCATGGACGACGAGACCATCTTCTCCGAGGATCCGCTCGCCGTGGCAGCGCGCTGGGTCGATGCCGGAGCCCGGCGGCTGCACCTGGTCGATCTGGATGGCGCGGTGGCCGGCTTTCCCCACAACGCCGATATCATCGGCCGGATCGCCGAGGCCCACTCGGGGCTCGAGATCCAGGTCGGCGGCGGGATTCGCAGCTTTGAGGTCATCCAGACCTATCTGGATGTGGGGGTGGATTTCGTGATCATCGGCACCCAGGCGGTGCGTGCCCCGCATTTTGTCGATGACGCCTGTCTGGAGTTTCCGGGCCATATCATTGTCGGCCTCGACGCCCGGGACGGGCGGGTGGCCACCGATGGCTGGGCCGAGGTCTCGGAGGCGGCGGCCAGTGACCTGGCCCGACGCTTCGAGGATGCCGGGGTGGAGTCGATCATCTTCACCGACATCGGCCGGGACGGGATGATGCAGGGGGTCAATGTCGATGCCACCGCCGATCTGGCCGCGGCGGTCGAGATCCCGATCATCGCCTCCGGCGGGGTGACCGGGCTGGACGATATCAAGACGCTCTGCGACCGGGCCGACAGCGGGATCAGCGGCGCCATCGTCGGCCGTGCCCTGTATGAGGGGCGCATCGATCTGGCCGAGGCCCAGCGGCTGGCGGACCAGCGGACCGGAGCCTCCTAGTGGCGCTGGCGCGACGCATCATTCCCTGCCTCGATATCGACGCCGGCCGGGTGGTGAAAGGGGTCAAGTTCGTCGATATCCGCGACGCCGGTGACCCGGTCGAGATCGCCCGCCGCTATGACGAGGCCGGCGCCGACGAGCTCACCTTTCTGGATATCACCGCCAGCCACGAGCAGCGCGAGACCCTGGTCCATGTGGTCGAGGCGGTGGCCGATGAGGTGTTCATCCCCCTGACCGTGGGCGGTGGCATTCGTGCGGTGGCGGATGTGCGGCGCATGTTGAATGCCGGGGCCGACAAGGTGGCGATCAACACCGCGGCCATCCACGAGCCCGAGCTGGTGCAGGAGGCCGCCGAGCGGTTCGGCTCGCAGTGCATCGTTGTGGCGGTGGATGCCAAACGCCGTGGTGGAACCGATGACGCGCCCCGCTGGGAGGTGTATACCCACGGCGGCCGCCGTCCCACCGGGCTGGATGCCGTGGACTGGGCGGCCCGGATGGCCGCGGCGGGCGCCGGTGAGTTGCTGGTCACCAGCATGGATCGCGACGGCACCCGCATCGGCTTCGACAACGAGCTCAATCGGGCCATTTCGGACCGGGCCGGGGTGCCCATGATCGCCTCGGGTGGCGTTGGCAATCTCCAGCATCTCGTCGATGGTGTCATCGACGGGCATGCCGATGCGGTGCTGGCGGCGAGCATCTTTCACTTTGGCGAATATCGCATCGACCAGGCCAAGGACTTTATGGCCGCCGCGGGGATCGAGGTGCGGCGATGAGCTGGCTGGACGCCGTCCAGTGGAACGCCGACGGCCTGGTCCCGGTCATCGCCCAGGATGTCTCGGATGGCACCGTGCTGATGATGGCATGGATGAACCGCGAGGCGCTGCAGGCCACCCTTCGCTGTGGCGAGGCGGTGTACTGGTCACGCTCGCGCCAGCGGCTCTGGCACAAGGGCGAGTCATCGGGGCATGTGCAGCGCGTCCACGCCATCCGTCTCGACTGCGATGGCGACACACTGTTGCTGAGCGTCGAGCAGCTTGGCGGCATCGCCTGCCACACCGGGCGCCGGAGCTGCTTTTATACCGTGCTGGATAACGGCGACTGGCAGGTCACCGAGCCGGTCGTGACCGACCCGGCGCGCATTTACGGGAGTACCGATGATGAGCGATGACCTACTCGGGCGATTGGATGCGGTGCTGGAGCAGCGCCGGCAGGCCGATCCGCAGGATTCGTACGTGGCCAGTCTCCATGCCGCGGGGCTCGATCGGATCCTGCGCAAGCTGGGCGAAGAATGCACCGAGACGGTGGTGGCCGCCAAGAACGGCGAACGCGAGAAGATCGTTTATGAAACCGCCGATCTGTGGTTCCATAGCCTGGTGATGCTCTCGCACTGCGGGCTTGATGCTGCGGCCGTGCTGGACGAACTGGAGCGCCGTTTCGGCCTGTCGGGCCACCAAGAAAAAGCGGCGCGAGACAAAACGGGTGGTGACGCCCGCTAAACCATCCTGGAGGTAGACGAGTATGGGTCCTGGAGGAATCAGTCCCTGGTCACTGTTGCTGATCCTGGTCATTGTGTTGCTGCTTTTTGGCACCAAAAAGCTGCGCAACGTCGGTACGGATCTGGGCGGTGCCCTTAAGGGGTTCAAGAGCGCCATGAATGATGGCGAGAAGGAAGCCAAAGAGGCCAAGGACAGCCTCGAGCAGGACGAGACCAAGGAAGAGGACGCGCAGACGGCGCAGCGCGATCAGGTCGACGAGACCGAAAAGGACAAGCGCTGAGACGGCGGGACTGACGCGGCATGTTCGATGTCAGCTTCTGGGAGCTGCTCATTATCGGCGCCATCGCCCTGGTGGTGGTCGGTCCCGAGCGTTTGCCCCGGCTGGTGCGGACGGTGGGTCTGTGGGCCGGCCGGGCGCGGGCGTCGTTTCAGTCCATCCGCGATGAGGTCGAGCGCGAGGTCAACGCCGAGGGCTTGAGGGAGACCCAGAAGGCGTTGAAGCGCCAGGCGCGCGAGACCGAAAAAACCGTCAGTGACGCGGTCGAGACACCCGCGTCGACGGTCAAATCGGCGGCCAAGGAGGCCACCGACGCCGATCGCCCGCGCACCGGCACCGACGGAGAGCAATCGTGAGCAGCGAGGCGCCGGGGCAGGAGGATTACCAGGACGAAGACCGGCCGCTGCTGAGCCATCTGCTCGAGCTCCGGACCCGGCTGATGCGGGCGGCGGGCGTGGTCCTGGTGCTGTTTCTCTGCGTCTATCCCTTCCGTGAGACGGTCTACGCGGCGCTGGCCGGGCCATTGATGGCGGTCCTCCCCGAGGGCACCTCGATGATCGCCACCCAGGTGGCGACACCGTTTCTGATCCCGCTGAAGGTGGCGCTCGTCGGTGCCTTCTTTCTGAGCATCCCCTATCTGCTGCATCAGCTCTGGGCCTTTGTGGCCCCGGGGCTCTATCGGCACGAAAAGCAGCTCATCTGGCCGTTGCTGATTTCGAGCATCGCGCTTTTCTACATGGGCATGGCCTTTGCCTACTTCGTGGTCTTCCCGCTGATCTTTCAGTTCTTTGCCGCCGCTACCCCCGAGGGCGTGTCGATGATGACGGATATCGGCGAGTATCTGTCATTCGTCATGACGCTGTTCTTTGCCTTCGGCGCCTCGTTCGAGGTGCCCATTGCCACCATCCTTCTGGTGCGCACCGGCGCGACCACCCGCGAGGCGCTGGCGGCCAAGCGGCCCTATGTCATCGTCGCCGCCTTTACCATCGGCATGGTCCTGACACCGCCGGATGTCATCTCGCAGGTGCTGCTGGCGGTGCCGGTCTGGCTGCTCTTCGAGCTGGGGATTTTCTTCTCGCGGTGGTTCAGCCCGCCGTCCGCGGACGAAGAACCCGAAGATGACGCCAACGCGCCGTGAGTGGGCGGGTAAGCGCAGGCAGATAACTGACCTTGAGGTCAGTTTGTTCATCAGCCCGACCGGGTCAGGTTCGCTCGAATGCGCTCGAGGCCGCGTAAATGCCCGTGACTGTTGCGTATTCGCTTGACCGGGGTTATTGTCGGGCCAAACTCGTCCAGCGAGGTTTCCCGCCCGCAATGCCAGGTGACCCGTCATGAGTGGTGCTTTTGAGCAGTCCCTGAGCCGTTCGTATCTGAACGGCACCAACGCCAACTACATCGAAGCCCTCTACGAGCATTACCTCGCCGATCCGGATTCGGTGGAAAGCCACTGGCGCGATTACTTTCGTGATCTCGAGTCGATGGATCCCTCGCGGGTCCGGGACATCCCCCATGGCCCCATCCGCGAAGCCTTCGAGCAGCTCGGGCGCAGCAGCGCACGGGGCCGGTCGGTGCTCGCCGGCGAGGGCATGGATGCCATGGCCGCGCAAAAACAGGCGGCGGTGCTGCGGTTGATCAATGCCTACCGGGTGCGGGGCCACCAGCATGCCGACACCGACCCGCTGCATCTGCGCGAGCGGCCGTCGGTCCCCGACCTGGACCCGGCCTTCCACGGGCTCACCGAGGCGGATCTGGATACAGCCTTTAACACCGGGTCGCTGTTTGCCCCCGAGCGCCTGACGCTGCGCGAGATCATCGATCTGGTCAAAACCGTCTACTCCGGGCCCATCGGCTCGGAGTACATGCACATCACCGACACGGCCCAAAAGCGCTGGATCCAGGAGCGGCTGGAAAAGCCGCGTGCCGGTGCCCAGCTCAGTGCCGAGCAGAAAAAGGCGCTGCTGCAGCGGCTCACCGCGGCCGAGGGCATCGAGAAGTACCTCAACAGCAAATACGTCGGGCAGAAGCGTTTCTCGCTCGAAGGCGGCGAGGCGACCATCCCGGTGCTCGATGAGATGGTCCAGCGTGGCGGCGCCCACGGCGTCAAAGAAATGGTCCTGGGGATGGCCCACCGGGGCCGGCTCAATGTGCTGATCAATGTCATGGGCAAGTCACCGGCAGAGCTTTTTGCCGAGTTTGAAGGCGAGCACGCCCCCGAGCATGCCAACGCCGGCGATGTGAAATACCACATGGGCTATTCCTCGGATATCCAGACCGAGGGCGGGCCGCTGCATCTGGCGCTGGCCTTCAACCCTTCTCACCTCGAGATCGTCAATCCCGTGGTGGAAGGCTCGGCAAGGGCCCGGATGCAACGTCACGGGGACGAGACCGGCAGCACCGTACTGCCGGTGCTCATCCACGGCGATGCAGCCATGGCCGGCCAGGGTGTGGTGATGGAAACCTTCCAGCTCTCCCAGGCCCGGGGCTTTTACACCGGCGGGACCGTGCATCTGGTGATCAACAACCAGATCGGCTTTACCACCTCTAACCCGCTGGACACCCGCTCGACGTTCTACTGCACCGAAGTGGCCAAGATGGTTCAGGCGCCCATCTTTCACGTCAACGGTGACGACCCGGAAGCGGTGTTGTTCGTCACCCAGCTCGCCATGGACTACCGGCGCGAGTTCAACTCGGACGTGGTGATCGACCTGATCTGCTATCGCCGGCACGGCCACAACGAGGCGGACGAACCGTCGGCCACCCAGCCGATGATGTACAAAAAGATCAAGGCCCGGCCGTCGGTGCGCAAACTCTATGCCGACCAGCTGGCCGATGAGGGTGTGATCGGCAAGGACGATGCCAAGGGCATGGAGCGGGCCTACCGCGATGCACTGGATGCCGAGCAGGTGGTTGCCCCCGGCGCCCTCGAAGAGCATGACAACGAGGTCACCGTCGATTGGTCACCCTATTTCGATTCCAGCTGGGATGAGCCGGTGGACACCTCGGTGTCAGTCGAGCGTATCCGACACCTACAGGATCGGCTCCAGCAGCTGCCGGCCGGGTTCGAGCTCAACCCCCGGGTGGCCTCGGTGATGGAGAGCCGGCGCAAGATGGCCGCCGGGGCGCTGGCCATGGACTGGGGCTTTGCCGAGACCATGGCCTATGCCGCGTTGCTCGAGGAAGGTCATTCGGTTCGCCTCACCGGCCAGGATTCCGGCCGCGGCACGTTCTTCCACCGCAATTCGGTGCTGCACAACGCCGCGGATGGCTCGACGCACACGCCGCTCAAGACCCTGACCGACAACCCGGATGATTTTACCGTCATCGACTCGCTGCTCTCCGAGGAGGCGGTGCTCGGCTTCGAGTACGGCTATGCCACCGCGGACCCGCAGACCATGGTCATCTGGGAGGCGCAGTTCGGCGACTTCGCCAATGGCGCCCAGGTGCTCATCGACCAGTTCATCGCCTCGGGCGAGACCAAATGGGGCCGGCTCTGCGGGCTTGCGCTGTATCTGCCCCATGGTTATGAGGGTCAGGGCCCGGAGCATTCCTCGGCCCGCATCGAGCGGTTCCTGCAGCTCTGTGCCGAGCACAACATCCAGGTCTGTGTGCCTTCGACGCCGGCCCAGTTCTTCCACATGATCCGCCGCCAGATGCTTCGCCACTGGCGTAAGCCGCTGGTGGTCATGACGCCCAAGAGCCTGCTGCGGCACAAGCTCTCGACCTCGGTGCTCGATGACCTCTCCAGCGGGCGGTTCCAGCTGGTGATCGATGACCCGGACGGGGTCAAGGCCAGTCAGGTCAAACGGGTGGTGCTCTGCAGCGGCAAGGTCTACTACGACCTGCTGGAAGAGCGGCGTCGCCAGGCGCGCAAGGATGTCGCCCTGGTTCGCATCGAGCAGCTCTATCCCTTCCCCGAAGCGGAGCTCTCGGCGCTGCTCAAACGTCGCTACAAGACCGCCCGCGAGGTGGTCTGGTGTCAGGAGGAGCCGAAAAACCAGGGCGCCTGGTATCAAAGCTTCCATCATCTCAGCCAGTGCGTCACCCGCGAGCAGAAGCTCAGCTACGCCGGCCGCGAGCCTTCGGCCTCGCCGGCGGTGGGTTACGCCAAGGTCCATCATGAGCAGCAGCGGCGTCTGGTTGCCGATGCGCTGGGCAAGATTCACGGATAAAACAAGAGCGAGGAGTCGATGAGCACCGAAGTCAAGGTACCGGCGCTGCCGGAATCGGTGAGCGAAGCAACGGTTGTGACCTGGCACAAGCAGCCGGGGGACGCCGTCGAGCGCGATGAAAACCTGGTGGACCTGGAAACGGACAAGGTCGTCCTCGAGGTGCCGGCCCCGGAGGACGGGGTGCTTGGCGAAATCCTCAAACCCGAGGGCGAGACCGTGACCGCCGGCGAGGTCGTGGCCACCCTGGGCGAAGGCGAGGGGGCCGCGGCGCCGGCTGCTGCCGCCGAGTCGTCGTCTGCCGACGCCGCGCCCACCGTCGCCGAGCCCAACGCAGCGGCGGCGCCGGCCATGCCGGCCGGCGAATCGCCGGCGCTGAGCCCGGCGGTGCGCCATCTGGTGGACGAACATGGCCTCGATCCATCCCGGATCCCGGCCACCGGACGCAACGGGCGGATCCTCAAAGAGGATGTGTTGCGCTACATCGAGCAGGGCGGTGGCCAGGCCGAGGCGCCTTCAACCCCCGCGCCGGCGCCGGCTTCGGCCCCCGCCGGCGAGACGGCCGCCCCGGCCACGCCGGCGGCCGCCATGCCCACCGGCGAGCGCGAGGAACGACGGGTGCCCATGACGCGGCTTCGGCAGCGGATCGCCGAGCGACTGGTCGAGGCCCAGCAGACCGCGGCCATGCTGACGACCTTCAACGAGGTCAACATGCAGCCGGTGATGGACATCCGCAGCCGCTACAAGGATCAATTCGTCAAGACCCACGACACCAAGCTCGGGTTTATGTCGTTTTTCGTGAAGGCGGCGGTCGAGGCGCTCAAGCGCTTCCCGGCGGTCAACGCCTCCATCGACGGCACGGATATCCTCTACCACGGCTACTACGATATCGGCATTGCGGTGTCCACCGAGCGCGGCTTGATGGTGCCGGTGCTGCGCGACGCCGATCAGCTTTCGTTTGCCGAAATCGAAGCGGCCATCGCTGACTTTGGCCAGCGCGCCCAGCAGGGCAAGATCGAAATCGACGAGCTCACCGGTGGCACGTTCACCATCACCAACGGCGGCATTTTTGGCTCGCTGGTCTCTACCCCCATTCTCAATCCGCCGCAGAGCGGCATCCTGGGGATGCACAAAATCCAGGAGCGGCCCATGGCCGAGAATGGACAGGTGGTGGTGCGGCCGATGATGTATCTCGCCCACTCCTACGACCATCGCATCATCGATGGCAAGGAGGCGGTGCAGTTCCTCGTCACCATCAAGGACATGCTTGAAGACCCGGCACGACTGCTGCTCGAGGTCTGACCCAACCGAATTCGGGAGTGATCATGGCGGATTCATACGACGTTATCGTCATCGGCGCCGGTCCTGCCGGCTATGTGGCGGCCATTCGCTGCGCCCAGCTGGGCATGGGGGTGGCCGTGATCGACGAATACAAGCGCAAGGACGGTGAGCCGTCGCTGGGCGGCACCTGCCTGAACGTGGGGTGTATCCCCTCCAAGGCGCTGCTTGACTCCAGCGAGCACTACCATCGGGTCGAGTCCGAGCTGGCCGGCCACGGCATCAAGGTCGAAGGCGCCAGCCTGGATGTGCCGCAGATGATCAAGCGCAAGGACAAGGTGGTCTCGGACCTCACCGGCGGGATCAAACAGCTGTTCAAGGCCAACAAGATCGAGTGGCTGCAGGGGCATGGCAAGCTCATGGCCGAGCGGCAGGTCGAGTTCAGCCCCCACAAGGGCAAGGCCCGTCAGCTCAGCGCCGAGCACATCATCCTCGCCACCGGCTCGCGGCCCATCGAGATCGGTGCCGCGCCCCTGGATGGCGAGCGCATCGTCGATTCCGCCGGCGCCCAGGAATTCCAGGAGGTGCCCAAGCGGCTGGGCGTCATTGGTGCCGGGGTGATCGGGCTGGAAATGGGCAGTGTCTGGAACCGACTGGGCGCCAAGGTGGTGCTGCTCGAGGCCCAGGACAGCTTCCTCTCGCCGGTGGATCAGCAGGTGGCGCGGGAAGCGCGCAAGCTTTTCGAAAAGCAGGGCCTCGACATCAAACTCGGATGCCGGGTGACCGAGACCCGCAAGGGCAAGACCGTCAGTGTCCACTATGAAGACAGCGACGGTAAGCAGTCGCTGCAGGTGGACAAGCTCATCGTCTCGGTTGGCCGTCGCCCCAACACCGATGGCCTGGCCTCGGAGGATGCGGACCTGCTGACCGATGAACGCGGCTTTGTCCACGTCAACGACCACTGCGAGACCAACATCCCCGGTGTCTATGCCGTCGGTGATGTGGTGCGCGGGCCCATGCTCGCCCACAAGGGCTCGGAAGAGGGGGTGATGGTCGCCGAGCGCATCGCCGGCCACGCCGGGCATGTCAACTACGAGACCATCCCCTGGGTGATCTACACCGACCCCGAGATCGCCTGGGTGGGGCATACCGAGGCCCAGCTCAAGGCCGCCGGCACGCCCTATCGCAGCGGCAGCTTTGGCTTTGCGGCCACCGGCCGGGCCCGGGCCATGGATCGGGCCGACGGGATGGTCAAGATCATCGCCCATGCCGAAACCGACCGGATCCTGGGCGTGCACATGGTCGGGCCCCAGGTCAGCGAGCTGATCGCCGAGGCCACCCTGGCGATGGAATACGAGGCCAGCGCCGAGGATCTGGCACGAACGATCCACGCCCACCCGACGCTGTCCGAGGCGGTGCACGAGGCAGCGTTGTCGGTGCACAAACGGGCGATTCACAAGGCCAACTAACGGCCGCAGACAGCCAGGAGGAGGAGAGATGGCTGAGAATACCGCAGGACTGCGGGGGATTACGGCCGGCGAGACCGCATTGTGCACGGTCGGGCAGTCCGGTACCGGACTCACCTACCGCGGCTACGACATCCACGATCTCGCCGAGCATGCCGAGTTCGAAGAGGTCGCCTACCTGCTGCTGTACGGCCGGCTTCCCACCCGCACCCAGCTCGAGGCCTACCGCGAGCGGCTCCAGGGGATGCGCGAACTGCCCCAGGCGCTGCGTGAGGTGCTGGAGCGGCTGCCGGCCGATGCCCACCCCATGGATGTCATGCGCACCGGCTGCTCGGTGCTCGGCAACCTCGAGACCGAGGCGGATTTCAGCGAGCAGGACTGGCACATCGACCGCATGCTCGCCACCTTTCCGGCCATGATCACCTACTGGTATCGCTATGCCCGGGATGGCGAGCGCATCGATACCCGCAGCAGCGAGCCAAGCATTGGTGGGCATTTCCTCTCGCTTTTGCATGGCAAGCCCGCCGATCCGCTGCATGTCAAAGTCATGCATGCCTCGCTCATTCTCTACGCCGAGCACGAGTTCAACGCCTCGACGTTTGCCGCGCGGACCTGTGCCTCGACCCTGTCGGATATTCATTCCTGCATCACCGGGGCCATCGGGACACTGCGCGGGCCGCTGCACGGCGGGGCCAACGAAGCGGCGATGGCCATGATCGAGCAGTGGCGGACCCCGGATGAGGCCGAGCGCGAGCTCATGGGCATGTTCGAGCGCAAAGAAAAGATCATGGGCTTTGGCCATGCCATCTACCGCAAGCAGGACCCCCGCAACGCCATCATCAAGGCGTGGTCCCGGCAGCTGGCCGAGCAGGTGGGCGATGATCATCTCTACCCCGTCTCCGAGCGGGTCGAGGCGGTCATGGACCGTGAAAAGGGGCTGTTCCCCAACGCGGATTTCTTCCACGCCAGTGCCTATCACTTCATGGGGATTCCCACGCCGCTCTTCACGCCCATCTTTGTGATGTCGCGGCTGACCGGCTGGGCCGCGCATGTCAAAGAGCAGCGGGCGAAAAACCGCATTATCCGGCCCAGCGCCGATTACACCGGCCCGGAGCTGCAGCCGTGGGTACCGATCGAGGAGCGAGGCGAGTGATGACCGAAGTCAAAGTAAGAAGTGCCGAACGGCCCGAACCGGACGCCCTGCTCCGGCAACTGGCGGACTATGTCACCAGCACACCGATTCAATCGGATGAGGCGTACAGCACCGCGCGCTACTGTCTGATGGATACGCTGGCCTGCGGCATGCTGGCGCTCGAGTACCCGGCCTGCACCAAGCTGCTGGGGCCGGTGGTGCCCGGTGCCGACATGACCGGCGGTGCCCGGGTGCCGGGGACGCCCTGGCAGCTCGACCCGATTCAGGCGGCCTTTAACATCGGGGCCATGGTCCGCTGGCTGGATTTCAACGACACCTGGCTGGCGGCCGAATGGGGTCACCCCTCGGATAACCTCGGCGCCATCCTGGCGCTTGCCGATTGGCAGGCCCGCCGGGCGGTGGCGGAAGGCCGCGAACCGCCGGTGATGCGCGATGTGCTCACCGCCATGATCCGCGCCCACGAAATCCAGGGCGTCATCGCGCTCGAGAACAGCTTCAACCGCGTTGGCCTGGACCATGTGCTGCTGGTCCGCCTGGCCTCGGCCTGCGTGAGCAGTGGTCTGCTGGGTGGCGATCACGAGGATGTGATGACCGTTGCCAGCCACGCCCTTCTGGATGGGGGGGCGCTGCGGGCCTACCGGCATGCCCCGCAGGCCGGACCGCGCAAGAGCTGGGCGGCGGGGGATGCCTCATCCCGCGGCCTGCGGCTGGCTTTGATCACGCAGACCGGCGAGATCGGCTACCCGGCGGCGCTTTCGGCGCCGACCTGGGGCTTTGAGGATGTGCTTTTCAATGGCGAGACGGTCAACCTGGCGCAGCCGCTGGGCAGCTATGTCATGGAAAACGTCCTTTTCAAGATCAGCTTCCCCGCCGAGTTCCATGCCCAGACCGCCGCGGAGGCGGCGATGACGCTGCACCCCCAGGTCGCCCATCGCCTGGATGAAATCGATCGCATTGTCATCGAGACCCAGGAAGCCGGCGTGCGGATCATCGACAAGACCGGGGCGCTGGGCAATCCGGCGGACCGGGACCACTGCATCCAGTACATGACGGCCATCCCGCTGATCTTCGGCCGGCTGACCGCCGCCGATTACGAGGATGACGTGGCCGCCGACCCACGGATCGACCGGCTTCGCGACTGCATGGAAGTCCGCGAGAACGAGCAGTTCTCACGGGATTACATGGATCCGGACAAACGGGCGATCGGCAACGCGGTGCAGGTCTTTTTCAAGGACGGCTCGCAGACCGATCGGGTGGCGGTGGACTACCCCATCGGCCATCGCCGCCGTCGCGACGAGGGCATCCCCGAGCTGGTGGGCAAGTTCGAACGGGCCCTGGCGACCCGCTTTGCCCCGCGGCAGGCACAGCGGATCGAGGCGGCCTGTGGAGATCAGAACCGACTCGAGGCCATGCCGGTCAACGAATTCATGGATCTGTGGGCGCAGTGACGGCATCCTTGCCGTCATGAGGATGTGGATCGGTAAACTCCTGGGCGCGGTCTTCGGCGGACTGGCTGGCGGCTGGGTCGGCGCCCTGATCGGGCTGATTGTCGGCAATTGGTTTGATCGCGCCCTGGCAAGGGGCGGTATGCGGGGGTTTGCCGGTGGCGGTGGCCACCGGCAGATGGTGCATGCGGCGTTCTTTCGCAGCGCCTTCGTGGTCATGGGCCATGTCTGCAAGGCCGACGGCCGGGTCACCGAGGCGGAAATCCGCGTGGCCGAGCAGGTCATGGATCGGATGGATCTCAACGCCACCCAGCGCCAGGAGGCCATCAGCTACTTTCGGGCCGGCCGGGATGGCGAAGCCGATCTGGACCAGACCCTGGAAGAATTCCGGCGCTATTGCCGCGGGCATGTGCAGCTTGTCCGGCTTTTTCTGGAAATCCAGATCCAGGCGGCGCTGGCGGATGGTGCCTTTGATGACGCCGAACGCGGGGTGTTGCGGCGGATTGCGCTGGCGCTAGGGCTTTCCGAGGCCGATTACGCCCGCCTCGAGACCATGATGGGCGGTCATGCGGCCGGCCAGACCGGTGGGGAATCCCAGCTCTCGGCAGCCTACGACACCCTGGGAGTGGGTGCGGACGCCAGCGACGCCGAGGTCAAGCGGGCCTGGCGCAAGCTCATGAGCGAACATCACCCGGACAAGCTTGTCGCCAAGGGGCTGCCCGAGGAGATGATGCGCATCGCCAAGGAGCGGGCCCAGGAAATCCAGTCCGCCTACGACACCATCAAGCAGGCCCGGGGCCTGCGCTGAACCCTCAACCCGCTCGTCTGTCGGAACAAGTCATGATGCAGATTCGCAACTCCTCATCGCGCTGGGGGGCCGGGGCGCAGCTGCTGCACTGGCTCATGGCGCTGGGCATCGCCACCGCCATGGGGCTGGGCTGGGTGATGGTCAACCTGCCGATGGGAGCCCTTAAATTCCAGCTCTATGCCGTGCACAAGAGCCTTGGCATCACCCTGCTTGCCCTGGTGATGCTGCGGCTTGTGTGGCGGTGGCTGAACACCACGCCGCCGCTTCCGGGCCAGCTGCCCCGCCACGAGCGCTGGCTGGCCCATGGCGCCCATCGCGCGCTCTATGCACTGATGCTGCTGATGCCGCTGTCGGGGTATGTCATCAACTCCGCCGCCAATTTTCCGCTCAATGTGTTTGGCCTCGTCCAGATCCCCAACCTGACCCCGGAGAGCGAGGCGCTGGGTGAATGGGCCAGTCGCATCCACCTTGCCCTTTTCTGGGGGTTTGTCCTGGTGCTGGCCGGGCATATCGGCGGCGCGCTTCGGCATCACTTTATTCTTCGGGATGACATCCTGCGGCGGATGTTGCCCGGTCGCTCACCGCGCTAACCCTGGAGCATCGCCATGCGTTCGTATCCTGTCCTTGCCCTCGCCCTTGGTCTTGCCGCCATGCCGGCGCTCGCGGCGGATCGCTGGCAGATCCAGCATCCGGACAGCCGGCTCGGCTTCGAGGCCACCCAGCAGGGCGGTCAGTTCGAGGGCCACTTCGCCGACTACAGCGCGCAGATGCGCTTCTCGGCGGATGACCTGGCCAATAGCGGGTTTGATGTGCGCATCGACATGACCAGCGTGGATACCGGCAGTGGACAGCGGGACAATGCCCTGCCGGACAAGCCCTGGTTTCATACCGAGGTCTTTCCTGAGGCCCGCTATGTCACGCGCGAGATCCGCCGCACGGATGACGGCTACGAGGCAGTGGGCGATCTGACCATCCGTGACAACACCCACGAGGTGATCCTGCCGTTTACCTGGCAGGTGGATGGCGACACGGCGATGATGGATGGCTCGGTGGTCATCGACCGGACCCGGTTCGGGGTGGGCCAGGGCGAGTGGCAGGATCCGCAGGTGGCTGGCCACGACGTCGAGGTGATCGTCGATCTGACCCTGGATCGCGTCGCGGATTGATTACCCCGGCGGTGACCGCCGGTCGCCGGGCGGGCCTAATAAAGCCCCAGAAGCCAGGCCAGAAGCGGCACCAGCAGCGCGGTCAGCGCCGCGTTGAGCCCCATCCCCAGACCGGCATAGGCGCCGGCCTTGTCGCTGTGCTGAAACGCCCGGGCGGTGGCGATGCCATGGGCGACGACCCCCAGGGCAAAGCCTTTGACATCGGCATTGCGCTCGCCGAACAGTCGCATCAATGGCACCCCCGCCACCGCGCCGGTGATGCCGGTAAAGATCACGAATACGGCCGTCAACGATGCCTTGCCGCCGAGCTGTTCCGAGGTGGCCATGGCAATGGGGGTGGTCGCCGATTTGGGCATCAGCGAGATCAATAACGCCGGTTCGAGCCCCAGCATCCAGCCGATCGCCACCGCGGCGAGGATGGCGCTGACCGAGCCAACCACCAGGGCGAGGACCAGCGGCAACCACTGTTTCTGCAGTTGCCGGGCCTGGGCGTAGAGCGGTATGGCCAGCAACACCGTGGCCGGGCCGAGCATGAAATGGATGAACTGAGCGCCGTCGAAATAGGCGGTGTACGGGGTGTCGGTGAGCAGCAAAAGCCCAACGATACTGGCGACCGAGATCAGTACCGGATTGAGCAGGGGGAATTCGTGACTGGCCAGAAAAAGCCGGTGGGCGATGGCATAGATGCCAACGGTGACGGTCAGCCACAGCAGGGGCTGTTCGGCCAGATACACCCAGATGCCGACGAGCTCGCTCATCCGTGTTCACCCCGGCGTTTGAGCAGCAACCGCAGGGTCAGGGCGGTGACCAGGATGGCCACCAGGGTGCTGGCGATCAGTGTGGTGATCAACGCCAGCCAGCGATCGGCGATCAGCCCGAGGTAGGCGACCACTCCCACCCCGGCGGGGACAAAGAGCAGCCCCAGGTGGCCCAGCAGGGCGTTGGCAAGCCCCTCGAGGCCGGCCGGCGCCCGGCCACGGATCACCAGCACGATAAAAAGCGTCAACATGCCCAGGACCGGCCCCGGGACCGGCAGCCCGGTCAGGCGCACCACCACTTCACCGGCGAGCTGCAGGGCAAGCACGATGGCAATGAGTCCGGCCATTGGACGTCAGTCCCCTTCAAGCAGACGGTCGCGGGCCTCATTGAGGCGCGCGGCAAGATAATCGGTGCCCCCCCGGTCGGGGTGGAGCTTTTGCATCAATCGTCGGTGGGCGGCAAGGATGGTCTCGCGGTCGGCGTCAATCGCCACCCCCAGCATCTCGGCCGCTTCGTCGCGGGTCATGGGGCCATCCGTCGGCCGCGGCGCCTCGGCCGCGTTGCCATTCTGGCCCCGCGCCGCTGCCGATCCGCCCAAAAGCCGGGTGATCCAGGGTAGAAAGCGTAACAGCGAGGCCAGGCGCCAGATAAAAGGCAAAGCCGCCCCCACGGCGGCAAAGATCCAGTTCAGCCGGCCGGTCGCCGCCAGGATCACCGCCAGCGCGCCGATCCCGCCGAGCAGCAACATCGGCGCGCGTGCCCGCAGCCAGGCCCGGAAGCGCCCGGAGAGCATAAAGGCGAGAAAAAAGATAAGCAGTGCGGCGCTGAATAACCGGATCATGAGCGCTGGTCCTGTGATGACTGCAACGCCTTGCAACGCTCGCGCCACCGCTCCAGGCGCTGTTCGTAGAGATCGAACACGCAGGGGTCGCAGCCACTGCCGCAGCACTCGTCCAGATCCGGCTCGCGGGGCGGCGGTGGCAGCTTGGCGGGTTGGCGGGGGGCTCGGCTCATGGCATCAACCGGTCACAAAGGCATGGGCGTGACGTAGCAGGACCACGACCACCGCGGCGACGGGCAATGCCAGCAGCACGCCGGCAAAGCCAAAGAGCTGCCCGCCGGCGAGCACGGCAAATATCACCGCCACCGGGTGCAGGCCGATGCGGTCCCCCACGAACAATGGCGTGAACACCACCGATTCCAGCACCTGGCCGGCGCCATAGACAACCCAGACCAAAAGCACCGGGATCAACCACTCGGGGTGCTGGAATATGGCCGCAGCGCTCGCGGCAATGATCCCGACAATAAACCCCAAATAGGGCACCACCGCGGCCAGCCCCGAGAGCAGGCCGATCAACACCCCCAGGTCCAGGCCGATCAGCCACAGCCCCAGGGCGTAGAAAAGCCCCAGGGCGATCATCACCAAAAGCTGACCGCGCAAAAAAGCGCCAACGACCTCGTCGCATTCCACCGCCAGACGCCGCAGCGTGGGCTGCCAGCCCGTCGGGACGAGGTTGAGCATGCCGGCGAGGACGCGCTCCCAGTCCCGCAGCAGATAGAAGGCGACCACCGGGATCAGCGCGAGGGTGGCGATGGCGCCGGCCAGTGCCAGACCCGATCGGGTGACGCGCTCGAGGACAATCGCGGCCACGTTGCCGGTGGATTGCCAGTTGGCGGTCACCGCCTCGCGCAGCGCCCCCAGCTCGATGGCCCCGGCATCGATGCCCATGGTCTGCTCCAGCCATGGCAAAACGCTGCCCTGCAGCCAGCCGAGCATGGCGGGCAGTTGGCCGCGCAGCGTCTCGACCTGGCGGCCGATCAGGGGCACGAGCATCAGCATGGCCAGCAGCAGGATGAGGGTGAGCGCCACAAAGACAACGCTGGTTGAAAGCGTCCGGTTCAAGCCCAGGCGCTCGAGCCGGCGGGCCAGGGGGTCGCCCAGATACGCCAGCAGTGCACCGGCCAGAAACGGTGTCAGGATGGGTTGCAGCCAGTAGACCAGCAATCCGGTGAGAACCACCAGGGCGAGCCCCAGCCCCAGGCGATAGCCGCGCAAAGCATCATTCATGGGTGGCAGGATAGCCCAGTGGGTCGCGGGACGCAGCCATGGGGGGTACATCACAGCGTCATCCGCGCTAGGGTAGTCTCATGGAAATACCCCAACGAAGGAGGTATGGCATGCGCAATCCCAATCGCGTGCTCACCTGGATCATGGTTTTTCTGGCCGCCGTTGCGGCGGCGGCCGGCGTGCTCTATGCACCGCTCAGCGAGGCGTTTCTGGCCAACCCGGTGTTCAACGGCATGATCATCGGGGTCTTGCTGGTGGGGCTGGTGATCAACTGCCGCCAGGTGCTGGTGCTCAAGCCCGAGGTGGAATGGGTCGAGCGCTTTCGCCATGCCGAGGCCGGCGATGCGCCGTCGCTTGCCGGCAGCCGGCTGTTGGGGTCGATGGCACAGATGCTCACCGGCCGCCGCGGTGATCGGCTCAACCTCTCGGCCATGTCGTTGCGTACGGTGCTGGACGGGATCCGCTCCCGGCTCGACGAATCCCGGGATGTGTCCCGCTACCTGATCGGGCTGCTGGTGTTTCTGGGGCTGCTGGGGACCTTTTGGGGGCTTTTGGATACCCTGCGCGCCGTGGGGGGTGTGATCGCCGGTCTGAGCTTTGAAAGCGGCGATGCCGGCGCGGTTTTCAGCGCCCTGCGCGACGGGCTGCAGGCGCCGCTGACCGGTATGGGCACCGCCTTTAGCTCATCGCTTTTTGGCCTCGCCGGTGCGCTGGTGCTCGGCTTTGTCGATCTGCAGGCCTCGCATGCGCAGAACCGTTTCTACAATGATCTCGAGGAATGGCTGGCGGGGCAGACGCGGCTATCCAGTGGCGCGATCAGCGGCGGCGACGAAGGCTCGGTGCCCGCCTATATCCAGGCATTGCTCGAGAATACCGCCGATAGCCTGGATAAACTCCAGCGGGTCATGGCCCGGGGCGATGAGGAGCGGCGCAGCGTGGATGCGCGCATCATCGAGCTGACCGAGGAGATCTCGCGACTCGCCGAGCAGTCGGCCAGTGAACAGCGCGGGTTGATGGGGCTCACGCGTACCCAGGCCGAGCTGCAGGGGGTGCTCACGCGTCTGGCCGACGCCAGTGAGGCGGATGAAAGCCGCGAGGCCGCCCTCAGCGAGCAGCTCAAGGCGATGGCCCAGGGCCTGCAGGATCTGCGGGCGGAGCTGGCGAGCGATCGCGAGCGGCTCATCGGTGAGCTGCGCGATGAGGTCCGGCTTTTGACCCGCACGGTCTCTCATCTCAACGACAACGACCCGGATTGATCGGCCATGTTGGGCAGCCCTCGGCGTCAACGTGATTCGGTGAATATCTGGCCGGGATTTGTCGATGCCCTGGCCACCATCCTTTTGGCCTTTGTCTTTGTGCTGCTGCTCTTTGTGGTCGCGCAGCTCTATCTCAGTAGTCAGCTGAGCGACCGCAACGAGGCACTGGCGTCATTGCAAGCCGAGCTCGACGCGATGGCCGAAGCGCTGTCCCTCGAGCGGGATGAGCGTCGCCGCCTCGAAGAAGAGGTCTCCGGGCTTTATGCCGAGCTGTCGGCCACCCTGGCGCAGAGGGACGAGGCCCGTGAGTCGCTGGCGGTCTCCGAGTCGGCGCTGGCGGCGGCCCGTGAGCAGGTCGCCGCCGGCGAGGACGATCTGCGGGCCAGCCTGCTGGAGATTGCCACGCTGCAACAGAAAATCATCGACTTGCGCAGCGAGCTGGCGGGCGCCGAGGCACGCACCCGGGCCGCCGAGGAGACGGTGGAAGCCCGCGAGATGCGCATACAGGATCTGATCGCCGAAGTCGAAGAGCGTGAGCGCGCCTTGCGCGAGGAGCAGACCCTGACCGCCGATGCCGAGGCGCGAGTGGAGGCGCTTCGGCGACAGGTCCGCTCGCTTCGCGAGCAGATCAGTGCGCTTGCCGAGGCCCTGCGGATCGAAGAGCAGACCGTTGCCGAGCAGCGGACCCGCATCGACACACTGGTGGAGCGGTTGAACGTCGCCCTGGCCGAAGAGGTGCAGGAGCTCTCCAGCTACCGATCCGAGTTCTTCGGTCGATTGCGTGAGGTGCTCGGTGATATCGAGTCGATCGAAATCGTCGGGGATCGTTTTCGCTTTCAGTCCGAGCTTTTCTTCGACACCGCCTCGGCCGAGATCGGCCCGGCGGGTGAAGCGCGACTGGCCCAGGTGGCCGAGACCCTGCGTCGGGTCGCCCAGCGCATCCCCGAGGAGATCGATTGGGTCCTGCAGGTCGAAGGCCACACCGACCGCCGTCCCATCAATACCGAGCAGTTTCCCTCCAACTGGCAACTCTCCACGGCACGAGCCCAGTCCATCCTGGATTCGCTCATCGATGAGGGGATCCCGCCACAACGCCTGGCGGCGGTGGGTTATGGTCAGTATCAGCCCGTGGCCGAGGGCGACAGCCCCGAGGCGCTGGCCCAGAATCGCCGCATCGAGCTGCGGTTGAGCAATCGGTAAGGCGGCACGGGACGGGCATGAGACTGCAACGGTGGTTGGCTGTGATGCTACTGGGCGTGGTGCTGGCCGCCACCGTCCAGGCCGCGTCCGCCCGGGCCGACACGGCCGTGACCGCGCCGGTGGATGGGTCAATCAGCCTGAACGACGCGGTCGCCTATCTGGAAGACCCCGCCGGCACCCTGACCATCGATGCCATTCGCACTGGCGAGGCCAGTGACCGGTTTCAACGGTTTGAGGGCGGTGATACCCCCAATTTCGGCTTGAGTGATTCGGCCTGGTGGTTCCGGCTCCGGTTGCAGGCACCCGCGGCAGAGTCGCTCTCGTACTGGCTGGAGCTGGGCTACTTTGGGCTGGTGGATGTGCGTTTCTACGCCCCGGGACAGCCGGTGATGGCCACCGGCTACAACCAGCCGGTAACGCAACGCCCCCGGGTTCACCGACATTTCGTCTTCCCGGTCGAGCTCTCCGTCGACCAACCCCGCACGTTCTACCTGCGGGTGGCCTCCAACGGCTCGGTCACCGTCCCCCTGCGGCTGTGGACGCCGTCGGCCTTTGACTTATCCGACACCATCCGGATTGCCGGGTTGATGGCCTACTTTGGTGTCCTGCTCGGGCTTTTGATCTACAACCTGTTCCTCTATGTATCGCTGCGCGAGCGGCAGTACGGCATCTACTGCGTTTTCCTTGTCTTTGTGGGCCTGGCCATGCTGGTGCACAACGGCTTTCGAAGTTACCTGCTATTGCTGTGGCCGGGTTGGCCGGACACCCTGGGGACCAATTCGCTTTTCTCGATGGCCGGGCTCTTTGCAGTCTGGTTTTTGCGGGATTTTCTCGAGACCCGACAGGCGCAGCCGATCATCGATCGCTGGCTTTTGGGGTTGATGGCGATTTTTCTGGGAATCGCCCTGTTGCCGGTGGTTGACGCGCCGGTTCGCGTCGGTTCGGTCTCGATCAGCATCGCCGGCGCGTTAACCGGCCCCATCCTCTTGTGGGTGACCCTGCGCAGCTGGTTGCGCGGGTTTTCCGGGGCGCGTTACCTGATGCTCGCCTGGGCGGTTTTGTTGGTGGCTGCCACCGTCCAGGCCCTGCGCAATTTCGCGATCATTCCGACCAACGTGGTGACCGGCAACCTTTTGCAGATCGGCTCGTTGCTCGAGATGCTGCTGCTCTCCTTCGCCCTTGCCGATCGTATCCACAGCGAGCGCCGGGCCCGCGAGCGGGCCCAGCAGGAAGCCCTCGACAAAGAGCGGCAACTGGTCGAGGGCCTGCGCGCCTCCGAGGCCAAGCTTGAGAGCCAGGTCCAGCAACGCACGGCGGACCTCTCCCGGGCACTGGATCGGGAGCGGACAACGCTGGAGAAGTATCGCCAGTTTGCCGGGCTGATTGCCCATGAGTTTCGCAATCCCCTGGCGATTATCCAGGGGCAGGCCCAGGTGGCCCGCAAAGAGCGGGACTATGGTGTGGGCGAGCCGTTGCAGCGTTTCGAGTCCATCGAGGGCGCTGCCGGCCGCCTCGAGCAGCTCTTCGAGCAGTGGCTCGAGAGTGATCGCATGGAAAAGGGCGAGCACACCATGCAGCGCCAGCGCCTGGAGCTCTCGGAGTGGCTGCCGAAGCTGCTGGCGCCGGGCAATCTGCGGGTGGATCACCCCCTCGAGCTGACAACACAGCAAGCCACGGTGCTCGCCGATGAGGCACTGCTGGGGAATGCCATCAACAACCTGATCGACAACGCGGCCAAGTACTCATCCAACGGCAGTCCCATTCAGGTGGACGTCATCCGCGCCGACGGCGAAGCCGGCATCCGCGTGCGGGACCGCGGCGTCGGCATCCCGCCGGAGGAGCATAATCGGGTGTTCGAGCAGCACTACCGCTCGCCCAACAACATCACCGCCCGGGGCATGGGGATCGGCCTTTTCCTGGTCTCGCAGGTCATGCAGGCCCACGATGGCCGTGTCACGGTCGAGAGCACGCCGGGCGCGGGGAGCGACTTTACGCTCTGGCTAAAAACGCTCTAGGGGCATGCCTAGACCGCATCCAGACCATCGGCGGCGATAAAGCCCGGCCCGGAGCGGTCCGGGCCGGGGCGGTCGAGTCGATCGGGGTCGGCCTCGAAAAAGTCCGGGCGCATCATCTCGAGAAACCGCCGGGCCTGGGGTGAGAGAAACCGCCCGCGCCGGGACATGGCGCCATAGGTGCGCTTGGGGAAAATCTCGGGCAACGAGCGCACCACGATGCCGGGGTAGTCTTCGGCCAGGCAGACATTGCTGACAATGGCGATCCCGAAGCCCAGTGAGACATAGCGCTTGACCGCCTCCCAGCTGCCGACCTCGAGTCGGATCCGATAGCGGATGGCGTGCTGCTGGAAGACCAGGCTGATCAACCGCCAGGTGGTCATGTTCTGTGGCGGGATGATGTAGTCCTCGGCGGCCAGATCCCGCATGGTGATCACATCCCGCCGTGCCAGAGGATGGTCGGGTGGGGTGATCAGCGACAGGCCGTAGGAGTAGATGGCCCGGTAGCGAAGCTCATCGGGCATATCCAGGATGGCGCCAACGGCAAAGTCCACCTGGTCCTGGCGCAGGGCGTCCATGAGCTCGCCCACCGACAGATGGTGCAGCCGCACCTGGACATTGGGGTGGTGTTCCATGAACCGCTCCAGCGTCGGCGGCAGCAGGTAGAGCGTGGACGACTCGCCGGCACCGATATCCAGTCGGCCGCTGTCGAGTGGCCGGTTGCCCTCGGCAAAACGGCCGGCCAGCCCGTCGATGGCCTCGACCAGTTTGTGGCCCTCGGCATAGAGCTCTTCGCCGTCGGGGGTCAAGCGAATCCGTGGGCCCCGGCGTTCGAAAAGGGTGATGCCCAGTTCCCGTTCGAGGGCCTGGATTTGCAGCGACACCGAGGGCTGGGTGACGCCAAGGCGTTCGGCGGCGCGCGAGATGCTGCCCGCCTCGGCGGCAAAGCAGAAAGCCCGCAACTGACGCAGGCGATCCTGGCGATAGGTCTGATCCAATGGTACCGGCATGGTCGGGTCCAAGTATTAGTAAAAAAAATGCTATGTATTGAATACATTACCTTGTGCAATGCTGCGACGCCACATATGGTGCAGTGCGTAGACGGCCAGACCGTCCACGGCAATGACCAGGCCTTGAGGAGGGCGAGCGACGATGAAAACCATGAAAACGGCAGCCGAGATCGAAAAAGACTGGGCCAGCAACCCCCGTTGGGCCGATGTTAAACGCCCTTATCCGGCCTCCGAGGTGGTTCGTCTGCGCGGCACCGTGCCGGTGGAGCACACATTGGCCACGTTGGGCGCCGAGAAGCTCTGGGATTACCTCACCAGCGGTGATCTCGACTACGTCAACGCCCTGGGGGCGATGACCGGCAACCAGGCCATGCAGCAGGTCAAGGCCGGGCTCAAGGCGATCTATCTGTCGGGATGGCAGGTGGCGGCCGATGCCAACCTGGCCGGCACCATGTACCCGGACCAGTCGCTGTATCCGGCCGACTCGGTGCCATCGGTGGTCGAGCGCATCAACAACGCCTTGATGCGCGCCGATGAGATCCATCATGCCGAGGGTGATGACAGCGTTGACTGGATGCAGCCCATCGTCGCCGATGCCGAAGCCGGCTTCGGGGGTGTGCTCAACGCCTTTGAGCTGATGAAAGGCATGATTCGCGCCGGAGCGGCCGGCGTGCACTTCGAGGACCAGCTGGCCTCGGTCAAGAAATGCGGGCACATGGGCGGCAAGGTGCTGGTCCCCACCCAGGAGGCGGTGCAAAAGCTGGCTGCGGCCCGGCTGGCGGCAGACACCATGGATGTCCCGACGCTGCTGGTGGCCCGGACCGATGCCCTGGCGGCGGATCTCATCACCTCGGATGTGGATGAGTACGATGCACCGCATATCACCGGTGAGCGCACGGTAGAGGGCTTTTTCCGCACCAACGCCGGTGAGGCGCAGGCCATCAGCCGCGGCCTTGCCTATGCGCCATTTGCCGATCTGATCTGGTGCGAGACCGGGACCCCGGACCTTGGCTTTGCCAAGCGCTTTGCCGAGGCCATCCACAAAGAGCATCCCAATACGATGCTGGCGTACAACTGCTCGCCGTCGTTCAACTGGCGCGGCAAGCTGGATGAGAAGACCATCGCCAGCTTCCAGAACGAGCTGGGGGCCATGGGCTACAAGTTCCAGTTCATCACCCTGGCCGGCTTCCACAGCCTGAACTACTCCATGTTCGAACTGGCCCGCGGCTACAAGACCCGCCAGATGGCGGCCTACTCCGAGCTGCAGGAAGCCGAGTTTGCTTCGGAGAAGGATGGCTACACCGCCACCCGTCATCAGCGTGAGGTGGGGGCCGGCTACTTTGACCAGGTCACCCAGACCATTCAGGGCGGGGTGTCCTCGGTGACGGCCATGACCGGCTCCACCGAAGAGGAGCAGTTCAAGTCTGCCTGAGTGGGTAGTGATCGCCACCCACTGACTTTACGGGGGCTTCGGCCCCCGGTTTTTTATCCGGCCGCGGCTCAGACGCCGTACTTTTCGTCCAGGGCCAGGTAATCATCGGTGCCAATCACCGCCTCCCGGCCCTTGAAGGTCACCATCTGCTCCTGCATCGCGGCGCTGTGGCCGTCGCGACGGATCGCCGCCAGGGTCTGCTGCATCCCCCAGATGGCGGCACGCTGGGTGTCGCTGGGGATGATGATCAGACTGTAGCCCAGTTCACCCAGCCGGTCGGCCGGCATAAGCGGCGTCTTGCCACCGTGGAACATGTTGATCAGCTTGGGCTGGGGCAGGTCCCGGGCGATCTGCTCGATCTGTTCTTCTGAGGTCGGCGCCTCGACGAAGATGGCATCGGCGCCGGCCTCCATGTAGGCATGGGCGCGGGCGATGGTGGGCTCGTATCCCTCGACGGCCAGCCCGTCGGTGCGGGCGATCAGCACCATGTCGGGATCATGCAGGGCATCCTTGACCGCCCGGATCTTCTGCGTCATCTCGCGCTCGGGGACGATGGACTTGTCATCGTAGTGGCCGCATTTCTTGGGGAAGACCTGGTCTTCGAGATGGAAGCCTGCCACGCCCGCCCGCTCAAAGGCCCGGGCGGTTTTCTGGGCATTGAGCGCATTGCCGTGACCGGTATCCGCATCGGCGATCAGCGGGATGCCGGTGACATCCACCATCTCCTCGAGCCGACGGGTGATTTCATCGAGGCTCATCAAGCCCAGATCCGGCACACCGGTGCTGCGGGCGATGCCGCCACCGGTGGCGTAAACCGCCGAGAAACCGGCCTGTTCGACCAGTCGCGCCGAGAGGCCATCAAAGGCCCCGGGGGCGACGACCGGTGGGTTGTCGGCGATGAGCTGGCGCAGTTGCTTGGCGGCTGACATGGGCTCCCTCCTGCTTTGTTTTGTTAGAGGGCCGGATTCTCGCCGATATCAGCCGGTGATGCCATCGCCGCTATGGCGGTCGCCCTATACTGATCGCTGGTTGACCCGCGCCGAGACGGCCTCGGGGGTTTCCACCCGCTCGGAGTAGCGGTCGACCAGATAGTCCCGACAGCCGCGGGTCAGGCGGGTGAACTTCACGAGCTCTTCCATCACATCGACGATGCGATTGTAAAAAGGCGAGGGTTTCATGCGCCCGTCCTCGTCGAACTCCATGAACGCCTTGGGCACGGAGGATTGATTGGGGATGGTGATCAGGCGCATCCACCGGCCAAGGATGCGCAGCTGGTTGACGGCGTTGAAGCTCTGTGAGCCGCCGTTGACCTGCATGACCGCGAGGGTCTTGCCCTGGGTCGGACGCACGCCCCCCATGTTCAGGGGGATCCAGTCGATCTGCGCTTTCATGATGCCGGTCATGGCGCCATGGCGCTCGGGGCTCGACCACACGAACCCATCCGCCCAGGTCGCCAGTTCGCGGAGTTCGGCCACCTTGGGGTGGTCGGCCTCGGCGTCATCCGGCAGCGGCAGGCCGCTGGGGTTAAAGACTCGGGTGTCCGCGCCCAGGCGACGCAGTATGCGTGCCCCCTCCAGCGCGGTGAGCTTGCTGTACGAGCGCTCGCGCAGCGAGCCATAGAGCAGCAGGATGCGGATCGGTGGCTCGCCGGCGGGGGTCAGGAGCGAGGCATCGTCGATGGGCCTGAAGGCGGCCTCAACCAGGTTGGGTGTGGTCTCATCACTCATGTTCCGCGCCTTTGTCACACCGTGGATGCCCGCTCGTACCAGGGCCGCGAGCGGTTCACCAGTTTGACGAGGGCCAGCATGACCGGCACTTCGACCAGAACGCCCACCACGGTGGCGAGCGCGGCCCCGGAGTTCAACCCGAACAGGCTGATGGCAACGGCGACGGCCAGCTCAAAGAAGTTGGACGTCCCAATGAGCGCGGCCGGCGCACCAATGCTGATGGGCACGTGCCAACCGCGGGCCCAGAGGTAGGCCAGCCCGAATATGCCGACGCTCTGGATGATCAGCGGGATCGCGATCAGCGCGATGACCAGGGGCTGGTTGAGGATGCGCTCGCCCTGAAAGGCGAATAACAGTAAGACCGTGATCACCAGGCCCATGACCGTGATCGGCTTGATGCGCCCGGTGAATCGATCGACCGCGGTCTGACCCCCCTGGCCGAACAGATGCCGTCGGGTCAGGGCACCGGCAATCAACGGGACCACCACGTAGAGGCCGACCGAGAGCAACAGCGTCTGCCAGGGCACGATGACCTCGGCTACCCCCAGCAAAAGGGCGACCAGTGGGGCAAAGGCAAAGATCATGATGAGGTCATTGATGGCGACCTGGACGAGCGTATAGGTCGCATCGCCGTCGGTGAGCTGGCTCCAGACAAAAACCATCGCCGTACATGGCGCCGCCCCCAGCAGGATCATGCCGGCGATGTAGGCCTTGGCGTCGTCCGCCGGCACCAGGCCGGCGAAAAAACCTTCGAAAAACAGCAACGCCAGCCCGGCCATGGTGAAGGGCTTGATCAGCCAGTTGATGACCAGGGTCACCGTGAGGCCTTTGGGCCGGTCGCCGGCATGGCGTAGCGAACCAAAGTCCACATTGATCATCATCGGATAGACCATGGCCCAGATGAGCACGGCCACCACCAGGTTCACGTTGGCGATTTCAAGGCCACTCAGCCATTCAAAGGCGGTCGGGAACAGCTTGCCGAGCGCAATCCCCGCCACAATGGCGAGCCCGACCCAGACGCTGAGATAACGCTCAAACCGGCCCATCACCTCGCCGGTGGCACGCCGGGCGGTCACGTCACATTGTGCACTCATGACTCACACTCGCTTCGATTTCTGGCAATGGCACGGGTGACGTGGCGCACGTCATCGGCATGCGGTGCCTGGTCGGCCAGGGATTCACAGATGGCATTGAGGGTGGTGCGCAGCCATTCGGGTCGATCCCCGCGGAGTTGATAATGGATCCATTGCCCACTGCGGCGTGTCTCCACCAGGCCGTTGTCGCGCAGCGTGGCCAGGTGGCGGGACATCTTGGGCTGGCTGACCCCGAGCGCTTCGGTGAGCTCGCAGACGCAGAGCTCACCCCGACGGTTGAGCAGGACCACCGCACGCAGGCGGGTCTCATCGCCAAGCAGCCGAAACAACCCGGTGGGGGTCAATGCATGGCCGGTATCCGTCTGACGGGCTTCCATCACTCGGCCTCCGGTCGGGTTTTGCCAATGGACTCGAGCTGGTCCTGGAGCTTGAGCCGATCCAGCGACGCGATGGGCAGATTGGTGAAAAGGCCAATCCGGCTGCGCAACGCGATAAACGCATCGCGAAAGGCGCGCTGGCGGACTTCGTCCGGGCCCTCGACCGCCGCCGGGTCGGGCAGGCCCCAATGCGCGGTCATGGGCTGACCCGGCCAGACCGGGCAGGGCTCTGACGCGGCCTGGTCGCAGACGGTGAACACGAAATCCATTTTGGGCGCGTCCGGGCCGCTGAAGGCGTCCCAGTTCTTGCTATGCAGCCCCTCGGTCGGGATCCGCATCTGCTCGAGGAGCTCGAGCGCCAGTGGATTGACCTGCCCGGCCGGGAAGCTGCCCGCGCTGTAGCCGGTGAACTGGGCTCCGGCCGTGTGGTTGATCAATGCCTCGGCCAGGATGCTGCGGGCCGAGTTGCCGGTGCAAAGAAACAAGACATTGTAATGCGACATACCGCTGCTTCCTGTTTTGGGAGGCGGCAGTATATCTGCTTATACGAATATATGGGATGACAGATATGTGACAGTCAGCCCTTGCGGGCAACCGGCAGTCGCGAGTGCGACTTGACCACTTTGAGCGCCAGGCTCGACTGAATGTTGGCCACCCCCTCTATCTTGGCCAGTTGATCCACGATCAGGCGTTCAAGGGCCTGGGCATCGGCAACCAGCACGCGCAGCAGGTAATCCGACTGGCCGGTCATCAGATAGCACTCCATGACTTCGGGCATGGCGCGCACGGCTGACTCAAAATTTTCAAGCGCATTGCGAACCTGTCGATCCAGACTGACGTGGATGAACACATTGACGTTCAGTCCGAGCTTTTCGGGAGCGATTTCGGCGGTATATCGGGTGATGATGCCCGCAGCCTCGAGCGCCCGGACGCGGGCCAGGCATGGCGAGGGGGTCAGGTTGACGCGCTCGGCCAGCTCGACATTGGTCAGCCGGGCGTTGTCCTGCAATGCCTCGAGGATCCGCAGATCGGTGCGATCAAGACCTTGTCGCGGCATATATTGCCTTAAAAACTGAATGAAACCGCAGAATAGCGCAGTTTGGATGAATTGAGGTAACTGAAAATATTGCCATCTGCCGGCTCGGCTCCCGTAGGCTTTGAGCCATGAATCGCCAAAGCACCCATCTCGACACCGATCCGGACGAGACCCACGACTGGCTGGCGGCCCTCGATTCGGCCCTTGCAACCGGGGGCGCGGCGCGGGGGCAGTTCCTCATCCGCCGGTTGGTGGATGCCGCCCGGGCATCGGGCGTGGCAATGGATCTGCCGCTTTCAACGCCCTATCGCAACACGATCCGCCCCGAGGATGAGCCGACCTTCCCCGGGGATGTCACGCTGGAGGAGCGGCTTTCAGCGATCATTCGCTGGAATGCGCTGGCCATGGTCGTGCGAGCCAACCGGGCGGATGCGAGTCTCGGTGGGCATATCGCAAGCTATGCCTCGGCCGCTGATCTTTTTGAGGTGGGCTTTAATCATTACTTTCGCGCCCGGGTGGATGACGGCCCGGGTGATCTGGTGTTCCTGCAGCCGCACTCCGCGCCCGGTGTCTACGCCCGGGCCTATCTCGAGGGCCGGCTGGATGAGTCACAGCTTGCCCACTACCGACGTGAGGGCGACGGCGAGGGTCTGTCCTCTTACCCGCATCCCTGGCTGATGCCGGACTTCTGGCAGTTTCCGACAGGCTCGATGGGCCTGGGCCCGCTCCAGGCGGTGTATCAGGCGCGCTTCATGCGCTATCTCGGCGCCCGGGGCCTGATCGAACCCGGCAATCGCCGGGTCTGGGGCATTTTCGGCGACGGCGAGATGGACGAGCCCGAGAGCATCGGTGCCCTGGGTCTGGCCGCGCGCGAGGGGCTCGATAACCTGGTGTTCGTCATCAACTGCAATCTTCAGCGCCTGGATGGCCCGGTTCGAGGCAACGGTCAGATCATCCAGGAGCTCGAGGCGCTCTACCGCGGCGCCGGGTGGAATGTCATCAAGGTGTTGTGGGGCTCGGATTGGGATGATCTATTTGCCCGCGATACCGAGGGCGTACTCGCGGAATACTTCCAGAAGACCCTCGATGGCGACTTCCAGACCCTTGCCGCCACCGACGGGCAGTTCAATCGCGAGCACTTCTTCTCGCGTGATCCCCGTCTGCAATCGTTGGTGGCGCACCTGACCGACGAGCAGATCGACCGACTCCGCCGGGGTGGACACGACATTGTCAAAATCAGTGCGGCGTATCAGCAGGCCACGCAGGCCAATGGCCGACCCACCGTGATCCTGGCCAAGACGAAAAAGGGCTACGGCATGGGCCATTGGGGTCAGGGCACCATGACCAGCCATCAGCAGAAAAAGCTGGACGAGGACGCGCTGCTTGCCTTTCGTGATCGCTTCCAGCTGCCGCTGGAGGATGAGGCCGTGACCAGTCTGTCGTTCTACCGACCGCCGGCGGACAGCCCCGAGATGCAATACCTCCATCAGCAGCGCGAGGCGCTGGGTGGTTACCTGCCACAGCGCCAGCAAACGGCGGACGTCATCCCGGTGCCGCCGCTGGATCGCTATGCCGGTTTCGCGATGGAGCAGACCCCTCGGCCAATCTCCACCACCATGGCCTGGGCCCGGATGCTGAGCGGCCTGCTGCGGGACAAGACGCTCGGCCCGCGTATCGTGCCCATCGTGGCGGATGAAGCGCGCACCTTCGGCATCACCAATCTCTTTCGGCAGATCGGCATCTACTCGCCCCACGGGCAGCGCTACCAACCCCAGGACGCCGACTCGATGCTGGTTTACCGCGAGCATGAACAGGGCCAGCTGCTCGAAGAGGGGATCTCGGAGGCGGGGGCGCTGGCCTCATGGATTGCCGCCGGCACCGCCTACAGCACCCATGGCACGGCCATGCTGCCGATGTACATCTACTACTCCATGTTCGGCTTCCAGCGGGTAGGCGATTTGATGTGGGCCGCCGCCGAACAGCGCACCCGGGGGTTTTTGCTGGGCGCAACCGCCGGGCGGACCACATTGAACGGCGAGGGATTGCAGCATCAGGATGGCAGCAGTCATGTCTTCATGGCGACCATCCCCAATTGCCGCAGCTGGGACCCGGCCTTTGCCTTTGAACTGGCGGCAATCATGGATCATGGGATGCGCGAGATGCTGGAGCATCAGCGGGATGTCTTCTACTACATCACCGTCATGAACGAGGCCTATACCCAGCCGGCCTGGCCCGCGCATGTCAGCCAGGCGGATATCCTCTCCGGGCTCTACTGCTATCGCCCGGCGGCCGACTCGGGGGACGGGCCGGCGGTCCGGCTGGTAGGTTCTGGTGCCATCCTCAACGAGGTCGTGGCCGCCGCCGATCAGCTTGCCGCCGAGGGCATCACCGCCGAGGTGTGGAGTGCAACCAGTTACAGCGAACTGGAGCGAACCGGTGCGGCCCATGTCAGCGCTTGTCTGGACGGGGAGGTGCCCGTGGTCATGGCAAGTGATTACGTCAAGGCCTGGCCGGCCCGGATCGCGCCGTTCATTCGGGCACCCGTCACGCTGCTGGGCACGGATGACTTTGGTCGTTCCGACCAGCGGGAGGCCCTGCGCCGGTACTTTGGCGTGGATCGGGATACAATCGCGCGATCCGCCATCGAGGCAGTGAATGCCTCGAGCCCCTGAAAACCGACAAAAGAGCATCGCCCCATGAATCTCAATCGACTGCTGCGCGAGCGCCTGGATGCGGGCCGCCCCGTCAAGGCCGGCCTGATCGGGGCGGGCAAGTTCGGCTCGATGTTTCTAAGCCAGGTCCCCACAACGCCGGGCCTGGAGGTCAGCGCCATTGCCGATCTCGACCCCGACCGGGCCCGAGCCGCCTGCCGGGCGGTGCACTGGAGCGAGTCGCAGATCGGCGAGATCGCCTTTGTCGAGGATGGCGCAGCGCTTTGTGCTCGCGATGATGTCGAGGTTGTCATCGAGGCGACGGGCCATCCGGCTGCCGGCATTCGTCATGCCCTCGCCGCCATCGAGGCCGGCCGCCACATCGTGATGGTCAATGTCGAAGCCGATGTGCTTGCCGGTCCCCTGCTCGCCGAACGTGCCCGGGCCAAGGGCGTGGTCTACTCCATGGCCTACGGCGATCAGCCCGCCCTGACCTCGGAGCTCGTCGATTGGGCCCGGGCCACCGGGTTCGAGGTGGTCGCCGCTGGCAAGGGCACCAAATACCTGCCCGCCTATCATCAGGTCACTCCGGATGAGGTGTGGTCGCATTACGGGCTGACGGCCGATGAGGCGGCGGCGGCCGGCATGAACCCGCAGATGTTCAACAGTTTTCTGGATGGCACTAAGTCGGCAATCGAGATGGCGGCCATTGCCAATGCCTGTGAGCTTGCCGTGCCCGTCGATGGCTTGGCGTTCCCGCCCTGTGGCGTGGATGACCTCGCCCATGTGCTGCGTCCGCAGTCGGTGGGTGGCTGCCTGCAGCAAGCGGGCATGGTCGAGGTCGTGAGCAGCCTCGAGCGCGACGGCCGACCGGTCTATCGGGACCTGCGCTGGGGTGTCTACGTGGTCCTGAAAGCGCCCAACGACTATTCCGCCGCCTGCTTTCGGCAGTATGGGCTGCCCACCGACAGCACGGGTCAGTACGCCGCCATGCACAAGCCCTTTCACCTGATTGGCCTGGAGCTGGGGATCAGCGTGCTCTCCGCCGCCCTGCGAGGCGAGCCGACGGGCCAGACCCGGGGTTGGATTGGCGATGTCGCCGCAGTGGCGAAGCGCCCATTACGGGCTGGCGAGATGCTCGATGGCGAAGGCGGTTACACCGTCTGGGGTAAACTGCTGAGTGCCACGCAGAGTGCCGCGCAAAGCGCTCTGCCCATTGGCCTGGCTCATGGGATCGAAGTGACCCGGGATGTCCCGGCCGGGGCCGTGCTGAGCAGTGATGACGTCGCCCTTGGGGATCAGCCGGCCGTGGCTATTCGTCAGGAGATGGTCAGACGGTTTCAGCCCCGCCCCAGATAAGGCATTTTTGTCGCCATCACGGTCATGAACTGTACATTAGCCGTGATACGGCACCTCATCCCCACGGGCACGGAACAACAGATCTGCTTGCGCAGATGTCTGATGTTCCTAAGACATGACGCTATCGGGGCGCGAAATATCCGCCACTCCCACCGCCCGCGGGGAAGTTGCCGTCGGGGGCCGAGCCGGTGGTGGCGCAGGCGCTTAGAAGCGTGATAGCGATTAGGAGAATTGTCAGCCGACCCAATTTCATGATGATTGCCTCTTGCAAGAACGTTGCCGTCGGACAAGTTGTTCCACTTCGTGTTCCTGATCGGCTGACGGCTTTTTATCCTCGCCCCAGATAAGGCATTTTCGTCGCCATCACGGTCATGAACTGCACATTGGCCTCGAGCGGCAGGTCGATGATGTAGCGCACCGCATCGGCTACATGCGCCACATCGATGACCGGTTCGCGCATCACGCTGCCATCCGGCTGCGGGATGCCAGCCTTCATGGGCTCGGTCATGGGGGTTTCGGCATTGCCGATGTCGATCTGGCTGCAGGCGATGTCATGGGCCCGGCCGTCCAGGGTGATGGACTTGGTCAATCCAGTGATCGCGTGTTTCGAGGTGGTATAGGCAACGGAGTTGACCCGTGGGGCATGGGCAGAGATCGAGCCGTTGTTAATGATCCGCCCGCCGGCCGGGTCCTGCCCGCGCATCATCCGGAAAGCGCCCCGCGCCATCAAAAAAGCCCCATCCAGATTGACGCCAAGCACCCGCCGCCAGTCTTCATAGCTGACATCGGCGGTTTCGGTCGAGGCCATGAAAGCGCCGGCGTTGTTAAAGAGCACGTCCACACGTCCCCATTGACTGGCGACCTGCTCGTAGATCCGGTCAACTGCCTGCGGGTCCGATACATCGGCGGCGATGGGTAGCGCCTGATCCGGATGGGTGGCCGCGAGGGCCTCGAGAGGCTCGCGGCGGCGGGCGACGAGGGCAACCCGATGGCCATCGGCCAACAGCGCTTCGGCTACGCCCCGGCCGATGCCCTGACTGGCGCCGGTTACCACCGCCACCTGCTCTTTAGTGCCCATTGGCTCTCTCCTCAGGCTGACTCTGCACCAAACAGGGTTAAAGACATCGCCTGCTGGCGCACGTCGAGTAGTTGGGCGTATTCGGGGCCGGTCGCCCATGCGTGTGCCGATGCCTTGTCAGGAAACTCGAGGGTGACGGTTGCCTGAAAATCTCCGCAGCCAAGTTCGTCCCAGAAAAAGCCATCCACGGTGCCTCGGCTTTTGACGGTGCCGGAATATGCGTTGAGCGTCGCGCCGACTGCCGTCCTGTAACGCTCGAATGACTCGGTGTCATGTATTCGCAGCAAGCCTGTGAGGAGATACGCCACTGGTTGGTAATCCACGATCGCTGAACGTGCCTGAAGGTTACCGCTAAGTTGGCAGGGGCGAAACGGCCTCTATCATGTCTTGTACTTGGTCGCCTACGGCTGCTAAGAGCAGTGATACACGTCCGTACCCCGTTTTGACCAGATGAGCCATGACCCTGCTCGATGCGCCACAACCCGGAGATCGGTGTGGACTATGTGTGATCCAACAAGGGCCAGAATAATGCGTATATGGAGCGCTTAAATAGAACGACAAGTCAATACCGACCAGGTTGTGATCTGCTTGCATCAATTTTTCGAAGCCGAGCCCTTTTGCTAAATGAGAGCTACGATGCCGCAGCAACGAAGACCAAAGCATCCCGCCTCGTGGGCTACACTGAGACCACAGGTAGAAACTGCTGAAGCACGAGGTCTTCCTTCGTCCCTACTGTCCGGGGCCGGATCACCTTTAATTCTGGGTGTTATTGATTTCTTTTATTTAATTTTCCTCGGGAACTTTTATTGATTCTC
The DNA here is from genome assembly GCA_913061005.1 of uncultured Ectothiorhodospiraceae bacterium. Taxonomy (GTDB): domain Bacteria; phylum Pseudomonadota; class Gammaproteobacteria; order Nitrococcales; family Nitrococcaceae; genus Spiribacter; species Spiribacter pallidus. The sequence goes on along the minus strand of CAJXSH010000002.1, from coordinate 976 downwards.
GAGTGGGACCTTTGCGTACCCCGGTGTAGTAGACCACCTGAGTTGGCAATTCTTCATCACTTCGTTTTCTGGATATAAATGACCGGTAGATGCCGTACTTAAAGTAAGTGCTTTTCGCAGAGGTCCGACCTTCATGGCTATATCTTTCCTCGCCATTCACAAAGAGACGGAAAAATCCCGTTTCGTCTCGGCTCCACTTAGCGTGCACCTCAAAGCGATGCCATTTTCCTCTCAAGTCTTCTTCTTTGATCACTTGCTCTAGGTCTTGTGTATGTCCCCATAGCTGACGATCAATGTAAAGACCACCCTTGTGATTTTGGAACATGAAGGCGGGTTTTGATGAGCGTTGGTGGAATTGACCGAGCGCAACTTTAACTGGGTGTATATTTTCATAAGACTCTGGCACGTACATGTACCAGCCGTACCACGCGGCACTGCCATATGCGTTATTTCCTATCTGTTTTAGCTCAGTGCGTTCTCGGTCGTTTGCGCAGTCTGACCAGCCGTGCCCTCCATCGCTAAAACAATCTCCGTCGCGTAACTCGAATCGCTCAACTACTTCGGTGGGCGCAATGTTGGTCGGGTCGTCTACAACCTTGTAACCGTAGGGTGCTCGGTTCAGTGACCTTTCCATAGGCCCAAAACCCCCCTTGTTTAACGAAGCGCAGCCCGTTATCAGGCCGGCGAGCAGGATCAACATAAGTAATTTAGGCATATTTGTCCTTCCTTGCTGTATCGTTTCCCTTTTCCAGATGATGCGCTCGTAAAGTTATTTTGCATGATGTCGTTTGCCCAACACAAATAGGGCGATGGTTATGTCTTGGGGAGCTTTGTCCTGTGGCTCGGGAGCATGGTGCCCAGAGTGGCGTTCGCAGTCCGGGGCCTCTGATCGCCTCTTGAAGAATACCGTTGTTGGTCGTTGATCGAAGTGTTTGCAATTATTGCCATGCTTAATGGGGATTCGTGTCTACTGCAT
>CAJXSH010000001.1 GCA_913061005.1 uncultured Ectothiorhodospiraceae bacterium | reverse complement strand
AGGATCGCTGCCTCCTGGGCACCGGTGTGTTCGCAGGTATAGGCAATCCGGTAACGGTGACCGGTGCGATTGAGCGACTCCAGTGCCATTCGCCGCCAAGGGCATCCACGATCGGCCACTGCCAGCGGCAGCGGCGCGCGCTGCAGCGCGACACCGCCCTCGCGGCCCACCCAGACCAGCGGTTCGCGGTAGATGGGCTCGGCCATTGGATGAGGGCGCTGCCCGGCCTCGGCAATCAAAAGGGCGATATCAAGCTCACCGATATCCAGACGGCGGATCAAATCCGGGCTGCGACCCACACGGACGTTCACCTGCACGGCCGGGTAGTTGCGCGCAAACTGCGAGAGAATGCCGGGCAGCACGCGGGTACCCAGATCATCGGGTGTCCCCAGCCGCACCGTGCCGCCGACCTGTGGCGAGAGAAACTGCCCGACCGCCTCGTCGTTGAGCTCGAGAAACTGCCGCGCATACCCGAGCATGGTCTCGCCCTCGGGGGTAAGGCTGATCTGCCGGGGCTCGCGCACAAAAAGCGCCCGGCCCAGCATCTCTTCAAGCCGCTTGATCTGCATGCTGACCGCCGATGGCGTCCGGAACACCTGCTGTGCGGCCCGTGTAAAGCTGCCGGTCTCTGAGATGGCCACGAACGTCCGCAGGATGTCCATATCCAGCAGCGGCAGTCCCTGCGGCGAGTTGGCGGCGGTGGGTGTTGCCATATCGGCCTCCTCCGAAAGCCGCTGTCTTTTGATCAATCTAATTGATGACAAAGTTTAGTCTTTTTCAGTTGCCTGAACAACTCCGTTCTCTGACAATATTGACAATCCAAGGCGAATAACACCTGTAACCCACTGCTTGAACAGTACAAACGGAGGTAAAAACCATGGCCTTTGACCATATCCGCCGCCGCACCGCCATCAACCTCCGTGAAGAGGTCAACCACGAGGGCACGGGCATCTACATGCCAGCCATGCCGCCGATGGGGCTGTCCCGGGCGATCAGCCAGTGGCTGCGTGGCCGCCGCCGTGCACGCCGCAGCGGAACCCTCAACCAGCTGGATCGCCGGCTGGGCGATGACCTGGGTTTCAGCCCGGCACGGCAGCCCAGGGTGGATGAAAAGCAGCTGACCACCATCTACGCACAGCCGCTCGGGAGCATTCGCATCTCGCAGCGCAGCGGCGAGCCGGCCGAGTTCCACGCGACTCGCAGCCGCGTCCGCGACACCCGTCAGTAAGCGCGCGGGCAGCTGCCATCAGGCCGGCGTCCGGACAATCGGACGCCGGCCTTCTTGTATCCGGACAGTGGATGTCCGAGCATTCCGGCCATGACCATCAAACTTCTGGCCGCCGGAGACCTGCACCTGGGCCGTCGTCCGGGCCGCCTTCCGGATGCCGTGTCGGGACATGCCATCGACTATGCACCGGCCGAGGCCTGGCAGCGACTCATTGACTGCGCTATTGGCGAGGCCGTCGATGCGGTGATCCTGGCAGGCGATGTCGTGGAATCGAGCCGGGATTATTTTGAGGCGTTGCCCCGACTCCAGCGCGGCATTCAACAGCTGGCCGCCGCGGGTATTCGTATCTGCCTTGTCAGCGGCAATCATGATGTCGAGGTGTTACCGCGTCTGATCCAGCGGGTCCCGGATGCCGAGCTGCTCGGCGCCGAGGGCGAGTGGCAGGCGGTTGAGATCTATGATCGCGCCCGTTCGGACAGTGTGGTGCTCTGGGGCTGGTCATTCCCCCAGCCACGGGTCGAGCGCTCGCCCCTGGTTGATTTTCCCGGCGCCCGACCGGGCCGGTTGAACGTCGGTGTTCTGCACTGCGATCGCGATCAATTGCAAAGCCCCTACGCCCCGGTATCCGGCCAGGCACTGGCCGACTCGGGGGTCGATGTCTGGCTGCTCGGGCATATCCACCAACCCGATTCGTTGAGCGCGACAAGCCCGCACGGCTACCTGGGGACAGTCTGCGGACTTGACGCCGGAGACCAGGGCCCCCGGGGCCCCTGGCGGATCGACGTGACCAACGGCGAGATCAGCCGGTTTGAACAGCGCTCGCTTGCGCCCATCCAGTGGACACCCCTCAGGGTCGATCTGACCGGCACGGACAGCGTCGATGGCATCGAAGGGCGACTCCTCACTGCCTTCGAGAAGGCGCTGGGGACGGCCTCTGGACAGGCCGCTCACGCCCCTGATCTGTATGCCTTGCAGGTCACCCTGACCGGCGAGTCCGACTACACCGATGATGATGTCGCCGCGGCGCTGCCCGACCGGGATCAGGTGCACGAGTGCCCGGCCGGTTATGCCGGTCAATGGTTTCTCGAACGCTGGACGCTCGAGACCCAGCCCACCATTGCGCTGAGTCAACTCGCCCGCCGGGATGACCAACCCGGGCTGCTGGCCCGTCGACTGGAGATCCTCGCGCGGCCGGCGACCGACCCTGAGCGACAGTCCATCCTCCAGTCCGCGGCCCGGGTGGCCAACGATGCACAGCGACAGGGGCAGTGGCAGCGCCTGCCCGGTCAAGTACCGGATGCAGAGACCATTGCCGAGTGGCTGCAGCGGCGCGGTCTGGCGGCCCTGCGCGCCATGCTGGCCGCGGAGCGCGATTGATGCGACTGGCCAGCATTGACATCCGTTCGCTGCCGGGCATCGACCCCATCCACCTCGACGACTTTCAGCCGGGCATCAACTTTATTGTGGGCCCCAACGCCGTTGGCAAGAGCAGCTTAATCCGCGCGTTGCATCTGCTGCTGGCCCCGCCCCGGCGCGGCGACCCCACGGCACTGAGCCTGGCCGCCACCTTGATTGATGACACCACCGAGTGGCAGCTGAGCCGTCAAGGCGCCCAGCAGCGCTGGAGTCGGGCCGGCGTGCCAACCGACCCGCCGGTCGCGCCGGATCCCGAGGCCTTGCATTGCTACTGGCTGGATGCACAGAGCCTGTTGGCACCCGACGAAGAACGTGAGGACCAGCTGCGGCGCCGATTCCAGGCGGCCCTAGCCGGTGGCATCGACATCGCACATGTTCGCAGCGCCGCGGGCATCCAGGCCGAGCCATTCCCGCGCGGGCTGTATCAGAGCTGGCGCGAGGCCCGGAGCCGCTGGCAGAAGACCGAGCGGGCATACCAGGCCCTCGAGGACGACCGCGAGACACTGGCAGGACTCAAATCCGAACAACGCCAGGCCCGATCGGCGGCGGAAACCGTTGTGCGCATCCAACGAGCCCGGGAGCTGCATCAGGCGATCGCCAACCGCCGCCTCGCCGAGCAGGCACTGGCCACGTTTCCCGAGACAATGGCCGCCATGCGGGGCGATGAAGACGAACAGGCCCGCACCCTGTCCGCCCAGCGACAACAGATTGACACCGAGCTGGCGCGCATTGATGCGACCCTCGAGGAAAACCGGCAACGCCAGCAAGACACCGGGCTGGCCGAGAGCCGGATCAGCCGGTCGCTGATTGCCACGCTGCGGCAACGTCTGGAGGCGCTGTGGCCACTGGCCGAGCGGCTGGATGGGCTGCAAAGGCAGCTCGCCGCGGCCGAAGGCGAACGCCAGGCCGCCGCCGATGCACTGGGCGCCGATCCGTCCGACCCGCCGGTCATCGACCCGGCGACCATCGAGTCCATTGGTCATGCCCTGCAACGACGCAACGAAGCCATCGCCTGGACCCTCCGCCTGGGCGGAAAACCCACCACAACCGGCCGCCTTGGTCAGGCCCTGGGTGCGATCGCCACCGCCGCGGGCCTTGTAACGGCCGGGCTGGGTTGGACGGCCAATCTGCCGTTGATCACCCTCGCGGCAACAACCGGGGCAATCGCCGGCCTGCTCGTGGTTGTATCGCCGCTGCTCGGCGGTACGGAGGGCGCCCGGGCGGCGACGGCCCATCGTGAGGCGGCCGAACAAGAGCTGGGTGAACTGCTGTCGCAAAGCGGCATCGGCGACCTGGATTACCGCGACGTGGGCATCCCCAGGCTGTTGAGCCTGACTCGGGCCCTGGACGAAGCCCGGACCCGGGTGCAGGCCATTGACGCCGAACGCCGGTGCACCCAGACACAATACGACGACCGACTCGCCGCCATCCAGGACGAACTCGCGCCGTGGCTGACAACGGTTCCCACCGACCCGGTCGCCATCCAGCAAACCATCCAGGACCTGGATGACCGGCTGCGCGATCTCGAACAGCTCAGACAGGCTCGCGAATCACTTCAGGCGCGTCGCGATGAGGCGATGTCGCGACGGGCGGTGATTGTCGAGTCACAGTCCAGCCTTTTTGCGCGACTGGCAATCGATCCGGACGATCAGACCGGGCTGGCGAGACTCACCGAACAGCACCGGGCCTATCAGCAGGCCCGGCAACGTCTTGAACAGGCCCGCGAGACCGAACGGCAACTGGCCTTGCCCCTGCAGGACGATGCAGCCCTGCTCGCCCAGGCGCAGGCCGATGACGATCGCGAATTGCGGCAATCGCTCGAGACGCATCAACAGATCGCCGACCGACTGGATGATCTGACCACCCGGATTGCCCGAATCGAACGCGACCTCGAGCAGGCCGGCGATGACGATGCGCTTGCCACGGCACTGGCCGAGTCCACCGGACTGGCCGAGCAGCTGGCCCAGCGTCGTGAGCGCCACATCGAGGCCACGCTGGGGGCGTGGCTGCTGGATGAGGTCGAGCAGGACTACCGCCGCAACCACGAGCCTGGACTGATTCGCGAGGCAAGGACACGCTTTGAGGCATTCACCCAGGGGCAGTGGTCGCTGGTCGTGGACGCGCAGCACCACCCCCGGGCGCGGGATCTGCGTGCCGCGACCACCCGATCGCTGAACGAACTCTCGGCCGGCACCCGGATGCAGCTTCTTCTCGCCGCCCGTCTGGCCTGGGCCCGAAGCCACGAGCGGGGTGGCCCCGCCCTGCCCCTGGCCCTGGACGAAGCCCTTGCCAACACCGACGCCGAGCGCTTCACTGCCATCGCCGGCAACCTGGCCTCGCTGGCAGCCGCGGATGGGCGTCAGATCCTTTATCTGACCACGCGCCAGGAGGACATCCAGCTCTGGACGGCGGCCACGGGCGAGACACCGCATTGCATTGATCTGGCGGCGCAGAGACGGAGCCGGCGTCGCCCGGGCCACCGGTTTGTCACGACCACCCGGCCATCCGTCCCGTCACCGGGTGGCATGGACCCGGTCGCCTATGCCGAGACACTGGAGGTGCCGGCGGTGGATCTTGCCAGACCCGCCGAATCGATCCATCTGTTCCATCTGCTCCGCGACCACCTGCCCGGCCTGCATCAACTGCTCGATACCTGGCGGATCGACACCCTGGGCCCGCTTGAGGTCTGGCTGCAAAGCCCCGCCGGCGAAAGCGCCCGCGCCAGAAACCGCCTTCCCGACGATCTTTCCGAGCGCCTGGTAATCGCACGGCGCTGGCTGGAACTGGCCCGGCAGGGCCGAGGGCGACCGATTGACCGGGAGGCGCTCGTCGCTTCGGGTGCGTTATCGGAGAAGATGCTCGCGCGGGTGGACGAAAAGGCCACCGAAATGGGCGGGGACGGCGCCCGGGTGATCGCTGCCCTCAGGGATCGAGCCATCCCGCGCCTCAAGCGCGATGCCATCGATCAACTCGAGCAGTGGCTCATTGATGGCGGTTGGATTGACCCGCGCCCGATACTGGACGCCGAGGGCATTACCCGGGCCCTGCTGGATGAGCTTGGGCATCGCATCGAGCCGGATCGGATTCGATCGATCAGCGACTGGCTGGCCGCCGGGAGTGGTCAGTTCGTATAGTATCCGCATGACCGAAGCCCCCCGCCATACCCCGATGATGCAGCAGTATCTGCGCATCAAGGCAGCGCATCCCGAGACGCTGCTTTTCTACCGGATGGGTGATTTCTACGAGCTTTTCTATGAAGACGCCCGTCGGGCGGCAGAATTGCTCGATATCACGCTCACCCAACGCGGCGAGTCGGCCGGGGCGCCGATCCCCATGGCCGGTGTGCCCGTTCACAGCTACGAAAACTACCTGGCTCGCTTGCTGGCCCGCGGCGAGTCGGTGGCCATCTGCGAGCAGACCGGCGACCCGAACACCAGCAAAGGACCGGTCGAGCGAGAGGTGGTCCGGATCGTCACGCCCGGCACACTGACCGATGACGCATTGCTTGAAGCGCGCCGCAGCGCCCTGCTCACCGCGGTTGCCGGCACGCCCGATCACTGGGGGCTCGCCAGCCTGGAGCTTGCCGCCGGGCGCTTTACCGTCATGGAAGGCACCGGACAGGCAGCGCTCGATGCAGAGCTCTCGCGGCTGGATCCGGCGGAGATTCTGCTCAGTGACGATCAGCCGGACCACTGGATCGCCCATCACCACGGCGGGGTCACTCGCCGTCCCCCTTGGCATTTCGAGTCGGACAGCGCCCGACGTCGGCTGGTGGAGCATTTCGCCACCCGTGATCTCAGTGGCTTTGGCGTCGAGGCCATGCCCATGGCCATCGCCGCGGCCGGCGCGGTGCTCGCCTATGTCACCGACACCCAGCGCTCGGCCCTTCCGCATATTCAGCATCTGGGCATCGAGCGCAGCGATGCGGCGATCGCCATCGATGCCGCCAGCCGTCACAACCTCGAGCTCGAACGCAACCTGGGTGGCGGCAGCGAACAGACACTGGCGGCGGTGCTCGATACAACCGTCACCGGCATGGGCAGCCGCGCACTGCGGCGATGGATCAATCGCCCGCTCCGTGACCAGGCCGTCGTTGAAAAGCGCCAGGCAGCGGTCGAAACGCTGCTCGGCGGCGACTATCTTCTGATTCGCGAACAGCTCCGTCGCGCGGCGGACATCGAGCGTATCGCCGCGCGCATCGGCATTAACAGTGCCCGCCCCCGGGATCTGACCGGGTTGCGTGACACCCTGCAAATGCTACCGGCGCTGGCCGACGCACTGCAGCCGCTCGCCGACCCGCGACTCCGCGAGCTGGCCGCGGCGGCAAGCCCTCAGCCCTCGATCCTCGACAGGCTCGCCTCGGCGCTGGTGGAACAACCGCCGGTGGTCATCCGTGACGGCGGTGTACTCGCCGATGGCTATGACAACGAGCTGGACGAGCTCCGCGGCCTGTCGCGCAACGCCGATGGCTTTTTAACCGACCTGGAGCACCGCGAGCGCGAAGCCACCGGGATCACCCATCTCAAGGTAAGCTACAACCGGGTTCACGGCTACTTTATCGAGATCAGCAAGGGGCAGAGCGACCAGGCCCCCGCCCATTACATCCGCCGACAGACCCTCAAGGGCGCCGAGCGTTATATCACCCCCGAGCTCAAGGCCTTCGAGGACAAGGTGCTTTCCGCCCGCGAGCGGGCCCTGGCCCGCGAAAAGGCCCTCTTCGAGGCGCTCATCGCCTGGCTGGCCGATCATCTTGACAGCCTCATGGGCCTGGCGGCGGCGCTGGCCGAACTCGACAGCCTGACCGCGCTCGCCGAGCGGGCCGCCGCCCTCGACTACGTTCGCCCGCAACTGGATGACCGACCGGGCATGGACATCCGCGGCGGACGGCATCCGGTGGTCGAGCAGAACACCACCGAGCCGTTCGTCCCCAACGATGTGGTCCTGGACGACCAGCAGCGCATGCTGATCATCACCGGGCCCAACATGGGCGGCAAATCCACCTACATGCGGCAGGTGGCGCTACTGGCGCTCATGGCCCATATCGGCAGCTTTGTCCCTGCCGAGTCGGCGCGCTTCGGGCCGCTGGATCGCATCTTCACCCGCATCGGTGCCTCGGACGATCTCGCCGGGGGGCGTTCGACGTTCATGGTCGAGATGACCGAAACCGCCAATATCCTGAATAACGCCACCGCCAACAGCCTGGTGCTGCTCGATGAGATCGGCCGGGGCACCAGCACCTTTGATGGTCTGGCATTGGCCTGGGCCACCGCCGAGGCCCTTTGCCAGACGATCTCGGCCTTCACCCTGTTTGCCACCCATTACTTCGAACTCACCGCGCTGCCGGATCAGTATCCGGAGGCCGTCAACCGGCATCTCGAGGCAGTGGAACACGGCGAGCAGATCGTCTTTCTGCATACCGTCCGACCCGGGCCGGCCAATCAGAGTTATGGACTGCAGGTCGCCGCCCTCGCCGGTGTGCCGACGGATGTCCTGCGGGCCGCCCGGCACAAGCTCGCCGAGCTGGAATCGACGCCCGACAACACCCCGCAATTACCCCTGTTTGCCGCGCCTTCGGATGATCGCGACAAGCTCCATGAGGCACTGCGCGAGCTCGACCCCGATGCCCTGACGCCTCGGCAAGCGCTGGAGGCGCTCTATCGGCTGCGCGGCCTGGTGGATGGCGATGACTAAACCCCACCGCCGCTAGGTTGATGCGATCGGTGCAGCCCCCTATGGTCGCGGTATCCTCTGACCACTGCCTGTGGAGTCACTCATGACGTACGTCGTCACCGAAAACTGCATCAAATGCAAATACACCGACTGTGTCGAAGTCTGCCCGGTGGACTGCTTCCACGAGGGGCCCAATTTCCTGGCCATCGACCCGGACGAGTGCATTGACTGCACCCTCTGCGAGCCGGAATGCCCGGCCGAGGCCATTTACTCCGAGGACGACCTGCCGGAGTCCATGGCCCATTTTCTCGAACTCAACGCCGAACTCGCCCAGCAGTGGCCGGTGATCACCGAACAGAAAGATCCACCGGCGGACGCCGAACAATGGGATGGCAAAAGCGGCAAACTGGAACTGCTCGAGCGCTAGCCTCGCGGATGATGCTCGGCATGCAGTGCCTGCAGCCGGGCGCGGGCCACATGGGTGTAGACCTGGGTGGTGGACAGGTCACTGTGGCCAAGCAGCAGTTGCACCACCCGCAGATCCGCCCCGTGGTTGAGCAGGTGGGTGGCGAAGGAATGGCGAAGCGTATGGGGTGAGAGCGCCCGCTGGATGCCTGCCTGCTGCGCGTGGTGGCGGATTCGGTACCAGAACGCCTGCCGGGTCATGCCGCGACCGCGAGTGGTGACGAATACCGCATCACTGCGACCCGCCGGGGCCAACCCCGGCCGGGTGCTGGCCAGGTAATCCTCCAGCCAGTCCACCGCGGTTTCGCCCAGCGGCACCAGGCGCTCCTTGCCTCCCTTGCCGGTGATGCGCACTAACCCCTGGCGCAGATTGACCTGGTCAAGCCGCAGACCCACCAATTCGCTGACCCGCAGCCCCGTGGCGTAGAGCACCTCCAGCATGCAGCGGTCGCGTTGCCCCAGGTCGGTCTGTCGATCGGGCGCCTGTAGCAGTGCCTCGACTTCGGCCTCGGTCAGTGCCCCGGGCAGCGGCCGATCCGCCCGCGGTGCCTCCACCCGCTGCGTGGGATCGTCGCGGATCATGCCCTGACGCTGCTGGTGGCGATAGAACCGACGCAAGCTCGAGAGCAGCCGCGCGCTGCTGCGGCGGCTGGCGCCATGCCCCACCCGATACGCCAGATAGCCCATCACATCGCCGCGATCGGCGGCCAGCAGTGTCTGTCCACGGGCCGCCAGCCAGCCGGCAAAGCCCTGCAGATCACTCCGGTAAGCGGCCAGGGTGTTTTCTGCCAGGCCCCGCTCCATCCACAACGCATCAACGAAGGCAGCGATCCGGTCGGCCTCGGGGGCCTGGGTCATGCTTTGGGCTCCGGGTTGGGTTTCAGCGGGTTCGACCCCAGCGCATTCGGCCCCAGCGCCTTGAGCATGTCCATGGGCACCGGAAAGACGATCGTCGAGGCGTTATCCACGGAAATGTCACTCAAGGTCTGCAGATAGCGCAACTGTATGGCCTGAGGGTTCTCGGCGAGCACCTGGGCGGCCTGCAGGAGCTGTTCCGAGGCCTGATACTCGCCTTCGGCATGGATGACCTTGGCCCGGCGGTTTCGCTCGGCCTCGGCCTGACGGGCGATCGCGCGAATCATCGACTCGTCCAGATCCACATGCTTGATCTCGACGTTGGCCACCTTGATGCCCCAGGCGTCGGTCTGGGTGTCGAGGATCTCCTGGATATCGGCGTTGAGTTTATCCCGCTCAGAGAGCATCTCGTCGAGATCATGCTTGCCCAGCACCGATCGCAGCGTGGTCTGGGCCAGCTGACTGGTCGCGGCGTAATAATCTTCGACATGAATGACAGCGCGCTCCGGGTCCATCACCCGAAAATACAACACGGCGTTGACCTTCACGGTCACGTTATCCTTGGAAATCACATCCTGCGAGGGCACATCCAGGGTGATCAACCGCAGGTCGACCTTGACCGCCTGCTGGATGATCGGGATGACCAACCGCAATCCGGGCCCTTTGACCTTCCAGAACCGGCCCAGCAGAAAGATCACCGCCCTTTCGTACTCGCGAAAGACCCGAAACGATGCAACGACAATCGCCGCGACCGCGGCCAAAACGATAAGCACTGGAATGGTCATGACCGTCCCCTGTTGGTTGTTGAATGATCATACCCCGGCAGACACGCCTGCCGCTGATCATTGACTGGGACAAAAAAGGCCGTGGACGGGTTCGCCCCGACCACGGCCAGCACTCCAAGGGGAGAGAGTCAGTCTGCGAACGGCGGCCTAGCGCCAGCCCGCCCGATCCATCAGCCGCACCGCCTGGGCGTTGTTCTCGCCCAGCACGCCGACATTCAGCTCATCAAGCCGGCGATCGGCATAGGGCTGGAGCGCCTCGATGGGCTCGACCCCGTCCACAGCGGGGAATTCGTTATTGCCCATCGAGAACATCCGCTGAGCCTCGTCAGAGGCGAGAAACTCCAGGAATTGCACCGCCGCATCGGCATTCGGTGCGCCGTCCACCAGCGCCGCACCCCCGATGTTGCGATGCGCGCCCCGGTCATCCTGGTTGGGGAAAAACAGCGCGGTGGTGTCGACCACGGCCTGATCCTGCGGATCGTCCGAGAGTTCCAGGCGGGTGTAGTAGTAGTGGTTACCCACACCCAGGCTGCACTCGCCCGCGGCAACCGCCCGGAGCTGATCGGTATCCCCGCCCTGCGGCGGACGGGCCATGTTCTCCACCAGGCCCTCGGCCCAGGCCTCTGTCGCTTCGAGGCCGTTGGCGGCGATCAGCGAGGCGACCAGCGACTGGTTGTAGTCATTGCTCGACGAGCGGATGCAGATTTCATCATCGAACCGCGCATCGGCGAGATCCTCGTACCGCTCGAGCGGCGGCTCGTCGTAGACATCGGTGTTGTAGTAGACCACCCGGACACGCTCGCTGAAGCCGAACCACAGGTCGTCCGGATGCTGGAGTGCAGCCGGCAGACGCGATTCGAGCACCTCGGAGTCCACCGGGGCGAGGATCCCGGCGTTCTCGGCACGCTGCAGACGCGCGGCGTCGACCGTCATGAACACATCCGCCGGACTGGCCGCCCCTTCGCGGCGGATTCGCTCGATAAGCTGATCCGAATCGCCCTCGAGCACGTTGACCTCAATGCCGGTGGCATCGGTGAAGGCCTGATAGAGCGCCTCATCCGAGTCATAGTGCCGCGCCGTGTAGAGGTTGAGTGTCTGTGCCGCCGCAACACTCGCCCCGGTGGCGAGCCCCAGGCCGATCATCCATGCCGTGGTGTGGGTCCGCTTTGCCATGGGTGGTTCTCCTTTAAACCGTTGCAATTTAAATGAGGATGCGAACCATTCGCATCTGAGAGGCATTCCACCCCATCGCTGCCCCCGGGTCAACCCCAATGAGAATCGCTTGCAATTGGCCGGCCCGATCGCCGACACTTTGCCCATGAGCGCACAGCACGATCCATTGGTCTCTCGCTTCCCCGCCGGCGGTGTCTCGGCCGTGCAGTCACCCTGCCCCTACCCGGCCGGCGAGGCACTGGCGCTTGAGCACATCAGCCACGATTTCGACACCGTGACAGCGGCCGAAGACATCAACCTGAATGTCGAGCCCGAGGAGCTGGTCTGCCTGTTGGGGCCATCCGGCTGCGGCAAGACCACCTTGCTGCGGTTCGCTGCCGGGCTGGAACGTCCACAACACGGACGCGTGCGAATCGGCGAACAGCTGATGTCGGATTCGCAAAGCAGCACCTGGACGCCGCCCGAGCAGCGTCAGGTCGGGCTGGTATTCCAGGATGCGGTGCTCTTTCCGCATCTCAGCGTGCTCGAAAACGTCTGCTTTGGCCTGCCCAAGCTCTCTGCCAAAGAGCGCGAGCAGCGGGCACGGGCGTTGCTGGCACAGCTGGGGCTGGCGCCTTTTGCCGAGAGCTTCCCGCATGTCCTCTCCGGCGGCCAGCAACAACGGGTGGCCCTGGCCCGGGCCCTCGCCCCATCGCCCCGTATCATGCTGCTCGACGAGCCGTTTTCGGGACTCGATGCGCGACTGCGGGATCGTATTCGCGATGACACGCTGCATCTGCTCAAGCGCAACGGCACCGCCACCCTGTTGGTGACCCATGACCCGGAAGAGGCGCTTTTCATGGCCGACCGGATCGCGGTGATGCGCAACGGCCGGATTATCCAGCAGGGCCGCCCGACCGAAATCTACTGCCAACCCGTCGACCCTTTTGTCGTGCGGTTCTTTGGCGATGTCAACGAACTCCAGGGCGTGGTGGCCAATGGCCGTGTCGAGACACCGGTCGGCCCGGTCGAGGCGCAACACCTGCCCGAGGGCAGCCAGGCACAGGTACTGATCCGGCCCGAGGCCCTGCGCGTGGAGCATCGAAGCGGCCCCCGGGACCACACCGGCAGCCATGTGCTGATGTCACGGCTACTCGGTGGCGCCAGCTTCATTCATCTGTGTGTGCACCAGGGCAACGATGAATTCCACATGCATGCCCATATCCCGGGGGTTTACCTGCCCGAGCGTGACGACCCCATCGACGTCCATCTGGACGCCAGCCAGGCGTTCGTCTTTCCGCTCTAGGCTTCCCCGGCCCCGGAACCCGGCCGCGAGCGACGCATCGCCCGACTGAGCAGGATCACCGGGATGATCCCCACCAGCACGATGGCCAGGGACGCGGTCGAGGACTGACTGAGGCGTTCATCCGATGCCAGCTCGTAAGAGCGCACGGCCAGTGTGGTGAAATCAAACGGGCGCAGGATGATGGTCGCCGGCAGCTCTTTCATGACATCGACAAAGACCAGGATACCGGCACCCAGCAGGCTGCCGCGGATAATCGGCGCATGGACCCGCCGCAGTGTGCCGCCGGCGGTCCGCCCGAGGGTGCGGGACGCCGCATCCATACTGGGCGTGACCTTGGTCAGGCTGGCCTGAACGGCGTTGTAGGACACCGCCAGAAAACGCACCAGATAGGCATAGACAAGGGCAAAGCCGGTGCCGGTGAGCACCAGCCCCACATCCCAGCCCCACTCACCGTGGAGCAGGCCGTAGAGCCGCTGGTCGAGCCAGCCCAGTGGGATGAGGATGCCCACGGCGACAACCGCCCCGGGGATCGCATAGCCCATCGCCGAGACCCGGACCATGGCCTGACTGAAACCGGACCCCGAAAGCCGGACTCCGTAGGACAACACCACCGCCAGGCCCACCGCCCCCAGCGCCGCCGCTGTGGCCAGCGATACGCTGTTGACGATATAACCAAGAAATCCCCAGCCGAGCTGCTGATCACCGTTGGTCAAGCTCATCTCCAGCAACAACCCCGCCGGCAGCAGGAACCCGAGCGCCACCGGAAACAGACAGGCCGTGGTGGCAAGCCACCGCCGCGCACCGCTGAGCTCGTAGCGCGGCAGCTCACGATAGCGGCTCGAGGTATGGAAGAACTGCGCCTTGCCCCGCGAGGCGCGCTCGATGACCAACAGCAAAAGCACGAACAAAAGCAACACCCCGGCAAGCTGCGCGGCGGCGGTCCGCTCGCCGAGCCCGAACCAGGTCCGATAGATGCCCGCGGTGAAGGTGTCCACGGCAAAGAACTGCACTGCGCCGAACTCGTTGAGGGTCTCCATTAACGCCAACGCCGCGCCGCCGGCGATCGCCGGACGGGCGAGCGGCACCGCCACCGTTGCAAACAGCCGCCATGGCCCGCGCCCCAGGGTCCGCCCGACTTCCAGCACACAGACCGACTGCTCGAGAAAGGCCGCCCGGGTCAGCAGATAGACGTACGGATAGAGCACCAGGGTGAGCAACGCAATCGCCCCGCCCAGCGAGCGAATGGGCGGAAACCAGTAATCCCCCGCGCCCCAGCCGAATGTCTCGCGCAAAAACGACTGCAGCGGGCCGGCAAACTGAAAGAAGTCGGTGTAAGCGTAGGCAATCACATAGGTGGGCACCGCCAGTGGCAAGAGCAACGCCCACTCAAACCAGCGCTGGCCCGGAAACCGGCACATCACCACCAGCCAGGCGGTGCCCACACCGATGACCAGCACACCCACCGCAACGCCCAGGGTCAATCCGGCGGTATTGAGCAGATACCGCGGTAAAACGGTGCTGGCCAGATGCGACCAGATCTCCGGCGCCGGCACGAATATCTGGCTCAGGACGGTGAGCACCGGCAACGAGACCAGAAGCGCAATCACTGCCATGATCACCGGCCATGCACCGGTACGGCGCAGGCCCAGGGCAAGACGGCTGAGAAGCGGCAGCGAACGGGCAGTGGCAACCACGGACGGCTCTCCTGGCGGCATCAATCGAAGTGGACTTTATTGGTCCAGAATAATACGCATGAGCGCTTATTTTTTCACCAACGCGCGGTATCATGGGGCATGACCTACGAACGTGAGAACATCCAGCGCATGGCCGGCTATCAGCCCGGCGAACAGCCCGAGGACGACCGGGTCCTCAAGCTCAACACCAACGAAAACCCCTGGCCGCCCTCCCCCGCGGCCATGGCAGCGCTGCAACAGATCGCCGAAGACGCCCTGCGCCGGTATCCCTCGCCGACGGCGGCGGCCGTGCGCCACCAGGCCGCCCGATTGCATGGCGTATCAACCGACCAGATCGTCACCACCAACGGCGGCGACGAGCTGTTGCGCCTTGCCATGACCACTTTCGTGCCGCCGGGCTCGCCGATCGGCATCGCCGAGCCCAGCTATTCGCTGTATCCGGTGCTCGCCGCCATCCATGACAGCCCCATCGAGGCGGCCGAGCTGGACGCCCAGTGGTCGCTGCCGGATGACTTTGCCGAGCGGATGAATGCCGCGGGTGTGCCGTTGACGATCATCGTCAACCCCCATGCCCCCAGCGGCCACCTGCTCCCCGCCGGGCGGATCAGCCAACTGGCGGCGGCGCTCGACGGCGTGTTGCTTGTCGATGAGGCCTATGTGGATTTTGCGCCCGACAATCATGACGTCGTCGGCCTGATCGCTCGCCACGACAATCTGTTGGTCCTGCGCACCCTCTCCAAGGGATACGGGCTTGCCGGGCTGCGTCTGGGCTATGGCATCGGCGCGCCCGGTTTGATTGCACCGATCGCCGAGAAGACCCGCGATAGCTACAGCGTGGACGCGGTGGCCGATGCCGTGGGGGCCGCGGCACTGGCCGACCAGGACCATGCCCGCTCGACCTGGCAGGCGGTCGGTGACGCGCGGGGCCGACTGACCCGGGCGCTCGAAGCGCGCGGCTTTACGGTGCCCGAGAGCGCGACCAACTTCTGCCTGGCAACCCGACCGCCGGACAGTCCTTTGAGCGCGGCAGCGATCAAGGATCGGTTAAAGGCCCGGGGCATTCTGATCCGTCATTTCGACACCCCGCGGCTGGCCGATAAGATCCGCATCAGCGTGGGCACTCCGGCGCAGAACGACCGCCTGATCAACGCGCTGGACGAGATCCTGGCCGCCGCCGCTGATCAGCCGGCCCGATGACCGGTGGGCGCAAACCACCGCCTCTGCGACCATGCCCGATGGAAAAGCCCACCGAGCAGGAGGCTGCGCGCCAGGGTAAAGGCCACAAAGGCAAGCCACAGGCCGTGATTGCCAAGGGGCTGGGTCAGCCACCAGACCGGTAGATAAAACCCCAGCACCGCCAGCACCATGGTATCGCGCATCGCCCGCGTACGGGTGGCACCGATGAAGATGCCATCAAGCAGATAGCTGGCCGCCGCGAGAAGCGGCATGACAATCACCCAGGGCAAATACACCCCGGCCATCGTGCGCACCGCAGGCAGATCCGTGAGCACCGCCACCAGCGCGTCACCGGCCAGCCAGAAGCTGACACTGGCCAACCCGGCGGCCAGCAGCGACCACTGCGACGCCGCCCAGACTACGGCCCGGAATCCGGCCTCATCGTTGGCACCAATCCGCTGGCCCACCAGCGACTCGGTGGCATGGGCAAACCCATCGAGCGCGTAGGAGGCCAGCAGCACGAACTGCAGCAAAACCGCATTGGCCGCCAGCGTGGTATCGCCCATATCCGCCCCCTGGGCGTGGAAAAACGCAAAGGCAAACAGCAGACAGAGCGTGCGGATGAAAAGGGCCAGGTTGACCGACAACAACCGACGATATCCCCCAAGGTCGCGAAAAACGCCGGCCACCGGCCGCCATGACCAGCGCCGCCAGACGCCCATCGCCAGGGCCATCCCCACCGCCAGGGTGCAGTAGTCGGCCATCACGCTGGCCAGCGCGACACCGTCAACGGTCATGCCCAGCCCCACCACAAAGAGCAGATCGAGCACGATGTTGACGCTGTTGTTGATCACCATCAAAAGCAGTGTCACGCGACTGTTACCCCGCCCCAGAAACCAGCCGATCAACACATAGTTGGCCAGCACGGCCGGCGCGCTGAAGATGCGCCAGCGGGCGTAGAGCTCGGCCTGGGCGGTCACCGCGGCGCTGCCATCGAGCAGCGACAGGCCCAGCGCGATCACCGGCGGGTGCAGTGCGACCAGCGCCAGACCAATGACCAGCGCCAGCATCAGCCCCTGGCCGAGCAGCCGCAGCATGGCATCCACCTCGCCCCGGCCGTGGGCCTGGGCGGTCAGCCCGGTGGTTCCCATCCGCAGAAAACCGAATCCCCAGTAGAGAAAGCTGAAAAGGGTCGCCCCCAGGGTGACACCCCCCAGATAGCGGCTATCCGGCAGATGCCCGACCACGGCGGTATCCACCAGCCCCAGCAACGGAACGGTGATGTTCGAGAGGATCAGCGGCCAGGCCAGATCGAACACCTTTCGGCGCGGCATCTCAACGCCCGGATCAGGCCTGCTATACTCCGCTGCCATGAAAACCATTACTCCTGCTCAATACCGGCGTGCAGTCCTGTTTCTGGCAGCGGCGCACATCACCATCATCGCCGCCAGTAACTATCTGGTCCAACTGCCGATCAATCTGGCCGGTCTGCATACCACCTGGGGGGCGTTTTCCTTTCCGTTCATCTTCCTCGCCACCGATCTGACGGTCAGGATCTTTGGCAAAGAGGCCGCCCGCCGGATTATTTTCTTTGCCATGGGACCGGCGTTGCTGATCTCTTATGTCATCGGTGTGCTTTTTCAGCAGGGCAGCTTCCAGGGGGCCGATGCGCTGCTCGCGGCCAACACCTTTGTCGGGCGCATTGCCACCGCCAGCTTCATGGCCTACGCCCTCGGCCAGCTGCTCGACATCCACGTCTTCGACCGCCTGCGCCGCAACGCGCGCTGGTGGATCGCACCCGCGGTCTCAACGGTCTTTGGCAACCTGGCCGATACGGCGGCGTTTTTCAGCATCGCCTTCTACCAGAGCCCGGATCCGTTCATGGCCGCCAACTGGCCCGAGATCGCGGCTGTGGACTACGCCTCCAAGTTGCTTATCTCGCTTTTGCTCTTTGTCCCGGCCTACGGGGTGGTGCTGGCATCGCTGCAGCGCCGCGTCCTCGGGCCCGACGGCATGGTCACCACCCGGGCGACCACCGGATAGGGTACGCCCCCTACCCAGCGGGCCTTGACGGGTACCAGACCAGCGGCTCGCCCTGCAGCGAGTCGTCGACTTCAAAGCCATGGCGGCTGTACCAGGCAAGCAGCGCCTGTTCGTCCAGCCCGGTCTCGTCATCGACATTGGCCTGACCCAGCAGGGTGACCCCGTGCTCATCGCACTGGGCCTTGAGCCATTCCAGCACGGCACTGGCCTCGCCCTGCCCCCGCCAGGCCGGATCGGTTTCGATGCGCATCAGCACCAGATACGCCGACTCGGCCTCGAGCACTGCCCGGACGTGGCCAAACCAGCGATAGGCCAATGTGCCCTCGCCGGTCGCCTCGGCGGGTTCGGTACGGGCCATCCAGGCGGCCATCACCTCGTGCACATCGCCGATCATGGCGCCAACCATGACTGACCGCCCATGTAGGGCTGCAACGCCTCGGGGATAGCCACCCGGCCGTCCGGTTGCTGGTAGTTCTCGAGCACCGCAACCAGGCAGCGACCCACCGCCAGCGCCGAGCCGTTGAGGGTGTGGAGTGGTTCGGGCCTGCCGGTGTCGGGATTTCGCCAACGGGCCTGCATCCGCCGGGCCTGGAAGGCCTCGGTGTTGCTGCATGACGAAATCTCGCGGTAGGCCGCCTGTCCCGGCAGCCAGACCTCGATGTCGTACGTCTTGGCAGCGGCAAATCCCATATCCCCCCCACACAGGGTCACGACGCGGTAGGGCAGCCCCAGGCGTTGCAGGATTGCCTCGGCATGGGCCGTCAGCCGCTCGAGGGCATCGTAGGAATCATCCGGCCGGGTCAGCTGGACAAGCTCGACCTTGTCGAACTGATGCTGACGGATCATGCCGCGGGTATCGCGCCCGTAGGACCCGGCCTCGGAGCGAAAACAGGGGCTGTGGCAGACCAGGCCCAGCGGCAGCTCACCGGCATCCAGGATGTCGTCCGCCGCCAGGTTGGTCAGCGGCACCTCGGCGGTGGGGATCAAATGCAGCGGGTGCTCGTCGCTGTCGATGGCAAAAAGATCCTCGGCGAACTTGGGCAACTGCCCGGTGCCGATCAGTGCCGACTCGCCGACCAGATAGGGAACCGCCGTTTCCCGGTAACCGTGCTCGGTGGTGTGGATATCGAGCATGAACTGCGCCAGCGCCCGATGCAGCCGCGCGATGCCATCGCGCATGACGACAAAACGCGCCCCGGAGAGTTTGGCGCCGGCGGCAAAGTCAAGCCCGTTGCCCAGTGCCTCGCCCAGCTCGACATGATCACGCGGGCGAAAATCGAACGCCGGCGGTGCGCCCCAGCGTCGGATCTCGACATTGTCGCTTTCGTCCTCACCCGGCGGGACGCTTTCATGGGGCAGGTTGGGCAGTCCCAGATGGATGTCACGCAGGCTCGACTGCACGGCCTCGAGCTCGGTTTCGGCGGCCTTCAGCGACTCACCCAGCGTGGCCACTTCATCCAGCAGGGGCTGGATGTCTTCGCCGGCTTTCTTGGCCTGGCCGATGGCCCGGGAGCGTTCATTGCGCTCGTGCTGCAGGGACTCGGTGCGCGACTGAAGCTCACGTCGCTGCGACTCGAGTGCCTTGTAGTGCTCGGCGTCGAAGTCATGGCCCCGGCGAGCCAGCCCTTCGGCAATGGCTTTCGGGTCCTGTCTGAGGGCTTTTTGATCAAGCATGGATTCGATCGCGTCCTAGAAATTTCGGGCCATCATGATACCGGCAAGGGCAGCGGCCAGGCAGATCACCACGCCCGCGAAGCGCTGGGAGTGTACGCGAATCCGATGGCCGATCGAAGCGGCTAACTTCGACGGGCTGCCTCGTCGAGGCGGGCGAGCCAGTCCAGCCGATCGGCGATACGCTTTTCCAGGCCGCGATCCGTGGGCTGGTAGTAGCGCGTGCCGGCCAGTGCATCGGGCAGGTAGGTCTCGCCGGCGGCATAGGCGTGCGACTCGTCATGGGCATAGCGGTAATCGTGTCCGTACCCCAGCGACTTCATCAGCCGGGTCGGCGCATTGCGCAGATGGACCGGCACCTCCTGTGACCCGTGTTGGCGCGCATCGGCCATGGCCGCATTAAAGGCGCGGTAGACCGCATTGCTCTTGGGAACCGCAGCGAGGTAAGTGATGGCGTGGGCAATGGCAAGTTCACCCTCGGGCGAGCCCAGTCGCTCCTGCGCCTGCCAGGCATCCAGGGCCATATGCAGCGCCCTGGGATCGGCATTGCCGATGTCCTCCGAGGCCATTCGCACCACCCGGCGTGCGATGTAGAGCGGATCACAGCCGCCATCGAGCATGCGTGCATACCAGTAGAGCGCGGCATCCGGTGCCGAGCCACGAACGGACTTGTGCAGCGCCGAAATCAGGTCATAGAAGGCGTCACCACCCTTGTCAAAACGCGCGCGCCCGCCGGCCGCGGCTTCGCGGATCAACGCCAGATCGATCCGCCGGGCATCGCCGGCCAGATCAGCGGCCACCTCGAGCAGGCTGAGTGCCGTGCGGGCATCGCCATCGGCAAGCTGTGTCAGCGCCTCCCGGGCATCATCGGCAAGGCTCACGCCCTCCGCGCCCAGGCCGCGCTCGGCATCGGTGATGGCCGCATCAACCAGCCGCCCGATGTCCTCGGCCTCCAGCGCACGCAGGACATAGACCCGCACCCGCGAGAGGAGCGCGTTGTTGAGTTCGAACGAGGGGTTTTCGGTGGTGGCGCCGATGAACAGCAGGGTGCCGTCCTCGATGTAGGGCAGAAAGGCATCCTGCTGCGCTTTGTTGAAGCGGTGGACCTCATCGACGAACAACAGCGTACGGCGCCCCGCCTCGCGGTTGCGCTGACCCCGGGCCGCTGCCTCGCGGATATCCTTGACCCCGGCCATGACCGCCGAGAGGGTGAGAAACTCGGCCTCGGCCGTGGCGGCGACCATGCGGGCCAGCGTTGTCTTGCCCGTCCCCGGCGGCCCCCAGAGCACCATCGAGTGCGGCCTGCCACCGGCAAGCGCCTCGCCCAGGGGCCGGCCCGGCCCCAGCAGGTGGGTCTGGCCGACAAATTCCGAGGGCGTCCGCGGACGCATGCGATCGGCCAGGGGGCGGCTTTGATCGATCATGAGCCTTCGATGACGTCGACGCCGGCGGGCGGGTCAAATTCAAAGCGATCCGCCTCGAACGTGGGGTTGCGGGTCAGATCCAGCAGCCGGACCTCGACCCGCTGCCCCAGGCCATCTTCGACCGTAATCGCCGTTGGAATGCCATCGTCGAGCTGCAGCCGGACCCGCTGAAAGTCCCAGGCCGGATCGGTGGGTTGGAGGATCACCCCGTCCTCACCCGCCGCGGTCAGCGAGAAGTTCTGCTTGAGCTGCGCCATATCACCGCTGAGCAACTGCGCCGCACCGACACCCAGCGCCTCATCCAGGGGCCGGACAACGACCTGCTCCAACCCCACGTCGTGGACCCAGAGCCGCTCGCCGTCCGAGACGATCAGTTGCTCCCACGGCGTCCGGTAATCCCAGACAAACCGCTGCGGCCGGGCCATGACAAACCGACCCCTGGCCTGTTCGATCACCGTGCCGGTGTCATCACGGGTGGTCTGACGAAACTCGCCGGCGAGGGTCTCCACCGACTCGAAATACCGGCTTAGCTCGGCGACCGGCCCGTCGAACGCCGTCGACGCCTCACCGGCAGCCTCGGCGGCCCGGGCGATGGCAATCGCAGCCAGCACAATGACCACCAGCGCAAACACCGGCATGGCAAGACAGCGGGGCAGCCACCGCATGATCAATCCCCGGGCGGTGGCGGCGCGATCACCTCGCGCCCGCCGTTGGACTGGAGCGGTCCGACGATACCGGCGGCTTCCATTTCTTCCACCAGCCGGGCGGCCCGGTTATAGCCGATCTTCAGCCGCCGCTGCACCCCCGAGATCGAGGCTTTGCGGGTCTCGGTGACAATCCGCACCGCCTGGTCATAAAGCGGATCCGCCTCGCCCCCATCGGCGCTCATCTCGCCGGGCAGTCCGGGAATCGCCGTGGCATCGCCACCGCCTTCTTCGAGGATGCCCTCGACATACTCCGGCTGGCCACTTTGCTTGAGATGCTCGGCGACACGGTGGACCTCGGCATCCGAAACAAAGGCGCCGTGGACCCGTTCGGGAATGCCCCGACTGCTGGGGCCGAGATAGAGCATGTCGCCATGACCGAGCAGCGACTCGGCGCCCATCTGATCGAGAATGGTCCGCGAATCCACCTTGGAGGAGACCTGAAAGGCCATCCGGGTCGGGATGTTGGCCTTGATCAGCCCGGTGATGACATCCACCGAAGGCCGCTGAGTGGCCAGGATGAGGTGGATCCCCGAAGCGCGCGCCTTCTGCGCCAGCCGGGCGATGAGTTCTTCGACCTTTTTGCCGACCATCATCATCATATCGGCAAATTCGTCCACCACCACGACGATATAGGGCATGGTCTCGAGCTCTGGCGCACGGGGTGTTTCGCCCTCGCCGTCGAGCGTCGGCTCGATGCGCTCGTCCGGTCCGGACCACAGCGGATCGGTCAGCGGCTCGCCCCGCTCGCGGGCCTCGCGGATCTTGCGGTTGGCTCCGGCGATGTTGCGCACGCCCAGACTGGCCATGAGGCGGTATCGACGCTCCATCTCGCCGACACACCAGCGAAGGGCGTTGGCGGCTTCCTTCATGTCGGTGACCACCGGCGCAAGCAGATGGGGGATGTCATCGTAGACCGACAGCTCCAGCATCTTGGGGTCGATCATGATGGTGCGGACCTGATCCGGCCCGTTTTTATAGAGCAGGCTCAGGATCATGGCGTTGATCCCCACCGATTTGCCCGACCCGGTGGTCCCGGCGACCAGCAGATGGGGCATCTTGGCAAGATCCACCACCTGGGTGTGGCCGCCGATGTCCTTGCCGATGGCCAGGGTCAGCGGCGATGGCGCCTTTTCGAAGGCCTCGGACTGGATGATCTCGGCAAGGGCGATCACCTGCCGATGCTCGTTGGGGATCTCGAGCCCCACCACGGCTTTGCCGGGGATCACCTCGACCACACGCACGGCGGTCACCGACAGCGCCCGGGCCAGATCCTTGGCCAGATTGGTGATCTGGCTGACCTTTACCCCGGCGGCGGGTTTGAGCTCGAAACGCGTAATGACCGGGCCGGGCTGGACGGCGACCACCTCGACCTCGACGCCAAAATCGCGCAGCTTGTGTTCCACCAGCCGCGACATCGCCTCGAGCGCATCATCGCTGTAGCCCGCCTTCTCGGTGGGCGGTGGGTCGAGCAGTGAGACCGGTGGCAGTTCGCCCGGCGTGGGGGGCGCATGAAAAAGCTGGATCTGCTGCTCGCGCTTGGCCTTCTCGCCCGGTTTGGGATCCTCCGCCGGCGGTGCGATCGCCGGCCGGGGTCGACGGCTCGCCCTTTGCTTTTCTTCTACCCGCGCGGTGCTCCGGGCCTTGCGGGCCCGGTGGGCGGCGAGCCGATCCTGCAACGCCGCTTGTAGCGCAACCAGATGCCGGCCCTGGGCGAGGACGAGTCGGCCCAGCTGGTCCATGAGCGCAATCCAGGACAGGCCGGTAAAAAGGGTAATCCCCGCCAGGAATATCGCCAGCGTCAGCAGCGTGGCACCGGTAAAGCTGAATCCCTGCTCCACCCAGTCGCCAAGCAGGTTGCCCAGCGCTCCGCCCGAGCTCAGCGGCACCGTACCGGCGACCGGCTCGATATGCAGCCGCGCCAGCACCGCACCGGCCAGCAGGGTGAGGACAAACCCCACCACACGCACGCCGATCACGCCCCATTGCATGCGCCCGTCCTGCCGTTGCCAGCGATAGGCCAGCCAGGCCAGCAGGGCAATCAGTACCGGGAAGAGAAAACCCAGGTAGCCAAAAAGATAGAGGCTGACATCGGCCCAGTAGGCCCCGACCACGCCCCCGGCATTGGCGATACCGCTCGCCGGTCCGGCGCGGCTCCAGCCCGGATCCGCCGGGCTGTAGGTCAGCTGGGCGAGCAGCAGAAAGCCCGCCACCGCCATGAGCAGCAGCAGCGATGCCTCGCGCAGCATCCTGCCGAGCTGCTGGGCGATGGGCGTGGCGTCGGCCCGGGCTGTTGTCTTGCTTGCCATAGGACGAAGTGTACAGTAGGGATCTGGCGTTTAGCAGCGTCGCGCTCGCCGGTTCAAAGGCACTTTCCAGAGCACCCCAGGGTCCATCGAGGCATGCAGCTGAAAGCCATCCCCGCCATCGACGAGATCGCCGCCGCGCGTTGGAACGCCCTCGAGGGGGCGGACAACCCGTTCCTTCGACACGAGTTCCTGTCGACACTCGAAGCCCATGGCGCCGTTGGCGAGGACCATGGCTGGATCCCCCATCACCTGTTGCTCGAGGACGGCGACACGCTGCTGGCCGCGGCGCCGGCCTATCTCAAGCTCAACTCCTGGGGTGAATTCGTCTTTGACTTTGCCTGGGCCCATGCCTACGAGCGCAACGGCATGGACTACTACCCCAAGCTGGTGGTTGCGGTGCCCTTCAGCCCCGTGAATGGCCCGCGCATGCTGCTCAACGGCGACCATCCCGCCGAGGCGTTGCGCCAGGCGCTGGCCGACGGTGCCCGCGAGATGGCCGCGCAAATGGGCATCAGCTCGGTCCACTGGCTTTTTACCCGGCGCTCGGACCAGGCCGCTTTGCAGGCCAGCGGCTACGCCCACCGCTATGGCTGCCAGTATCACTGGCGCAATGCCGGCTATGCCGATTTTGATGCGTTTCTCGCCGGGCTGAGCTCGAAAAAGCGCAAGAACATACGCCGCGAGCGTCGCCAGGTCGCTGACCAGGGCATTGAGCTGCAGACCCTGCATGGCGATGAGATCGATGCCCGACACTGGGATGCGCTGCATACTTTTTATGTGGATACCTTCCGGGCCCACGGCAATCTGCCGGTAATCAGCCGGGATTGCTTCGAGGCGCTGGGTCGAAGCCTCGGCGACCGGCTGGTGGCCTTTGTGGCCCATCATGGCCAGGCCCCGGTGGCCGGGGCGATCTGCCTGCGCAGCGACGACACCCTGTATGGACGGTACTGGGGCGCGGCCGCCGACTATGACGGACTCCATTTCGAGGCCTGCTACTACCAGGGGATCGACTATTGCATCCGCCACGGGATCGATCGCTACGAACCCGGGGCGCAAGGCGAGCACAAGATCCCGAGGGGGTTTCTGCCGGTGATCACCCACTCGGCCCATGCGCTTTTGGACGAACGCTTCCAGGTGGCCGTGGACGACTTTCTGGCCCGGGAGCGGCCGGCGGTTGAGGACTATGCACGGCAGCTGACCCGGGAAACGCCTTATCGCGCCGAGGTCATGGAGCGACTGCCGCATGACTGAGCCCCGGCTTCCGGTG
Source organism: uncultured Ectothiorhodospiraceae bacterium (assembly GCA_913061005.1). GTDB lineage: Bacteria > Pseudomonadota > Gammaproteobacteria > Nitrococcales > Nitrococcaceae > Spiribacter > Spiribacter pallidus. The sequence goes on along the minus strand of CAJXSH010000001.1, from coordinate 195,586 downwards.
CCCTGGCTGGCAGCGGATGACGAAACCACCCCGCTGCCCGACCCAGAGACCGCAATGGCCGACCCGAATGGTCTGGTGGCCATCGGTGGGTCATTATCGCCGCGTCGGCTGGAATCCGCCTACCGTCGAGGGATCTTTCCATGGTACTCGCCCGGCGAACCCATCCTGTGGTGGAGCCCGGATCCCCGCGCCATCCTCCGTCCCGGGGCCTTCCATGTCAGCCGCTCGCTGCGCCGGGCCCTGCGACGGCATGACTACCGGGTGACCCTGGATACCGCCTTCGATGCAGTGGTCAGCGGTTGCGCCGCCCCCCGCCCGGGTCAACCGCAGACCTGGATCACCCCGGCGATGCATGCCGCCTACAGCCGGCTGCATGTTCTGGGGCTGGCCCACGCCATCGAAATCTGGCGGGACGGGCACCTCGTTGGTGGGCTCTACGGCGTGTCGCTGGGACGGGCCTTTTTTGGCGAATCCATGTTCAGCGCCCGGGTCAATGGCAGCAAGATCGCCATGGCCTGGCTGTGCTGTCAGCTCGAGCACTGGGGCTTTGACTTTCTGGACTGCCAGATGCCGACCGAGCACCTGATGCGGCTGGGCGCCGAGACCATGCCCCGCAAACGTTTTCTGATGGCACTGGCGGCCAGTCAACGCGCCTCCACCCATCCCGGGCCCTGGTCGCTTGAAATCCGCGCCGACGACCTGGATGCGTGGCTGGGATGACAAAAGCGACATCCTATCGATCCATCCGGCTTTTTGACGGCGGTTTCCAGCCCTGTCCCTATCTCGACGACCGGATGTCGCGCTTTGATGTGGTGGACCCGCGGCTCGATTGCACACCCGCGCTCTACGATGAGCTGCTGGCGGCCGGGTTCCGTCGCGGCGGCGAACACATCTACCGCACCGGCTGCCCCGGCTGCCAGGCCTGCGAGAGTCTGCGCATCCCTGTCACCGCGTTCGCGCCGCGGCGACGCCACCGACGGTGCCTGCGGCGCAACCACGACATCCGGCTGGTCAATGCCGGGTTTCGCCACAACCCCGAGCACTTCGCCCTCTACCAGCGCTATGTCAACGCGCGCCATCCAGGCGGCGGCATGGATGATGTGGATGTGGATATGTACCGGCAGTTCCTCACCGCGCCATGGTGCCCGACCGATTTTCTCGAGCTGCGTCAGTGCGATACCGATGAGCTGCTGGGCGTGGCGGTGACCGACGACACGGGCCATTCCCTCTCGGCGGTGTACACCTTCTACGCCCCCGAGGCAGCGCATCGGGGTCTGGGCACACTTGCCATCCTGCTGCAGATCGACGAGGCCCGCCGCCGCCAGCGGGATTGGCTCTATCTGGGCTATTGGATTGGCGCGGCCCCCCGGATGGACTACAAACGGCATTTCATGCCCCACGAGCGTTACATCCAGGGGCAGTGGCAACGCTTCCCGGCGCTGTGATCACCGCTTGGTGCCGTTGCAACGCCTCCGGTAGACTATCGGGTTTTACAGCAAGCGAGAGGCTGCATGTCCAAAGAGGAAAACATCCGGATGCAGGGCACCATCACCGAGGTGATGCCCAACACCATGTTCCGCGTCGAACTGGAGAACGGCCACACCGTGACCGCCCATATCTCCGGCAAGATGCGCAAGCACTACATCCGCATCCTGCGGGGTGACACGGTCACCGTCGAGCTCACGCCCTACGACCTCAACAAAGGCCGCATCGTCTACCGCGCGCGCTAACGGCCCGCGCGCCCTGCCCTACTCGACCGGCTCCGGGGTATCGATCCGGAACGTCAGTGCCTCGCCGGTTTCATCCAGTTCGACCTGCACGTGACCGCCCTGCGTGAGCCGGCCGAACAGTAGCTCATCGGCCAGCGGGCGCTTGAGCCGGTCCTGGATCAACCGGGCCATGGGCCGGGCGCCCATGACCGGGTCGTAGCCCTGCTCGGCGAGCCAGGCACGGGCCGGTTCGCTGACCTCGAGTGTGACGCGCTTTTCAGCCAGCTGATGGCGCAGATCGCGGATGAACTTATCCGCCACCCGCTGGATGACCTCGGGCACCAGGCTGTTGAACTGGATGATCGCATCCAGCCGGTTGCGGAACTCCGGTGTGAACTGCTTGCGGATCACCTCGATGGCGTCGCTGCTCTGATCCTGGGGCGTGAAGCCGATGCTGCGCCGGCTCTGCTCCTCGGCACCAGCGTTGGTGGTCATCACCAGGATCACGTTGCGGAAATCTGCATGACGGCCGTTGTTATCGGTCAGTGAGCCGTGGTCCATGACCTGCAGCAGCAGATTGAAGACATCCGGATGGGCCTTTTCGATCTCATCGAGCAACACCACCGAGTGCGGGTGCTTGAGCACCTCATCGGTCAGCAACCCGCCCTGATCAAAGCCGACATACCCCGGCGGTGCCCCGATCAGCCGCGAGACGGTGTGGCGCTCCATGTACTCGGACATGTCGAACCGGATCAGATTGATCCCCATGATCTCGGCGAGCTGTCGGGTGACTTCGGTCTTGCCGACACCGGTGGGCCCGGCAAACAGGAAGCTGCCGACCGGCTTTTCGGTATCCCGCAACCCGGCCCGCGACATCTTGATGGTCGCCGCCAGCGTGTCGATGGCTTCGTCCTGGCCGTAGATCACCCGCTTGAGATCCTTTTCCATGGTCTCGAGCAGCCGCATGTCCGAGCTGGACACGCGCTTGGGCGGAATCCGGGCCATCTTGGCGATGATGGTCTCGATATCACCCACACCGACGGTTTTCTTCTTCTTTGACGGTGGCAGCAGCCGCAGATTGGCGCCGGCCTCGTCGATGACATCGATGGCCTTGTCGGGCAGATGGCGATCGGTGATGTACTTGGCCGACAACTCGGCCGCACTCTCCAGCGCGGGGTGGGTGTAACGCACCCCGTGATGGGATTCGAAGCGATCCTTCAGCCCGCGCAGGATCTGGACCGTCTCATCGACGGTGGGCTCGGGCACATCGATTTTCTGAAAGCGCCGGGCCAGCGCCCGATCCTTTTCGAAAATCCCGCGGTACTCCTCGTAGGTGGTCGAGCCGATGCACTTCAACTCGCCGCTGGCAAGCATGGGCTTGAGCAGATTGGAGGCATCCATCACACCGCCCGAGGCCGAGCCGGCGCCGATGATGGTGTGGATTTCATCGATGAACAAAACCGCGTTGTCCGACTTCTTGAGCTGCGCCAGCAGCGCCTTGAGCCGCTTTTCGAAGTCGCCGCGGTACTTGGTGCCGGCGACCAGCGCTCCCAGGTCGAGGGCATAGATCTGCGCATTGGCGAGCACATCCGGCACCTCGCCGTCTTCGACCAGTTTGGCGAGGCCTTCGGCGATGGCGGTCTTGCCCACCCCGGGCTCGCCGACATAAAGCGGATTGTTCTTGCGCCGACGGCAGAGGATCTGGATGGTCCGCTCCACCTCGTGCTTGCGGCCGATGAGCGGATCGGTCCGGCCCTGCCGGGCGCGGGCATTGAGATCGGTGGCATAGCTCTCAAGCGGTTTGGCGCTGCCGCCGTCCTCATCCGTCTCGCCCGACTCCTGCGCCCCCTCGGCATCCGAGCTGGCCTCCTCGTCGGAGACCTTCGAGATCCCGTGCGAGATGAAGTTCACCGCATCCAGGCGCGAGATGTTCTGCTTGTGCAGAAAGTACACCGCCTGGGATTCCTGCTCGCTGAAGATGGCCACCACCACGTTGGCGCCGCTCACCTCTTTCTTGCCCGAGGACTGGACATGCAGGATGGCGCGCTGGAGCACCCGCTGGAACCCCAGCGTTGGCTGTGTCTCGCGGTTGTCGTTGGGCGGCAGCAGCGGCGTGGTCTCGTCGAGAAACGCCTCCAGATCCTTGCGCAGGCTATCCAGATCGGCGCCACAGGCGCGCAGCACCTCGAGGGCCGCGGGGTTGTCCGTCAGCGCCAGCAGCAGATGCTCCACGGTCAGAAACTCGTGGCGCTTCTCCCGGGCCTCCTTGAAGGCCAGGTTCAACGTGAATTCCAGCTCTTTACTCAGCATCGGACTCCCACCTGGCTTGCTGCCTGCTTGGACCCGCCGGCGGCGGATGTGTTCCTGTTCATGCCGGCTCCATGGTGCACATCAGCGGGTGATTGTGCTCGCGGGCATACTCGGTGACCTGGTCAACCTTAGTTTCGGCCACGTCGCGGCTGAACACCCCGCAAACCCCCTTGCCCCGGGTGTGGACATGGAGCATCACCTGCGTTGCCTGCTCCCGATCCATGCGGAAGAAGGTCTGTAATATCTCTACCACGAACTCCATGGGCGTGTAGTCATCGTTGAGAAGGATGACCCGGTACAGGGGCGGCTCCTTGACCTCGGGATCGGCCTCCTGGACCGACAGGTCGTCCTCCCGTAGCGGCTCGTTTTCTTCGCTCATGGGCACGGACCCCGGGATTGCGGCGTAATGAATGGTCAGAGCGGCAATTCTAAAAGCTGATGCCTGCCCCGCCAATGTTATCCTCTCACACATGAATGATGACCCCCTGGTGATCGTCGGCCTCTCCGGTGGTGTGGACTCCGCCGTCAGCGCCTGGTTGCTGCAAAGGCAGGGCTACCGGGTCGAGGGGCTTTTCATGAAAAACTGGGAAGACGACGATGACAGCGGCCACTGCAGTGCCGAGGCCGACTACGCCGACGCCCGACAGGTGGCCGACACCCTGGGGATTGCCCTGCATCGGGTCAACTTTGCGGCCGCCTACCGGCAGCAGGTCTTTGATCACTGCCTCGACGAGTTCCGGGCCGGTCGCACCCCCAACCCGGACATTCTCTGCAATCAGCACATCAAGTTCCGGGCCTTTGTCGATCATGCCCGCCGGCTGGGCGCGACATGGATCGCCACGGGGCACTACGCCGGTGTCACCGGACCCACGGGGGCGCGCCGACTGGTTCGTGCCGTCGACAGCAACAAGGATCAGACCTATTTCCTCTACGCGCTGGACCAGTCACAGCTGGCACCGGCGATCTTCCCGCTGGCGACACTGACCAAGGCAAGGGTCCGCGAGCTGGCCGATGAGGCCGGCTTTGCCAACTTCGACAAGCCCGACAGCACCGGTATCTGCTTTATCGGCGAGCGCGACTTTCGCGCCTTCCTGGGCCAATACATCGCCGCCGATCCCGGCCCCATCGTCACCGTCGAGGGCGAGACGCTGGGTGAGCACCACGGCCTTGCCTTCTACACCATTGGACAGCGGCGGGGACTCAACCTCGGCGGAATGGCCCGGCACTCGGGATTGCCCTGGTACGTGGTAGACAAAGACATGGCCGGCAACCGGCTCATTGTCGCCCAGGGCCACGATCACCCGGCGTTGATGAGTCGCGGATTGATCGCCGACGACTGGCATTGGGTGGCCGGTCAACCGCCGGCTGCGCCGATGGCCTGCACTGTCCGGCTGCGACATCGCCAGCCCGAGCAGCAGGCCTGGCTCACACCGGCGCCGGATGGCCGTCACCGGGTGGTTTTCGAGCGCCCCCAGCGCGCGGTGACACCGGGCCAGTCGGTGGTGGTCTACGACGAAGTCGCCTGCCTGGGGGGCGGGACGATCGCCGAGCGGCTACCGCTCGAGGAGCCGAATCGCCGTGGCGTCGCCTGACTCGGAGCGGGCCATGGCCCTCGGCGCCCTGTTCCTCGCGCTCAAGCAAGTCCGCGAGATTGCCGAGCAGGGGCGTACCGACAACGCCGCGCTTGCCGTCTGCCTGCGCGGTCTGCTGGGGCATTATCAAAACGATGTGGAGACACTCTACGGCGAGCCGGGCTGTCTTGATGAAGGCCTTCGCCTGCTGGCCGACCATCTCTCGCAGCCGCGCAACATGCAGCTGACCCGCTATCTGGTCAGCGTACTCCAGCTCGAGCGCAAGCTGCGACGGGATCGCGGCCGACTTGCCGAAGTCGGCAACGGGCTGGAACGGGCCCGGGGACAGATGGATTACTTTGGCGATGTCACGCATCCGAGCGTCATCGCCAGTGTGGCCCAGACCTACAAAGACCGGATCAGCCCCCTTCGACCGCGCATTATCGTGCAGGGCCATGGTCGGTATCTCGAAGACGAACGCCACGCCGCGGCCATCCGGGCATTGCTGCTGGCAGCCATTCGCGCCGCGGGACTGTGGCAGGTCAACGGCGGCGGCCGGCTGCGGTTGATATTCGGTCGGCCGCAAATCATCGAGTCCGCGCGCCGCGCCCTCAGCCAGGTGCCCTCGGGGTGATCGAGCGGCGCGTCGGGACTGCCGTTGCGGCGCTGCATCATGTATAATCCGGCGCCACGCCAACGGCGAGCATACTCAGTATAAAGCAACGTGCCTTGCGCGCACTGCGATTTCGGGAGGAACCATGAGTAACAGTTACAACGCCCGCCAGACGCTGGACGTCAAGGGCAAACAATACGAAATCTACCGGTTGGATGCGCTCAAGGAACGCTACGACGTCGACCGCCTGCCTTTCTCGTTGAAGGTGCTGCTGGAGAACCTCCTGCGCAAGGAAGACGGACGCAATGTGACCACCGAGCAGATCGAGGCGCTCTGCAACTGGGACCCCAAAGGCGGCCCCGGCGAGCAGGTGTCGTTCATGCCCGCCCGGGTGGTGCTGCAGGATTTCACCGGTGTGCCGGCCGTGGTTGACCTGGCGGCGATGCGCGACGCCATGCAGCGTCTCGGTGGCGATCCCGAACTGATCAATCCCCTCGAGCCAGCGGACCTGGTGATCGACCACTCGGTCATGGTGGATCATGCCGGCAGCAACAATGCGCTGGATCTCAACACCAAGATCGAGTTCAAGCGCAACGAAGAGCGCTACAAGTTCCTGCGCTGGGGACAGAAGGCGTTCTCCAACTTCCGTGTGGTCCCGCCGGGCACCGGCATTGTCCACCAGGTCAATCTGGAATATCTCTCCAAGACGGTCTTCACCAAGGAAACCGATGAGGGCACGCTGGCCTACCCGGACACACTGGTCGGCACCGACTCGCATACCACCATGGTCAACGGCCTGGGCGTCCTGGGCTGGGGCGTGGGCGGCATCGAGGCCGAGGCCGCCATGCTGGGCCAGCCCATCACCATGCTCATTCCCGAAGTCATCGGCTTTAAGCTCACCGGCGAGCTGCCCGAGGGTGCAACGGCCACCGATCTGGTGTTGACCGTCACCGAGATGCTGCGCAAGAAGGGCGTGGTCGGCAAGTTCGTCGAGTTCTTCGGCGATGGCCTGGATAACCTGCCGCTCGCCGATCGTGCCACCATCGGCAACATGGCGCCGGAGTACGGGGCAACCTGCGGGATCTTCCCGGTCGACAACGAGACCATCGAGTATCTGCGGGTCTCGGGCCGTGACCAGGAGACCATCGACCTGGTCGAGGCCTACGCCCGCGAGCAGGGCATGTGGCGCGAGACCGGCTCGCGCCACGCCGATTACACCGACGTGGTCGAGCTGGACATGGGCCAGGTGGTGCCGAGCATCGCCGGGCCCAAGCGGCCACAGGATCGCATCCCGCTCACCGAGGCCAAGCGCGCGTTCCTCGATCATCTCGAAAACGAGCTGACCGCCCGCGGAACCATGCCGGACGCCGACGAGGCGCGCTTCGAGGGCGAGGGAGGCGACACCGCCCCCGGCAATCAGCTGCTGCATGAGACCGGCGCGGTTCAGGTGGACATGGATGGCCAGTCCTTCACCCTCAACCACGGCGATGTCGTGATTGCCGCGATCACCTCTTGCACCAACACCTCCAACCCGGCGGTGCTGGTGGCCGCCGGCCTGGTGGCCAAGAAGGCCCACGAGCGCGGCCTGACCAGCAAGCCCTGGGTCAAGACATCGTTTGCGCCGGGTTCTCAGGTGGTCCCGGCCTACCTCGATGATGCGGGGCTCATGAAGCCGCTGGAGGCCCTTGGCTTTAACGTGGTCGGCTTCGGCTGCACCACCTGCATCGGCAACTCCGGCCCGCTGGCCGAGGAGATCACCGACGCCATCCGCGAAGGGGACCTGATGGTCTCGGGTGTCCTTTCGGGCAACCGCAACTTCGAAGGCCGTATCCATCCGGATGTCCCGGCCAACTATCTGGCATCGCCGCCGCTGGTGGTGGCCTATGCCCTGGCGGGGTCAACCGCGCGTGATCTGACCAGCGAGCCGCTGGGTGAAGACCACAACGGCAACCCGGTCTACCTCAAAGACGTCTGGCCGAGTCAGAAAGAGATCGCCGATGTCATCGAGGAACACATCAATTCGAAGATGTACCGCGAGCAGTACGCCAACGTCTTTGAGGGCTCGAAAACCTGGCAGGAGCTGCCGACGCCGGCGGGCGAAATCTACGAATGGCCCGATTCCAGCTATGTCCGCAACCCCCCGTACTTCGAGGGGATGGGCCTGGAGCCCGGCGCGGTCTCGGAGATCAAGCAGGCCCGTTGCCTGGTCAAGGTGGGTGACTCGATCACCACCGACCATATCTCGCCGGCCGGTGCGATCAAGGCCGATAGCCCGGCAGGCAAGTACCTGCAGGAACAGGGCATCATGCCGCAGGACTTCAACAGCTACGGCTCGCGCCGTGGCAACCACGAGGTCATGATGCGCGGGACCTTCGCCAACGTCCGGCTGAAAAACGAGTTGGCACCCGGCACCCAGGGAAGCTGGACCACCTACTTCCCCACCGGCGAGCAGATCTCTATCTACGACGCGGCCATGCGTTACAAAGAAGAGCAGACCCCCCTGGTGGTGCTTGCCGGCAAGGAATACGGCACCGGTTCGAGCCGTGACTGGGCCGCCAAGGGCACCGCGTTGCTCGGGGTTCGCATGGTCATCGCCGAGACCTACGAGCGTATCCATCGCTCCAACCTGGTCGGCTTTGGCGTGGTACCGCTGCAGTACAAGGACGGTGAGAACGCCGAGACGCTGGGGCTGACCGGCGAAGAGACCTTCAGCATCGATAGTCTGGATGACCAGCCCGGCACCGTGACGGTCCGGGCCGTGACGCCGGACGGTGAGGTGAAGAGCTTCGAGGCGCGGGTGCGGATCGACACCCCCACCGAGTGGGAGTACTACCGCAACGGCGGGATCCTGCACTACGTCCTGCGGGACCTGGCGCAGCGCTCTCAAGCGGCCTGAGGCCGGCAACGGGCGAGCCTCGCCCCGATCAAAAAACCCGGCCATGAGCCGGGTTTTTTTTGATCACATCAAAGTGCTTTCATCCACCACTGTGCTTGCCGACAACGTGGCGCCACATATCGTAGGTGGCCAGAACAGCACAGCCGACGATCACGGCAATCAAATCCAGATGGGGCACAAAGATCGGGACAACCACAAGGAATGCCCCAAGCATCAACAAACCGATCAGCGCCATTATTCGGTCGATCATTACGTCTCCTCTCCGTCCGGCTGGCATTGTGCCAGTAGCCAACGCGCCGTGCGCAGCAGCTGTGCATCCTGTCCATAGGCGCCGACCAGCTGAACGCCCACGGGCATCCCGTTTGGACCGCTCAAAAGCGGCAGTGTCACAGCGGGCAGTCCGCACAATGTCCAGAGTGTGCAGAATATCGGATCCCCCGTGGTTGTCAGATCCGCCGGCGCCTCACCCGGGGCCGCCGGGGTGATGATCGCATCAAACCGCTCGAAAAGCGGCTCAAGCGCCTCGAGCAGGACCGGCTGCATATCGCGGGCGGCCAGATAATCCACCGCCCGGATGCCCTGGCCCTGATCCATGAGCGCTTTGAAGGCATCACTGATCTGGCTGGCATCCCGCTCCAGGTAATGCCCCAGGTTACGGGTCATTTCGCTGGCCATGATCGTCGCCAGCCACCCGGCGCCACGGCCGAAGAGCTCGGGCAGCTCGGTTTCCGTTCCATGCTCACCCAGCACGTCCACCAGCTCGGCAAACCCCGCCCGGGTCTCGGGCTCGAGGCGCTCGCTAAAAGGCGTGTGAACCATCGCGATATCCGGTGTCACCGGCGGCGTGGACTGCGCGACCGACTGGAGGGGCCCGACGTTGAGATCGCAGTCGCGATCCTCGCCATCCGGGCCCATCGCCGCGGCCGCGAGCGTAATGTCGTCGATGCTACGGGCGAAAAACCCGACGTGGTCCAGCGAGGGGGCCGCTTTGAGCACACCGGTGCGGGGGACCGTCCCGTAGCTGGGCTTGTACCCCACCACACCACAGAAAGACGCCGGCCGGATCACCGAACCATTGGTCTGGGTACCCACGGCAAAGGGCACCATACCGGCGGCCACCGCGGCGGCGGATCCGCTGGACGAACCCCCGGGGGTTCGCGTTGGATCATGCGGGTTCTTTGTCGCCCCGGGATGGAAATAGGCAAGCTCGCTGGTCACCGTCTTGCCAAGGATGATCGCCCCGGCATTACGCAAACGCTGGGTGACCGTGGCATCCTCAAGCGGGCGGTGACCGGCATCCAGCGGTGTGCCGTTATGGGTCGGCAAACCTCGGGCATCGATAATATCCTTCAGCCCCACCGGGACGCCGTGCAACGGCCCGAGCGGCAGCCCCTGAGCCCGACGGCGATCGGCTTCCTTTGCCTGCATGATCGCCAACCGCTCGTCATAGTGCGCCCAGGCCTGGATATCTGGTTCGGTGGCCTCGATCCGTTCGAGGCAGGCCCGGGTCACCGCTTCGGCCGTCAGGACACCGTCCGCCAGATGGCCGGCAAGCGCCGTCGCCGTCAGCGTCGATGGATCAGCGATCTCAACCCGCTCAGCCATAGACCGTGTCCGGAAGCCAGAAGACGATCTGCGGGAAGACGTAGAGCACGACCATCGCCACCAGGACAAAGAACAGGAATGGCATACAGCCTTTGAATATCTGCATCAGCTGCACCGATGGCGGCGCGATGCCCTTGAGATAGTAGGCCGACATGGCCATTGGCGGTGTCAGGAACGACGTCTGCAGGTTCAGCGCCACCAGGATGCCGAAAAACAGTGGATCCACGCCAAAGATCTCGAGCAGCGGCAGGAAGATGGGCACGAAGATGATGATGATCTCGGACCACTCCAGCGGCCAGCCGAGCAAAAAGATGATCAACTGCGCCAGGATCAGGAACGTAATGGTGTTGAGGTTGAGCCCGGTGACAAACTCGGTGATCAGATGCTCGCCACCGAGGTAGGAGAACACCGACGAAAACGTCCAGGAGCCCACGAACAGCCAGCACACCATGGCGGTGGTCTTGAGCGTGAGATACACCGAATCGCGGAGCTTGTCCCAGGTCAGCGCCCGGTAGATGGCAGCCAGGCCAAGTCCGCCGAGTGCACCGGCTGAGGCCGCCTCGGTCGGTGTGGCCAGGCCGAAGAGGATCGACCCGAGCACGGCAATGATCAGTACCGCCAGCGGCACAAACGAGGTGAGGATCATCATCACCAGTTTGCCCATGGAGACATCGCCGACCTCGTCATCGGTGGGCTTGGGCGCCACCGACGGCTGCAGAAAGCTACGCACCACGATGTAGGTGATATAAAGCCCCGCCAGCAGCAGCCCCGGGAAAAGGGCCCCGGCATAGAGCCGGACGATCGACGTCCCGGTGGCCGCCGCGTAGACGATCAGCATGATGGAAGGCGGGATGAGGATCCCGAGTGTCCCGCCGGCGCAGATCACCCCCGAGGCGAAGGAGTTGTTGTACCGGGCATTGAGCATCGCCGGCAATGCCAGCAGCCCCATGAGCGTAACCACCGCCCCGACGATGCCGGTGGCCGTCGCGAACAGCGTACAGGTGATCAGCGCCGCCACGGCCATGGCCCCCGGGACCCGGCGCGCGGCAATGTAGAGCGTGGAGAACAGCCGCTCGACAATATTCGAACGCTCGACGATATAGCCCATGAACAAGAACAGGGGCACCGCGGTGAGCACTTCGTTGGCCATGACCGAGTAGGTCTGGTTGACGAACAGATCGAAGATGCGGTTGTTGAGAAACCCCTCGAGGTAGGCCTGCCAGACCTGCCAGCCTTCGGCCCCCTCTTCGACAAGCCGCTCATAGCCACGCCACATGCGACCGCCATCGAAGTAGGCGAAATAGCCAAAGCCGATCCCCAGCGCCATCAAGGTAAAGGCGATCGGAAACCCCAGGAAGATACAGAGAATGAAGACCCCTAACATCAGGATCCCGATTTGGGGATCGGTCATCGCTCATTACCTCCTGCGGTCGATGGATTGGTCTCGGGGTTGTCGATGAAGTCCTGGCCACCGCTTTCCAACAGCTGGTCCTCGAGCTCGGTGACATCGCGGACGTCGGCGGGCCATTCACCGCTGCGGATGCAGACAATGCAGCGGCATACCTGGGCGATGCCCTGGATGAACAGCAAAACCGCGCCCACCACCAGCATCGTCTTGAAATGGAAAATCGGCACCCCCGCCGGCGAGAAGACACTGGTCTCCATGTACTGCCACGAGCGTGAGGCATATTTTCCGCCGGCAAAGATCAACGCCAGGATGCCGGGGAAGAAGAAAATAAAATAAAGGATCAGCTCGACGATCGCCTGGGTGCGCGGCTTCCAGAGGCGATAGAGAAAGTCACCGCGGACGTGGGCGTTTCGGGACAGGGTGTAGGCACCCCCCACCATGAAAAGCGTGCCGTAGAGGATGTACGACATGTCGTAGGCCCAGGCCGTCGGCGCGTTGAACAGATAACGCGACAACACCTCGTAACCCATGCCAAAAGCCATGAGCAGAATGAGCCAGGCAAAGCTTCTCCCGACCCATGTCGTCAATCGATCAATCAAATGGATGACCTGAAGCATAGATCACTCTTGGTTGTGCGATAAAAATAAATCTGCCCCGGTCCGTAGACCGGGGCAGTGTCGTCGGCGTAGCGCCGGTGTTACATGTTGAGCCGGCCGGGGAAGAAGTGCTCGTAAGCGAGCTGCAGATCCGGCTGGTTCATGAGCTCGTAGAACACGGTGCGCTCCACCCACTCCTTCTGGCTTTCCATGACACGGCGCATGAAGCTGTCCTCTTCCAGCGTCGGGATGAGGGTGCTCCAGGCCTCGAGCTGCGCGGCCAGGATTTCGTCCGAGGTCCGGTGCACGGTGACGCCGGATTCGGTCTGAAGCGCCTCGAGATCCGCCGAGTAGCGGTCCAGCGCGCTGGCCGTGTTGGACGTCGATGTCGCCTCGACGGCATGCATGAGGATGGCCTGCAGATCGTCGTCCAGGCTCTCGAGCATATCCCGGTTGAACAGCCACTCGAACGACTCACTGGCCTGATGATACGAGCCGAGGTAGTAGTTCTTGGCGACGTCCTGGGCGCCGAAGTCGCTGTCCGAGGACGGGTTGTTGAACTCGAACGCGTCGATGACGCCGCGCTCCATGGCCGGGACGATTTCGCCACCGGGCAGCTGGGCGACGGCCATACCCATCTCCTGGAGCAGATCGGCGGCCAGGCCCACGGTGCGGTACTTCAGGCCCTGGATGTCCTGAACCGTGGTGACGTCGGCGTCCTTGAACCAGCCGAACGGCTGCGAGGGCATCGGGAAGCCGAACATGCCAACCACGTTGAGCCCCATGATGTCCTGGGTCAGCTCGCGATAGAGCTCGCGGCCGCCACCGGCATACCACCAGGCCAGCATGTTGTTGGCGTCACCACCCCAGACCGGGCCGGTGCCAAAGAGCGAGGCGGCCTTGTTCTTGCCGTACCAGTAGACGGGCACGTCGTGACCGATATCCAGCACGCCGTCACTCACGGCGTCCATCACCTGGAAGGCCTTGACCACGGCCCCGGCAGGCAGCAGGTCGATCTGGATCCGGCCACCGGACATGCTGTGGACCCGATCCACATACTCGCGGGCGAAATCGTTCCAGATGTTGCCGCCACCCCAGGCGGTCTGCATCTTGAGCACGATCGGCGACTGGGCGTTGACATACGGTGCCCCGACGATCGTGGTGCCGGCGGCGACTCCTCCAGCGGCGGCAAGGCTGCCTTTGAGGAATTTGCGGCGGGAGCCATCGGGCTGCGCCGAGTCTTTCTTGACGCTCTCCACTTTGGAATCGGTCATTGCTTCTCTCCTCCAGTTTCAGGAAAACCGCCCCGCAGGGCGCTCTCGCTAGACCCGATGCCCGACGGCTTGTCGGGGCAAATTGGTCTGGCCAAAGACTAGACCATATCTGTGCCCCGCTCGCAAATGGTCTGTGCCATTTGGCTCATTCTGCTGACCGGGCCTTGAGTGCGAGCCGGTGGGCGTGGAGCAGCGGCTCGGTGTAGCCACTGGGCTGCTCGCGCCCCTTGAAAACCAGATCACAGGCAGCCTGGAAGGCGATCCCGTCAAACGCCGGCGCCATCGGCTGGTAGGTCGGATCATCGGCATTCTGCCGGTCCACCACCGCGGCCATGCGCTTCATCGTCTCCATGACCTGATCCGCCGAGACGATCCCGTGGTGGAGCCAATTCGCGATGTGCTGACTGGAGATGCGCAGGGTGGCCCGGTCTTCCATCAAGCCGACATCGCTGATGTCCGGCACCTTCGAGCAGCCCACGCCGTGGTCAATCCACCGCACCACATAACCCAGGATGCCCTGGCAGTTGTTTTCCAGTTCGGCGCGAATGGCTTCATCACTCCAATCCGGGTTATCCGCCACCGGAATGGTCAACAGATCATCCATGCTGCTGCGGTGGCCGCCGGCGAGGGCCTTTTGCTGCTCTCGCACGTCGACCTGATGGTAATGGGTGACATGGAGCGTCGCCGCCGTAGGCGATGGCACCCAGGCGCAGTTCGCGCCGGCGCGGGGGTGGCCGATCTTGGCTTCCAGCATATCGGCCATGCGATCGGGCATGGCCCACATCCCCTTGCCGATCTGCGCATGCCCCGGCAAGCCGCAGTCCAGACCGGTGTCGACGTTCCAGTCCTCGTAGGCGTTCAGCCACCGCGACTGCTTCATCTCGCCTTTGCGGATCATGGGGCCGGCTTCCATGCTGGTGTGGATCTCATCGCCGGTGCGGTCAAGAAAGCCCGTGTTGATGAAGATCAGCCGTTCGCGGGCGGCGTTGATGCAGGCCTTGAGGTTGAGCGTGGTGCGACGCTCCTCGTCCATCACACCCACCTTGAGGGTGTTGGCGGGCAGACCAAGCACCTGTTCGACCCGGCTGAAAAGCTCGACGGTCAACGCGACCTCGTCGGGCCCGTGCATCTTGGGCTTGACGATGTAGACACTGCCGGTGCGACTGTTACCGCCCTCGCGCTTGAGATCGTGCATGGCAATCAGCGAGGTGCACATGGCATCGAGCATGCCCTCGGGCAGCTCCTGGCCTTCGGCATCCAGCACCGCCGGTGTGGTCATCAGATGCCCAACGTTGCGCACCAGCATCAGGCTGCGCCCCGGCAGCGTGAGTGGCTCGCCATCGGCGCCGGTATAGCGTCGATCCGGGTTGAGCTGGCGGGTCACGGGGTGCCCCTGCTTGTAGAAAGTCTCTTGCAGATCGCCCCGCATCAGGCCCAGCCAGTTGCGATAGACCAGCGCCTTGTCCTCGCCATCGACGGCGGCCACCGAATCCTCGCAGTCCTGGATGGCCGTGACCGCCGACTCGAGTATGACGTCGCGCACGCCGGCCGGATGGTTCTGGCCGATGGGATCCTCGGCATCGATGCTGATCTCGGCATGCAGGCCATTGTTGCGAAGCAATACCGCCGATGGTTGCTCGCCGCCGGCAAACCCCGCGAACTGGCCCGGGTCCTTGAGCCCGGTCTCGCCCCCACCCTCGAGGGTCACCGACAGGGCATGGCCGGCCTGACCGGCGACCACCCGATAGGCGGTCACATCAGCATGGCTGCCGGCAGCCAGGGGGAAATTCGCATCCAGAAAGGCGGCGGCCCAGGCGACCACACGGCGGCCCCGTTCGGGGTTGAAGCCGCGGGTTTTCTCGGCACCGTCGTCCTCGGGGATGACATCCGTGCCGTAGAGCGCGTCGTAGAGACTGCCCCACCGGGCGTTGGCAGCGTTGAGGGCGTAGCGGGCGTTATTGACCGGCACCACCAGCTGCGGGCCGGCGACCTCGGCCACCTCGCGGTCGACATTGGCCGTGGTCACCGCCACCTCGCCCGGGTCGGCCTCGAGGTAGCCAATCTCTTCGAGAAACGCCCGGTAGGCCGGATCGGCATGGCGGCCGGGGTTGTCGCGGTGCCACTGATCGATCCGGGCCTGCAGCGCCTCGCGTCGCTCGAGCAGCGCCGCATTGCGGGGCCCGAGATCGCCGACAATGGCCGCCAGCCCCTGCCAGAAAGCATCGGCGTCAACGCCGGTGCCCGGAATGGCTTCGCGGTTGATCAGTTCATAAAGGGGTTTGGCAATCTGCAACCCGGCGGCTTCGACGCGCTCGCTCATGGCCTCTTCCTCGTTGGTGGTTTTTCTGTCGTGGACGAATGGCTCGCTAAAATAAACCAGCGTCGCGACCCTTTAAACCCGCGCAAGCCCCGCTCACCCCATGAAGCATGGTCGACGAGCTGCTAAAATCGCGGGTTTGCATCGCAGGGCAGCGGCAATGGCAGAGATGCATTTCGACGCAATCGTACTGGGCAGCGGGCCGGGCGGCGAAGGCGCCGCGATGAAACTGGCCAAAAGCGGCCGGTCGGTGGCCATGGTCGAGCGCTACCGGGAGGTGGGCGGCGGCTGCACTCACTGGGGCACCATCCCCTCCAAAGCGCTCCGTCACAACATCCGGCGACTGATGGAGTACAACGACTCGCCGCTCTTTCGCAAAGCCGGCGAGCCCCGTCATCTGTCCTTTCCCACCATGCTGGGCCATGCCCGTCAGGTGATCGACGACCAGGTCGGGCTGCGCAGTCGGTTTTACCTGCGCAACGACGTCCCCATCTTCAGAGGACCGGCGCGATTTGTCGGGCCCCACGAGATCGCGGTGACCGACCCGGACGGCACGGTCAATCACTACAGCGCCGATCGATTTTTGATTGCCACCGGCTCGCGCCCCTATCAGCCATCCGACGTCGACTTCAGCCACCCGCGCATCTGCGACAGCGACCAGATCTTAAGCCTCAGCCACACCCCGCGGAATATTGTCATCTATGGCGCCGGTGTCATTGGCAGCGAATATGCCTCGATCTTTCGGGGGCTGGGGGTCAAGGTCGACCTGATCAATACCCGCGAACGCATGCTGGCCTTCCTCGATGATGAGATCTCCGACGCGCTGTCCTATCACCTGCGCGAACACGGTGTACTGATTCGCCATCGCGAGGAGTACGACCACATCGAAGCCGACGACGACGGGGTGACGCTGGCGCTGCAGTCGGGCAAACGCATCCGTGGGGATCTGCTGCTGTGGGCCAACGGGCGCACCGGCAACACCGATGACATGGGCCTGGAGGCGCTGGGCATCCAACCCAACGGACGGGGGCAAATCGAAGTCGATGAGCACTTCCGCACCAATCAGCCCCACATCTATGCGGTAGGCGATGTGATTGGCTACCCCAGCCTGGCCAGCGCGGCCTATGACCAGGGTCGGTTTGCCGCAACCCACATGGTCGAGGGCGATTGCGACTATCGCCTCGCCCATGACGTGCCCACCGGCATCTACACCATCCCCGAGATCAGCTCGGTGGGACGCAACGAACAAGAGCTCACCGACGCCCGCGTCCCGTACGAGGTCGGTCATGCCTTTTTCAAGGATCTCGCCCGGGCGCAGATTTCGGGACAGACCACCGGCATGCTCAAGCTGCTTTTCCATGCCGAGACACTCGAGCTCCTCGGCATCCACTGTTTTGGCGACCAGGCGGCAGAGATCGTCCACATCGGCCAGGCGATCATGGCGCAACCCGCACCCAACAACACCCTGCGCTATTTCATGAACACCACCTTCAACTACCCGACCATGGCCGAGGGTTACCGGGTCGCGGCACTGAACGGTTACAACCGGGTTCGATGAGCGCCACTGTCGGGGTGGCCGGTCATCGAGCGGTAACACGACTGTCGCAAACTCCCACCGGGCAAACAGGGCAGGGTCGATGACGAACACGGATCTCAGCCATCCCGATCTCTATCTCAACCGCCAGCTCAGCCTGCTGGCATTCAATCGTCGGGTGCTCGCACAGGCCGCCGATACGGCCAATCCGTTGCTCGAGCGGCTCAAGTTTCTTTGCATTGCCAGCTCGAACATGGACGAGTTCTTCGAGATCCGGGTCGCTGGACTGCGCCAGGCGCGAGAGATGGGCGTGGGCGCAGGCGGCGCGGACAATCGCACCCCACAACAGGTCCTGCGCGAGATCAGTGAGCGTGCCCACGACCTGGTCGAAGAACAGTACCGGCTGCTCAATGACGAGGTCACACCGGCGCTTGCCGAGGCGGGCATCCGCTTTTTGCGCCGCAATGAGTGGACGCCGGCGCAACAGAAATGGATTCGGGGGTATTTCGAAACCGAGCTACTGCCAATCCTCAGCCCGCTCGGCCTGGATCCGGCCCATCCGTTTCCGCAGGTACTCAACAAAAGCCTCAACTTTATCGTCTCGCTCGAGGGGCGGGACGCCTTTGGCCGCAACAGCGGCATGGCGGTGGTGCAGGCCCCACGTGCCCTGCCCCGCATCATCCAGCTGCCGCCGGAGCTCCAGGGCAATGGCGCCTACGACTTCGTTTTCCTCTCATCGATCATTCACGCCCATGTCACGGATCTCTTCCCGGGCATGAACGCCACCGGCTGCTATCAGTTCCGGGTGACCCGCAACAGCGATCTGTATGTGGACGAAGAAGAGGTGGATGATCTGTTGCGGGCGATGGAAGGCGAGTTGGCATCACGCCGCTACGGCGATGCGGTCCGCCTCGAGGTCGCCGCCAACTGCCCGGATCACATGGCCAATTTTCTGCTCGAGGAATTCCGGCTCGAGCCCGACGACCTCTACCAGGTCAACGGCCCGGTCAACCTCAACCGCCTGCTGGCGGTCTGCGACATCGTCGACCGCCCGGAGCTCAAATACCCGGGGTTCACGCCGGGCCTGCCGGCCGAGCTCCGCCACGGGGGTGATCTGCTCAAGGTCATGCGCCAGCATGATGTCCTGCTCCATCACCCGTTCGAATCCTTCGCCCCGGTGGTCGAGCTGCTCCGTCAGGCGGCACAGGACCCGGATGTGCTGGCCATCAAACAGACCCTCTACCGAACCGGTCCGGATTCGGCGGTGGTGGAACACCTGGTCAACGCGGCGCGGGCGGGCAAGGAGGTCACGGTGGTGGTCGAGCTGCGGGCCCGCTTTGACGAGGCGGCCAATATCGGACTGGCCAACCGGCTGCAGGAAGCCGGCGCCCATGTGGTCTACGGCGTAGTCGGGCACAAAACCCACGCCAAGATGATCCTGGTCGTCCGCCGCGAGGGCCGACGGCTGCGGCATTACGTCCATCTGGGCACGGGCAACTATCACTCGCGGACCGCCCGGCTCTATACCGACTACGGGCTGCTCACCGCCGATCCGGATATCGGCGAAGACGTCCATCGGGTGTTTTTGCAGCTCACCAGCCTGGGCAAGGTCTCGGATCTTACCCACCTGCTGGAGTCGCCCTTCACCCTGCACCCGGCCATGATCGAGAAAATCGGGCGCGAACAGGCCCATGCCGAAGCCGGCCGGGATGCCCGGATCATCATCAAGGTCAACTCGCTGGTCGAACCCAAGGTCATCCGGGCGCTCTACGCCGCGTCCCAGGCGGGCGTCGAGATCGATCTGATTGTCCGCGGCATGTGCTGCCTGCGGCCGGGGATCCCGGGTGTGAGCGACAACATTCGTGTGCGCTCGATCATCGGCCGCTTTCTCGAACACACCCGGGTGTTCTACTTCGCCAACCACACCGAGCCCGAGCTCTATTGCAGCTCGGCCGACTGGATGGAGCGCAACTTCTTCCGTCGGGTGGAGACCTGCTTTCCACTGGTCGATGGCGAATTGCGCCAGCGGGTGTTGTCCGATCTCGAGATCTATCTCGCTGACAATGCCCAGGCCTGGCTTCTCGATGCCGATGGTGAATATCAGCGCGCCGGCCCGGCGGCGGAGGATCCAGCGGTCTCTGCGCAGCAACAACTGCTCGCCCGCTATGCCGAGGATGGTTAGACGCCGGGCTCAGCCCCGGCTTGTCAGCAACCTGTAGCCGGCCGCGGCAATGTAATCCGCCTCTTCCTGCAGATCGGCCTCGATCAGCGCGTGTCCCCCCCCGCCGCGATCCGCAAGGGCCAGGTGCAATGTCTTGCCCTCGGCGGTCGCCGAGACCGGCGGCGGTGGCTCGGCGGTCCGGGCACGGTGCAGCGTGGTCGCCAGTCGCAGCACGATGGCAAGGCGCATTGCCGGGCGTTGCCAGTATTGGGGCAGATCACGGAAAACCGCACGCGGGAACTTGCGCCGATGGGCGCGGACCAGTGTCGCGATGACCTGTTGATCTTCGCGCGAGAACCCCGCCAGGTCGCTGTGGCGGAGGATGTACTCGCCATGCTTGTGATACTGGCTGTGAGAGATATCCAGGCCGATTTCGTGGACGGATGCCGCCCAGCGCAGCATATCGGCCATGCCCGGCTCATCGAGCTGCCACGCATCGGCCACCATGCGCCGTAGCTGCTCGGCGGTATCGGCCACCCGCCCGGCATGCTCGGTATCCACGTGATAGCGACGGGCCATGGCGGCAATACTGGCGCTTCGGACATCCTCGTGTCGGATACGACCGAGCAGGTCGAACAAAAGCCCCTCGCGCAACGCGCCATCCGCGGCGTCCATGTGGGCGATTCCAAGCTGGTCAAAGGCGGCGCTGAGCACCGCAAAACCGCCGGGCAGAACCTCGGCGCGACGGGCACTGACACCATCGAGGGTGAGCTTGTTGACGCGACCGGCCTTGATCAGCGCAGCCCGCAACCGGGCAAGCCCGGCAGGGTGGATGCCGTTTTCCGACCACCCGTTATCCCGCAGGCAGCGCTCCACCGAGCGGATCGTGCCCGAGGCACCCACCGCCCGTTCCCAGCCGGCACGGCGATAACGCGCTGCGATCGGCTCGAGCTCGCGTCGGGCGGCGAGCTCCGCGGCCTGCAGGGTCTTTTCGGTGATGCGGCCATCGGCAAAAAACCGCTGCGTGGCGCTCACACATCCCATGTGCAGGCTTTCCATCTGTCGTGGCACGAAGGCCTCGCCGATGATCAGCTCGGTACTCCCGCCACCGATGTCCATGACCAGCCGGCGCCGGTCATCACCGGCAATGCTGTGGGCGACACCCAGATACACCAGCCGCGCCTCCTCGTAGCCCGAGACGATCTGTATCGGGTGGCCGAGGGCCGCCTGAGCGCGGTCGAGGAAATCATCCGCGGCGCGCAGCTGCCGCAGGGTGTTGGTGCCGACGGCACGAACGGCCTGCGAGGGCAGACCCCGCAGGCGCTGCCCGAAGCGCTCGAGGCAAGCCAGCGCCCGGTCGCGGGCGGCCGCATCCAGGCGCCGCTTGTCATCCAGCCCGGCGGCCAACCGGACCGGCTCGCGGAGTCGGTCCATCATCCGCAGGCTATCGCCCTCGGGTCGGGCAACGATCATGTGAAAGCTGTTGGAGCCAAGGTCAACGGCCGCCACCTCGGCATCATCCGTCGGCCGTCGCCGACGCTTCATCGCGACGGTTCCGTTTGCCGCGCCTCGGCATCGCTCCGGGCGCGCTCGATGACCTGCCAGATATCGTCATCCGCGGCGGCCAGCAGCCCCACGCCAACCGTGCAGCGTTGCCGGTAATTGGCCGGCAGCCCCGCCATGGGGCGTGACTCGATCCGATCGGCCACCCGGGCAGCGACCCGACCGGCCTCGTCGACGTCGGCGTCGGGTAACACGAGCAGGAACTCCTCGCCGCCATAACGGCCCAGGCCGTCGATATCGCGGATACAACCGCGCAGGCGCTGGGCGGTTTCGTACAGCACCTGATCCCCTACCCGGTGACCGAATTCGCGATTGATGCGCTTGAACCGATACAGATCCACCAGCAGCACCGCGAGGGGTTGGTCGAGCCGATCGGCCCGCTCTCGCTCCTGACCCAGAAAGGCGATGATGGCGCTGCGATTGCTCACCCCCGTGAGCGGATCCAGCACCTTGAGGTCGTGGACCTCCTCGCGGGCACGCTGCAGGTCGATCTGACGTTCTCTCAAGCGCCGGCGCAGGCCACTGACATAGCCGGCAAAGAACCCGCCGCAGGGCGCCAGGGTCCCCAGTGCCACCAGATGCAAGAGCTCGACCTGGGCGTCGAAGGCCGCCGGGCGCTGTTGCCAGACCGCTGTCACCGCCACGCCGTAGCAAACCAGGGCAAATACGCCCAGGGCCGTGAACTGCCGGGCGTTGAGCCGCAGCACGCCAAACATCAGCAAAACCAGAAACAACAGCAGAATGCCGCCGCGGCCACCATCGAGCAGATACATGGTCAGTCCCATGATCAGGCAGACCACAAACATCTGGATACCGGTCAGGCTGGGGTCGGCGAATCGCTCGTTACGCCCCGAGCGCAACAACGCATAGAGCGCCAGGTTGACCAGGACGATCAACAACGTGGTCAGTCGCCACTCATGAAAGTCCAGCAGTCCCTGGCGGACATAGAGCCCCATAAAGGCAATGACCAACAGGTAGACCGTCGATGCAAGCAAAAAGCGGCGGACCCGCAACGACTGACGCGGATCCTCACCGGGCAACAACGCACCGAGGGGCAGGTTCATCGGCCCGACTCCATATCGGCCAGCTGGATATTGAGCGCAGTCACCGAGATCCATATCTCGCGGACCGAAAGCGCCAGCGAGAGCATCATCAATACCAGGCTGGCCCCGAACAACCACCCGGCGACCTCGGCGAGGCCACCGAAGAGCACGAACATACTCGCCACACAAAGCAGCAGACTGCCCACGCCCGTGGCCTGCATGGACTGGATCAGACGGACCCGCCGGCGAAGGTTATCGATCTGCGCGGCCAGGCTCTGCCGCGGTGTGGTGCTGTACTGCGCCTGAAGGTCACGGATCAGCGAGGCGAGGGCCAGGAAGCGGTTGGTATAGGCCAGAAGCAGCAGGGACACCGCCGGAAAAAGCAATGACGGTGTCCCCAGGGTCAACTCCATCGATGCCTACCCGACGGCCGGACTCAGCGGCCGCCACCGGCGCCGGACAACTCCTCGCGTAGCGCCTCGAACCGATCGATCATCTCTGGCACGTCGGCGTCCTGCTCGGTCATGGCCGCCACCATCTCTTCGCGCAGCGCCAACTGGGAGTCCCGGATCCGCTGGTCGTCCATCGCCGCCCGGCGAGCGGCCAGCAGTTCCTGGCGGGTCGACTGGTACTCGCTCATCAACGACTCGCGGCGAGCATCCTCAAGCCCCTCCTGCCGCAGTTCGCTGGCGATATCCTGAAGCCGGCGAATATCCTGCCGCGGACGGACCCCTTCGTCACGCATCCGGGCCATCATCTGGTCCTCGAGCTGCGACTGGCGCTCGGCCAGCTCGGGATTGGCCTCCATGGTGCTCTGCCGGATCGCCGCCAGCGACTGGCGCAGCGACTGGAGCTCCTGTCGCTTGCCCTGGATATCGCCATCGCTGCCCTGGCCAAAGACCGGCGTGGCAAGCCCAAGCGTTAATAGCGCCATCGCCATCCAGACGAGCGATGCCCGGGCGGGGATGATTCGGTCCATGGTCGGCCTCCAGAGGGCTAGGTGTCGATTGAAAGATGGCAAGTTAGCAGTCTGGCGCCGTCGCCTGTCAACAACGGCGGAGTGGCCCGGGCTCATTCTGCCGGGGGGCGCAGCTCGACAATCACCGGATCATGGTCGGATGCCCGCCAGATTCCCGCCCCGCGGCGGTAGGGATAGGCCGGCTCGTCGGCATTGATATGCCAGATATCCACCGCCTGCACCTGTGCAGACAGCCCACCGCCTGCCAGTGCGTGGTCGATGTAACCGCTCTCGCCCCGGTAGTTGTAGGTGTAGCGATCCTGCGGCGGGACGCGAGCGGCGATCAGATCCATGAAACCGGCATCTCGCCAGGTCCGCATCGCGGTCTCGAGGGCATAGGCATTGAAGTCGGCGAGTACCAGCGTCGGCGGCATCGAGCCGGGTTCGGGATACAGCCCGTCCAACCAACGCACCAGCGCTCGAGCCTGGGCGTCGCGCCGCTGCGCCCAACAGCCCTGGCCACGGTCGTGATCGCCGCGCTCGGGACAGCCACCCCGGGATTTGAAATGCGCCGCAAGCACGGCGAATTCATCACCCCCGTGACGATCAAACCGCACCCACAGGGGCGGCCGGGGGTGGATGGGTTGGGCAGCGCGTCGCCGCTGTGTCACGCGCAGGCGATCGGGCCGATAGAGGATCACGGTGCGGATGACCGACTCGCCGCCCCCCCGGAAAGCGGCCCGATAGCGGTCCCGCCCCTCCAGGTCGCGATTGATGCTGGCCAGCAGATCCTCCACCGCTGCGGCATCGTTTTGCACCTCATGGAGGATGAGCGCGTCGGCGTTGATATGACGGACCACCGATCGCACCCGTTGACGCTGACGCTCGAGATCCCCGGGTGTTCGGGCGCCGCGGCTGCCCAGATCGACAAAGTAATTGCGCAGGTTCCACTGCGCCACCCGCAGCCCGTCACCGGGCCCGGGCGGTTCGGGACGGGGGTTGCGAGGCTCGAAACGCGGCGGATCCAGCGGATGGATCCGCCAATGGCCAAAGGCCCGGGTCAGGATGCCGGTAATGTCCCCGACCCGATCCCCGGCCCGCCGCACGCCGTTTTTATCCACAAAGGGCAGGGGTCGCGGCTGTCGGCGGTAACTGCCGTCATCCAGCAGGACCCCGAGCCGGGCGCCGCCGTCTACGCCATTGGCCGGGTGAAACGGCCGCCCGCCAACCGCCAGGCCCAGGCTGCCGTAGCGGCCAAGGTTGTAGACATCCGCCACGGTCAACGGCCCCTTGAGACGAACAAGCCGATCGGCGAGCGCCGGGAGGCGATGTCGGCGAGTTGCATCCAGCTCGACCGGCGCCACCGGGGCCTTTCCACAAAAGCGCGTCCCTTCGACGGCCTCGAGCTGGATCCGACCCCGATAGCGCCCGGTCCGGGCGCGCAGACGCCATCGCTCGCCGTGTCGTGGCGGGGCCGGCGGCTTGAACCCGGGTGCATAGACGAATACCCCCGCCGGTGGAGTGCCACCCTGCAGATAGAACCCATCCAGCGCGTCCTCGCCCAGAAAACTGGCGGTCACGGTGGCTTCGACCACGACAGGCTCGCCCTCGGCGATCGCCTCGCCGGTCAGGCCCGTGACCGCCGCAATCGATGTGGTCCCCGATGCGCCGCATGCCCCCACCGCCCCCTGGACCGGTCCGGCCGCCAGAGCCATCGCGGCCACCAGGACACGACCACGGCACCACCCCGGCCATCGGGACGATCGCTTAGCTGGCGCGATGGACATCACGCACGTTTCGCAGTCCGCTGATACGCTCCATGACGCGGCTCAGCTGATCGACATCAAGCACCTCGAGGCTCAACGTCATGCGCGCCATCTGATCACCGGGGTCGGTGCGGGTGTTGACTGCGGTCACGTTGATGCCTTCGTTGTTGAGCAAAGAAGAGATATCACGGATCAATCCCCGCCGGTCGTAGGCCTCGAGGGCTATGTCCACCGGATAATAGCGTTCGCCGGCGGGCTGCCAGCTCACCTCGATGAGTCGTTCCGGGGCCGTATCCTGCAGCCGGCGCAGATTGCTGCAGTCGCTGCGG
Source organism: uncultured Ectothiorhodospiraceae bacterium (assembly GCA_913061005.1). Taxonomy (GTDB): domain Bacteria; phylum Pseudomonadota; class Gammaproteobacteria; order Nitrococcales; family Nitrococcaceae; genus Spiribacter; species Spiribacter pallidus. Next base: position 169,933 of record CAJXSH010000001.1, on the reverse strand, counting down.
TGGACACTCACGCCCTCGCCCCGGGTAATGAACCCGACAATGGCATCCCCCGGGGCCGGCTGACAGCAGCGCGCCAGCCGGGTCAGCAGATTGCCCACGCCGTGAATGGTGACGTCGTCCTGGTCGCCGCCGGTGGCCGGGCGTCGACGCTGACGGCCGGTCAACCGCGTCTGCGCATCGGCATCGGGCAATAGGCGATCCCGCAGCAGACCGGCGATCTGGGCACCGGTCACTTCACCACGACCGATCGCCGCGAGAAAGTCGTTGAGCCGTGGGTAGCGCGACCGTCCGGCCAGGGCCTCGAGATTGACATCGGCAAGGCCCAGTCGATGGAGCTCGCGCTCGAGGACGTCGCGGCCCTGTTCGATGTTGCGGGCCTGGTCTTGTTGGCGAAACCAGGCGCGAACCCGGGACAGGGCCCGCGGCGAGGTCAGATAGCCCAGCGACGGGTTGAGCCAGTCCCGGCTGGGTTCGGCATTGCGGGCGGTCAGCACCTCGACCTGATCACCGCTTTGCAGTGCCTGGGTCAGTGGCACGATACGGCCGTTGACCTTGGCGCCACGGCAGCGATGGCCAATCTCGCTGTGGATGCTGTAGGCAAAATCCAGCGGCGTACTGCCCCGTGGCAGGTCCACCACATCTCCCCGGGGGGTGATGACATAGACCCGATCCTCGAAGACCTCGGCACGGAAACGGTCGATCAGGTCGCTATCGCTGTCGCTGTCACCGTCGCCGGAGGATTCCAGAAGCTTGCGTAACCAGGCGACCCGGGCATCAAAATCCGGGTCCGAGCCCCGGCCCTCCTTGTAGCGCCAGTGCGCGGCGATGCCGAGCTCGGCCTGTTCGTGCATCTGACGGGTGCGGATCTGGACCTCGACCGTCCGTCCGCCCTCGCCCGCCACCGCGGTATGCAGTGATCGGTAGTCGTTTTCCTTGGGACTGGCGATATAGTCGTCAAACTCGCGCGGGATGGGCTGCCAGAGGCTGTGCACCAGCCCCAGCGCGGCGTAACAGTCCGGGACGCTGTCCACCAGGATACGCAGTGCCCGCAGGTCATAGAGCTCGTGAAAGCCGAGCCCCTTGCGCTGCATCTTTCGCCAGATGCTGTAGATGTGCTTGGGCCGGCCGGTCACCTCGGCATTGAGCCCGGCCTCGCCGAGCGCCTCCATCAGGCGGCTTCGCATGGCGTCGATGAACCGCTCCCGATCCACCCGCCGCTCGGCCAGCAGAGTGGCGATGCGCTTGTAGGTATCGGGCTCGAGGTAGCGGAATGAAAGATCCTCGAGCTCCCATTTGATCTGCCAGATGCCCAGCCGATTGGCCAGCGGCGCATACAGATCCAGGGTTTCGCGGGCGATGCGCTTTTGCATCGTTGCATCGCGATCACGCAAAAGCCGCATATCGTGCAGCCGCTCGGCGAGCACCAGAAAGACCACGCGAATATCCCGGGCCATGGCCAGCAGCATCTTGCGCAGTGCCTCGGACCGGGCGCTCTCGTCACCAGCGGTGCCGGCACCATGGAGCCGGCTGACCTGCCCCATGCGCAGACAGCCATCCACCAGACTGGCCACCGGCTCGCCGACCAGACGCCCCAGGGTCGCCACATCCGGCCCCCCGCATACCGGCAGGTCATGGAGCAGACCGGCGATCAGCGAATCCGCATCCAGCCCCAGTCCGGCCAGGATGTCGGCAACCGCCCGGGCATGATCCATGCGCCGATCACCGGCGGCCCGTCGCTGGTCGGCGTAGTGGGTCTGCGCCAGCGACCAGGCCCGTGCCAGCCGATCACGGTCTTCATCACCCAGATTCAGCGGCAGATCCGCGACCCAGGACACAAAGCCCGGGTCAGCGCCGTGGTCATTCAACGATTCGGTAGCCATGAGTGAGATTTTACCGTCTTGGGGTATTGTTAATCCATACAGTACTGTATATATTAACACCTATCGCAAACGATGGAGTTGGCCATGCCAGCGCTCACTGCTCGACAACAACAGATCCTTGAGCTTATCCAGCGTTTCATTGCGCGCACGGGCTATCCCCCCACCCGCAGTGAAATCGCCGCCGAGCTGGGCTTTCGGTCGGTCAATGCAGCCGAACAGCATCTGCGCGCCCTGGCCCGCAAGGGCGTCATCCGGTTGCAGCCCGGTGCCTCACGGGGGATTCGACTGTGCGAAGCGGACCGACCCGCCGAACTGCTCGCCGAAGACGAACAGGGCCTGCCGGTCATCGGTCGAGTGGCCGCCGGCAGCCCGTTGTTGGCAGAGGCCCATGTCGAGCGGCACTGCCAGGTCAGCGCCGGGCTTTTCACCCCCGGTGCGGATTATCTGCTGCGGGTCCGGGGCATGAGCATGCGGGATGCCGGCATCCTGGACGGCGACCTGCTGGCCGTGCACCGCACCGGAGAGGTCCACAACGGACAGATCGTCGTCGCCCGGCTGCACGACGAAGTCACCGTCAAGCGGTTTACTCGTGAAGGCCATCGGGTCCGGCTGTTGCCGGAAAACCCCGATTTCCAGCCCATCGAAATCGATCTGCGCCAGGAAGAACTGGCGATTGAAGGCATTGGTGTCGGCGTCATCCGCTCCGGACTCTGACGCCCCACCCACGGAGGTTTAATCATGGAACAGGCCATCGATCAGCTACTGGCCCGCCCGGGCATCTGGCGGGCCAGCGAAACGGCTCGACATACCGGGGCCCGGGGTGAGCATATCCCCACCGGATTCTCGGTGCTGGACACGGCCCTGCCCGGGGGCGGCTTCCCGAGCGGCGCGCTCACCGAAATCCTGCACGACAGTCATGGCATGGGCGAGTTGCGGCTTGCCATGCCGGCCCTCGCCAGGCTCTCCCGCGGCGGACGCTGGATTGCCATGATCGCCCCGCCCCACATCCCCTATGCACCGGCGTTATCGGCACGGGGCATGGATCTGTCACGCGTACTGGTGGTTCATCCCACCAGCGAACAGCAGTCCCGCTGGGCGCTGGAACAGGCTCTGAGAGCCGGCACCTGTGCGGCGGTACTGGCCTGGCCAGAGCATTGCGATGACCGCAGCCTGCGGCGCTTTCAGCTGGCGGCAGAGACCGGCAACAGCCTGGGGCTTTTGTTCCGCAACAGCCTGGCTGCAGGGCAACATTCTCCGGCCGCGCTACGACTGCGAATCGACAGCGACAACGGCCAACGGCTGGGGGTTCGGGTGTTGAAATGCCGTGGCGCCACACCCGGCCCCGTCCAGCTGGACGACCGCCCGGCCGGTGCGCTGCATGAGCAACAGCCCCTCCCCCTGCACAACTGACAGATCCATGATCTGCGATGTTGTGGTTGTGCCTGTTCGCTGATGACCCAAACCGGGAGAGGCAGGCCGATTCGCTCCAGCGCCTGGCCAACTGGGCGCTGGAGTTCACGCCGCGTATCAGTCTGAATCTGCCCGGCAGCGTCTTGCTCGAAATCGGGGGCAGCCTGCATTACTTCCGCGGCCTGGAGGCCTTGCGCCAGCGTGTACAAAAGGGACTGGAGAAGCTGGGTATCCCGATCCATACCGGGATCGCCCCCACCCCGACCGCAGCCTGGCTGATTGCCCGCGCGGGCGGTGACACGCCGATCATCCATCGCCGCGATCTGCCCGAAGGACTCGCGCCGCTGCCCCTGGGGGTGCTGTCTGTCGAGCAACGCCAGGCAAAGGCCCTGCAGGGGCTCGGCTGCCGGACCATTGGCGAGCTGCGTCGTCTGCCGGTCGCCGGTCTTACCCGCCGGATCGGCCGCCACGTGGTCGAAACCCTGCAAAAAGCCCATGGTGAGCGTCCGGATCCACAGCCCGAGTGGAAGCCGGCGCAGTCCTTTGAAGCACATCTTGATTTTGCCGATCCGGTGACCGATCACCAGCAGTTGCACACCCCACTGGGCGGGTTGATTGACCGCCTCTGCACCGAGCTGCGGCGACAGGATGCCGGTATCCTGCGGGTGCACATCACCCTCACACCCACACGGGGTGACGCCAGGACGCTGACGGTCGGCGTGCTCTCACCAAGCCGCGATGCCGAGCATCTCAAGGCGCTTCTCCAACAACGACTCGAAGGCCAGACCAGCGCCGACGGGATCATCGGCGCCCACCTGCAAAGCGGCCCCCTGCGCAGCTTCAACAATGACAGCCCGCCTCTGGATCTGCTGGATGCACTGGCCGACGACAGCGCTCAGAACGACTGGCAGACGCTGGTGGAACTGCTGGGACACCGCCTGGGCGAGGCGCAGCTCAGCCTGGTCGACGCGTATCCCGACCATCGCCCGGAACGCGCCTGGCGTTATCGACGTCCGGGTGACTCAAGCCCTGGCGATGAGCATCGGCCGGATCATCCACCACGACCCGGGTGGCTGCTGGAGACACCGCTGTCACTCGACACCCGCCAGGGACAGCCCCACTATCATGGCGCGCTGGTGCTGGAATCGCCCGCCGAGCGTATCGAATCGGGCTGGTGGGATGGCGAAGACGTCGCCCGTGACTACTACATCGCCCGCAATCCCCGGGGCCAGCGGCTGTGGGTCTATCGCGACCGGCGTGGCGGGCGTCGCTGGTATCTGCACGGCCTGTTTGCCTGACGCCATGCAAGCGCCGACCCCAGCCTATGCCGAGCTTCATTGCCTGAGCAATTTCAGCTTTTTGCAAGGCGCCTCGCATCCCGAAGAACTGGTGCATCGCGCCCAGGCGCTCGGATATCGCGCCCTTGCCATGACCGATGAATGCTCGCTGGCCGGCGTGGTGCGCGCCCACGCCGCCGCCCGGGACTGCGGGCTGCAACTGATCATCGGCAGCACCATCCGGCTCGAGGACGGTCCGGAAATCGTCCTCCTGGCCCCCGACCGTCACGCCTATGGCCGACTCTCTGCGCTCATCGCACTGGGCCGCAGCCAGGCCAGCAAAGGCCAGTACCATCTCTGCCGCAGCGATCTGCAAGCGGGCATCCCCGGTTGTCTGGCATTGCTCGTCATCCGGGGTGACACACCCGAGGCGGATGCACGCTGGCTGGCCGGTTGCTTTCCCGATCGGGCCTGGCTGACCACGTCGATCCGCCATGACGGTCATGATGACCTGCGGCTGGCACGCTGCCGTCACCTGGCCCGGCTTACCGGTCTGCCCGCGGTTGCCAGCACCGGCGCGGTCATGCACCGCCGCAGCCGCCGCGCGCTGCAGGACACCCTGACCGCGATCCGACACAACCGCCCGCTATCGGCCATGGGCCACGAGCTGGCCAGCAATGGCGAGCGCCATCTGCGCCCGCGCCGTCAACTGGCCCGGGCCTATCCACCGGAGATGCTCGCCGAGAGCACACGGATCGCCCGGCGCTGCAGCTTCTCGCTGGATGAGCTGCGCTACGAATATCCAGAAGAACTGGTTCCCCCGGGCCATGACCCGCCCAGCTGGCTGCGATCGCTGGTCGAATCGGGCGCCCGGGCGCGCTGGCCCGATGGTGTCCCCGACAAGGTCAGCCGGGCCATCGAACATGAGCTCGGCCTGATCCGGTCGCTGGCCTATGAGCCCTATTTCCTCACCGTCCACGACATCGTGGCCTTTGCCCGGCGCAAAGGGATTCTCTGTCAGGGCCGGGGCTCGGCGGCCAATTCTACGGTCTGCTATTGCCTGGGCATCACGGCTGTCGACCCGGACCGCGCCAGCCTTTTGTTCGAGCGTTTCATCTCCAAAGAGCGCAACGAACCGCCGGACATCGATGTGGACTTCGAACACGACCGACGCGAAGAAGTCATTCAGTACGTCTATCGCAAATACGGCCGCCACCGGGCCGCGCTGGCGGCCACGGTCATCTGCTATCGCCCCCGCAGTGCCTTGCGCGACGTTGGCAAGGCCCTGGGGCTCGACCCGGTCCTTGTCGAGCGACTGGCCGGCAGCATTCAGTGGTGGGACGGCCAACGGGTCGATGTCGAGCGCGTACGGGAAAACGGTATCGACCCGGATGAGCCGCTGGTTCACCGCACATTGACCCTGGCGGCGGCGATCATCGGATTTCCCCGGCATCTTTCACAACATGTCGGCGGATTCGTCATCAGCCAGGGCCCGTTGAGTGAGCTCGTACCCACCGAAAACGCCGCCATGCCGGGGCGGAGCATCATCCAGTGGGACAAGGATGATCTCGAGACACTGGGCCTGCTCAAGGTGGACTGTCTGGCACTGGGCATGCTCAGCGCCATCCGCCGGGCCCTGGCGTTGATCGAGCAGCAGCACGGCCGCACCCTTGCCCTGTCGGACATCCCCGCCGAAGATCCGGCGGTCTACGATATGCTCTGCCGGGCCGATACCGTCGGGGTGTTCCAGGTAGAGTCACGGGCACAGATGGCCATGCTGCCGCGGCTCAGGCCAAGGACGTTCTACGACTTGGTCATCGAAATCTCCATCGTGCGGCCGGGGCCCATCCAGGGCGATATGGTCCATCCCTATCTGCGCCGACGCGACGGCCAGCAGGCCGTCGACTACCCCAGCGACGAGGTGCGTGCCGTACTGGAGCGCACCCTGGGGGTGCCCATCTTCCAGGAACAGGTCATGCAACTGGCCGTGGTTGCCGCCGGCTTTACACCCGGCGAGGCGGATCAGCTGCGCCGGGCCATGGCGGCGTGGAAAAAACGCGGCGGACTGGGACCGTTTCGCGACAGGCTCCTCGATGGCATGCAGGCCCGCGGCTATTCGCCGGCTTTCGCCGATCGACTGTTCCAGCAGATCTGTGGGTTTGGCGAGTACGGCTTTCCCGAATCCCACGCCGCAAGCTTTGCCTTGCTGGTGTATGTCTCGGCCTGGATCAAGCACCACTACCCTGCCGTTTTTGTCTGTGCCCTGCTCAACAGCCAGCCCATGGGTTTTTACGCACCGGCTCAGTTGGTCCGGGATGCGCGGCAACATGGCGTGGCGGTGCGATCGGTTGATGTCAACCACAGCGACTGGGACTGCAGCCTCGAGGCTGCGCCCGGTGAGGGCGAGCAACCGGCTCTGCGGCTCGGGCTGCGCATGATCAATGGACTGGGCGAGGCACCGGCACAGCGGCTCTGCCGCAGCCGCCGCGACGAAGGCCCGTTTCGCGATGTCAATGACCTCGCCCGCCGGGCCCAGCTGGATCGTGGTGCACTGCGCGCGCTGGCGGATGCCGGTGCCCTCGCCGCGATCAGCGGTCATCGCCGCCAGGCCTGGTGGCAGGTCCTGGGCGTGGCGGACGATGGCCCGTTGCTGAAAAACGCCCCGATCCGTGAGCCGGCGGCAGACCTTCCGGCACCCGAGGAAGGCGAAGACCTGATCAGTGACTATGCCAGCCTGGGGCTGACACTGGGCCGGCATCCCATGGCACTGCTGCGCGACCAACTGCGTGCCCGGGGCTATCGCCCCTCGGCCACGCTTGAATCCACCGGTCACCGGCGCATTGCCCGGGCGGCCGGTCTTGTCACCAATCGCCAACGCCCCGGGGCCGCCGGCGGCGTGGTCTTTCTCACGCTGGAAGACGAGGATGGCTCGGTCAATGTCGTGGTCTGGAAAGACCTGGCCGAGCGCCAGCGCCGTGTGGTGGTCGGGGCACAGCTGCTGGGCGTGGTGGGCATCTGGGAGCGGCGGGGCACCGTCTGCCACCTGGTCGCCGGCCGGCTGGAGGATCACAGCCACCTCCTGGGCGCGTTGCAGGTCCGCTCGCGGGATTTCCACTGACCATTCATCCAACCGGCACCCATGGGCGCTGGATCGCTGTAGACTGTTGGCATCCATGAACACGAGGTAACGGATGCGCGGCGGCATGCCCGAGGCGTCGAGACAACGGGAAAGCCCACGGGCGGTTCTGCAACGGGTATTCGGCTACCGCGACTTCCGCGGTCAACAGGCGGCGGTCATCGATCATGTCATCGATGGTGGCGATGCCCTGGTGCTCATGCCCACCGGCGGCGGCAAGTCGCTTTGCTATCAGATACCGGCGCTGGTCCGCACCGGGGTTGGCGTTGTCATCTCGCCACTGATTGCGCTGATGGAAGACCAGGTTTCGGCCCTGCGCCGCCAGGGGGTGAATGCCGCGGCACTCCATTCCGCCCTGCCGCCGGAGACCCGGGCCCAGACCGAGCAGGCCCTCGCCGCCGGCGAACTGGATCTGCTCTACGCCGCCCCGGAGCGCCTCATCAATGGCGACCTCATGGGCCGGCTCAGTCACACCCCGGTCGCCCTTTTTGCCATCGACGAGGCCCACTGCGTCTCGCAATGGGGGCATGACTTTCGGCCAGAATACATGCAGCTCCACCAACTGGCGGTGCGCTTTCCCGACGTTCCCCGACTGGCGCTCACCGCCACGGCCGACAACCGGACCCGTCAGGAGATCCGCCAGCAGCTCCTGCCCCCGGAGGCCGAGGTCTTCCTCGGCAGCTTTGACCGGACGAACCTGCATTACGAAATCCATCTCAAGGACCGGCCCCGCGAGCAGCTGCTCAGCTTCATCCGCGATCGGCACCCCGGTGACTCGGGCATTGTCTATTGCATGTCGCGACGGGCCACCGAGCAGGTCGCCGACTGGCTCAACGCCCGCGGGATACCGGCGCTCGCCTACCATGCCGGGCTGTCATCGGATCAGCGCGAGCATCACCAGAACCGCTTTCTGCGCGAGGACGGGCTGGTGATGGTGGCCACGGTGGCCTTTGGCATGGGGATCGACAAGCCCGACGTGCGTTTCGTCGCCCACCTGGATCTTCCCAAGACGCTCGAGGCCTACTATCAGGAGACCGGACGCGCCGGGCGGGACGGACTGCCCGCGGACGCCTGGATGGTCTACGGGCTCAAGGACATCGCCCGGGTCCGTCAGTTGGGCACCGATACTGATACCCCGCCGGATCAACAGATCCGCAGCCATCAGCGGCTGGAGGCCCTGCTGGCCTTCTGCGAGACCGCCGACTGTCGCCGTCCGGCGCTTCTGGCGCATTTTGATGAATCCCATCCCGGCGGCTGCGGGCGCTGCGACAACTGCCAGGCCCCGCCCCGACGCTGGGACGCCACCGATGCGGCCCGGCGTTTTCTCTCCTGCGTCTACCGGACCGGTCAACGTTTTGGCGCGGGTCATGTCATCGATGTCCTCACCGGCCGGGTCACCGACCGGGTCCGCCAACGCGGTCACGACCGGCTGAGCACCTTCGGGATCGGCCGGGATCTGGGCCGCGACACCTGGCAGTCGGTAGCCCGGCAGCTGCTCGCCCACGGTCATTTGCAGACCGATCGCGATGGCCGCGGCATCCTTTTTTTAAGCGAACGCTGTCGCGGATTGCTGCGCGGCGACACGCCCATCCAGATGCGCGAGGATGTCCTGGCATCCCGCCAGCCACCGCAAAGGCGGGTGAGCGCCAACGATGTCGCCGTCGATCCGGCTGCCTGGGCGGCACTGCGCGCGGCAAGACGGCGGATTGCCGAAGACGAAGGCATCCCGCCGTATGTCATCTTCCATGACGCCACCCTGGTCGCCATGCTCGAGCAACGCCCGGCCAGCCTCGCCGAATTCGCCGAACTCCCCGGGGTGGGTGCCAGCAAGCTGAAACGCTACGGCGAGCGCTTTCTGCAGGTCATCGCCGACCTGCCCGAAGCAGCCGACGCCTGATCATGAACACTCGGCAGCGCCGTTTGATCTGGCTTGCCGGCGATCGTGCCGACGGCGAGGCCGCCGCGGCCAGGCTGCTGCGGTCCCTCCCCCCGGAACGCCGGGCATGGGTGGGTGACGGCGGCCCCGACCACCTCAACAACACCCCCTGCGGCAGGGGTCGATCGTTGTTGGGCAAGACCCTGGATGTCGGCGTCCTCAACGCCCACACCGGCCTTGACCCGGATGACCTTGGCATCCTCGCCGGCACGATCCGCGGTGGCGGCGCACTGGTGCTGACAAGCCCCACCACCGACGACTGGACGATGCTCGAGGACACCGCCTGTCAGCGGTGGCTGAGCCATGGACGACAACCCGCAGCGCTTGGCGATGGGTTCATCACCCGGCTCATCGGTTGGCTACAGGCCACCCCCTGGGTCGAGCGCCCGCGGCTCGACTCGCTCCGCCCCCTGACCCTACCGGGTGTTGGACCGGATCCGGCGATCCTCGAGCCGACACCCGATCAGCGACAGGCCATGGACGAGATCGCTGCGCTGACCCGCCAGGATCAAGCCGGGGTACTGTTGCTCACCGCCGATCGCGGCCGCGGCAAATCCACCGCCCTGGGACTGGCCATGGGTCGGCAACCCGGCCGGGCCCGTCTGACCGGGCCTTCCCGCTCGGCGGTGCATACCGCCATTGAGCACAGCGGATCCACGCCGCCGGCATTCATCGCCCCCGAAGATGTCCGTCCCGACGAGGCGGTGTTGTTCATCGACGAGGCGGCGGCATTGCCCCTTGCCCGGGTGCAGCAACTACTGCGCGACAACCCCCGGTGCGTGCTCACCGGCACCGTTCACGGTTATGAGGGCAGCGGCCGCGGCATGACGCTGCGTCTGCATCGCTGGCTGGCCGGGCTGGGCCGCCCGCTGGTGCATCGGCACCTGGCGCAGCCAGTGCGTTGGCCGGACGATGACCGACTCGAGGCACTCATCCACCGGATCCTGTTGCTCGACGCCGAACCGGCGCCGTTAAAGGCGACCGCCCCCGAGGCGCCGACCGCCGGCCGTGCCCGTGCCGAGGCCATCGACGCCAGGGCGCTGGCCGCCGATGAATCCGCCCTCGCCGAGGCCTTTGGCCTTCTGGTCGGGGCACATTACCGCACCCGGCCCCGGGATCTTCGCCAGATGCTGGATGACCCGGATGTCCGCATCTGGCGAATCCGCGAGCACGGTCAGACCACCGCCGTGGCCATCGTCCGACAAGAAGGGGGGCTGGCGCGCCGGCTTGGCGAGGCCATCCACCAGGGCCGGCGACGACCACGCGGGCACCTGATCGCCCAGTCGCTGGCGTTTCACGCCGGCATCCCCCGGGCACCCACCTGTCGCGGGCTGCGCATCCAGCGACTGGCCGTCCACCCCCATCGCCAGCGCCAGGGGCTGGGCAGCGAGCTGGTGGCGGCGATCGGCCAGTGGGCCGCCACGCAGGGGCTGGACTGGATCGGCGCGAGCTTTGGCAGCGACCCGGATCTGCTGGCCTTCTGGTGGGCCAACGGTGTCTGGCCGGTCCGGCTGGGCAACCAGGCGGATCCGCGCAGCGGTCAACCCTCGGTCATCGTCCTCAAACCGCTCTCCAAGCGGGGCGAGGCGCTGTACCGATCGGCTCGGGCGCGTCTGGCCGTCCATCTCCCCGACCAGATCGCCGCCGCCACCCCCGCCCTCGACCCGGCCGTCGTTGCGGCCCTGCAGCGCGAGCTGCCATCGCCCGATGAAACCGCCATCGATGCCCGTGATCTGCGGGCGTTCGCCCACGGCCAGCGACTGTTGCTCGACAGCCGCGGAGCGCTTGCGCGGTTGCTTGCCCGTCCGGATTGCGCCAGCAATCTGAGCGACCGGGAGCGACGCATGCTTGATGCGGCCCTTGCAAGCCCGCAGGATGCCAGGGCGCTCAGCGCGGCCACCGGCACCGCCGGGCGGCGCGAGGCCATCACCAAGCTGCGTCGCCTGACCCTCAAACTGCTGGATAACGCCCATGACTGACTCGTGCATCCGCATCCGCGGCGCCCGCCAGAACAACCTGCGCAACCTCGATCTGGATTTGCCCATCGGCGAGTTCACCGTGATCACCGGGGTATCGGGCTCGGGCAAATCATCGCTCGCCTTTGACACCATCTATGCCGAGGGACAGCGGCGCTATGTCGAGACCTTCTCGCCCTATGCCCGGCAGTTTCTCGACCGCATGGATCGGCCGGCCACCGACCGGGTCGAGGGCATCCCGCCGGCGATCGCCATCGACCAGACCAATCCGGTGCGCACCTCACGCTCCACCGTGGGCACCATGACCGAGCTCAACGACCACCTCAAACTGCTGTTTGCCCGCGCGGCAAGGCTTTTTTGCGGTGGCTGCGGCCGGGAGGTCACCCGGGATACGGCCGAGGGGGTCTTCCATCGCCTCGAGCATCGCTGCGGGGGCGAGCGGGTGGTGGTGGCCTTTGATATCGCCATCCCCCCGCAGTACGAGGCCGCCGAGATGCGCCGCCTCCTCGAGCGCCAGGGCTATACCCGGGTGCGTGAGCTCGATGGCCAGCGTCTGCGGGTCACCCAGGACCGGCTGCGCGTCAGCGACAATCGCCGCGATCGGCTCATTGAGGCCGCGGAGGCGGCCTTCCGCCACGGCCGTGGCCATATGGTCGTCGAGGTGCTCGACGCCGAGCGCAGCGTCTGTGATGAACACCGTTTCTCGGCGGCGCTGCACTGCGCCGACTGCGACCGCCACTACCGGGATCCCAGTCCCAGCCTTTTTTCGTTCAACTCGCCGGTGGGTGCCTGCGAGACCTGTCGCGGGTTCGGCCGGATCATGGGCATCGACTACGGGCTGGTCATCCCCGACGAGCGCCTCAGCCTGGCGCAGGGCGCCATCCGGCCCTGGCAGTCGGGCAAATCCGCCGCATGCCAGAAGGATCTGCTGCAGGCGGCGCGACGCGCGGGCGTGGCCACCGACATCCCCTGGCATGACCTGCCCGAAGCGGACCGTCGCTGGGTGATCGACGGGGATGGCGCGGGCTGGTACGGGGTGCGGGGCTTTTTCGACAGGCTGGAGTCGAAGAGCTACAAAATGCATGTCCGGGTGCTGCTTTCGAAATATCGCAGCTACGACCTCTGCCCCGACTGCCAGGGGGCACGATTGCAGCCCGAGGCATTGTTATGGCGGCTCGGGGGGCACGCCGAGGCCGATGCCGCGGTGGCGGCCGGGCAACGGCACCGGCCGCGCGGGGCCACGCTGACCGACGCCCAGTGGCAGGGGCTGCCCGGGCTGAATGTCCACGATCTGATGTCGCTGCCCCTGAGCCGCAGCGCGACGTTTTTCAATGATCTGACCCTGCCGGCACCGATGGACGAAGCCGTCCCCCTGCTGCTCGAGGCGGTTCGCACCCGGATTGGTTATCTCGAACAGGTGGGCGTGGGCTATCTCACCCTCGACCGGCAGTCGCGGACCCTGTCCGGCGGCGAGGTGCAGCGCATCAACCTGACCACGGCCCTGGGCACATCGCTGGTCAACACGCTTTTTGTCCTCGACGAACCCAGCATCGGTCTGCATCCGCGGGATATCCAGCGCATCAACACGGTCATGACCCGATTGCGGGACGCCGGGAATACGCTTTTGGTGGTCGAACACGACCCGGCGATCATGCAGGCCGCCGACCGGGTGATCGATATCGGCCCCGGCCCCGGGCGCGCCGGGGGCGAGATCGTGTTCAACGGCAGCGTCGCGGCGATGATGGAAAGCGAGCACTCGCTGACCGGCGCCTATCTGCGCGGCGCGCGTCAAGTCCAGGCCGATGACCGCCCTTCGCGGCCGGCGCCCGAGGCATGGCTGAGCATCCATGGCGCCCGGGAACACAATCTCAAAGACCTCGACGTGCACATCCCTTTGCAGCGGCTGGTCTGTCTGACCGGTGTCTCCGGATCCGGCAAGTCGACACTGCTCGAGTCGATCATCCATCGCGGGCTGCGAAAGCGCCTGGGCGAGGCCGTCGAGCCGCCCGGCGAACACGACCGCATCGAGGGCGCCGAGGCCATCGACGAAGTGGTCATGGTGGATCAGTCGGCCATCGGCCGGACCACCCGGTCCAACCCGGCAAGCTACGTGGGGGCCTTTGACCCGATCCGCAAGGCCTTTGCCCGCGAACCCCTGGCCCGCGAGCGGGGCTATACCGCTGGCACCTTCAGCTTCAACGCCGGCGCCGGCCGGTGCCCGGCCTGTGGCGGCAGCGGGTTCGAGCATGTCGAGATGCAGTTCCTCTCGGATGTCTATCTGCGCTGCCCGGTCTGTGACGGGCAACGCTACCGCGACACGGTACTCGATGTGCGCATGCCGCCGGCGGCGGGCTGCGATCACCCACCGGCGTCCATTGCCGATTGCCTGGCCATGACCGTAGACGAAGCGCGGCAGTTCTTCGCCGATCAGGCCGAGATTCTCCGCGGGCTCGAACCCCTGGCCGCCGTCGGCCTGGGGTACATGCAGCTGGGCCAACCGGTGCCGACCCTCTCCGGCGGCGAGGCCCAGCGGCTCAAGCTTGCCGGCCATCTGGCCAGGGCCGGCAAACGCCGGGGCGGGCACAAGCTTTTCCTCTTCGATGAGCCCACCACGGGCTTGCACTTCGAAGACATCCGCGTCCTGTTGACCGCCCTCGAGCGGCTGCTGGATGCCGGGCACTCGGTGGTCCTGATCGAACACAACCTCGATGTCATCCGCGCCGCCGATTACCTGCTGGATCTGGGCCCCGAGGGTGGACAGGCCGGCGGCGAACTGATCGCCGAAGGCGCGCCCGAAGCAGTCGCCGCCGCCGGCATCGGCCATACCGCCGAGGCCCTGCGGCCGGGCACCGCCGACCAGCCGGCGAGCGCCCTGGCACCGCGGGGGCCGGCCGCCCCGTCCCGGCCATCGGCCACGGCCATTGCGATCCGTCAGGCGCGCGAACACAACCTGCGCGGCATCGATCTGGATATTCCGCAAAACCGCATGACCGTGATCACCGGACTGTCCGGGTCGGGGAAAAGCACCGTTGCCTTCGACATCCTTTTCAATGAAGGGCAGCGCCGCTATCTGGAATCGCTCAATGCCTATGCCCGGCAGTTTGTGCAGCCGGCAGCCCGGCCGGATGTCGATGGGGTATTCGGCATTCCGCCGACGGTGGCCATCGAACAGCGCACCAGCCGCGGCGGGCAGAAAAGTACCGTCGCGACCATGACCGAAATCCACCACTTTCTGCGGCTGCTGTTCGTCAAGCTCGGCACCCAGTACTGCCCCGACTGCGATCTGCCGATCCGCGAGCAGAGCATCGAGAGCATCCTCGATCATCTGCTCGCCCACAACCGCGGCCGACCCGTCACCCTGCTCGCCCCGCTGATCGTCGCCCGCAAGGGCTACTACACCGACCTCGCCCAGTGGGCGGCGGGCAAGGGTTTTGCCCATCTGCGGGTGGATGGCGCCGATATCCCCACCAACGACTGGCCGCGACTGGATCGCTACCAGGAACATGATATCGACCTGCCTGTCGCCGAGCTGACCATCGACCCGGCCCGGGAGGATGCCCTGCGCGAGGCCCTCGAGCGGACACTCGCCTATGGCAAGGGGCAGCTGCGGGTGGCGGGCCCCGACGGCGAGACCCATCTGTATTCCACCGAACGTGCCTGCCCGGGCTGTGCCCGCAGCTTTGAACCGCTGGATCCACGGCTTTTTTCGTACAACACCCGCCATGGATGGTGCCCGCGATGCTACGGCACCGGCGTGATCCTCAAAGGCTTTGACGCCGAGCAGACCGGTGAAGAGCGACACTGGCGCAAGACCGACGAGCAGCCGGTGCAATGCGATGCATGCCAGGGCCATCGGCTGCGACCCGAGGCCCTGGCGGTGCGGTTTGCCGAGCGCAGCATCGCCGATTTCGGCGCCTGGTCGGTGGCCGAGGCCGCCTCGTTTTTTACCGACATGACCCTGGATGGCCGGGCCAGGGCCATTGCCCGGGATATTCTCGTCGAGCTCCAGGGCCGGTTGGGCTTTCTGCAGTCGGTCGGGCTTGGCTATCTGACCCTCGAGCGCGCCGCCCCCACGCTCTCCGGCGGCGAGGCCCAGCGCATCCGACTCGCCGCCCAGCTCGGCTCGAATCTCCAGGGGGTGTGCTACATCCTCGATGAACCCACCATCGGCTTGCACACCCGGGACAACCGCATGTTGCTCGACACCCTCGCCGCGCTGGAAGCCAAGGGCAACACCATGGTGGTGGTTGAACACGACGAGGACACCATCCGGCGGGCCGAGCATGTCATCGACCTGGGACCCGGCGCGGGTGTCCGCGGCGGCCGGATCGTCGCCGAAGGCACCCTCGAGCAGTTGCTCGACAACCCGGCCTCGGTCACCGGCCGGGCCCTGGCCGATCCACTCCGTCACCCGATCCGCGGCGCCCGCCGCGACCCCCATGCCGCCGAGGCGATCGAGGTGGTCGAGGCGAGCGCCAACAACCTGCAGGCGGTCAATGCCCGCTTCCCGCTGGCCCGGCTCACGGTGGTCAGCGGCGTTTCGGGCTCGGGCAAGAGCACACTGGTCCGCGAGGTGCTCCACGGCGGGCTGAAGGCGCGGCTCAACCCCGACAAATACAACCACAAGGTCGCCGGCTGCACCGCCCTGCGGGGGACGCAGGGCATTGACCGGGTCCTCGAGGTCGACCAGACGCCCATCGGCAAGACACCGCGCTCGTGCCCGGCCACCTATGTGGGCATTTACGATGAAATCCGCCGCCTGTTCGCCCAGACCGAAGAGGCCAGGCTGCGCGGCTATGGGCCGGGGCGGTTTTCCTTCAACACCAGTGAGGGACGCTGCCCTGAATGCGAAGGACAGGGGATGCGGCGCATCGAGATGAATTTCCTGCCCGATGTCACCGTGCCCTGCGAGGCCTGTCACGGCCAGCGCTTTACCCGCGAGACCCTGGCCGTGACCTGGCGGGGTCGGTCGATTGGCGAGGTCCTGGACATGGATATCGAGACCGCGGTGGATTTTTTCGCCGCCCAGCCGCGCCTCCATCACACCCTGGGGCTACTGCGCGATACCGGTCTGGGCTATCTCACCCTGGGGCAACCCAGCCCCACGTTATCCGGTGGCGAAGCCCAGCGCATCAAACTGGTCAGCGAACTGGCCAAGGCCCGCCCGGATACCGGCCCGAGAAAAGGCGCCCGGACCCTCTACATCCTGGATGAGCCCACCGTCGGTCTGCACATGGCCGATGTCGAGCGCCTCATCGGTGTGCTCCACCGACTCGTGGATGCCGGCCACAGCGTTGTGGTCATCGAGCACAACATGGATGTATTGGCCGAGGCGGACTGGCTCATCGACCTGGGCCCGGAGGGCGGCAGTGCCGGCGGACATATCGTCGCCCAGGGCACCCCGGAGCAGGTCGGACGAAACACCGAGTCCCGTACCGGCGTGCTGCTCGGCCCCTTCCTTGCCGAGCGTCGGTGCGCGTCGGCGGCGGAACCGTTATCATGACGCCCGTTTTGGTCAGACCAAGGAGTGCATATCGTGCCCAAAAGTGAGGTTTTCCTTCGCCCCAGTGCCCTGCCCCTGGACAAGGCCCGGTCGATCATCCAGTCCGCCCTGCAGCGCGGTCGTGAGCAGGGTTTCATGCCGCTGACGGTGGTGGTGCTCGATGACGGCGGACATACCATCGCCATGGAACGCGAGGATGGATCAGGGATCGCCCGCGAGCCGGTCGCCCGTGGCAAGGCCTGGGGGGCGCTTGGCATTGGGATCAGCAGCCGGACCGTCGGCGCCCGTAATCAGGGCAGAGAGGCATTCCTGGCAGGGGTGGCCGCCGCCTCGGACGGTCAGTTCATCCCGGTGCCCGGGGGCGTGCTGGTGATCGAAAACAACCGCATCATCGGCGCGGTCGGGGTGAGCGGTGATACCTCCGATGCCGATGAGGAATGCGCGGTGGCCGGCATCGAAGCGGCCGGCTACACGGCCGGGGTGGACACCCCCGACTGAGCCATCACTGGCTGCCGCCGCGTTTGAACGCCGCCAGCTCCCGGCGGCTGCGGCGTTCCGGCCGGTGGATCGGGCGCGGCTGGGCGGCCGAGGCCGCCCGCAGTTCGGCACGCTGCTGCGCTCGGCGTTCGCGACTCTGGGGCGTTTCGGTGTAGAGGGTCTCGGCGATGCTTGCCGGCCCCCGCTGGTCGCTCAATGCCTCAACATCGACACTGAACGTGACCACGCCCTTGCGGATATCCAGCCGCTGCCCGGTCTTCACCGCCCGCGCCGGCTTGGCACGAACCCCGTCAACACTCACCTTGCCCGCCTTGATGGCGTCGACGGCAAGCCGACGGGTTTTGAAAAACCGTGCCGCCCACAACCACCGATCAAGGCGAACGCTTTCAGCTGCCGACATGGCCGCCGTAGCTTCCGTGGACATAACTGCGCAGTTCGTTGAGCTCGAACTCGCGATGGGCGACCACCGCGGCGGTCAGATCCCGGACCGAGATCACACCCAGCACCCGGCCGGCCTCCATCACCGGCAGGTGGCGGACGTTGCGTTCGGTGACCACGGCCATGGCTTCGTCCACCGAGCAATCCGGCGGAATCCAGAACACCTCCCGTGTCATCACCGCCTCCAGGGGGGTGCGGGCGGCATCCAGGCCTTCGCCAAGGACCCGGCGAAGCACATCCCGCTCGGTGAACACCCCCAAAAGCTCCGCCTCCGGGTTCATGACCACCACCGCGCCAATATTGCGCCGATTCATCAGGTCGACGGCATCGCTGACCATGCTCTGCGGCGCCAGCGCATGCACGCCGTCGACACGGGTTTTAATCAGACTGCGGACTGTTGCACTCATCGCTCCCCTCCCCCGAAACCCCTCAGACCAGGGGTTCGCTGGCGATTACAATGCCGTCGCGATCGGCACAGAGCCACTCGCCCGGCGTGATGGTGACTCCGGCGAAAGTCACTTTGACGCCGATCTCGCCGACGCCGTTTTTCTCACTCTTGCAAGGATGGGTGTTGAGGGCCTTGATGCCGATGTCCAGATCGGCCAGATCGGCCGAATCACGGACACAGCCGTAGACCACCAGCCCGCTCCAGCCATTGTCGCGGGCCCGGGCGGCCATCTGATCACCGATCAACGCACAGCGCAGCGAACCGGCGCCATCGATGACCAGCACCCGCCCCTCACCGGGTTCGGCGAGCAGTTCGCGCACCTGGCTGTTGTCCTCGAAGGTCTTGATGGTCTCGACCGTGCCCGAGAAACCGTGGCGCCCGCCGTAATTGCCGAAAATCGGCGCCATGACGCGCAGCGCCGATGCATGATCGTCACACAGATCCGTGGTTTTGATGGCCATCCAACATGTCCCTTGCCCTGACAACCGAAAGCTAACCCTGTCAGCCCATGCGAGCAACACCGCATCGGCGCGACGATTTGACAGCACTTCTGAAGGGCGCAGAATGCAAGGCCTTGCCTTAGAGCCCGATCGACGGCGGTAACCAACCATGACCAGCGACCCGCACGACAAGCCGGCGCCGCAGTCCGGCGTCAACGACCTGCCCGCGCGACTGCGGCGTCGCCGGCGACCGATCATCATCGGTGTCGCCGGCGACAGCGGCAGCGGCAAGAGCACCTACACCCAGGGGCTGGAGTGGCTGTTGGGCCCCGAGCTGGTCAGTCAGGTCAGTCTGGACGGCTACCATGCCGAAGACCGGGCCACCCGACGGGCCTCGGGTCGCTCGCCCCTGGATCCCGACGCCAATCACCTCGAGCGGGCCGGCACCGATCTTGAGCGACTCAGTCGCGGCGAGGCGACCCGCATCCCCATTTATGACCACGAGGACGGGATCTTCAGGGACGCCCGGGTCCATCAACCCACGCCGATCATCCTGGTTGAAGGCCTGCACACGCTGTATCCGGCGCTGCGGTCGATGCTCGATGTCGCGGTGTATGTCGACACCGCCACCGAAGTCAAACGCGAATGGAAGATGCGCCGGGACACCCGCGAGCGGGGCTACAAGGGGGCCGAAGCCGAGGCCGAAATCGCGCGACGGGCCCATCAGTACGAGCGGTGGATCGCCGATCAGGAGCAGCACGCCGAGGTCATCCTGCGCATCCACCCCAGCGAGCTGGGCAAACTGGCCATTGGCCGCTTGTCAGCGGATGTACCCGACAGCTTCTATCACCTCGAGTTGATCGTCGCCCCCGGTGGCGATGATCAGCGTTCGCTGTTTCTGCCGGTGGATCTCAACAGCATGACCCGCGAACAGGCCATGCCCTTCATGCTGGCCATCGTCCCCAGTCAGTATCAGGCCCGCACAGTCAATGTCCTGCACGTCGACGGCCACATGGCGCCGGCGGGGCTCGAGACACTGACGCAGTCCATCTGCGCCTTCGCCGGGCTCGATGCACCGGCCGGTGGCAGGGGGATCGAGTGGCCGGCAACGGTGCGCTTCGCGCAAATGCTGGTGGCCTGGCCGGTCATCAATCGCATCAGCGCCATCGCCGCCGGCGACTGACGGTCAATGATCAAAAACCGCCTCGAGCGCCGGCGCCATGCGCTCGACACAGGCCTCGCCCTCGGCGATGGCCTCGCTGGCACGGTGGAGCTCGAGCAAACCGATATGGGCAAGGCGCGGCGATAGCATCAGATCGGGCGGGTCACCGGCCATCCGGCTGCGGGTGATGCGATCCTGCATGACGTTGACCGAGGTGGCGATCACATCGAACACCCCGGGTGCGGCATCGGCGTCACCCCGCTGGAACTGCGCCTGCAAGGCCTCGGCACCATCGCGCATCCCGCTCGAGAGACGATGCCACCAGCCCAGGGGACCGTCGGCCTCGGCCTCATCCAGTTCATCATCGCTCGAGTCGTTGGCCGTGGCGGTGACCGGCGATTGAATGCGGCGTCCCACCAAGCCGCCGCTCAAGTTGACCGCAATGACCCGATCCGCGCCCATGGCATGGCACAGCGATACCGGCACCGGATTGACCAGCCCGCCGTCCACCAGCCACTCATCACCCAGACGGATCGGCGTAAACACCCCGGGCAGCGCCATCGATGCGCGCACCGCCGTGGCCACATCCCCCTCACGCAACCAGCGTTCCTGGCCGCTGTACAGATCGGTGGCCACCACCGCCAACGGCCGGTCCAGATCGGCAAAATCCACCGCGCCAAAGGCCTCCTGAAACCGCCGCATCAGCCGACGGCCCTGGATAAACCCGCCATTGCCCAGGGCAAAATCCATGTAGCCGAGCACATCGCGGCGATTGAGGCCGCGCACCCACTGCTCGAAGGCCGCGATATGTCCGCTGCAGAGCATCGCCCCGACAATGCCCCCCACCGAGGTGCCGGCGACCATGTCCGGTTGGATACCCATGCGATCAAGGGCGCGAATCACGCCCAGATGCGCCCACCCCCGGGCCGCGCCACCCCCCAACGCCAGCCCGATCCGCGGTCGTTGTTGTTCACTCGTCATCGCGGGTGGCTTCGAACTCGATGATCAAATCGATGCGATCACTCACCAACTCGCCTTCCAGCGCATAGGTCATGCCAAATTCGCTGCGCCGCAGACTGCCGCGCAAGGAGCCACCCAGGGTATCGGCACCCCCGATGGGATGAGGTCCCCGCCGATTGAGCGTGACATCCAGGGTGATGGGCCGCGTCACGCCACGCAGGGTCAGATCACCGGTCACCGTGCCGCTGCGATCATCATCGGCCTGATAGTCGGTGGCAACAAACCGGATGGTCGGATGCGCCCCGGCATCCAGGAAATCGCCATCGCGCAAGTGCTCATCCCGTCCCTCGTGGGCGGTAAACACGCTGTCGGCGGCAATCGTGACCTCGGCCGAGGCGAGCGTCCGGGTCTGCGCGTCGTAGACAAAATCACCGCTGACCTCGGTGAACTGACCCAGTACCCGGGCGAACTGGGCATGCCCGGCAAGAAAGCCGACACTGACGTGGGACTCGTCCAGCACGAATCGCTCGGGCGCGGCGATGCCCGGAGAGGACACCAGAGCGGCGAGCAAGACGGCGGCAAACCAGCGAAAGACGGTCATGGGGATACTCCTCGCGACGGGTCGGCCCGCCATGATGCCGCAATGTCGGTGACAAACGAATAGCTCACAAGGATGAGCAGGCCGGCGGCGATGAGCGACGACCAAAGCGCCGGCAGACCGGGGATCAGGCAGCCGGCAAGGCCCAGGCCCTGTACCGCACAGATCACCCGCCGACGCTGGGATGGCGGCAGCGGCCGTTTCAACGCCGCAACCCCCCAGCCCGCCGCGACGAATGCATAGCGCCAAAGCCCGATGAGCAGCACCCAGGCGCCGGCCCGCTCGAGCAACAACAGCCAGAGACACAAGACCAGAAGCAAAAAGGCATCCAGCTCCATGTCAAAACGCCCGCCGGCCTCGGTGGCGCAATCCAGACGACGCGCCACCAGACCATCGACGCCATCGAGCAGCACCGCCACCAGCGCCAGAGCGAAGACCACCGAAGGATCCGCGGCCAGATCGCCGGCGGCAGCCAGCAGCCCCACGAGCAGCATCACCAGCACCCCCCGCCCCAGGGTGACCCGGTCGGCGGGCGTCAGCGGCCGGCCATCCCGGGCGATGGCAATGACCATGGCCATGCCGAGATAGGCAAAGAGCGCCAGCGGCAGGACCACCGGTGTCAGTTCGAGGGTCTGCTGCAGCGCGGCGGCCGCCGCCACCAGCAGGATGGCCCCGATGAGTAGATCCGCCAGCACCGCAACCAATGCTACCCTCCTGCCTTTGACGCCCTCGACGGGGCAGTCTAGCAGCCGCAAAGGAGGCATCGGCATGGCATACAGCACCGCCCGCGCTTTCTGGGTCACCGCGCCCGGCGAGGGCGAGCTGCGCGATGAGCCGCTGCCCGAGCCGAAAGAAGGCGAGCTGCTTGTGCGCAGCTGCTTTTCCGCCATCAGCCGCGGCACCGAGTCGCTGGTCTGGAATGGCCAGGTGCCCGAGAGTCAGTACCAGCGGATGCGCGCCCCGTTTCAGGCCGGTGATTTCCCGGCACCGGTCAAGTATGGCTATTGCAACATCGGTGTCGTCGAGGCCGGCCCGGAGCCATGGCCGGGTCAGCGGATCTTCTCGCTCTATCCCCACCAGGAGCGTTTTGTCCTCCCGGTGCGCGACGCCCATCCATTGCCACCGGGGCTGGCGCCCGAGCGCGCGGTCCTGGCCGCCAACACCGAGACCGCGTTGAACGCCTGCTGGGACGCCAGCCCCCTCGCCGGCGAGCGCATCAGCGTCATCGGCGCCGGTGTGGTGGGCTGTCTGACCGCGGCGCTCTGCGCGGCGGTTCCCGGGACCGAGGTGGAGCTCATTGACATCAACCCCCAACGCCGCCGGATCGCCGAACGACTGGGCATTGCCTTTGCCGAGCCGAAACGCGCCCGCGGCGGCGCGGATCGTGTGGTTCATGCCAGCGCCAGTGAGTCCGGCGCAGCGCTGGCGCTGTCGCTGGCCGCCGACGAGGCCACTGTCGTTGAGTTGAGCTGGTATGGCCAACGCGCTGTGCGCCTGCCGCTCGGCGAGGACTTTCACTCGAGGCGCCTGACTTTGAAGTCCAGTCAGGTGGGCCAGCTGGCCGCTGCCCAGCGCCCACGCTGGGATCACCAACGCCGGCTGCAGAAGGCGCTCGAACTGCTCGCCGCCAACCCGGCGTGGGAGGTGCTGATCGATGGCGAGAGCCAATTCACCGACCTCCCCCGCGTCATGGCCTCAGTGGCCGCCGGCGACGCCCTTTGTCATCGCATTCGCTATTCGGAGTCATCATGTTTTCTGTCAACGTCCGCGACCACTTCATGATCGCCCACAGTTTTCAGGGCGAGACGTTCGGCCCTGCACAGGCGCTGCACGGCGCCACTTATGTCACCGATGCCACCTTCTTCCGCCCGTCGCTGGACGATGACGGGGTGGTGGTGGACATCGCACTGGCCATGCGGGTGCTGCAAGCGACGCTGCAGCAGTACAACCTGACCAATCTGGATGACAACCCGGCATTTGCCGGCGTTAACACCACCACCGAATTCCTCGCCGGCCGGATTGCCGACCAGCTGGCCGAGGCGGTTCATGCAGGGCGTCTGGGTGAAGCCGCCCGGGGCCTGAGCCATCTGCGCGTCACCCTGCATGAATCCCATGTGGCATCCGCCGCCTGCGAGCGCCCGATCAACCCGTGACCACGGTCACCCTGGTCATGCCCGCGCCCATCGAGCGGGCCACTGGCGGCAACGCCTATGACCGGCGAATGGCCGAAGCGCTCCCCGGCCTGGGCATCGAGACCCGGCTGGCCGCGGTGACCGGAGAGTTTCCACATCCCGGGGCAGACGACCAGCAGCGACTCAGGGCAACCCTGCAATCGCAAGTCGATGGCGCCGTGCTGGTGGTGGATGGCCTGATTCTGGGGGGATTACCCGAGCTGTTTGCCGAACAGGCCAACCGGCTGCGGCTGATCGGGCTTGTCCACCACCCGCTGGCCGATGAAACCGGCCTGAGCCACCCGAGCGCCGAGGCACTGCGTCAAAGTGAAGCCCGATCCCTGGCGCTTTGCGAGGGGATCATCGCCACCAGTGCCTTCACCGCCCGGCGGATCAAAACGCTCGGACTCTCCCATCGACCGGTGCATGTGGCGCCTCCGGGGACCGCGCCCCGGCCGCTCGCCGAAGGCAGCCACGGCGATCCGACGTTGCTTTGCGTCGCCTCGCTGACCCCGCGCAAGGCACAGCATGTACTCATCGACGCCCTGAACGGCATGCAGGATCAGCCCTGGCACTGCACACTGGCCGGCGAGGACCGGCTGAACCCGGCCTATGCCCGGCGGATTCGCCGCCAGATCGAGACACAGCGTCTCGACCGGCGCATCACCGTGACCGGCGCACTGGATACGGACCGACTGGAAAACGCCTATCACCGGGCGGATCTGTTTGTCCTCCCTGCGGTCTATGAGGGCTATGGAATGGTCATCGACGAGGCGATCGCCCGGGGGCTACCGGTGGTGAGCACACAGGGTGGTGCCATCCCCGATACGCTGCCACCGGGCGCCGGGATACTGGTCCCACCCCATGACGCCGATGCACTGCGCAAGACGCTGAGTCAGCTGCTGTGCGACCCGGCCACCCACCGCCAACTGGCCCGGGGCGCCCGTGCGGCCCGGGCAGCGCTGACCACGCCTGACCAGGCCGCAGCCGGGTTTGCCGCCGCCCTGCGGGAGGTCCTGGGCCATGACTGAGGTTTTTGCCGCGGATTGGCTGTCGTTGCGGGAACCCGCCGACCATGCTGCTCGCCCCCGGGCGCTGCTCGACGCCCTGCACACCGTTCTGCCGGGCACCGAGCCGCTCGAGGTCATCGACCTTGGCGCCGGCAGCGGCAGCAATCTGCGCTACCTCGGACCACGGCTCGACCGGCGTCAGCACTGGCGGCTCATCGATCACGACGCCGCGCTGCTCGAGGCGGTCACCACGCCCGGCGATGTCCCATTCGACACCCTGTGCATGGCACTGCAAGCCTTCCCGCCACCCACGCTGCCGCCGCCGCAGCTGATCACCGCCTCGGCCCTGCTCGATCTGGTCACCGAGGCCTGGCTGGCGCGGCTGGTGGACTACTGCATCGCCCATGACTGTGTGGCGCTGCTGGCGTTGAGCGTCGACGGCCGAATCCAGCTCGACCCGCCGGCGAGCGACGATGACCGGGTGCTGGCGGCGCTCCAGGCCCATCAGAATGGCCCCAAAGACATGGGCACCGCGCTCGGCACCACGGCCCCGGCACGGGCGGCGGCGCTTTTTCGCGAGCGCGGCTACCGGGTGGAGTCGATGGCCAGCGACTGGCAACTCACCCCCGATGAGGCAGAACTGCAGCGTCAGCTGCTTGTGGGTTGGCATGCGGCAGCGATCCGGCAAAACCCCGGTGACCGGCAGCGCTTCGATGACTGGCTGCACACCCGGGTCGAGCTGCTCGATCGAAGCCACATCCGGGTGGGGCATCAGGACCTTCTGGCATGGCCATAAGCCCCTTGCTGCGCATCGCCTTGACCGGTCTGCTGCTCGGCCTTTTGATGGCCCGGTTCGGCGAGGCCGTGGTGGCGCGGCTGCTGGCCGCCCAGCCGACCTGGCTGGCGCTGGCCCTGGCCATCACGGTGGCTCAGACGCTGTTGTCGGCCTGGCGGTGGCGGTACACCGCGCGCCGACTGGATCTGCCCCTGGGCGGGGCCGATGCGGTCCGCGAGTATTACCTGGGCAACCTGGTCAATCAACTGCTGCCAGGCGGTGTACTCGGCGACGCGAACCGCGCCTGGCGCCACGGCCGGACCGCCAGCGGCCTGAGCCCGGCCTTCCAGGCGGTGGTGATCGAGCGGGTCTCCGGGCAGCTCGCCATGCTGGGCGCGGTGATGATCGCACTCATCCACTGGCCGGCCGAACCGCCCGATTGGCGGCACTATGCCGGCGCGGGCACTGGATTGCTGCTCGTCCTCGCTACCGGCGGGTGGCTTGGCCGTGTGCATCGACCGGACGATCAACCCGCCTGGCTGGGCCGGTGGCGGCATGCCGTCGGACAGGCACTGCTGCAAAGACGGGTGCTCGGCGTGCAGCTGGCCACCTCGGCGTTGGTGGTCGCAAGCTATGTGGCGGTATACGCCTGCTGTCTTCTGGCCATCGGCATCGAGGCGCCGGCCTCGGTGTGGCTGCCATTGATTCCGCTCATCCTGCTGGCCATGCTCATCCCCCTGACCGTGGGCGGATGGGGCCTGCGCGAGGGCGCCGCGGCGGCGATCTGGCCACTGGCCGGGCTCTCCGCCGAGCAGGGCATCAGTGGTGCGGTGGTCTATGGACTGGTCTGCCTGATCGGCAGCACGCCGGGCCTGCTCACCCTGTTGCGCCGCTGAAATCGAGGCAGAAGGTGATGTCCTCGCCCATCTCAAAACGCGCCACCCGGGGCCGGAGCGCTTCATCCATGCGCTCGATGGGGGGCAGCTCGAGGCCCGTCGGCCCGGCCCCGATGATCACCGGCGCGATGGTGAGATAGAGCACATCCACCAACCCCGCCGCCAGCCAGGCCGAGACGGTGCGGGCACCGCCTTCGATCAGCACCCGCTCGAATCCGGCCTCGGCAAGCGCATCACGGACCGCATGCGGGTCATTGACATCCACCCGGTCGTGGCGATCCAGGCCCGTTGGCAGGTCGCGGACGGGTCCCATCAGCCATGCCGGTGCCTCGCCGTCACGAAAGATCCGTTCATCGCCGCTCACCCCCCGCGCGTCCGACAGCACCACACGGGTGGGATTGAGTCCGGCCACCGCCCGTACGGTCAGCGCCGGGTCGTCGGCCCGCAGCGTCCCGGCCCCGACGACAACCGCATCGCTCAGCGCCCGAAGCCGATGCAGGTGGGCCCGGTCCGCGGCGCCGGTGACATAGTGGGAATGCCCCGCCGCCGTGGCAATGCGCCCATCCAGCGATTGGCCCAACTGGGCAATGATCCGGGGTGACCCGGGCCCCGCGGCGATCGCCGGGGCATAGCGTCGATGCAAGACCTCGGCGGCCATGGCCTCATCCAATGGCAGATCCACTGCCCGTTCCATGGCCGATTCATCGGCCTGCGGACGCCACCGGCCGCAGCACTGCCGCAGGTAGCGCCAGATCATTTGACTGCCCTCGGCATAGGGCGGCGGGTCGATCTGCGTTGTCATCACGGAATTGTTACAGTGATCGATGGTCCATCGCCATAGGCCAGACAAAGGGACAATCCATGCAACGCATTCGCCGTGCGCTGACCGATCTGCGGCGCGGAGAGCCGGTTCATCTCGACAACGGCCCGGCATCGGTGATCATTCTCGCGCTTGAGATGTTCCAGTCATCGGTGCTTCCGACACTCGATGGCATGACCCGAAGCACACCCCGATTGGTCCTGAGAGACCATCGGGCCCGGGCGGTGGGCCTGGACACCGGGGACGAGCAGGACCTGGCATTTCCCTGTCACGATCCAGGGTTGCTCGCCGACCCGGTCGGCCTCGGCCTGGGCGACGAGCTGCCCGAGGCCCTGGCTGAGCACGCCGAGCGTGCCCTCACGGCGGAGCGCGCCGGGCTTGCACTGGCCCGCTCGGGTGGCCTGCTGCCGGCACTGGTGAGTCTGCCGGTGGATACCGGCAATGGCCTGCTCGAAGCGGCCATCAACGAGATGGAAATCCTCTCGGTCACCCCCCGGGCGGTCGCCGATTTCACCCGCATGGCCCACGAGCCGCCGGTCCGCGTCAGTGAAGCGCAGGTCCCCCTGGAGCCGTCCGAATCCGCCCGCTTTGTGGTCTATCGCGAGGCCGACGGATTGCACGAGCATGTCGCCGTACTGATCGGCGATCCGGCGCAATGGCCGGCGGCCCCCTCGCTGCGCCTGCACTCTGCCTGTCTGACCGGCGATCTGTTCGGCTCGCTGCGCTGTGACTGCGGCGAGCAGCTACGCAATGCCGTGGCCATGATCCGCGAGGACGGCGGCGGGGTATTGCTCTATCTCGCCCAGGAGGGCCGCGGGATCGGTCTCGCCAACAAGCTCCGCGCCTACGGCCTGCAGGACACCGGCCTCGACACCGTGGATGCCGATCAGCGCCTGGGGTTTGGCCCCGACGAGCGCCGCTACGAAAGTGCCGCGGCCATTCTGCGGGACTTGGGGCTGACCCGGATCCGGCTTGTGACCAACAACCCCGAGAAAATCGCCGCCCTCGAAGCGGCCGGCATCGGCATCGAGGGGCGATCGGCAGTTCACGGGCTGATGAACCCGCACAACCAGCGATATCTCACAGCCAAGGCGGACCGCGCCGGCCACTGGCTCGACGCGGTCATCACCGACTCGGCCTCCCGCTAAGGCTGCCTCGGCAGGGGCCAGCTGCCGGCCCGGGTCAGTATGGCGGCCAGCTCGTCGGCGTAGTGCGCCACCAGTCGCTCACCCAGTTGCGGCGTCGCCAGGCTGGCATCGCCGGCCACCCCGTCCGGGCCGATATCCTCGGCCAACCAGGCGATCCGCCCCGAGGCATTCTCGAACCCCAGGCTGGCGCTTTCAGAATGGTGGATCCCGGCGGGATCGGGTGGCTGGACCGGGCCCACTTGCCGGGGATGCAGCGCCTGCATGATCGCCGTCTCGACGGCACCGCCGTGGATACCCACATCCCATTCGCGGTCGACCAGGAGCTGCGCCGGGCGCGGAAAGTCGAAATAGCAGCTTTTCACCACCAGCATGCCGTGCCGGCGACGCATCCGCAGCGCGGCATGCTCCATGGCCGCCCCATTGCCGCCGTGGGCGGTGAATATCACCAACCGGCGCAGACCACTGCGCGCCAGCGAATCCCCCAGATCGTCGAGCAGCGCCTCCATGGTGGCCGGCGAGAGCGCCAGCGTCCCGGGCCAGTCGGCGTGCTCCATGCCCTGCCCCAGGGCAAGGGTGGGCAACTGCAGCACGTCGGTGCCCGCCGGCAGTCGGTGAATGGCCCGTTCAACCAGCGCCCGGGCGATCAGCGTATCGGTTGCCAACGGCAGATGCCCGCCGTGCTGCTCGGTCGCCCCCAGGGGCAGCACCGCCACGGTCCGATCGTTGACCCGTTCGCCCACCGCGGCGGTGGTGAGATCCGACCAGTCCATCGGATTCATGGCGTGCCCTCGATGCGCTCGAGTCGTGCCTCGAGCAGTCCCGGGAAGTGTTTGAACCAGGTGGCGTTGAGCGGCGATGGATGCGGCAGCGGGTGGAGCGTCAGCGGCCGTGGTTCGCCTTGTGGCGTGACAAAGTCGACGGTCAGATCGGTCTCGAAGCGATCCGCCTGGCGCCAGTGATGGGTGAGGTGTTGCCGCAGCGCTGCCGGTTGATTGATGCCAAACCAGAAAAACGCCTCCCGCCCCAGGGTGATGACGTGCCGCCCCGTCCATTGATAGCTGAGCACCTCGGCGACCAGCGGCTGGAATCGCCGTTTCACCCCCATGGACCAGGCCTTGTTGCCCAGCGGCTTGTAGGGGACGGTGTTGGCCCAGAAGTAGCCCTCGCCCGCGGCGAGGGCCTGTTCGGTGGTGACGAGCTCGCCGTGATGGTGCCGCCGGTAGAGCACCCGACGGAGCTGGCGGCCGCCCGCACCAATGAACGGCACGCCGATGTGGATCTCATCGCGCCCGGGGTCACGGCCGAAGAACGCGATCTTTGCATCGCGGGGGCCAAGCCCGAAGACCGGATCGTGCACATCCCGGCCGGCGGCGTTGTAGACCGCCTCGTCCACCCCGGCAAGCTGATCGGCCTCGCGGCGAAACCGCTCGGCCAGGGCGGCGGGCAATGTCCGCATCTCAGTGCAGCGTCGCCTGACGCTCGCGGGTGTCCTTGAGCACACCCACCACATCCTCCTCCCAACTCTTGGCAAGCGGTGACCGTGCTACCAGTGCCGAGATTTCGTCGGCGCTGACCAGATCGCCGTCATCGTCTTCCACGCTCAGACGGGCGTGGTCCTCGCCGCGCAATTCATAGGCGCGCTCGCCACTGTCACCATCACCGACCCGCAGGGTGATCTCGTCGGCATCGATGACCGCCCGCCAGTTGACCTGGGCCATCCAGCCCCGCGCGTTGGAATACAGCGAGACACCGGCCAGTTCATGGCCCTTGCCTTTTTGGTTGTCCATGACATGGACGCTGCTTGTGAGATGCTCGAACGGGCTCTCTTCAAGGATCTGCAGCAGTTCTTCCTTGGCAATCATGGCATCGGTGGTCATGGGGCTCACCTCGCGATGGCTAGGTTGTCATTATTGCATCATACAACCCGATCGGCGGTCTGTTGACCCACTCCACCATGCGGTATGTTAAAAGCAGTGCAGTTGCAGGAATCGACGCGGATCACCATGGCTACCACGCCCAACCAGAAACGCCGCCGGGCACAGCGGACACAAGCGTTCGTCGAGACACTCACCCAGCGCTTTCCCGCCTGCTTTACCCGCAACCGGGATGACGTCCGGCCGTTGGCCATCGGCATCGAGAAGGCCATCCGCAGCCGTCTTGAGCAGGATGACACCACCGAGCCGGTGCCGGGCTGGCTCATCCGTCAGGCCCTTGCCCGCTACACCCGCACGCCGGCCTATCTGGCGGCGGTGATGGCCGGCGGTGATCGCATCGATCTGGACGGCAACCCGGTCGAGCCGGTCACCGAGGCAGCCATCGAGCACGCCAGCGCCCGACGCGCCGAGCAAAAAGCCCGGGCTGCCGAGCGTCGACGCCAACAGGCCGAGGCCAGAGCGGAACGCGAGCGATCCGAAAAACTCCAACGCCTCGCCGATCGTTTCAATCAGTAGTTTTCGTCAAAAAGGACAGGAACGAGCCCGTGGAGCGAGATATCAATCTGGCCGAGATGAGTCGTGAAGCCCTGGATGCGTTGCGCGCCCAGGTGGACAGCGAACTGGAGGCGCGGGCCTTCGAGCGGCAGCTGCGCCGTGAACTCGATTCCCACCTGGACAAACAGGCCTGGATCGATCGACATCACCGGGCGCAGCATCAGCGGCGCTGACGCCGCGTTGCACCGCGGCAAGCCATGAACGCCGAGCGTATCGTCTCGCTGCTGCCCGGCGGCACCGACATTGTCTGCGCACTGGGCCTCGAAGACCGGCTGGTCGGCATCTCGGCCGAATGCGATCAGCCCGCCTCGGTCATGGACCGCCCCCGGGTCAGTCTCTCGCTGCTGGATACCGGTGATGCCGAGGCCGCCGAGATCGATCGCCGCGTCCGCGATCGACTGGCCGCGGGCGAGCCCCTTTTCCGGGCCGATCATGAAGCGCTCGCCGCGCTGCGCCCCGATCTGATCCTCTCGCAGTCCCTCTGCGATGTCTGCGCCGCCACACCCGATGCGCTGACCGCCGCAGCGGTGGGTGATGCCCGGGTGCTCGCCCTCGACGGCCGGGATCTGGACGGACTGCTCGCCGATATTCACAACGTTGCCGCGGCCGCCGGTGCCACCGCCCATGGACAGGCCCTGGTTGACCGGCTCGTGCAACGGCGCTTGGCGATTGGCACCCCACCGGCGCCCCGTCCACGGGTGTTGACCGTCGAGTGGCCCGACCCGCTTTTCATCGGCGGTCATTGGGTGCCGGATATGGTCGTCGCCGCCGGCGGTGACCCCCTGGGCCAACCCGGGGCCCATTCCACCACCGTGTCATGGGAGGCGGTCCAGGCGTTCGACCCCCAGGTCATCCTGATCATGCCCTGCGGTGAGGATCTCACCGGGGCGGCCGCCGCCCTGGCATCGCTGCGCCGGCGACCGGGGTGGGCGGCATTGACCGCGGTGCAATCGGCGGCGGTCTATCTGCTGGACGGCAATCGGCACTTCAGCCGCCCGGGGCCCGGCGCCTTCACCGGGCTCGAGATCGTCGCCCACATCCTGGGGACTGGTCAGCAGGATCCGGCGGCGGGATACTGGCGCCCGGCGAGCCCGTCGGAGTGCCGCGCCGATCGCTGAAATCGCAAGGGAGTCTCCATGGCCTGGGAAGGCTGGTTTACCATTGCCGTTGTACTGATGGTCCTCGCCGGGCTGGCCAGCAACATCGCGGCACCGGTCGGGGTGGTATTCACGGCGGTGGCTTTGCTGGTGACCGTCGGTGCGGTGACCGGCACCGATCGACTGATCAGCCCGGCCGAACTGGCCGACGGGTTTGGCAGCACCGGACTGCTGACCGTGGGGCTGCTCTTTGTCGTGGCCGCTGGTCTGACCCGCACCGGGGCGGTGTCGTTGATCGCCGAGCCCCTGATCGGCCGGGCCAGAGGGCTTCGCTCGGCACAATGGCGATTACTCACCCCCGTGGCCGGACTGAGCGCCTTTCTCAACAACACCCCCATCGTCGCGCTGTTCCTGCCGGTGGTCGACGATCTGGCCCGGCGCCTCAAGCTGCCCGCCTCGCGGCTTTACCTACCGTTGAGTTATGCCGCCATCCTCGGCGGCACCTGTACGCTCATCGGCACCAGCACCAACCTGATCGTCAACGACCTGCTCCGCACCCGCGCGGCAAGCCAGGGGCTGGGGCTCTTTGATCTGGCCTGGGTGGGCGTACCGGCCACGATCCTGGGTCTGGGTTATCTGTTACTCGCCTCGGGCTGGCTGTTACCGGATCGGCGCGAGGCCATTGCTGAACGCCTGGATCCGCGTCGCTATACCGTTGAACTGCTCGTCGAGCCGGACGGCCCGATGGTGGGCAAGACCATCGAGGGGGCCGGCCTGCGGCATCTGCCCGATCTGTTCCTTGCCGAAATCGAGCGCCATGGACAGGTCATACCGGCAGTGGGCCCGGATGAGGTACTGCGCAACGGCGATCGACTGGTTTTTGTCGGTGTCCTCGAGTCGGTGGTCGATCTGCAGAAAATGCGCGGGCTCAAACCGGCAACCGATGCGGTGGATGACCTGGAAGATCCCCGCCGGGAGCGTTGTCTGGTCGAAGCGGTGGTTGCCGAGGCCTGCCCGCTGGTCGGGCGCAGCATCCGGGCCGGACGGTTTCGCGAGCGCTACCGGGCCGCCGTGATTGCCGTGTCACGGGCCGGTCGCCAGCTGCCCGGCAAGATCGGTGACATCGTCCTGCGCCCGGGCGACACCCTGCTGCTCGAGACCCACCCCAGCTTTATCGAGCGCCAGCGGGATGCGCGGGATTTCTATCTGGTCAGTGGGGTCGACGACTCTTCGCCGCCCCAGCACGACAAAGCCCGGATCGCCCTGCCCATTCTCGCCGTCATGGTGGTGCTCGCTGCCGTGCCCGGAGTGAGCATGCTCAACGCCGCCCTTCTGGCGGCGCTGGCTTTGATCGCAACGCGTTGCATGGACCCGGGGGCGGCGCTGCGCAACGTCGACTGGAACGTCCTGCTGGTCATCGGCGCGGCACTGGGTATTGGCCAGGCAATGGACAACAGCGGCGCCGCCGCGGTGATCGGCCAGCAGGTCATGGGGCTGACGGCCGGCTCGCCGCTGCTCACCCTGGCGGCGATTTATCTGCTCACCCTCATTGCCACCGAGCTGATCACCAATAACGCCGCCGCCGTGCTGGTCTTCCCGATCGCGATGGCCGCCGCAGAGTCACTGGCTGTCTCGCCCATGCCGTTTGTGGTGGCGATCATGATCGCCGCCTCGGCAGCGTTCGCCACGCCCATCGGCTATCAGACCAATCTGATGGTTTTCGGCCCCGGGGCCTATCGCTTTGGCGATTACCTGCGCTTCGGTCTGCCGCTCAACCTGCTGGTCATGGCGGTGGCGTTGACCCTGATCCCGATGGTCTGGCCCCTCTAGACGGTGGCCGTTACGCTGATGGATCGGCATTGAACCAACCGGAGCTGCCATGAGCGACACCCTGCCCATCGACAAGGCCCGAGCCCAGGTCGACGAGGCCTGGCGAACGGACATCCTCCCTGCCCTTGAGGATTTCATCCGCATCCCGGCCAAATCCCCGGCTTTCGATCCGGACTGGGCCACCCACGGCTATCTGGACGAGGCCGTCAGCCTGGCCGAGGACTGGTGCCGGCGCATCGCACCACCGCAAAGCCGGGTCGAGGTCATCCGTCTGCCCGGTCGAACGCCGTTGCTGTGGGTGGATGTGCCCGCCACCGGCGAGGGTGAAGCCCTGCTTTATGGCCATCTCGACAAACAACCCGAGGCCAGCGGCTGGGACAGCGACAAGGGGCCCTGGCAGCCGGTCATTGCCGAAGACCGCCTCTACGGCCGCGGCGCCGCCGACGATGGCTACGCCCTGTTTGCCTCGCTGCAGGCGATCCGCCTTCTGCATAACGAAGGGATCCCCCACCCCCGGTGCATGCTGGTCATCGAGTGCGCCGAAGAAAGCGGCAGCCCGGATCTCGCCGCCCAGCTCGATCATCTTGCCGATCGGCTCGGCAACCCGGGGCTGGTGGTCTGCCTGGATTCCGGCTGCGCCAATTATGAGCAACTCTGGGTGACGACCTCTTTGCGTGGCATGGCCGCCGGCGATCTCAGCGTCGAGGTCCTCGAACAGGGGGTCCACTCGGGCGATGCCGGGGGGGTGGTGCCGTCGAGCTTCCGCATTGCCCGGGCGTTGATCGAGCGGCTCGAGGAAAGCGCCACGGGCCGCATCACCCACCCGGCCCTACAGGCCGACATCCCCGAAGAGCGGCGCCGGCAGGCAACGGCCGCCGCCGATGTCATCGGCGACGGACTGGCGGGCAAATTTCCCTTTGCCGGCACGACCCGGCCCAATGCCACGGATACCGCCGAGCTGATCCTCAATCGGACCTGGCGACCGGCGCTGGAGGTGATCGGGGCCGAGGGGCTGCCGGCCAGCACCGAGGCGGGCAATGTCCTGCGTCCGCGGACCGCACTGCGCCTGTCGCTGCGCCTGCCCCCGACCGTGGACGGTGAGACAGCAACCCGGGCGATGGCCGAGACATTGACCGACGACCCACCCCAGGGGGCCCGGGTGCAGTTTCATCCCGGTGGCTCGGCAAACGGCTGGAATGCCCCGGGCTTTGCCGGTTGGCTGGAGGACAGCCTCAACGCCAGTGCCCGGCGTTGGTTCCAGCGCGAGGCGGTGTTCATGGGCGAGGGCGGCAGCATCCCGCTGATGAACCTGCTGGCGTCGCGATTCCCGGCCGCCCGCTTTCTGGTCACCGGGGTGCTGGGGCCCGGCGCCAACGCCCACGGACCCAACGAGTTCCTGCATCTGCCCATGGCCCGCCGGTTGACCGGTGTGGTCGCCGAGGCCCTGGCCGCCCAGGCCACATCGGCCTGAGTGCGGCCGGCCTACCAGGTAATCCGCGCGCCATCCCAGGCCAGAAAGGCGCCCGAATCGGCCTCGGTGGCACCATCGATGCGGGCCAGCAGCTGACCGGCGGCATAATCCGGCGAGAAAAGCTTGCCGGCCGGCACCCGGGCCTGGAATGGCTCGGACAGCCCAGTATCGGTGGTGCCGGGGTGCAGCGCCAGGCAGATGACGCGGCGAGCCCGGCGGGCGCACTCGATGGCAAGCCCGCGGGTGAACATGTTCTGTGCCGCCTTGCTGGCGCGGTAGGCGTACCAGCCGCCCAGCCGATTGTCGCTGATACTGCCCACACGGGCGGACAGATTAGCGATCACGGCCCGCTCGCCATGGTTGAGTCGATCGAAGCAGTGCCGCACGACCAGCGCCGGCGCCAGGGTGTTGATGCGAAAATTCCGCTCCATGCCCTCGACGCTGATGTCCTCGAGGCGTTTTTCCGGCCAGATGCTGTCGTTGGCATCATGCAGAAATCCAAAGGCGTTGATGAGCAGATGAAGCCGCACCCCGCGGGCCCGGAGGTCGCCGGCCATGGCTTCGATGCTGTCCGGATCGGCGACATCGACGTGGATGGGGGCAAGCCGCTCGCCATACGCGTCGGCGAGCGCCGCGAGGCTCGCCTGCCGGGGTGTCCGACTGGCGGCCCAGACCCGTCCGACCGGGGTATCCTGCAAAAGCCGTTTCACCAGGGCAGAGCCGATGCCGCCGCCCGCGCCGACGACCAGCGCCTCGCAGTCATTATCCAGATGCTGCATTCATCCTCCTGCACCTCGCGATACAATTGACCGATGTCCCAGCCGCTCATCCAACCCACCGACCGGGGGCTCTACTGCGCTGCCGGCGATTTTTTCATCGACCCGTGGCGCCCGGTCCCGCAGGCGGTGGTCACCCACGCCCATGCCGACCACGCCCGCCCCGGCAGCGACCAATACTACGCGGCCAGCCCCGGGCTTTCGCTGTTACGCCGCCGATTGGGCCAGAACGCCCCCCTGCGTGGGCTCGACTACGGGGTGGTCCATTCGTTCGGCCCGGTCCGGGTGAGCCTGCATCCCGCCGGTCATATTCTCGGCTCGGCCCAGGTCCGCGTCGAGCATGACGGCGAGGTCTGGGTGGCCTCGGGGGACTACAAGCGCGATCCCGACCCGACCTGCGCGCCCTTCGAGCCGATCGCCTGCGATACCTTTATTACCGAGGCCACATTCGCCCTGCCCGTCTATCGCTGGCCGCCGGTGGCGGCGGTGGCCGCCGAGATTCAGCAGTGGTGGCATGACAACGCCCGCCAGGGGCGCACCACGGTGCTTTTCAGCTATGCCCTGGGCAAGGCCCAGCGACTGCTCGCGGCGCTGGAGCAACCAACCCCCGGCCCGATCTATCTGCACGGCTCGGTGGCGCCGCTGACCGACGATTACCGCGCTGCCGGCATCCCGCTGCCCACCACCCGCCGTGTGAGCGAGGCCCCGGCAGATGAGGACTATGCCAAGGCGCTGGTGATCGCACCGCCCAGCGCCGGCGGCTCCACCTGGATGCGACGCTTTCGCCGACCGGCGACCGGGTTTGCCTCGGGCTGGATGCGCATTCGCGGCAATCGGCGCCGGCGCGGCTACGACCGTGGATTCGTCATCTCGGATCATGTCGACTGGCCCGGGCTTTTGCGAACGCTGGCCGAGACCGGCGCCAGGCGGGTGCTGACCACCCATGGCCGGGCCGACGAGCTGGTGCGCTACCTGGGTGAGCGGGGGCTGGAAGCCCGCCCACTGGCGACGCTCTATGGCGATGTCGAGGATGATGGCTGATGCAGGCATTCGCCCGTCTTTATCGCCAGCTCGATGAGCAGCGCGGCACCAACGCCAAGGTCGATGCCATGGCCGATTTCTTTGCCCGGGTCGAGCCCGACGACGGGGCCTGGGCGGTCTACTTTCTCAGCGGCCGGCGACTGAAGCGGCTCATCGGCCCGGTCCGGCTGCGCGAATGGCTGGCCCGCTGCAGCGGGCTGCCCGAGTGGTTGGTCGAAGAAACCCATCAGCACGTCGGCGATCTGGCCGAGACCATCGCCTTGATGCTCGAGACCACCGCCGATCGCGATCGGCACGATCCTCGGCCGCTTGCCCGCTGGGTGGAGGAAGAAATACTGGCACTGCGGGAGATCGACGAGCACCAGCAGTACCAGCGGGTGACCGCCGCCTGGCAGGCGCTGGATGAATCCGGCCGGTTTGTCTACAACAAACTGCTGACCGGCGCACTTCGGGTCGGCGTCTCGCAGACCCTGGTGCAGCGCGCGCTGGCCCGGGCCACTGGACAACCCCAACCGGTGATCGCCCACCGCTTGATGGGGCAGTGGCAGCCGAGCGGTGATTTTTTCAAAAGCCTCTTCGAGGCTCGCTCGGCCGACGAGGACGCCTCGCGGCCGTATCCGTTCTTTCTGGCCCATCCGCTCGAAGGGGATCCGGCCGATACGCTGGGGCCCGTCCATGACTG
The DNA here is from genome assembly GCA_913061005.1 of uncultured Ectothiorhodospiraceae bacterium. Lineage (GTDB taxonomy): Bacteria > Pseudomonadota > Gammaproteobacteria > Nitrococcales > Nitrococcaceae > Spiribacter > Spiribacter pallidus. The sequence continues at coordinate 132,065 of CAJXSH010000001.1, read as the reverse complement.
GCAGCTCGAATGGAAATGGGATGGCATCCGCGCCCAGCTGATTCGCCGTCAGGGCCAGACCTGGCTGTGGTCGCGGGGCGAGGCGCTGATCGCCGAGACCTTTCCGGAGATTGTTGAGGCCGCCTCGCAGCTGCCGGATGACACGGTGGTCGACGGCGAGATCCTGGCCTGGGACGAGGCGGTTCTGCCCTTTGCCGAGCTGCAACGTCGCCTGGGGCGCAAGCGCGTCGGCCCCAAACTGCGCCGCGAGGTGCCGGTGCGACTGCTTGCCTATGATCTGCTCGAACAGGGGGGTGAAGACATCCGCGAGCGGCCGCTCGGGGCACGCCGCCAGACCCTCGAGGCCCTCATGGCGGATGTCCAGGCACCGTTGATGTGCTCACCGCTGATTCATGCCCGGCAATGGTCGGAGCTCGCCGATCGGCGTGCCGAGGCCCGCGAACGCCGGGTCGAGGGGGTCATGCTCAAGCGTCGCGACAGCGCCTACGGCACCGGCCGGCCCCGGGGGATCTGGTGGAAGTGGAAGGTAGCGCCCCTCACCCTCGATGCCATCCTGCTCTACGCCCAGCCCGGTCACGGCCGCCGGGCCAATCTCTACACCGACTACAGCTTTGCCGTGCCGGATGGCGACACCCTGGTGCCCATTGCCAAGGCCTATTCAGGGCTGGATGACGCCGAGATCCGGCGCCTCGACCACTGGATCCGCCGTCACACCCGCGAACGCTTCGGCCCGGTCCGATCGGTGGAGCCGGTGCAGGTCTTCGAGCTCGCTTTCGAGGGCATCGCCCCCTCGAGCCGACACAAATCCGGCGTCGCGCTGCGTTTTCCGCGCATCAAGCGCTGGCGCGAAGACCTCGGCCCCGATGATGCCGATACCCTCGAGCAGATCCGGGCCCTGCTGCCATGAGCCAGGCCATTCCCCGGGCACTGACTGATTACTTTGCCGCCAGGGGCTGGACGCCGGCGGCCTTTCAGCGCGAGGCCTGGGCGGCGTACCGATCGGGCGCGAGCGGGCTCATCCACTCGGCCACCGGTTCGGGCAAATCCCTGGCTGCCTGGGGCGGGCCGCTTGCCGAAGGCATCGACAACGACCGTGCCAGCCCGGGGCTCATGGTGCTCTGGATCACACCGCTGCGGGCGCTGGCCGCCGATACCGTGGGCAATCTGCAGGCCGCGGCCAGCGGCGTGGGTCTGGACTGGCGGGTGGAGGCCCGCACCGGCGATACCGCCAGCAGCGCCCGCAGCCGGCAACGGCAACGCCCGCCCGCGGCGTTGGTCACCACGCCGGAGAGCCTGTCGCTGATGCTCTCCTACCGGGATGCCGGGCGGCAGTTTCGCCACCTCGAGGCGGTGATTGTCGATGAATGGCATGAACTGATGGGGACCAAACGCGGGGTCCAGCTCGAGCTCTGCCTGGCCCGGTTACGCCGACTGCGGCCGGGGCTTCGCACCTGGGGGCTGTCAGCGACACTGGGCAATCTGGGCGAGGCCCGGGACACCCTGCTCGGCGCGGACAGCCACAATGGGCGGCTGATCGAGGGACCACCGGCCCGGCCGGTTGCCATCCAGGCGCTGCTACCGGATGGCTGCGAGCGTTTCCCGTGGGCCGGCCATCTGGGCACGCGCCTGAGTGAGGGGGTGCTCGCCCATCTTGATCAGCCCGGGACCTGTCTGCTTTTTACCAACACCCGATCGCAGGCCGAGCGCTGGTTCGAGACCATCCTGCATGCGCGCAGTGACTGGCTCGAGGGGTTGGGACTGCACCATGGCTCGATCGACCGGCGGCTGCGACAGCGCATCGAGACGGGACTGGCCGGGGGCGAATTCCGCTGCGTGGTGGCCACATCCAGCCTTGATCTGGGCGTGGATTTTTCTCCGGTCGATCGCGTCGTCCAGATCGGCAGTCCCAAAGGCATCGCAAGGCTTGCACAGCGCGCCGGCCGCAGCGGCCATCAACCCGACGGCCGCAGCGCGATTCTCTGTGTCCCCACCCATGCGCTGGAACTGGCCGAAATCGCCGCCGCCCGGCGGGCCTGGCAGGCAGGCGTCATCGAAGCCCGTCCGCCGCTGCAAAACAGCCTCGATGTCCTCGCCCAGCATCTGGTCACCCTGGCCACCGGCGAGGGTTTTGACCCGACCGAAACCCTCGCCGAGGTCCGCACCACCCACGCCTACCGCGCGCTCGAAGACAGCGCCTGGGACTGGGTACTCGCCTTCATCACCCACGGCGGTCCGGTGCTCGCGGCTTATCCGGACTTCCAGCGCGTGGTCGAGGCCGCGGATGGACGCTATCGGATCGCCTCGCGGCAGCAGGCAAGCCGCCATCGCATGAGCATCGGCACCATCAGCAGCGATACCGCCGTCTCGGTGCGCTACCAGGGTGGCGGGTATATCGGCAGCATCGAGGAGAGCTTCATCGCCCGTCTGAAGCCCGGCGATGTCTTTCTGTTCGGCGGCCGCAGCCTCGAGCTGATCCGGGTCCGCGATCTCACCGCCTGGGTCCGTCGGGCCCATCGACGTCGGCAGGCGATTCCGCGCTGGCAAGGCGGACGGCTGCCGCTGTCCAGCGAGCTGGCCGACCAGGTGCTCAGCCTGCTGGCCGAAGCCGACCAGGGCCGGTGGCAAGAACCCGAGATGGCAGCCCTGCGGCCCCTGCTGGCGCTGCAAAAGCGCTGGTCCAGCCTCCCCGGCCCCGACCGGTTGGTCATCGAGCGCACCCGCTCGCGGGAGGGCGAGCATCTTTTCATCTATCCATTCGCCGGACGGCTGGCCCACGAGGGGCTGGCCACCCTGGTCGCCTGGCGCCTCGCCGGGTACCGGCCCGCCACCTACAGCATGGCGGTGAATGACTATGGCTTTGAATTGCTCGGCCGTGAGATGCCCGCGCTTGATACAGCAAGCCTCGGTTCGATCCTGACCACCGACGATCTGGTAGACGACCTGCTCGGGGCCATGAACGCCAGCGAACTGGCCCGGCGTCAGTTTCGGGATATCGCCCGCATTGCCGGGCTGGTCTTTCAGGGATATCCCGGCCGCGGCAAGAGCAACCGCCAGTTGCAGGCCTCAAGCGGGCTGATGTTCGACACCCTGAGCCGTTACGACCCCGACAATCGCCTGCTCGAACAGGCGCGACGCGAGGTCCTGGAAAGCGCGCTCGAGGTCGAACGTCTGCGCCACGCCCTCGAGCGGATGACAACCCAGGAATGGACGATCAACCACACCGAACGACTGACGCCGCTGGCCTTTCCGCTCTGGGCCGAGCGGCTGCGTAACCGGCTGACCACACAAAGCTGGGAGGATCGGGTGGCAAAGATGATCGGTCAACTGGAGAAAGCCGCGTCTTGAGCACCACCGATCTGCCCATCCAGCTCGCCGGCCAATGGCTGCAGTTGCTGCCCGAGCGGGCGGTCTACTGGCCGGGCCAGCGGGCGCTTTTGCTGGCCGATCTGCATCTGGGCAAGGCGGCGGCCTTCCGGCGGGCCGGCGTGCCGGTGCCCGCAGGGCAGAGCGCCGCCACGCTGACCCGACTGTCGGCGCTCATCGACCACTGGCAGCCCGAGCGCGTCTACTGGCTCGGCGATATCCTGCATACCTCGCTGGCCACCGACCGTGACCTCGAAGCGCGCCTGCATGCATGGCTCGAGGACCATCCGGGCGTTCAGTTCCATGCCGTGCCGGGCAACCACGACGCCGCCCTCGAGCGTCTGGCGCCGGCACTGACGCTGTTGACCGAGGGGACGCAGCGCGACGGCCTGGCGCTTTGTCACTATCCCGACGAAGCCACGCCGTCGGCTCAACCCTGGGTCGCCGGGCATCTGCATCCAGTGGTTCGCCTCAGCGGCGGTGGCGATGCGCTGCGCCTTCCGGCTTTCATCATCCGGGGGGACCGGGGATTGATCCTGCCGGCGTTCGGCGAATTCACCGGTGGTGCCCCCGTGGGCCCGGACGATGGGTGTCGACGGTTTGTCACGACCGGCGCACGGGTGGTTGAGGTCGGCCGCGATTGACCGAGTTCGGCGGGTGGCACCGGCGTGATCCGGACAAAAAAAAGCCGGCATTGCGGCCGGCCAAGAGGAGGAGAGAGAGAAAACCCTCTGTTGCATTGCAGTATAGCAAAATCTGGCACGGAGAAAACTATTCCTGCCACGCCTATCACTCGTGCTTGACATGCATCAATGCTTTGCGTTCCAACGCCTCGAGCCGCCGGTCGGTGCGGCGCAACAGCTCGAGGATTTCCTCGCGCTCCCGGTGCGCACGGGCCTCTGACTCGGCCCGGCGCTCGTCTTCTTCTTCCCAGTGCGCCGACTGCATGGTGTTGACGATGATACCGATAAAAAGATTGAGGATCGTGAACGCCGTCACCAGGATGAACGAGACAAAATAAAGCCAGGCAAAGGGATAGGCCGCCATCACCGGCCGGGCGATCCCCATGGACCAGCTCTCGAGGGTCATCACCTGAAAGAGGGTATACATCGACCGACCCAGGGTGCCGAACCATTCGGGGAAGCGCTCACCGAAAAGCTCGGTGCCCATCACACCAAAGATGTAGAAGACCAGGCCGAGCAGAAAGACAATCCAGCCAATACTGGGAATGGCCGAAACCAGCGCCTCGACCAGCAGTCGCAGACGCCGGACGGTCGAGAGAAGACGCAGCACCCGCAGGATCCGCAGTGAGCGCAGGATGCTCAAAGGCCCGGCGGTGGGCACCAGCGAGATACCCACGATGATGAAATCGAACCAGTTCCAGCCACTGCGGAAAAAGCGCGGCCCCCAGGCAAAAAGCTTGATGCCGATCTCAAGGGCAAAAATGGCCACGATGGCCGCCTCGAGCCCCAGGATCCAGTCTCCGGCCCGGGCCATGACGCCATCGGAAGTAGCCAGGCCCAGCAACACGGCGTTGGCGATGATCAGCCCGATGATGCCGTAATGCGGGATGGGCGATTCGATCCACGCGCCGGCCCGTTCCCGCCAATGCTCGAACATCGAGGCCTGCCTCATCCACCGCCCCCATGGCCATCCAGCCGAGCGCGCAGCGCCGCGGCGGCCTGGCGGATCTCGCTGCGTTCGGCATCGCTTTTGCGTTGCAGGTTGCGGAACTGGAACTGCAACCGCCGATTGCCACCGAGCTGGGCCTCGTGCCGGTCGAGGAAATCCCAGTACAGGGTGGTAAAGGGGCAGGCCTTGTCGCCAACCGCCTTTTTCGGGTTGTAGCGACACTGGGCGCAGGCGTTACTCATCCGATCGATGTAGGCACCGCTGGCGCAATAGGGCTTGGTCCCGACCACACCGCCATCGCCAAACTGGCTCATCCCCAGCGCATTGGGCAGGCTCACCCAGTCCACAGCATCGAGATACATCGCCATATGCCAGCGATGGAAGGCATACGGGTGCACCCCATAGAGCTGGGCGAACAGGCCCAGGACCATGAGCCGCTGGATGTGGTGGGCATAGCCATGGGTGAGCAGTCCCTCCATGGCATCCGCCAGACAGGCCATTTCGGTGTCGCCATCCCAGAAAAACGCGGGCATCGCCTGCTCATGCCCCAGGGCATTGAGCTCGGCGTAATCCGGCATTTTCAGCCAGTACACCCCGCGAATGAACTCGCGCCACCCAAGCACCTGACGGATAAAGCCCTCGACGGCGTTGAGCGGCGCCCGGCCCGCCCGCCAGGCGGCCTCGGCCTGCTCGATGCAATCCCGCGGATCGAGCAGATGCAGGTTGAGCGAGGTGGACAGCCGGGCATGAAAGAGCAGCGGCTCACCGGTCCAGATTGCATCCTGCCAGGTCCCGAAGGCCGGCAGGCGATGCTCGATGAAGTCATCCAGCGCGGCCCTGGCCTGGGCCGGCGTCACCGGTTGATTGAACTCGGCGGCATCACCGGGGTGGTCGGCGTAGCGCTCGCGGACCGCGGCAATCACCCCGGCGGTCAGGGCATCGGGCTGAAACTGCGGATGGGCCGGCAGCGCCCCTGGTCCCTCGGCACCGAAGGCGGCCCGGTTGTCCTTGTCGAAGTTCCAGGCGCCCCCGGCGGGCTGGTCACCCTCCATCAACACGCCATAACGCTTGCGCATGAGACGATAGAAATATTCCATCGTGAGACTGCGCCGCCCCTCGGCCCAGCGGGCAAAGTCGGCGCGGCTGGCCAGAAAGTGCCTGTCGTCGCGCCAGTCCAGCGGGATTCCGCGTTCGGCAATCACCGCGCAGAGGGCCTGCTCGATCTGCCAGTCACCGCATTCCATCATGACAACCTCGGCCGGCCGCAGCCGGTCCAGGTCGTCGGCCAGATGGTCGGCCAGGCTTCGCGGCGCCGCCCCGGCGGGGTGGTCCTCGATGGCGTGGTATTCCACCGTCACCCCACGGCCACGCAATTCATCGCGGAGGTGACGCATGGCCGCAAAAAACAGCACAAGACGCTGTTGATGCACCGCGTCCCGGGAGGCCTCGGCACTCGCCTCGGTCATCCAGACCCGATCGCGGCCGGCATCCAGGTCATCAAAAAGCGCGCTCTGGCGATCCAGTTGATCCCCAAGCACCACCACCAATCGATTCGATTCAGTCATTGCCCCGCACCTCCTGCATGGGTGGAACCAGCAAGGTGGGATCGATGCGCTGATCGAACCAGTTCATGCGCCAGTCCAGGTGGGCGCCGGTCACCCGTCCGGTGGCGCCGACCCGGGCGATGACCTGACCGCGACGGATCGCCTCGCCCGGTGAGACGAGCATTTCGGATAGATGCAGAAAGCTCGACGACAGCCCCTGGCCATGATCGACAATCAGCGTCCCGCCCGAGAAAAAAAGATCCGGCTCGGCCAGGGTGACCACCCCGTCCGACGGCGCCCGCACCGGTGTGCCGGTGGGGCGGGCGATATCGATGCCGTAATGGGGTTGTCGGGGCTGACCATTGAGAATGCGCTGGCTGCCATAAACGCCAGAAATCGGCCCGGTGACCGGCCAGCGCCAGCCGGCATCGAAGAAACGCTGTGGCAGACGCCGGGCGCGGGCATCGCGAACCAACGCCGCATCCCGCCGGATCCGCGCCAGGGTCTCGGCATCGGGACTGACCTGATTGTCCGGTAATCCGTCAATGCGCTGGATGTCGTAGGCACGGGTCTCGATCGTCAGCCGGTGGCGGGTCACGCTTCCATCGGCGGCCGTCACCGTGATCACCGGCTGCTCGGGGGCGTCCCGGCCCAGCCCCAGCAGAAAACGCCCCTCGGCATCCACCGGGACCGCATGGCCAAGAAAACGCACCTCACTGCCGGGCGGCACCTCGCCGTGCAACAGACCCCCCTGGCGTCGGGGGCCATCCAGCTCGAGCGCCATGGCCACACCGGCCAGAAGCCAGCCAGCCATGGCGAAAAGCATCGCCGCACCCCGGGGACTAGGCAAGCGACACCCCCGGCTTGTTCTCGCGAATGGCCGTCATCATATAGTTGACCGCCAGACTGGATGTGTAGCGGAACCGCCGCGTCACCGGGCTGACCGCCACGCCGGTGCGGTCGACCACCGAGAGCCCCGCCGCCGCCAGGGGCGCCTCGACCTCGGCGGGTCGCCGCAGCTTGCGGTACTGATGGGTACCCCGCGGCAGCCAGCGCAGGACATACTCGGCACCAAAGATCGCCGTCACGCCCGCCAGGGGGGTGCGGTTGATGGTGGCAACAAACATCATGCCACCGGAACGGACCTGGGCGGCGCAAGCCTTAAGAAACGCCGGCAATCCCTCGACATGCTCGACCACCTCCATGTTGAGCACCACGTCATAAGGCCCGGTGCTGGCCTGGTGGGATTCGACCGTCTCGCAGCGATAATCGATATCCAGACCGGACTGGGCGGCGTGATCGCTGGCGATGGCGATATTGCGCGCCACCGGGTCGATTCCCGTGACCGTCGCGCCCAGGCGGGCCATGGATTCGCTTAAGATACCGCCACCGCAGCCGATATCCAGCACCCGCAGCCCCGCAGCGGGTCGATCATCCGCGTCGCTGTGGTAATGCTCGGCGATGCGTTGCCGGAGATACCCCACGCGAAACCGGTTGAGCCCGTGCAACGGCCAGAAGGGCCCATCCGGATCCCACCAGGCCTGGGCCAGGCGGTGATAATGCGCGGTTTCCCGGGGGTCGACACTCTCGCCGCTGGCATCAGTCATGGACAACACCCCGGTCATTCGCGTTGTCGCGACACTCCGGGCACAGCCCCTCCAGTTCGATGGTCTGATCCACCAACGAAAACCCCTGGTTTTCGGCTTTCTCACGGATGAGCCCGGCAATGGCCGGATCATCCAGCTCGGCCACCGCCTCACAGCCCTGACAGATTAGAAACTGCCCGGCATGGTGGTGGTCGGGCTGGCCACAGCCCACGTAGGCGTTGAGCGAAGCGAGACGATGGATCAGCCCCTCGGCCAGGAGAAAGTCCAGGGCCCGATAGACGGTGGGCGGCGCCGCCGAGGCCGATGCCTCCTGGAGCCGTGCCAGCAGCTCATAGGCCTTGACCGGCTGATGGCTGGCCCAGATCAACTCGAGCACCCGTCGACGCAGCGCCGTCAGGCGGCGTCCCCGCTCGGCGCAGAGCCGCTCCGCCTCGGCAAGGGCCTCGTCAATACAGTGCTGGTGGTCGTGATCGTCGCCCGGGAATGGATTGACGACATAGGTCGTCGCCCGGTTTGACTGAAGGGTTTTACGCATCGATAAGGCTCCTGACCCAGGGGCTAGCCTACGGTCATCGGCCCGATACGTAAAACCCTGAATGGTTAGTGTTTCACCGGAATCCGGCGGCTGTGACTGGCCTTGTGCTTGCCAATGGTGACGGTCAGCACACCGTCATGGCCCTTGGCTTCGATGGCCTCCGGGTCGGCATCATCGGGCAGCGCGAACCGCCGGTAGAACACCCCGTGGGAACGCTCCATCCGGCGCACTCCGTGCTCGGTCTGCTCATGTTCGGTGCGCCGCTCACCCTGGATGCTGAGCATGCCGTGCTCCATGGTGACCTCGATATCCGCCGGCTTGACGCCCGGAATATCCGCCTCTACCCGGTAATGATCGGCCTCCTCGCGGATGTCCACCGCCGGGACCCACTGGCTGGTCTCAACGGTCGAGCCATCCGGCGCACCGCCCAACCAGGGGGCGTCGAAGAAACGATCGAGTTCGCGTCGCAGATCCATTAATCCGCCGATGGGTCGATAGGGTTTGAGCTCCATGATGGTTACCTCCTTGATGAGATGAATCGTTGCTCACTTTCCATCCCTCCCTCGTCTACCGATATATGGACAAGGGACAAGGGTTTCAACCATCGCCACCCACGGGTGTTTGGTGGGCCACCCGATCGCGCAGATAGCGGGGCTCGAGTGCTTCGGGCCGCAGGATCTCACCGGCGGCAAACCGCGCCGCGGCCAGTGCCATTGCACAATGCATCTCCGGCACCATCCCCGCCTCACACCCGACCAGCCCGTCGCGGTGTGCCAGCGCCGGAAAGCGGGCGAAACCGCTGCCCACGCCCAACCAATCCCCCGTCGGCAGCGTCCATGTGTCGGGGTCTGCCAGCCACTCCGCGCCCACCGCCGTGGTCCATCCGGCGTCATCGACGCGATAGCAGCCGGCATAGACCTCACCCATTCGGGCATCGAGCAGCGCCGCGATGGCCTGACGCCCGGGGTGCGCCGCCCGGGCGGTCTCGGCAAGGATCTGCAGGGTCGATAACCCCACCACCGGGCAGCCGACCCCCATCGCGATCCCCTGGGCGACACCGACGCCGATGCGCACACCGGTAAACCCACCCGGCCCGCGACCACAGGCCACCGCGTCCAGGGCCGAGCGCCGGACCCCGGCTTCGGCCAGCAACTCGTCGGCCAGCGACAACAGCGCATCGGTCCGCGCCCGGCCGTGATCATGGCGCCGGGTGATGACCTGACCGCCATGCATCAATGCCACCGAGCTGACGCCGGTGGCGGCCTCAAGCCCCAGAATGACGGGGGATCCACTCATGGCTCGGTCTCCGGTGTGGGCGCCGGCGGCTCTTCGTCGAACTGAAACTCCAATTGCACTTCCTCATAGCGCGGGTCCAGGCCACCGGCATAAACCCCTTCCCGTGGCACCACCCGATAGGTATCCGGCTCGCCGACCGGAATCGGCGGCCCGATCCGCTGGCGCAGCCAGGCGAAGGCCCCCAGGGCCAGCCCGGCGCCGGCCAGGGCGTAGAAAAGCCCCACCGGCCCGATCAGGGCCATGAGCTGGGAGGCCACCAACGGTCCGATGATCATCCCCAGACCATGGACCAGGAGCAACCCGGCGGTGGCACCCAGCATCTGGGCGCGACTGAGGAAATCATTGGCGAGCGACAGCGCGATGGGGTAGAGGGTAAATGCCAGCCCGCCCCAGAGCACGGCCAATGCGATGACCCACACAGGCCCGTGGCCCGTGGCGAGTACGATCGCCAGACTGCACACCGACATGGCAAGACTGACCCCCACCAGCACGTCCCGCCGGTTGAACCGGTCCGACAGATGACCGATGGGCCACTGAAGCAAAAATCCGCCGAGGATCGACAAGCCCATCAGCAGCGCGATGCCGGCATCGGCAAATCCGGTCTCACGGGCATAGACCGGCGCGAGCCCGAGGAAGGCGCCGTTGATCATGCCCGCCAGCGCCGATCCCACCACCCCCAGTGGCGAGGCATCCAGAAGGGCCCGCAGGGTGACCCGCTCGATGCTGGGCAGCTCCGGCGAGACGATCCGCGTGATGGTCACCGGCACCACCGCCGCGGCGATCAGCATCGCCGCCAGGCTGAAGAGCTCGAAGCCCCCGGAGCGACCGGTGAGCAACAGAAACTGCCCCCCGCCAAGCGCGACATAGGTCACAATGCTGTAGACGCCCAGGACCTGGCCGCGGCGCTCGGTGGGTGTGCGATCGTTCAGCCAGCTTTCGGTGACCATGAAAAGCCCGGCCAGACTGAGTCCGTACGCCAGACGCAGCCCCGCCCACACCCAGGGAGTGATCAACATCGGATAAACCAGCGTGCTGATCGCTGCCATGGCCGCAAACGCGGCAAAGCTGCGGATATGCCCGACGGCCGCAATGATGGGAGCGCAAAGGCGCGTGCCAATGACAAAGCCCACCGGATAGCAGGCGGTGATCACACCGATCAGGGTGGTGGGGAAGGTCTCCTCGGACATCCGCACACCCACCAGCGTGGTCAGCAGCCCACCGCCGCCGAGCAATAACCCGATCGAGACAAAGAGCGCGACAAATGGCGAGATAACGCGGTACACGGCCGGATTCTAGTGCAGCCATCGGCGATTGGCCATGATCGATTGGCAAGCCCCGGGACGGCATTGCTAAGATCTTCGCCCTACCCCGGCAACAACCCCGGCAGGAGTGATCATCCGTGATTCTCGAGGAAATCCCCGACCAGGGCATCCGTCTACGCGCCCCCGAGCATGACGAGGGCGGTGCCATGTGGGAGGTGGCCAGGGCGACCGGCACCCTGGATTTGAACTCGAGTTACCTCTACATGCTGTTGGCAAGGGATTTTGCCGACACCTGTGTCGTCGCCGAGCGGCAGGGCAAGGTGGTGGGTTTTGCCAGCGGGTATCGCCGCCCGCGCCATCCCGAGGTGATCTTTCTATGGCAGGTGGGAATCCACCCCGATCACCAGGGCCAGGGGCTGGGCAAGCGGCTTATCGCCGCTTTCCTCCGCCAGCCCGGTGCCGACCGTGCCAGCATGCTCGAGACCACCATCGCCCCGGATAACGAGGCCTCGAGGGCGCTGTTTCAGGCGATGGCCCGGGAGCTTGAGACCGATTGCCGCGTGTCGCCCTGCTTTGCCCCGGAGGACTTTCCCGAGCCCGGCCATGCGGCCGAAGAGCTTTTTACCATCGGCCCGTACCGGCCCGATGCCCTCAACCGCCTGGCGCCGTAGCGCAACCCCCAGGCACTGCCAGAGAACCAGATCATGAAAATCGTCGATATCGAAAACATCAAGGGCTCCGACCAAGAGGTGGAGGGCCCGGGATGGACCAGCCGGCGGCTGCTGCTGAAAAAGGACGGCATGGGGTTTTCGTTCCACGAGACCATCATCCCCGCCGGTGCCGAGCTGCAGCTGTGGTACAAGAACCATCTCGAGGCGGTGTACTGCGTGGCCGGCGACGGCAGCATCGAGGATCTCGCCACCGGCGAGATTCACCCGATTCGTGATGGTGTCCTGTACGCACTGGACCAGCATGACCGGCATATCCTGCGCGGCGGGTCCGAAGACATGCGACTGATCTGTGCATTCAACCCGCCGGTGACGGGCCGTGAAACCCACGATGCCGATGGGTCCTACGAGCTGGTGGAGGACTGAGCGAAAAACGCCTCGACCTCATCCAGACGATGGGTCAACGGCATGGGGGGAAGACTGTCGAGAAAATGACGGCCATAGGAACGGCTTGTCAGGCGATTGTCGCCCAGCACCAGGACGCCCCGGTCATCGGCATCCCGTATCAGCCGGCCCACCCCCTGCCGGAGGCTGATCACTGCCTCGGGCAACTGATGGTGGGCAAATGGATTGTCGCCCTGCGCCCGCAGCCAGGCCATGCGCGCCTGCAATACCGGCTCGGATGGTGAGGCGAAGGGCAGTTTGTCGATCATCACACAGGACAACGCCTCGCCACGGACATCAACGCCTTCCCAGAATGACTGCGTGCCCAGCAGCACGCCCCCGGCACGCTCGCGAAAACGCTCCAGCAGCTGCTGCTGAGCGCCCTCGCCCTGCACCAGCAGATCCGACCAGCCCCGGCTTCGCAAGGTCTCGGCGGCCTCCCGCAGTGCCCGATGACTGGTAAAGAGCAAAAACGCCCGGCCCTGGCTGGCCCTGAGCACCGGCTCGACCGCGTCGAGATAGGCCTGGTTGAAGCCCGCCTCTCCCGGTGCCGGAAGATCCGGCGGCAGGTACAAAAGCGCATGGTGGGCATAATCAAAAGGCGAATCCAGCTGAAGCGTCCTGGCATCGGGCAGCCCCATGCGCTGGGTAAAGTGACCAAAGTCCTCGCCCACAGCGAGGGTCGCCGAAGTCAGGATCCAGCTGCTGCCATGACGTTCGCGATGGCCGGCAAAGTGGTCGGCCACATCCAGCGGGGTGAGCCGCAGGATGAATCCCTGGCTGCGGGTCTCCACCCAGCCGACCCGATTGTCCTCGTCGCCGTTCTCAAGAAAGGCCTTCAGTGTCCCGAGCAGCGCCTCGGCGCGTCGGTGGCAGTTCTCAAGGCCCCGGCCCCGGGCTGCCTGCGGCGCCAGCGTCTCGGTCAGACCATGCAGGGCATTCATCAGCCCCTGGGCGAGCGGTGTCGCCTCGTCGCGGATGGCCGCCCAGGCGGATTTTCCGGTTTCTCCCAGCGCCAGTCTCATATCGGCGCTGCAGCGCTCGACAACGGCGGCCGCATCCAGGATATCCGCGCTGTCACCGGCTTCCCGCTGTTGCTCCACACGGGTATCCCGGACCAGATCCTGGAGCTGGCGCGATGAGAGACTGAGTCCAAAAAAGCGTGCTGCGGTCTCGGGCAGCTGGTGGGCCTCATCCAGGATGTAGACATCGGCCTCGGGCAGCACCTCGCCAAAGCCGCCCTGGCGCAGTGACCAGTCGGCAAGCAGCAGGTGATGGTTGACCACCACGATTTCGGCCTCCTGGGCCTGGCGGCGCGCCTCCATGAGAAAGCACTCGCTGTAGAGCGGGCAGTTCTGCCCCAGGCAATTATCCGCGGTGGAGGTCACCCGGGGCAGCAACCGTCCCGGCGGCGGTCCGGCCGGGTGCTCGGCCAGATCGCCGCTGCGGGTGTGACCCGACCAGGCCTTGAGCTGCTGGAGGGTGTCGGCCATCCCGGCATCCTCCAGCCGGCCCTCCTCGAGGGTGCGCTCCATGCGATAGAGGCAGAGATAATTCGACCGGCCCTTGAGCAGAGCGGTTCGAACGGGCCGTTCCAGCGCCGCACGGGCCATTGGCAGATCGCGATGGTAGAGCTGATCCTGCAACGTCCGGGTGCCGGTCGAGACGATCACCCGGCGCCCGGCCAGCAGGGCGGGGATCAGATAGGCAAGGGTCTTGCCGGTCCCGGTGCCGGCCTCCACCACCAGGCTGTCGCCCTGTTCAATGGCGCCGGCCACCGCACCCGCCATGGCGGCCTGCTGTGGCCGCGGCCGGTAACCATCAATGCAATCGGCAAACGGCCCGTCCTCCGCCAGCGCGGCCTGTGCCAGATCGACAAGGCTCATGAACGCGCCGACCCGCGTGCCCGCCAGTTGCCAAGCACCATCAACATGCCGAGGATCAAAAAGGCCAGCAGCGTCCAGGCGGGAATGCTCACACCCAGGACACGGTCGACCTCGGCACACTCGCCCGAGCCGGACAGGATCATGGCAACGGCATCAGCCAACGGGAAGGTATCGAGCATGTAATCCAGCCCCGGGCCACAGGCCGGCACCTCCGAGGGTGGCAGGGATTGCAGCCAGAGATGACGCCACGCCAGTGCCACCCCACTGGCCGCTGCCAGCACGCCCAGGCCAGCCACCACCCAGCCAGGCGCGATCATGCCGATTGCCGCAACAACCCCCAACGCCACAAACGCCATTCTCTGAAACCAGCAAAGCGGACAAGGCTCCATGCCCGCCCAATGTTCCAGCGCGACGGCAACCGCCACCAAGGCAAAACAGACGAGCGTCACCAGCGCGTTGACCCGGCGGTTGAGTCGCTTTTGTCGATAGACTGCTGCCATCAGCCTAGCCGGCAGCGATGCCTGCTCGCGGCATTGGGTGCGCCGCGCCTACGTCGACCGTTTGATCGCACATCACGCAAATTCCCAGATCCACAGAAAAACCGTTGAGCCTTTGACAGTGTCGGGCGCAGATCCATCGCCCGCGCCCCTTGGCCGGGCAGTGTGCCGGCTCGATGACAGCCGCGCCACCCCCGGCCGGCGGCCGCCTTGCTTTGACCCGAATTTCGGATTCACCGCGTGGTGGCAATGGGCAGAGACTGGCATCGAAGCGTTTGCCGGTTGGCCAACAACGACAAGTGGAGCGAGATCATGGAACCGACCGAGAAAGCCGTCAGCGACCTGGCACAACAGTGGATCGATCTGCAGCGCGAGAGCGTTGAACGGACCATCGACCTTGAGGCCAATCTGCTCGAGACCATCCGCCGCAATGCCGCCGACGTCCCCGGGGTCAACGGCATGGTCGATGTGGCCTCGGAACTCTCCCTGAGTGCGCTGCAGATGCGCGGGCAACTCTGGCGCAGCTGGTTCGACCAGCTAAGCAACGCGAACGACGCCCGAACCCCCGCGGCCGGCGACGGGTCGGCCCCGGCCGATGAGCGCTAGGGACCGGGCGCCCCTCCCTGCATCGCGACCTCGGTGACTATGTCACTGTCGCCCCGGCGCGCCCGGCGCGACACTTGGATGTGGCTTTAAAGCCAGTGATTCGGGAGGAGGAATCCGATGAATACCAAGACGCCACAGAACGCGTCTCGACGCCGCTTTCTCACCGCCTCGGCGATGGCCGCCGGGGCAACCGCAACCGGCCTTGGCACCGGTGCCCTGCTGGGCAGTCCGGCCGCTCGTGCCGTCGACACCAACGCCCGTATCGTCATCGCCGGGGCCGGCGCGGCGGGTCTGTCCATTGCCACCCGGCTCAGCCGCTCGCTCAACGGCGCCCGGATCACCCTGATCGACAGTCGCGAGACGCATCTCTACCAGCCCGGTCTCACGCTGGTGGCCACCGGCGTGTGGGATGGCGACCATGTCAAGGACCGGAACACCCGCTACATGCCCGGCGATGCCCGCTGGATCAAGGACGACGTGGTGGCATTCCACCCGGACAACAACCAGGTCGAGACCGCCGGTGGCGAGCGTGTCGACTATGACTACCTGGTCGTCACCACGGGGCTGCAGCTCAACTTTGATGAGATCGAGGGCATGGAGCCATCATTGATCGGCAACAACGGAGTGGGCTGTGTCTATGCCAACCCCGACCATGCCGAGCGCACCTGGCAGGCCGCCAGCCAGTATATCGAAAACGGCGGCGTGGGCCTTTTCACCCGTCCTCCGGGGCCGATCAAATGTGCCGGTGCACCGCTGAAGGTGACCATGCTCATCGAGGATGCGCTGCGCGACAAGGGCACCCGTGAGGCGGCCGAGATGCACTACCTGCCGCCGGGCGAGGGGCTGTTCTCGCAGCCGGATATCCACGAGTTTCTCAAGGACTACTTTCCGGAAAAACGCGGCATCACCATCGACTGGAACCATCCGTTGGCGGCAATCGACAGCGACCGGCGCGAGGCCACCTTCACGACACCGGAAGGCCCCCGGACCGTTGGCTACGACTTCATCCACGTGGTCCCGCCCATGTCCGCCCCGGACATGATCCGATACGGCGACCTGGGCTGGCAGGAGGGTGACTTCCGCAACTGGATGGAAGTCGATCAGTACAGCATGCAGCACCGGCGCTACCCCAATGTCTTTGGCGCCGGTGACGTGGTTGGCACCCCGCTTGGCAAGACCGCCGCCAGTGTCAAGGCGCAGGCGCCGGTGGTCGCGGACAACCTGGTCGCCGCCATCGAGGAACGGGAATTCCCCGCTGCCTGGAATGGCTACACCTCGTGCCCGCTGATCACTGAACGGGGACAGGCCATGCTGGTGGAGTTCGACTTCAGCCTCGAGATGACACCGTCGTTCGACTTTCTCAATCCATTCGAGCCCCAATGGGCGCCGTGGTTTTTGAAAGAGCGCATGCTGCATGCCGCATACAACGCCATGCTTCGCGGCCGGGTCTGAGGAGAATCGTCATGGAATTTTCGATCTTTGGCATCCTGGCGGTGGTCCTGGAGCTCTTCCGCCCCTTGCTCCTGCCCATGGGGCTGGTGGTTGTGGCGGATCTGCTGCTGTTTGGCGCCGTCATTGGGCGGCATCGGCGACTCAACCTGCGCGCCGGGGTGCGGACCAGCCTGATCATCGGCGCAGTGGCCGCCGTGGCCACGGCCTTCTACCTGCCCGCCTGGACCGGGGCCGATCTATCGCAGCTGAGCAGCATGATCGACTATGCCGGCATCATCGGCGGTGCGATCGGTGTGGGGGTTGCCATCGGGCTGCTGAGCTATCCACCGGTACAGCTGTTGATGCGTCGTCCGGCCTGACCGACACTGGGCGGTATGCAGGCAGACACCCGACTCGCCCATTTTCCGGTCGGCTTCTTCGCCATGGTCATGGGGCTGTCGGGCCTCAGCCTGGTCTGGCAGAAAGCGGCCGAGGTGTTCGACACCCCGGCGGTGATCGGCCAAGGGCTGCTTGCGCTGGCGACGCTGATGTTCGGCGTGTTTGCCCTCGCCTATGGCGTTAAGTGGCTCAAACACCCCGACGCGGTCCGGGCCGAGCTGGACCATCCGGTCAAGTTGAGCTTTGTCCCGGCGATCAGCATCAGCCTCATCCTCATCGGCACCGGCATGGCCCACAGCCTGCCGGCAATCGCCGAGACCATCTGGACGGTGGGCACGGTGGCCCATCTGCTGCTCACGCTGTTCATCGTCAACCGCTGGATCCATCACCAGCATTTCGAGATCAACCACATCAATCCCGCCTGGTTCATCCCGGCAGTCGGCAACATCCTCGTCCCCATCGCCGGGGTCGGGTTTGGCCAGATTTCGGCATCGTGGTTTTTCTTCAGCATCGGGGTGGTGTTCTGGCTGGTGCTGCTGACGATCATTTTCTATCGGGTGTTTTTCCATGCACCACTGCCCGGTCGGCTGCTGCCGACCCTTTTCATCCTTGTGGCGCCACCGGCCGCCGGTTTCATCAGCTACACCCAGCTCGCCGGCGGGCTGGACGGGTTTGCCCGGGTCCAGGTCAATATCGCGCTGTTTTTGACGTTATTGCTGGCCATCCAATTCCGTCGGTTCATGGCGTTGCGGTTTTTCATCTCATTCTGGGCCTACAGCTTTCCGCTGGCGGCGATGACCGTGGCCATGATGGTCTACCACCAGCTCACCCAGACCCCCTGGACGCTGTGGGCGAGCGGGCTGCTGGTGGCGGTGACAACGCTCGTGATCGCCTGGCTGGTGGTTGCCACGGCAAGGGCGGCCCGGGCCGGCGAGATCTGCGTGCCCGAGGGTTGACCCCCAAGCCGCCGATCGCGGCGTGGCACGGTTGCCCTGGATCAAGTCGACGGCAGAACGAACTTTTCCCGGCTCGTCCGGGTCGGGTATTGTGTCAGCCATATTTGCAACGCTTACAAACAACGATTCGATCCATCATCCAAGGGGAAAACCATGACTGACCATCAATTCCGTAATGATCGCCGTCGGCTTCTGCGTGGCGCCCTGATGGGCATTGCCGCCGCACCGCTGGCCACCGTGAGCCTGCGCGGCTCCAATGCCCTGGCGCAGGATATGCCGAAACTCTCCGAGGACGATCCCCAGGCCGTGGCCCTGAACTACGTCCACGATGCAACCGAGAAGGACGACATGCGTGAGCCCGGCGCCATTTGCGCCAACTGCCGGCTGTATCTCGCCGAGCGGGACGCGGAATGGGGCGGTTGCACGGCATTCCCGGGCAAGCTGGTCAACACCAACGGCTGGTGCAGCGCCTGGGTCCAGGCCTCGGGCTAAACCATCCCGTCACCTCGATCACCCCCGGGTTCGCGTCGGCGGCCGGGGGTTTTTTTATGGCCGGCGACCCGCCACTGGCCCCATCGCGAGAACTCACCGGCCGCCTTGTGTTCCAATGCTGACCAATGAAAACGTCAAGGAACGTCCACATGATCCGGCTATTCGCATCCATCTCTATCGCCCTGGTCGTCGGTTACGCCCCGGTGGTCGCCGCACAGGACGGTGACGAAACACTGCCTGCACCCATGGCGGCGCTGGCCGACCGGGGGGCAGAAATCGGCCAGTCCTTCGAGGCCCCCTCGGGACTGACCGGCTACACCGTCAGCTTTCAGGGCCAGACACTGGCGGCCTATCTCACCAGCGATGGTGAGCATGTCGTGGTGGGCACACTGCTCGACGGTGACGGCACCAACCTCTCACAGCCGGTGATCGAGGCCGCGGCCAACGCAGCACGGCCCGAGAGTGACTGGGCCGCGCTTGCCGAAGCCGGCTGGATTGCCGATGGCAGCGACGAGGCCGAGCGGGTGGTCTATGCGTTCACCGACCCGAATTGCCCGTTCTGCCACCGCTTCTATCAGCAAAGCCGTGACTGGATCGAGGCCGGCGCAGTGCAGATCCGGCACGTGATGGTCGGGGTGCTCCGCCAGGACAGCCTGCCCAAGTCCGCCACCCTGCTGGCCTCGGATGACCCATCGGCCGCACTGGCCGAGCACGAGGCGAACTTTGACGAGGGCGGCGTCACACCGGCTGACCGTCTGCCCGCCGATGCCCAGGAACGCGTCCAGCAGAACAATCAGCTCATGAGTGAGCTCGGGATCCGGGGCACGCCCTCGGTGTTCTACCGCGACGACGAGGGGAAGATCCGGCTCGTTCGCGGTCTCCCGCGCGGCGATCAGATGCAGGCGGTGATGGGTGGCGCCCGCCCCGGCAGCGAATGACCGCGCCGGGCTAGAAGGTCAGGCGCTCGCGGCTGCGCTCGATGTACAGCGAGCGCAGCCGCCGGACGCTCTCGCCGACACGGCCATCGCCAATGGGTTGGCCATCGATGGAGACCACCGGCATGACAAAGGCCGTTGCACTGGTGGCGAAGGCTTCTCGGGCCTGCTGCGCCTCGGCGACGGTAAACGGGCGTTCCTCGATTTCAAGGCCGGCTTCGCGGGCGTAATCGAGGACCGCTGCCCGAGTGATCCCGTGGAGGATATCGTGGGACAGACCGCGGGTAATCAACCGCCCGTCCTCGGTGAGGATGTGGGCATTGCTGGAGCTGCCCTCGGTGACGGTGCCGTTGTCGACCATCCACACATCATCCGCCCCGCCACCCACGGCCTCGGTTTTCATCATTGACGGATACAGCAACTGGGTGGTCTTGATATCGCGTCGACCCCAGCGCAGATCCTCACGGGTGATCACCGCCAATCCGCGCTCCGCCGCCGGCGAATCGATCAAGGGCAGCGCCTGGGAGAAAAGCAGGATCGACGGCTCCAGCCCCTCGGGCTGGAGAAAATCCCGGTCGGCGACCCCCCGACTGATCTGCAGATAAATCAGCCCCTCGTCGAGGCCATTGCGGTCGCGCAGCGCCTGATGGATGCCCATCAAATCGATTGATGCCGGATCAAAGTCGATACCCAGCTCGCCGAGGCTGCGCCGCAGGCGCTGTTGATGGGCGTGAAAATCCACCAACCCACCGTCGATCACGGCGGTGACCTCATAGACCGCATCACCAAAGAGGAGACCCCGATCGAATATCGAGACACTGGCCGACTCGGCGGGCAGGTACGCCCCGTTGACATAAACAATTCGTGACACCGCCCAACCCTTCGCACGCGGACCCAATGCCGTCAGTCTAGCGCAGTTCGCGGCGGATACGGGTGTTCGCCTCGGCAAGACGAATCGATTGCAGCACCACCCGGGCCGCGGGGTGGCGGCCTCTGGCCAGGGCGGTGACCCGATGGCCACAGGGGTTGTCAGCGCCGCAGGGGGCATCGGGATCGCGGCGCAGTCGCTCGACGATCACCCGGGGTGGCGCGTCGGCCTCACCACGGCCAATGGCCGGCAATGCGATGCCCTCATCCTCGAGGCGATCCTGCCAGACCGTCGCACTGGGCGGCATCGCCGCCGCCAGCGGGACCGACAAAGACGCCGACCGGCGATGGCCCTGCTCGATCGCGGCAATGGCCAGCGTCATCGCCAGCCGGCGGTCTGCCGCGCCCGCCGCCAAACGATGTTGTACCGCAGCGCTTTCCATCACCGTCAACGCGGCCACCGAGCCGGCCATAATGAAGCCAAGCACACCGATCAATACCACACCGGTCTGCCGATGGGCCCTCATCGACGCCCGGCCACACTCATGGTGGTCCGCCATTGCCGGTGCCCACCGTCCGTCGCCTTGCCGGGGATGGGCAATGCCTGGCGGATTCCCAGGTCAACGGCCACCACCGATACAGGCGAGGTCGATTGAAAACCGGGGTGATAGCCATCGGCGGCGCCATCGCCGGTTTCATCGATGCCGTAGGCCAGCGTCAGCTCATCGATGCCTTCCACCAGCGCCTCGCGCCGGTTCCCCCGGTCGCTGCGCCGCCGATACAGGCTTTTCTGATCGGGCTGGGCGACCGACTCGGCGACAAAAAAGACCCGACGTTGGGGACGGAAAACCTCCACCGGACCGGTGAGCGCCGGATAGGCGTCGCGGGGACGATTGATCTGTCGGGGCCCGGGGCCCGGGTATAACACCCGTGGATCGTCCAGCGCCTGGCGAAAGACCAGGCAGACGGCGCCGCCGCGGCCGGCGACCACCAACGGCGTCCCCGGCTCCAGGCCATGGGGTCGATCCAGGGTCAGGGCACCCTGCACCGGGTCCTGATGGACCACCCGGAACATGCCAATCGAACGCATGCGCCGCACCACCAGTCGCTCTCGCGGGCCCACAACGCCGTCCCCGGCGACAACGCCCACCGCCGGGACGCCGGGCTGCCAGTCATCAGCAGTCAGATTCTGCTGCAACCGCGGGTGGCATCCCGGAAAGCCGGCGCTGCGAATGGCCTCGGCGAGAAGCGCCCGGGCCGCCCGGGCATCGTTGTTGACCCGGGCCTCGGCGATCGTCTGTTGGACGCTGCCCAGCAGGCTTGTGTGGATCTGCGCGGCGGCCAGCAGCAGCGTGACGCCCAGGCCCATGGCCACAAGCAGTTCCGGCAGCGAAAACCCCCGTTGCCGAAAGCCGTTGTTCATGGCCCGAACGCTCGCCGGTAGGCGGGTCCAAGCGAATCAGCCCAGCGGATTTCGATTTGGCCCGGGCGATCCGGCGTGGGCCAGCGAACGCTTGCCCGGGCACCGGGCAACTGATCTTCCAGCCTGGCACGCCATCGATTGACCCGCGTCGCCGGCACCGGCTCGCGTCCATGGGCGCGCCAGCGGGCGATCAGATCGTCGGTTGCGGTGGCGGCGAAGAAGATCTGCTGTGCATATCGCACTTCGGCGAGAGCACGGACCTGCGCCCCCGCCAGGCCGAGCAGGGCAACGGCGAGCAACAGCCCCGCGACCAGGACTTCGATCAGCGTCGCACCCTGTTGCCGGGGTCGATCACCGACCACCGATGCGTGCCGCGATACTCGAGCCATGCCCCAACCCTAGCAAGGGCATGGCCTGAGGGGGTCAACCGCCGGGCGGCCGGCAGACGCCGCCCGGCGGGTCAGCGATGGGTCAGCCGCACTTGCTCTCGCCGCAACTCAGGCAGGTCAGGCAGCCATCCATGATCACCATCGCTTTGGTGTGGCATTTTGCACACAGCTCGGCCCCGGGCGGGTAATCACCGGTGCTGTCATCGCAATCCGCCTCCACGGGTTCCTGGGCGGCGCGGGTTTCCACCTCGGCGCGTTTCTGGGCGATGAATGCCTGCTGGTGCTCATCCAGCCCTTCGCTTTCCATCATCCCGATGGAGCGCAGATGCTGTTCGAGCACATCACCGATCTCGGCGACCAGCGAAGGCATGAACTTGCCGCCCTTTTTGAAATACCCGCCCCGCGGGTCAAAAACACTGCGCAGCTCTTCGACCAGAAAGGTGCAGTCACCGCCCTTGCGGAACACCGCCGAGACGATACGCGTCAGCGCCACGATCCACTGGAAGTGGTCCATGTTCTTGGAGTTGATGAACACCTCAAAGGGACGCCGCACCTCATGCTCGGTGCCTTCGTTGAGGATCACATCATTGACGGTGACATAAAGCGCATGCTCGGACAGCGGCGTCTTGATCTTGTAGGTCTGCCCCTCAAGGCGTTCCGGACGCTGGAGCTCTTCGTGCATGTGCTCGATATCGCGCTCGGCACCCGCCTGTGCAGACTCCGCTGCCGCGCCCTCGGCCTCTGCCCGGGCCACTTCGTAGTCGATGATCTTGGTGTCGATTTTCACGGCCATGGCCACAGTCCTCAGAATTTGCCGTAGTACCCTTCCTTGAGGGCATCGTAGAGATTGGCGGCGGTGTGAACCTCGCCATCGTATTCAACCTCGTCACCGCCTTTGACCTCGACGGTCCGGCCGTCCTCGAGCTTGAAGCGGTAAGTGGTGTTCTCGAGATCGGATTCCTTGACCAGCACGCCCTGGAACGCCTCCGGATTGAAGCGGAAGGTCGTGCAGCCCTTCAGCCCGTTCTGGTAGGCATAACGGTAGATGTCCTTGAAATCATCGTAGGGGTACTCGGTCGGGACATTGGCCGTCTTGGAGATGCTCGAGTCCACCCACTTCTGGGCCGCCGACTGAATGTCCACATGCTGCTTGGGCGTTACATCATCGGCAGCGATGAAATAATCCGGCAGGTTCCGGGTCTCCGGATCGGTGCTCGGCAGCGCGCCCTCATCGATGAGGCTGCGATAGGCCAGCAGCTCGAAGCTGAATACATCCACCTTTTCCTTCGACTTCTTGCCCTCACGGATCACATTGCGGAAATAGTGATGGGCAAAGCTCGGCTCGATGCCGTTGGAGGCATTGTTGGCCAGCGACAGGCTGATGGTGCCGGTGGGCGCGATCGAGGTGTGGTGGGTAAACCGGGCACCTTTGTCGATGAGCGCATCCACCAGCTCGGGATCCGCCTCGGCCACCCGCTGCATATAGCGGCTGTAGCGTCCCCACAGCACCCGGCCCTTGACCTTGTCACCGACCTGGTAGCCATCGTCGGTGAGCTCGGGCCGCCAGGCCAGCATGCGCTCGGTGAGCTCGAAGTCCTCGTCCATGATCGGCGCCGGCCCCTTCTCTTCGGCCAGGCGCAGGGCTTCGCGCCAGCCCTCCAGGGCCATCTCCTTTGACACCTCTTCGGTAAAGGCAAGGGAGTCCGCGTCGCCGTATTTCATGCACAACATGGTCACCGTCGAGCCAAGCCCCAGAAAGCCCATGCCGTGGCGGCGCTTGCGGTAGATCTCTTGCTGCTGCCGCTCCAGCGGCAGGCCATTGATCTCGACGACGTTATCGAGCATGCGGGTGAAAAGCGCCACGACCCGCCGGTATTCCTCCCAGTCGAAGTGCGCCCGGTCGGTGAACGGCTCGCGGACGAACTTGGTGAGGTTGACCGAGCCCAGCAGGCAGGCTCCGTAGGGCGGCAACGGCTGTTCGCCGCAGGGGTTGGTGGCGCGGATTTCCTCGCAGAACCAGTTGTTGTTCATCTCGTTGACACGATCGATGAGCACAAAACCGGGCTCGGCATAATCATAGGTCGAGGTCATGATCATGTCCCAGATCCGCTGTGCCTTGACCCAGCGGTAGATCCGGCACGCGACCAAGCCGTCCTCGCGGGTGAGGTAGCCATTGTTGCGGTTGGGCCATTCCCGCCAGAGCACCTGCTGCGGGTCATTGACATCCACGCCCTCGCTCTCGGCCTCATCGGCTTTCATCGGAAAGGCCAGCGGCCAGTCCTCGCCTTTTTCAACGGCCTGCATGAAGCCATCGGTGATCAGTAGCGAGAGGTTGAACTGCCGAAGCCGCCCGTCCTCGCGCTTGGCGCGAATGAAGTCCATGACATCCGGGTGGCCGACATCGAAGGTGGCCATCTGCGCGCCACGGCGCCCACCCGCCGAAGAGACGGTAAAGCACATCTTGTCGTAGATATCCATGAACGACAGCGGCCCGGAGGTGTAGGCACCGGCTCCGGTGACATAGGCGCCCTTGGGCCTCAAGGTGGAGAACTCGTAGCCGATGCCACAGCCGGCTTTCAGCGTCAGACCCGCCTCGTGGACCTTGTCGAGGATATCGTCCATCGAATCACCCACCGTCGATGAGACGGTGCAGTTGATGGTCGAGGTGGCCGGTTTGTGCTCCCAGGCGCCCGCATTCGAGGTGATCCGTCCGGCCGGGATGGCCCCGCGGCGAAGTGCCCAGAGAAACTGCTCGTACCAGTATTCGCGATTGCCTGGCTCTTCGACCTCGGCCAGTGCCCGGGCGACGCGCTTGTAGGTGTCATCGACACTCTGGTCGACCGCTTCGCCTTCCTTGGTCTTGAGTCGGTACTTTTTATCCCAGATGTCTTCCGATGCCGGCTGAATGGGGATCTCGGTCACGGCAGTCGGTAGCGCTCGCAATTTTGTCGCGGTCGTCATGGGGTTCTCCTTGCGCTGTTCGGTTCCTGGCCAGCCCGCGGCAGCAGGCCGCTGCCGGTGTTGTTCCACAATATGTACAAGCCGACTCCCCATCGGCCACTACATATTGTGCAATACGCCCTAGACTAACCCAAGAAAAACCCAAGTCAACCGCTATCGCCGAACGATGATCAGACCGCCGGCGGCGATACCGAGCAGCGCCAGAATCACCTCGTCATGACGGAAATCCAGCGCCAGCAGGTCCTGAGCGCCGGTCACCAGCAGCCACACCCCCAATAACAGGAGTCCAAGATCCTTCATTGATTATTCACTCCTTCTCAGCATTCGATGTCGTGCTCGGTCACCGGAATGAACCGCGCGCCGTCGCATTCCGGCTGAAGCACCAGGATATCGGCCTTGCGGAAAACCCCCGGGCCCAGCCCCTGGCTCTGGTGGGCGAGTGCCTCGACGGTGGGCTGTTCAAGCGCCGCTTCGGGTAGATCCAGCAGAAAACCCACCACATGCTCATCGTCCAGCGCCATCGCCCAGCGCGACTCGTTGTCGGCGCGCTGCATCTCCCGCGCCAGGTCCGCATCGTCGGCCGGCGGCCTCTGACCCCGGGCCAACGCGGCGAGCAACCGTTCACCGAGCGACCGCGAGGCGTCCCCCTGCCGATCGCCGGGCACCTGTGCCCCACCGGCTTCGACAAAAGCCCGGGCAAACACCACCGGGTCGGCATCGCCATGGGCCCGCACGGCCCGCCGCCCAGCGGCGATGGCGTCGCGAATGCAGGCAACCTGACGGGCGCGAAATGCCGCCACTATTCGTAGTCGTCGAAATCGGCGAGGTGATTGGCGGCGCTGTAGGCCCGCTGGACACGAAGCTTGGCGGCAATGAATTCGCTGTGCTGGACATGCAGCAGCTCGGCGATCTTGCGAACCAGCTGCTCCTCGTAGCGATCCATCTCGGCATCCGCCAGACAGACCCGCCAGAGCAGCTCGACCACCCGGCATTTGTCATCGTATCCGAACTGCTGGTTGATCAGCTGGGTGAACTCGAAATGATCCGTCGCCTCGTGGGCTTCTTCGTCGGCCAGCTCGATGATCTCGGCGGTTTCCTCGGGTGAGAGGTCAAAGACCTCCATGATCCCGTCATGGATGGCCTGAAACTCCATACTGTGACGCTGGTTGTCGGCCTGCGCCATTTCGATGAGCAACGCCGCGGTGGCCAGTTGCAGGCGATGCTGTCCGGTATCGGCGGTTTCTTTTTCGTCCCCGGCAATGCGGGTGTCAAAGAACTGCTTGATGGCATCAATCATTGCCCGAATCCATCCCCGTCACTCAACCCTGCCCCCTTCCTATCAGGGCGTTTGTTCAATGTCGACCGCCGCAACTGCCGCGGCATCCACCAGAAGACGCTGCCCGACCTGTAAACGATCCGGATCATCCAGCTGGTTGAGACTGGCGAGCTGATCCGTGCGCAGGTCGTGACGACGCGCGATTTCCCCCAGGGTATCGCCGGGCTGTACCCGGTAATGCTGACCACCCACCGGCGCCGGCATCCCCCCGGCAACCGGCAGTTCGAGTTGCTGTCCGGCGCGGATCCGGTCGGGGTTATCGATACCGTTGTGGCGCATCAGATCTGCCATGGCCACCTGGTAGCGCGCGGCGATCGCCGAGAGGGTGTCGCCGGCGGCAATGCGGTGGGTGACATCCGGACGCTGTTCGCGGTAGAGCCCTGACCCGGGCAGTGCGGCGATGGCCAATCGCCAGTCGTCCACGCCATCGGCGGGCAGCGCCAGCCGATGGCCACGGGGGATGAACTTACGGCCATCCCAGACCGATGGCCCGAGCCCGGGATTGAGCCGCTGGAGTGTTGCCTCATCAACGGGCAATTCGGCCAGTAACACCGACACCGGGGTGAAATGCGGCAGCGCCATGCGCACCGGCTCGACGGCCGGGTCCGGTTGGAGATTGGCGAAATACGCCCCGGGCCGGCGATCGACCCGGGCGGCCGCCAGTAAGGCGGGGTAGAAATTGCGTGAGGCAAAGCCGAAACGCGGCCCCTCGTAGCGGTGATAAAGGGCCATGTAATCGGTTTCGCCCACGGCCTCGACACCGCGCTTGACCCCCGCTGCACCGTGATTGTAAGCAGTGATTGCGAGCGGCCAGTGGCCGAGCTTTTCATGGTTGTCCGCCAGCAGGGCCGCCGCCGCCCGGGTACTGGCCCATGGATCGAGTCGCTCATCGACGACCGGGTCGACGCGCATGTATTCGCGGCCGGTCCCGGCCGTGAACTGCCAAAGGCCGGCGGCTCCGGCATGGGAGCGGGCGCGGGGGTTGAACGAGGATTCCACGTGCGGCAGGGCGACAAGCTCAGCGGGGACCCCCTCGGCGGCGAGCACATCGGCGATGTACGCCCGCCACCGCCCGGCGCGGATCAGGCTGTCGCGGAACCGTTCACGCAACCCGCCCTGAAACCGCAGTCGCTCGCCGATGCGCGCGATCTCGGCGGCGCCCGCGTCTGCTGGCAGCCGGGCGGCAATCCGTCGCTGCAACGGCGTCCGGGGCTGCCCGTTTTGATCGGCGAGATCGGCGAATGCCTGGCGATACCGCGCCAGGGCGTCGCGGACCTGCTCGCGTCGTGTCCGCCACTCGGGGGGCGCGGCCACGGCCACCCGGCCATAGCGCCTGAGCGGATGCGCGGCATCGTGGATGACGCCGGCATCCACCGGCACCTCGGTGTAGATATGCACCCAGAAATCGATGGCGGGCGCCAGGCCCTCCGGTCGGGGCAATCGATCCGCTGCCGTGCCGGGCGAGGCCAGCAACAGGCAGGCGACAAGCAGAATCCAGCGCTGGAGGGTTATCATGCGGTCTCCTCGGCACCGCTGTGCCTTTCACTGGATAGTAGCCCCGGGAGACCATCGCCGACAATGCAGCCCCTGCAATGGATCGTACTGGCGCTGATCGCCCTGGTCTCCACCGGCAGCGCCCTGCATGCGCTTTTGTACAAGCGCGAGCCGCCGGCGGCATTCGCCTGGATCGCCTCATGCCTGCTCTTTCCGGTGGTCGGGCCGGTGCTCTATTACCTGTTCGGGATCAACCGGGTACGCACCCGGGCCCGGCAATTGCGGCAACCGCTGGGATACAACCCCGACCGGGCGGATCACGACGACCCCCCGGTGCCCGCCGCCTTTCGCACCCAGGCTCAGATCTCGGGGGCCGTGGCGGGGCTGGCGATCACCGCCGGCAATCATATCGAGCCGCTGAGCGGCGGCGAGCAGGCCTATCCGGCCATGCTCGAGGCCATCGCCGGCGCCCGGCACCGGGTCTATCTGTCAACCTACATCTTCGAGAGCAACCATAGCGGCGAGCGCTTTATCACCGCCCTGTCCGCCGCCCATCAACGCGGCGTGGACGTTCGGGTCCTGCTCGATGGCGCCGGCGAGTGGTACAGCTGGCCCCGGGCGCGTCGCGCCCTGCGCCGTGCCGGCGTCGCCACGGTTCGCTTTCTGCCACCCCGGCTGCTGCCTCCCAATCCGGTGATCAATCTGCGCAATCACCGCAAACTGCTGATCATCGACGGCCGCGAGGCCTTTACCGGCGGCATGAACATCGGCGACCGGCACCTGATGGATCGCCCCCGGGGTCGCCGGGGTGTCCGCGATCTGCATTTCCGTATCGAAGGGGCCCTGACCACGCAACTCGAACAGGTCTTTCTGGATGACTGGGCATTTGCCAGCGATGCCGCGCCGACGCCCCCCACCCCGCTGCCGCCACCGCCTGCCGGGGCCGGCACGGCCCTGGCCCGGACCCTGGTGGATGGCCCCAATGAAGACCTGCAACGACTGACCATGGTGCTGGTCGGCGCGGTGGCCGCCGCCCGCGAGCATATCGCGATCATGACCCCCTATTTCCTGCCGCCCCGGGAGCTGGTGGCGGCGCTGCAGGCCGCCGCCGTGCGCGGGACACGGGTGGACATCGTCCTGCCCGGACGCAACAACCTGCCTTTCATGCACTGGGCGACCCGCAACATGCTCTGGGAGCTGGTCAAATGGGGGGTGCGGGTCTACTACCAGGATGGCGCCTTTGATCACACCAAACTGCTGGTGGTCGACGGGCATTACACACAGCTTGGATCGGCCAATCTCGACCCGCGGAGTCTGCGGCTCAATTTCGAGGTGGTGGTAGAGGTCTATGACGAGCACTTTGGCGCCGCCATGGCCAGTCATGTCGAGCGGGCGCGGGATGCCAGCGAACGCGTGACACTGGAGTCCCTGGATGCACGGCCGTTGTTGCCGCGCATCCGTGATGCCATCGCCTGGCTGTTTACCCCTTACCTGTAATTGGCAGCAGCGCCAGCCACCCGCCGAGCAACGAGATCACCGCACCGATGGTCAGTACGGTGCGCAACCGCCCGAGCCACCGGGGCATGGACAACCCGTTGAGGCCTTCCCAGACCCGCCAGACCACAAACCCCAACGCCAGCATCGGCAGGGCGAGCCACGCCGGCAGCAGCAAGGCCAGCCAGGCAACCAGGGCCGGCACCACCGAGGCATAGAAGGCGTCGGCCCGGGGATGGTCCGCCGAGCTGGCGAGCCCCCACTGGATGGCGCCGACAAACGAGAGGATGACCGCGCCATAGGCGAGCAGAACCCCGGCAAACCACGCCGGCCCCACCCACAGCCCGAGCGCCGCGGCCAGGAACGGCAAAAGCCCGAGATAGCCCATCCAGGCCGCCGCTGGTGGCTGGCCGGCGTTCAGCTTGTCTGCCATGCCCACTCCCCGCTTCACGAATTCCTGGTGCATGATAGGGTCAAACCGTCGTCGACCCAATGCATCAAAGGGGCCAATCAGGAGGCCGGAATGCCGCTTGCCAACAACCCGAAGCTGATTCTACTCGCCCTGCTCACGTTGCTGCTCACCGCCTGTGCTGGTGTCGAGCCGCAGGACTACGCCGGCGAGGGGCCGAGCTTTCGCATCGAGGAGTATTTTGACGGCCGTGTCCAGGCCTGGGGGATGTTCCAGGCCCGCAATGGCGAGGTGCGCCGGCGTTTTACGGTCGATATCGATGGCACCGTCGAGGGCGATCGCATCACCCTGGATGAGCGGTTCCGCTACGCCGATGGCGAAACCGACCGCCGGGTATGGGAGATCGAGCGCATCGATGAGCACACCTACGAAGGCCGGGCCGGCGATGTGGTGGGCGTGGCCACGGGCAAACGCTATGGCAACGCGCTGAACTGGCAGTACACGCTGGCCCTGGAGGTGGGTGATCGGACCTGGAATCTGCAGTTCGACGACTGGATGTACCTGACCGACGAGCACACCCTGATCAACACCGCCGAGGTCACCAAATTCGGGTTCCGGGTCGGGACAGTGACACTTTTCTTCCGGCGAGCGGATGCCCCGACGGCGTCCGGCACGCCATGACACGGCCACGTCCGGCCCGGCAATGGATCGCGCCAGCGCTGCTGGCCCTGGCCGGGCTGGCCACCGGCAGCGCCCTGGCGCAGACGGTCGAAACCCATGGTGCAACCTTCGCCGAGACGGTTCGCATCGATGATCGGCCGTTGCAGCTAAGCGGCACGGGCACGGTCCGTTACCGGCTGGTGTTCACGGTTTACGCCGCGGCGCTGCATCTGCCACCGCAGACGCCGGCCGAGGCCGTGCTGGCAGCGGACACACCACGGCGGCTGACCATCGAGTATTTCCACGACATAAGCGCCGAGGACATCATTCGCGCGGCCAACACCAAGCTGGCCGAGCAGCTCACCGACGCCGAGCGCGAGCGTCTGGGATCGTCCATTGAGCAGTTCCACGACCTCTTCCGCCCGGTCAGTGAAGGCGACCGGTATCGCATGGACTATCAGCCAGAAAAGGGCACCACCCTGTACTTCAACGGCGAACCGCTCGGCACCGTCCCCGGTGGTGACTTTGCCGCCGCCTATTTCGGCATCTGGCTGGATGCCGGGGCACCCTTGTCGGCATCGCTGCGAAGGGATCTGCTCGCCGGGGTTGATTGAGCCGCGGCGGCAGCCATCACCCCGGTCTAGAGCACGCGATGGCGGGCCAGGCCCTCGCGCACCGGCTGCATGAACGCCTCGGCCCGGGCTGTCGGCGCTCGGGTCAGCAGGCTGGCGGTGACAAACAGCACCACCGCCAGTGCGCCGCCCCACACCGAGGCGGGGATACCCAGCGGGTTGCTGCCGGTCACCTGCAGCAGCGTCACCACCACCCCGGCACCGATGATGCTGACAAGCGCCCCGGTCGCCGTGCCCCTTGCCCAGAAAAAACACCCCACAATGGCCGGCACCGTCACCAGCAACCCGGACGACGAAGCCACCGAGAGAATCGTGATGAGATCGAGCTGCAGACGGGCGAACGCGATCGCCAGGCCAGTGACCAGCAGCATCACCAGTTTGCCGGCCAGCAGCTCGTGCCGCCCGCCCCGGGCAAGCGGCCGGTACAGATCACGACCGGCCAGCGCCG
Organism: uncultured Ectothiorhodospiraceae bacterium; assembly: GCA_913061005.1. Classification (GTDB taxonomy): domain Bacteria; phylum Pseudomonadota; class Gammaproteobacteria; order Nitrococcales; family Nitrococcaceae; genus Spiribacter; species Spiribacter pallidus. The sequence goes on along the minus strand of CAJXSH010000001.1, from coordinate 100,399 downwards.
AGAGGCTCAGCATGATCGAGTCCACGGTCGAGACCGCCGCCGCCACGATACCAATCACAAGGACGATGGCGATGCCCTTGGGGATCGCGCCGCTGGCGAGCAGCGCCGGGGTGGCCTGATCGGCACTCTCCAGCCCGGGCAACAGCGCCAGGGCCGAAAAGCCCCAGACCACCGAGACCAGGGTGTAGACGAGCCCCAGGATCAGAAATCCGGCCAGCATGGTGCGCATCGCACCCAGGGATTCGGTGGTAAACAGCCGCTGGCTGACCTGGGGATTACTGATCGAGAAGAAAAACCACGGCAGGGTCAGGCCGATGAAGGTTGTCAGGCTGAAGAGCCCCGGCCCCGGGACCGCCAACCACTCGCCATGATCGGTTGCGATGGTATCGAGAAAATCCCCCGGACCGCCGAGGGCAGCGACAATAAAACCGACCGCCAACAGACTGGTCACCAGCATCACGATCACCTGCAGCGCATCGGTCCAGAGCACCGACCGCAGCCCCGCCGCGAGTGTCCAGATCAACGCCAGCCCCGCGCCGATGAGGATGCCCGACTGAAAGCCCACCGCACCATCGGTCACCGCCTCGAGCAGATAGCCGATGCCCATCAGCTGCACGGCGCTGTAGGGGATGAGAAAAATGCAGGCCGCCACCGCCATCACACCCCCCACCCAGGGGCTGTCATAACGATAGCTGAGCATTTCCGCCGGCGTGATGAACCCGTGGGCCCGGCCTGCCAGCCAGAAACGGGGGCCGAATATCGCCACCAGCCCCAGGCCGGCCAGGTAGACCAGCTCGAAGCCCAGCGCCCCCACGCCCCCCGCATAGGTCAACCCGGCGAGGCCCACCATCATGAAAGCGCTGTAGGTCGTCGCGCCGTAGCTCAACGCCGAAAGAACACCACCGGCCCGTCGCCCGGCGAGGTAGTACTCACCGGCGCCCTCGCCAAGCCCACGCCGGGCACTGAACGCCACCGCCATGCCCAGCAGCGCGTAGACCCCGAGCAGGATCAACACACCCTGGGTCATGGCCGCCACCCGCTGATCAAACGGATGATCACTGCCACCGCGGCCACACCAAAGAGCGTCCAGAACAAAAACGCGGCCTGCCAGGACGGGATGTCGCGCAAAAGCCCGTAGGGCACGGCATAGGCAAGCACGATCAGCAGCGCCAGCAGCCCCAGAAGGCCCCGACCGGGTGCGGTTGATCTATCCATCAGGCAATGGCCTCCTTCCAGGAAAACCCCAATGCGGCAACGGCATCACAAAGCCGCGGCATGGCGTTTTCGATGTCATCGGGCGACCCCCTCAGCCCGAGCTCGAGTTGATGGCCCTCGTCGCGCAGACTCGGCAGGCAGGAGAGTCGCAGTGCCGGGTAGTCGGCCTCGAATCGCTCGAGCAACGGGATGACATCGCTCTCTCTTGCGCCATGGACGATGATGCTGCGCTCGCCCAGCCGCCCGGCGTCATGCCAGTGCCCGTAATGCTGATCCAGTACCCAGGCCATCATCGGCCAGGCCATCTGCGGGAAGCCGGGCAAGAAGTGATGATCGAAAAGCGAAAAACCCGGTACGTCGTTGACCGGGTTGGGGATGAGCGTCGCCCCCTCGGGAAAGTTCACCAGATTGAGCCGCCGCGCCGGTTCGACCGGACGACCAAAACGCGCCTCGAGCATGGCCCGGCCTTCGGGGTGGACCGCCAGCGGGCGATCGAAGGCGTCCGCCGCGCACTGGCGGGTACGATCATCCGGCGTTGCGCCGATGCCACCGCAACTGAACACCACATCACCGGCCTCGGCGGTCTCCTGCAGGGTGCGGGTGATCAGCCGGGCCTCGTCATTGACGAATCGCACCCAGCGCAGCTCCAGCCCCCGCTCGGCCAGAAGCCCGCATAGATGCGGGAAATGCTTGTCGGCCCGCTTGCCCGAGAGCAGCTCATCGCCGATCACCACCAGACCGAAGCCCTGCATCTCGGCGCCCATCACGCCGCCCTCAAAAGGCCGAGCAGCATCCCCTCGAGTTCAGCCAGGCTGCCTACGGCGTGATGCGGTACGGCCGGCACCTCGTCGGGCCAGTGCGCTCCATCGCGATTGAGCCAGACCGCCTGCATCCCGAAGTTGGCCGCACCGTAGACATCGGTGTGGACATCATCGCCGACGTGGACAATCTCTGCCGCCGGGGCACCGGCTCGACGGGCCGCTGTCTCGTAAACCAGGTGCGAAGGTTTCGCCGCCCCGAGTTCCACCGCCGAGAGGGTAAAGTCAAAGTACTCGCCCAGCCCGATCCGATGGACATCGGCATTGCCATTGGTGAGCGCACCCAGCCGCACCTGTCCACGCAGCGCGCGCAGCAGCGGCAGGGTATCGTCATAGAGTGTCACCGCATGCCGGGCATCGATAAAGGCGGTGAAGGCCTCCTCCACCAGTGCCTGCAGGGCGGCGCCCTGATAGCCCGCCGCCGCGCCGATCCGCTCGAGCGAGGCTCGACGCAGTCGGGTGACATCATGTGCCAGCTCGGGGTGTTGCTCGGCCAACTCCACCCGCAGTGAGCGCTGTGACTCGATATCAAATCGCTCGGCGACCGCCGGATAGCGCTGTTCGAGCAGTCCCTGGCAGACCTGCTCGGCATGGGGAATCACCCCCGAGAGATCCCACAGGGTGAAGTCCAGATCAAACATCACCACGGCGACCGGCGCCTGCAGGGGACGCGGGATCATGATGCTGCTCCGGACTCGAGTTGCCGCCACACGCAGGGCTTGCCGGCGCTCTCGTCGAGCCGATCCAGCCACGCGGCATGGGCGTTGAGCGCCGCCTCGGCCGGTTCGATCACCGGCAGCCGGGGGCGATCGCTGCTCACCGGTCGGGGCGGATCGATGCGGGCGGCGGCCGGACCGCCCTCGTCGCCGCCAAGATGCAATGTCACCTGCCCACCGGTCATGGCCAGATACACCTCGGCCAGGATTTCGGCATCGAGCAGCGCCCCGTGCAGGGTGCGGCTGCTGTTGTCGATTCCATAGCGCCGGCAGAGGGCGTCCAGACTGTTGCGCTGGCCGGGGTGCTGTTGCCGCGCCATCGCCAGGCTGTCCACGACCCGGCAGTGATCCTCGAGCCGGCCCCAGGCCTCACCCAGCCGGGCGAGTTCGTAATCGAGGAAACCCACATCGAACGGCGCGTTATGAATGATCACCTCGGCGTTGGCGATAAAGGCGACGAACGTCTGGGCCAGATCGGCAAACCGCGGTTTGTCCGCCAGAAACGCATCGGTGATCCCATGGACTGCCATGGCCTCGGGATCCACCGGCCGGCCGGGGTTGAGATAGGCATGAAAGGTCTCGCCGGTCGCCCGCCGCTGCTCGAGCTCGTAGCAGCCGATCTCGATCACCCGGTGGCCTGCCTCGGGCTCCAGGCCGGTTGTCTCGGTATCCAGCACCACCTGGCGCATCAAATACTTCCTCCCAGCAGTTCATCAATGCCGCGGTTGGCCAGGGCATCGACCCGTTCGTTCTCGTCGTGCCCGGCATGCCCTTTGACCCAGTGCCAATGAATGTCATGGCGGGCTGTGAGGGCATCCAGTCGCTCCCACAGGTCCCGATTCTTGACCGGCTTTCGGGCGGCGGTTTTCCAGCCGCGCCGCTTCCAGTCAGCCATCCACTCGGTAATGCCTTTGCGCAGATACTGCGAGTCCGTGGTCAGCTCGACGCGACAGGCTCGATTGAGTGCTTCGAGCGCCTGGATGGCAGCCATCAGCTCCATCCGGTTGTTGGTCGTCTGCGCTTCACCCCCATGGAGCGTGCGCTCCTGATCGCCCCACCGCAGCAGGGCGCCCCAGCCACCCGGCCCCGGGTTGCCGCGACAGGCGCCGTCGGTATAAATCTCAACCTGAGTCATGCCACTCCTGTCTGACCGCTGCACGGGCGCCGGCCTGGGCCAGCCCCCCCGGGATGATCGCCAGCCGCCGCTGACGGACCGCCGGTGGATGGACCTGACCGCTGACCCGCTTCTGGCCGATGATCAGATTGACCCCGCCCAGGCCGCGCATGATGCGGGGCAGACGGGCATCCCGACGACGATTGTCCTGACCCCGTGCGCGTTGACCATACAGGGGTGGCGGCAGTGGTGCCATGCTCTCGCGCGGTCGCGGCGTCACGCCGAGCAGCCGCATCCAGTCCATCAATCGGCCGGCCGAGAGGTAGGTCCCGTTCCATGGCGGTGCGTCGGCCCGCAGACTCAGCCAGCGCCGCACCCCCCAAAGGCTCAGGGGGTTGAAACAGAGCACCAGCATATGGCCCTCGGGTGCCAGTACACGTGCGGCCTCCCGAAAGACCTGATGGGGTTTGTCGGCAAACTCCAGCTGATGGACCAGCACGATCCCGTCGACGCTGCCCGAAGCCAGCGGCATGATCTCGCTGTTGCCGCGCAGCGTGATCGCCTCACCGGGACAGGCATCCATGATCCACTGCCGGGTGTGGTCGTAGACCGTCGGGCCGCAGCCCTCGCCGTAACTGCCCACCTGGAGCACCCGACGGGCATAAAGCCCGGCCAGACGACGGGATAGCAGGCGCGACTCCTGTTGCGCCAGCTCCCGACCCGCCGGTGTCTTGAACCAGTCATTGAGCCACGCCATCAGTCACCCCCACAAAATGGCCTGATTCGGTTTGTGAGCGATCGACGGGCGGGGTAGCATTCGCCCATGCTCAACATTACCCCGATACCCGTTCTTGCGGATAATTATACGTGGCTGCTGCACTCGCCGCAGTCGAGCCATGCCGCGGTGGTTGACCCGGGTGAGTCCGAGCCCGTGCGTCGGGCCCTCGAAGGGTTCGGCCTGACCCTCTCGGCCATCCTGCTCACCCACCATCATCATGACCATGTCGGTGGTGTCGCCGACCTCAGCCAGCCCGGCATGCCGATCTTTGGCCCCGCCGGTGGGCAGACCCCCGGGGTGACCGAGCCCGTGGGCGAAGGTGACCCGGTGTTGCTGCCGGGCCTGGACACCACGTTGACGGTCATGGCGGTGCCGGGTCATACCCTTGATCATATTGCCTATATCGGCGATGACGCGCTGTTTGCCGGCGACGCACTGTTTGCCGGCGGCTGCGGACGGATGTTCGAAGGCGACGCCGCCACCATGCAGGGCTATCTCGCCCGGCTACGCGAGCTCGCCGATGAGACCCGGCTGTACTGTGGCCATGAGTACACCCTCGCCAACCTCGAGTTCGCCATCGCCGCCGAACCGGGCAACGAAAAGCTGCGACAGCGGCTCGACAAGGTCCGCGAACAGCGGGCCCGTCAGGCCGTGACGCTGCCCTCGACCCTGGGCGAAGAGAAGGCAACCAACCCGTTTCTGCGTTGGGACAAGCCCGAGGTCATCGAGCAGGCCAGTCAGCAGGCGGGCCATGCCCTCGAGGACGATGTGGCGGTGTTTGCTGCCCTGCGCCAATGGAAAGACCACTTCTAGGATCGCTCGTGAACATTCGTCGGTTTCTGCCCATTGGCGTTGTTTTGTTGCTGGCCGGCTGTGCCAGTGTGCCGGGTGATCAACCCACCGAAGTCAGCGACACCCCCTCACAGCCCACTGCGGCCGAACCGGCCGAACGGGCCAGCGACCGCGATGCCAATGCCGATCCCGCCGCGTCGGCAACCGCCGCGCCGCCCACACCGCCGCGGGATCTGTGGGCGCGCATCCGACGCGGCTATGCCATCCCCGGCCACGACAACGCCCGGGTGCAGGCGCAGTACGAGCATTTCCGGGGGCTGGACGGGTACTGGCAGCGGGTCTCCGAGCGCGCTCACCCTTATCTTTTCCATATCGTCGAAGCGTTGGACGCGCGCGACATGCCAATGGAGCTCGCATTGCTGCCCATTGTCGAGAGCGCGTTCCGGCCGTTCGCCTACTCCCATGGCCGGGCCGCCGGGATCTGGCAGTTCATACCGGCTACCGGCCGGCACTATGGGCTCGAGCAGAACTGGTGGTACGACGGCCGCCGCGATGTGCTCGCCGCCACCGACGCGGCGCTGACCTATCTCGAATATCTGGCAGAGATGTTCGATGGCGACTGGTTGCTGGCAGTCGCCGCCTACAACGGCGGCGAAGGCACGGTCTCGCGGGCCATCGAGCGCAACCGCCAGGCGGGCCGGCCCACCGACTACTGGTCATTGGAGCTGCCGCGCGAGACCATGAATTATGTCCCCAAGCTGCTGGCCATCAGCGAGCTGGTCGCCGACCCGGCCGCCCACGGCATCGCGCTGCAGCCCATTCCCAACGAACCGGTGGTCGATGTGGTCACGCTGGAGCGACAGGTCGATCTGGCACTGGCCGCCGAGCTCGCCGGGCTGGACATCGAGACCCTCTACCGGCTCAACCCCGGCTACAACCGCTGGGCCACCGCCCCCGATGGACCGCACCGCCTGCTGCTGCCGCTCGAGAACATCCCCGCCTTTCGTCGAGGGCTGGCACAGACCCCCGAGAGCGACTGGCTGCGCTGGCAGCGCCACCGCATCGCCCGCGGTGAGACGCTGGGGGAGATCGCCGATCGCTACCATGTCACCGTGGACACCCTCAAGCAGAGCAACGGGATCGACGGGCATATCATCCGGGCCGGCGACCATCTGCTGGTGCCGGTGGCCAGTCGGCCGAGCGGGCAGTACCGCCTGAGCGCCGATGCCCGTCGCCGGGCGAGACAGCGCACGGGCCCCGACAACCGTCAGCGCCGGCAATACACCGTCCAGGCCGGCGACAGCTTCTGGGCCATCGCCAGGCGTCATGGCGTCGGTGTTCGAGAACTGGCGCGCTGGAACGGCATGGCACCCGGCGACACCCTGAGCATCGGTGAACAGCTGGTGATCTGGAGCAACGGCCCGGTCCAGCAGACCGCTGTCCATACGGGCGCCGGGCCCGCGGATCGCCTGCAGTCGGTCACCTATACCGTGCGCAGTGGTGATTCGCTCTATCTGATTGCCCAACGCTTCAATGTGGCCGTGGCCGATCTGCAGCGCTGGAACAACATCGCCGAAGGCAGTTACCTTCAGCCCGGTCAGCGCCTGCGCCTACGCGTCGATGTGACAGCGCAGAGCGGCGGCCGCTGACCCTGCCACCATCCGCTCAGCTTTCCTCGGGCAAGGTGACATTGAGCTCGAGGACCTCACAATCCCCCTCGCGCTCGACCTGAATGCGCACAGCATCATCCTCGACCTCGATGTAGCGACGGATGACCTCGAGGATATCCGACTGCAGCGCGGGCAGATAATCGGGGCCGTCACGGTGGCTGCGCTCGCGGGCCACAATGACCTGCAGCCGGTCCTTGGCCATCGAGGCAGTGCGCTTTTTCTGCTGCGAGCGAAAGTAATCCAGGAATCCCATGCCACTAGCCCTTGAAGATCCGGCCCAGCAGGCCCTTTTTCTCGTTGAGGAAGCGTTGCGGGCGCGCTTCGCCCAGATAGCGGGCGACCAGGTCGTCATAGGCCTGTCCAGCATCGGTGCCGTCTTCGAGGATCACCGGGACGCCCGCGTTGGAGGCGTTGAGCACGGCGTTGGACTCGGGCACGACCCCCAGCAACTCGATGGACAGGATTTCGCAGATATCCTCGACACTCAGCATCTCGCCCTTGCCCACCCGCGACGGCGCATAACGGGTGACCACCAGATGCTCGGCCACCGGGGCATCCCCCTGCTCGGCGCGGCGGGTCTTGCTGGCAAGCAGACCCAACACCCGATCCGAGTCGCGCACCGATGAGACCTCCGGATTGGTGACGACGATGGCATCGTCGGCAAAATACATGGCCAGATGCGCGCCCCGCTCGATGCCGGCCGGCGAGTCGCAGATGATGTAATCATGGTTCTCCGCCAACCCTTCCAGTACGGACTGCACCCCCTCGAAGGTCAGGGCGTCCTTGTCGCGGGTCTGAGAGGCGGGCAGGATTTCCAGGCCTTCAACACGCTTGTCTCGAATGAGGGCCTGATTGAGGTTGGCCTCGCCATTGATGACGTTGACAAAGTCATAGACCACCCGACGTTCGCACCCCATGATCAGATCCAGGTTGCGCAGACCCACGTCAAAATCCACCACGACGGTCTTGTAGCCGGCCTTGGCAAGCCCCGCTGCCAGCGCCGCACTGGTGGTGGTCTTGCCCACGCCCCCTTTGCCCGATGTCACCACGACGATTCGCGCCACGTTCACCTCCGAATCAGAGTGCCTCGACCTGCAATTCGTCCTGCTGCAGGCCCATCATCGCCGGTTTGCCCCGCAGACGTCCCGGCAGCTGTTCGCTGAGTCGATACTGACCGGCCACCGCCACCAGCTCGGCCTCCAGCGATTGGCAAAAGATACGCGCATCCCGGTCCCCTTGCACCCCGGCCAGCGCCCGGCCGCGGAGTGCGCCGTAGATGTGCACGTGGCCATCGGCCATCACCTCGGCCCCGGCGCTGACCGGTGCGGTCACCACCAGATCGCCCCCGCGCGCATAGATCTGCTGACCCGAGCGCACCGGCTGATCCACCCGCCGTGCCGGGCCCCGGGGATTGTCCCGCCCCCCCGCAGGGGGCTGCCCGGTGGCGGCACCGTTATTCGCCGGCGATGGCTTCTCGGCGCGCTCGTGGCCCGCCGGATTGCGCATTACCCCCAGCCCGGCCGCGGCGGCCACCGCAGCCGGCACTCCGCTGCCCGCCACCGGCAGCAGGCCGCGCTCACGCAACCCGTCAATCAGTGCGGCAAACGCCTCTTGGCTGAAATCCACCCCGGGGCCGGGCATCACCACCAATGGCATGCCGTCAAAGAACCCGGGCACCTGGCCAAGCCGCTGATCCAGCTGATCGAAAAGCTGTCCCGGGTCGATGATCTCGAGCACCGACAGGGTCGCCATCCGCCCCTTCAGCGTGAAGGCCTCGGTTGCCGACATCAGTCGAGCAGCCGGTTCATGCGACGGACAAACGCCGCCGGATCGTCCAGCCGCCCGCCGTCCATGAGGATGGACTGTTCCAGCAACAGTGCCCCCCAGTCCTCCAGCGAGGCCGACTCGTCCCCGGCCAGCCGGGTGATGAGCGGGTGGGTGGGATTGATCTCGAGCACCGGCTTTTGCGCGGGCAGATCGTGCCCCGCCGCCTCGAGCATGCGTTGCATGTTCAACCCGAACTCATGCTCGCCGACGACAATACACGCCGGCGAATCGGTCAGGCGGGTGCTCGAGCGAACCGCCGACACCCGCTCGCCCAGCGTCTCGCCCAGCCGGTCGATCAACGCCTGCACCGAGGCATCCGGCGTCTCATCGGCCTTCTCGTCCGCCTCGGCCTCGGGCAGCTCGTCGAGGTCAAGCTCGCCCTTGCCGGCCGAGCGCAGCGGCGTACCGTCGTACTCGCTCAGATGGGCGACCAGCCATTCATCGATCGGCTCGGCCAGCAGCAATACCTCGATGCCCCGCTTGCGGAAAACCTCCAGGTGGGGGCTGTTACGCACCGCGGCCAGCCCCTCGCCGGTGAGGTAGTAGATCGCTTTCTGCCCGGACTGCATGCGACCGACATAGTCGGCCAGCGATACATTCGGCCCGGTCTCATCATGGGTGGAGTGAAAACGCAGCAGCCCGGCGATCTTCTCGGCATTGCCGGGGTCTTCCACCGGCCCTTCCTTGAGCACGGTCCCGAAGGCCGACCAGAAACGGCCATAGGCCTGGGGGTCGTCCTCGGCCAGGCGGGCCAGCGCATCCAGAACCCGTTTGGTCGATGCGCCGCGGATGCGATCGATGAGTCGGTTGTGCTGGAGGATCTCACGCGAGACGTTCAGTGGCAGATCGTCCGAGTCCACAACGCCGCGAACAAACCGCAGATAGCGCGGCAAAAGCCGGTTTTCCTTGTCCTCCATGATGAAAACGCGGCGCACATAAAGCCGCAGCCCGTGGCTGGACTCGGGTTCGAAAAGATCAAACGGTCGCTGCGCCGGGATATAAAGCAGGCTGGTGTAGGCCTGGTTGCCCTCGACGCTGTTGTGCATCCAGGTCAAGGGCTTTTCCGGATCGAAGGTCAGCTGCTGGTAGAACTGCTCGTAGTCGCTGTCCTCGAGCTCGCGCTTGGGCCGCATCCACAGCGCCGAGGCCTGATTGACGGTCTCGGGCGCATCGTCCTCGCCGAGCAGTTCGATGGGCAGCGCGATATGGTCGGAATAGCGCCGCACGATCTGCCGCAGCCGCTGCGGCTCAAGAAACTCATCCTGATCTTCACCCAGATGGAGGGTGATGGCGGTCCCCCGGGCCTGACGTGAGACGCTCTGCAGGGCATACTCACCCCGGCCGTCGGACTCCCAGCGTACGCCGTTCTCGGCCGGCTCGCCGGCGCGCCGGGTATGGACGACAACCCGGTCAGCGACGATGAACGCCGAGTAGAAGCCCACGCCGAACTGCCCGATCAGCTGGGCATCCTGTTTCTGGTCGCCGGTCAGTGCGTCGAGAAAACGGCGCGTGCCCGAACGGGCAATGGTGCCGAGGTTGTCCATCACATCGGCGCGGTTCATGCCGATCCCGTTGTCGGTGATGGTGATGGTCCTGGCGTTTTTGTCCACGGCGATCTGTACCCGGGGCTCGGGGTCGTCCTCGAACAGGGTGTCATCCTGCAGCGCCTCGAACCGGAGCCGGTCAGCGGCATCGGCGGCGTTGGAGATCAGCTCGCGGAGGAAGATATCGCGGTTGCTGTAGAGGGAGTGGATCATCAGATCCAGCAGCTGCCGGACCTCGGCCTGGAATTCGTGCGTCTCGGGTGTCTGGGTCTCGCTCATTGTTCCATCCATTACCATCAGTTGCCCTGTCCTCCCTCGAAATAGGGACAGAACCTGACGGATTCAAGCGCTGATACGGAAAGTGCCGACAGGCCTAGAAGGCCTCACTGGGGTCGACCCGCCCCCCTTTGCCAATCTCCGGCACCTCACGGCCCGGGATGTAGTCGCCGGTGACCATCTGTTTGTAGCCCATCCCCGGGCCCACCATGGGATAGACCCCGGCGTCCGGGTCGATCATGACCTCGAGGAAGGCCGGACCATCGAAATCGATGAACGCCTGCAGCCCCGCCTGCAGCTCGCCCCGGTCGCTGATGCGTCGGGCGAATGCGAAGCCGTCCGCCTCGGCGGCCTTGATGAAGTCCTTGCGATGGAGGGACTTGTCGCTGGCAGAGAAGCGGTCATTGAAATACAGCTTCTGCCACTGCCGGACCATGCCATCGCCGTTGTTGTTCAAAAGCAGAATCTTGACCGGCAGGCCGTAGGTGGTGACGGTCTCCATCTCGCCAAGGTTCATGCGCAGGCTGCCGTCGCCGTCAACATCCACAACCAGCGCCCCGGGGTTGGCGAACTGCGCGCCGATCGCCGCCGGCAGACCGAACCCCATGGTGCCCATCGACCCGGAGGTCATCCAGAGTCGCGGCCTGCGGAAGTCGAGATACTGCGCCGCCCACATCTGATGCTGGCCCACACCGGTGCTGATGATGGCCTCGCCACCGGTGATCTCGTTGAGGGTGCGCATCACCGCCTGAGGCTGGATGAGCGCGCCGTCTTCCTTGAACGCCATCGGGTGTTTGTCACGCAGCTTGTCGCAGTGAGCCGCCCAACGGCTGTAGTCCGGCCCGAAGCCCATCGACCGGCCGTAGGCCAACAGCTGTTCCATGGCGTGGCCGGCCTCTCCGACATGGGACCAGTCCACCCGCTTGACCTTGCCGATTTCGGCCGCGTCGATGTCGATGTGTGCGACATGCTCGGCCTGCGGGGCAAACAGCTCGGCCTTGGCCGCCACCCGGTCGTCAAACCGCGACCCGACAGCGATGATGAAATCGCAGTCCTCGACGGCGTAGTTGGCATAGGCCGTGCCGTGCATGCCGAGCATGTGCAGATGCAACGGGTCTTTGGTGTCGACCGCGCCCAGGCCCATGACCGTACTGACACTGGGGATGCCGTATTCCCGGGCAAACGCCGAAACCGCCTCGCTGCCATCGCCGTGGATGGCACCGCCACCGATGTAGAGCAGCGGCCGCCGGGCTTTTTCAAGCATCTCGAAAAACTGCCGCGCCTTGCGCTCGGAGATCTCAGTCTGCCGCAGGGCCTCCATGCGCTGCCGATAACCCCGGATGCCAAGCACCCCGCTGCCTTTGAACTCGCCCACCCAGTTCTGCACATCCTTGGGCAGGTCCACCACCACCGGGCCGGGCCGTCCCGAGCGGGCCACCTCGAATGCAGTGCGGATGGTCTCCTCGAGCTGCTCGGGGCGTGTCACCAAAAACACGTGCTTGGCGCAGTTGCCCATGATGTTGACGATGGGCGCTTCCTGGAAGGCATCGGTGCCCATGGCACCACGCGCCACCTGACCGGTGATACAGACCACCGGCACCGAGTCGGCCATGCAATCGCGAATCGGGGTGACCGTATTGGTGGCACCGGGGCCGGAAGTCACCAGAAACACACCGACCTCGCCGCTGCTACGGGCATAGCCGGCGGCCATGAACCCGGCGCCCTGCTCGTTGGCCGGGACAATCAGTGGCATCGGATCGGCGCCATCCGCGGTGCGTTCCCGCTCGTTGTAGCGGAAGATCGCATCATAGGTCGGCAGAATGGCGCCGCCGCTGTAGCCGAATACGGTACCCACCCCTTCCTGGGCCAGCACCTCGACCACCATTTCCGCCCCGCTCATACGCTCGCCGGCACGGGGGTGGCTGGGGTGACCGCCGGGCTGGCCCGGCGCTTGATCAAGCTCGGTGGAGGGGGCGGGATCCTGCATGTCGTTGTCTCAAAATCAGATAGTTGTGATCAGTTTTTGATCATACCGATGCAGCCCGCTGTGCCACAAGCCGCCGGCTCAGTCGTGGCGCGGACGAAACACCAGCGCCAGGGAATTGATGCAATAGCGCTGTCCGGTGGGTGGCGGGCCGTCGGGAAAGACATGCCCGAGATGGGCATCGCAGCGACGGCAGAGGACTTCGACACGCCGCATGCCAAGGCTGTTGTCCGCCCGGGTGACGATGGCCGCCTCGCTGACCGGGTCCCAGAAACTCGGCCATCCCGAGCCCGAATCGTACTTCTGCGCGCTGTCGAAAAGCGGCTGGCCACAGCAGACGCAATCGAACTGGCCATCGCCTTTGAAATCGTTGTACTCGCCGCTGAAAGGCGGCTCGGTGCCATGCTCGCGGGTGACCCGATACTGCTCGGGGGTCAATCGCTGCCGCCAGTCCACCCCGGCGAATCCCTCATCTTCACTCATTGCAACCGGCTCCCGGAGAATTTGCCCTACAATAGCGTGATACCCGGCCAGCGAGCGAGCCCATGAGCGATTCCCACAATGCCCGCGAGATCCTGCTGATCAACATCTCCGGCAGTGACCGCCCCGGCATCACCGCCGTATTGATGGGCATCCTCGCCGAATACGGCGTGCGGGTCCTGGATATCAGCCAGGCGATGGTCCACGAAAACCTCGCCCTTGGCATCCTCATCAAACTCCCCGAAGGATCCCAATCGGCCGCGGTGCTCAAGGATTTTCTCTTCGAGGCCCATCAACTGGATCTGCGGGTGCGTTTTCAGCCCGTGCCCAGCGACGAGTACCAGCAGTGGGTGACCGGACAACGCCAGCCCGCCTACGTACTGACCCTGCTGGGGCGTCGCGTGACAGCGGCCCAGATTGCCCGCATTGCCGCGGTGACCACCGACCACGGATTGAATATCGAGGATATTGTCCGCCTGTCCGCCCGCAGCCCGCTGCATGAAGATCTCAATGCCGGGCGCGCCTGTCTCGAGCTCAGCCTGCGCGGAGAACCCGACGACCCGGATGCGATGAAAGCCCAGTTTCTGTCGATCTCGCAGGAGATGGACATCGATATCTCGTTTCAGCAGGACAACTTCTACCGCCGCAATCGTCGCCTGGTGGTCTTCGATATGGACTCAACGCTGATCCACGAGGAGGTCATCGACGAACTCGCCCGCGAGGCGGGGGTTGGCGAGGCGGTCGCCGGGATCACCGCGGCGGCGATGCGCGGCGAGATCGATTTTCGGGAAAGCCTGACCCGGCGGGTGGCGTTACTGGAAGGACTGGATACCGCCGTGCTGTCCAGGGTCGCCCAACGGCTCACACTGACCGAGGGCGCGGATCGCTTGCTCAAGACGTTGAAGCTGCTCGGCTACCGGACCGCTGTCATCTCCGGCGGATTCGACTTCTTTGGTGAACACCTGCAGACCCTGCTGCCACTGGATGTGGTCCACGCCAACCGCCTCGAGATCGTCGACGGGCGTCTGACCGGGCGGGTCCGCGAACCGGTGATCGATGGTGAGCGCAAGGCGGAGCTGGTTCGCTCACTGGCCGACGAAATGGGCATCGACCTGGCCCAGGTCATCGCCGTGGGTGATGGTGCCAACGATCTGCCCATGCTGGGCATCGCCGGCCTTGGCATCGCCTTTCATGCCAAGCCACTGGTCCAGCGCAGTGCCCGCCAGGCGATATCCACCATCGGCCTGGATGGGGTGTTATACCTGATGGGGATGAACGACGCCGAAAGCCCGCACTAGGCGGGCCTTGCCGGCGTCGAGCAGAACGATCGGGGCTTGAGGCCGGGTCAGCTCGCCGAGCGGTTCTTGGACCGGACCTTCTCCTTGATCCGGGCCGACTTGCCGCTGCGCTCGCGCAGGAAGTAGAGCTTGGCCCGACGGACATCGCCCCGGCGCTTGACCTGCATGCTCTCGATCAGCGGGGAGTGCAGCTGGAACACCCGCTCCACACCCTCGCCGTGGGAGACCTTGCGAAGGGTGAACGATGAATTCAGCCCCCGGTTCCGCTTGGCAATGACCACGCCCTCGAAGGGCTGCGTGCGTTCGCGGTTGCCCTCACGCACCCAGACGTTGACGAGCACCGTATCGCCCGGGTTGATGTCATCGAGATTGCGGCCGGTCTTCTCGACCTGCTCGCGCTCGAGTTCGTCAATGATGTTGCTCATTCCAGCATCCCTTGTCAGTCAGTTCCATCGCCCCGATAGTCGTCCAGCAGGGCCTGTTCTTCGTCGCTGAGCCCGCGGCTTTCCAGCAGATCCGGTCTTTTCTCCCAGGTCCGGCCAATGGCCATCCGCCGTCGCCAGCGAGCCACCGCCTGGTGGTCTCCGCTCAGCAGCACCGGCGGCACCGACTGGCCCTCGGCCACCTCGGGCCGAGTGTAGTGCGGGCAGTCCAGCAGGCCCTGCGAAAAGGCATCCTGCTCGGCTGATTCCGCGTGCCCGAGCACACCCGGCAGATGACGCGCGACCGCATCCACCACCAGCAACGCCGGCAACTCTCCGCCACTGACGACAAAATCGCCAATGGACAATTCCATGTCGACCTCAAGGTCGATGACCCGTTGGTCGATGCCCTCATACCGCCCGCACAGCAGAATGACCCGCGAGCGTTGTGCCAGCGCCTGCGCACGCCCGCCATCCAGCTTCGCGCCCTCCGGCGAGAGATAGATCACCGGGGCCGGCGCTGCCGCCTCTCGGGCAGCGCGGATGGCCGCGAGCAGCGGCGCGACTTTCATCACCATGCCCGGGCCGCCGCCGTAGGGCCGGTCATCCACCGTTCGGTGGGCATCATCCGCGTAATCCCGCGGGTTCCAGGTCACCAGCTCCAGCCGACCCTCATCGAGCGCCCGACCAATGACCCCGTAGCCAAGCGCCGAGGCGACCATCTCCGGGAACAGCGTGATGACATCGAATCGCATTCCCGTTCAAAACTCCGGATCCCAGTCCACCTGCATCCGGCCCGCGGCAAGATCCACCGACTCGACGTAGCGCCCCGGCGCATACGGAATCAGGTGGCGCTTCTCGCCATCCACGACCAGCACGTCATTGGCGCCGGTTTCCATGAGCCCGCTGACCCGTCCGAGCCGATGACCGTCGCGGGTCTCCACGACCAGTCCCTTGAGCTCCCACCAGTAGTACTCGTGGTCGCCTTTTGCCGGCAGCGCGTCGCGGCCAACGACAATCGGCTGACCGCGGAGTGCCTCGGCGGCGTCGCGGTGATCCACCCCCTGCAGCCGTGCCAGCAGATGGCGGCCCTGAACGCGGGTCGCGGCTACCTTGTATTGTTCTGCCTCGCTGCCGGCCCCGAGGGTCCAGCGCGAATACTCAAGGATGTTCTCCCTGGGCCGGGTCCACGAGTAGATCCGCAGATCGCCGCGGACACCGTGGGCCCCGAGCACCTCGCCGAGGACAACACAATCCGGTTGATCCCCGGAGGCTGCCCCCATCACGCGTCCCTCAGGCGCTGGCGCTCTCGGCGGCCTGGGCCTGGCGCAACAGCTGACTGACCCGCTCGCTGGGCTTCGCCCCTTTCGAGAGCCAGTACTGGGCGCGCTCGACATCCACCCGCAGCGGCACCTCTTCGCCCGCTGCGACAGGGTTGAAAAAGCCCAGCCGCTCGATGAAGCGCCCGTCCCGGGCGTTCCGGCTGTCGGTCACCACGAGATGGTAGAAAGGCCGCTTTTTGGCGCCGGTGCGCGCAAGACGAATCGTAACCATGTAAGTCCCTAATTGATCAGGCCGACTAGTAAACCGTTCATTCTACCCCGGGCGTTATCGCCCGCCAAGCCCCGGTGGCAGTCCGCCGCCCGGAGGCATACCGCCGCCGGGCATGCCGCCACCGCCACCGCCAAGCTGACGCATCATCTTTTGCATGCCGCCTTTTTTGAACTGCTTCATCATCTTCTGCATCTGCTTGTGCTGCTTGAGCAGACGATTGACATCCTGGACCTGCAGCCCGGCGCCCGAGGCCACACGGCGCTTGCGCGAGCCGTTGAGCACATCGGGACGGCGACGCTCGCCGGGTGTCATCGAGTTGATGATCGCGATCTGCCGACGCAGCTGGCCGTCATCCATCTGCTGGCTGACCTGCTCGCTCATCTGCCCCATCCCCGGGAGCTTGTCCATCAGACCGCCCATGCCGCCCATCTGAGTGACCTGCTGGAGTTGATCGCGCATGTCCTCGAGGTCAAATCCTTTGCCTTTCTTGAGCTTGCCGGCCATGCGCTCGGCCTGTTGCCGGTCGACCTTGCGCTCGACCTCCTCGACCAGGCTGAGGACATCGCCCATACCGAGGATGCGCGAGGCCATGCGATCGGGATAGAAAGGCTCGAGGGCATCGGTCTTCTCACCGACGCCAAGAAACTTGATGGGCTTGCCGGTGACCTGCCGGATGGATAGCGCCGCACCGCCGCGCGCGTCGCCGTCGGCTTTGGTGAGGATCACCCCGGTCAGCGGCAAGGCAGCATCGAATGCCCGGGCGGTATTGGCCGCATCCTGCCCGGTCATACTGTCGACCACGAACAGCGTCTCGGCGGGCGACACCGCATGATGCACCCGGCGAGCCTCGTCCATCATTTGCTCGTCAATCGACAGCCGCCCGGCGGTATCCACCAGCAGCACATCGTAGTAGCCGGTCCGGGCCCGCTCGAGCGCGGCCTCGCCGGTCGCTGCCGGATCCGCCCCCGGTTCGGTCGGGAAAAAATCGATGCCCACCTCGCCGGCGAGGCGCTGCAACTGATCAATCGCCGCCGGCCGGTGGATATCAACCGAGACCGCCAGCACCTTTTTGTGATCGCGCTCCTGGAGCCAGCGGCCGAGCTTGGCGATACTGGTGGTCTTGCCCGAGCCCTGCAGACCGGCAAGCATCACCACCGCCGGGGGGCGGACGCTGAGGTCAAGCGCATCATTGGCCTCGCCCATGACCTGGACGAGCTCATCGTTGACGATCTTGATAAAGGCCTGCCCCGGGGTGAGGCTTTTCATTACCTCCGCACCCAGCGCCCGCTCGCGCACGGCCGCCACAAAGTCCTTGACCACCGGCAGTGCGACATCCGCCTCGAGCAGCGCCATGCGCACTTCACGCAGGGTGTCCTGGATGTTGTCTTCGGTCAGCCGGCCTTTGCCGCGCAGGCGCTTGCCAATGGCCTCGAGCCGATCACTGAGATTGTCGAACATAGCGCCGGGAACTCCTGCCGTGGCGATATCCTGTCCGGTCAGTGTACCAGTGCAACCCCGGGTTTCGCGCCAGCGCCGTGTTCTCGAATGCCCCCGCGTTCTGTGCGATGATCGAGCCATGCGCCCAAGCAGGTACAACCGACGGCGGCCATGATGCACAGCCTGATCAGCTGGATCGCGGTCATCCTCTATGCACTGGCAGTCGTAAGCCTCGTGGCCGCCCTCCAGGGGATGGTCATGCCACGTCGCGGCGAGCGGCTGGCGCTGTTCATGGCGGTGCTTGCCGTGCCGCTGCATGCCGCTGCGCTCTGGCAGGGGCTGTGGACCGCGGCCGGCGTCAATCTCGCGCTCTACAACGCGCTCTCTCTGCTGGGCTGGGTCATGGTCACGATGCTGCTGCTGGCGACCCTTCGGCAGCCGGTTCAAAGCCTCGGGCTGGTGGTCTTTCCCTTCGCTGCCATCAGTGCGGGATTGGCCGGCGCGCTGGGGACCCCGGCACCCACGCTGGTGCCCATCGGCGCACCGGTGGATTGGCATGTGGTCAGCTCGATTCTTGCCTACGCGGTATTCGGCCTCGCCTGTGCACAGACCGTGCTGCTGGCCTGGCTCGACCGCAGCCTGCGTCGCCGTCGGGCTGGCCGTCTGATCGGCATGTTGCCCTCGCTCCAGGGCATGGAGGCACTGCTGTTTCAGATGCTCGCCGCCGGCATGGTGCTTTTGTCGGTGGCGCTGATCACCGGCTGGCTGTTCGTCGAGGATCTGTTTGCCCAGGACCTGGCGCACAAGACGCTTTTATCGATGATGGCGTGGCTGGTCTTTGCGGCGTTGCTGATTGGCCGTCAGCGGGCCGGCTGGCGCGGACGCACCGCCATTCGCTGGAGCCTGGCCGGTTTTGTCCTGCTCGCCCTTGCCTACTTTGGCAGCAAGGTCGTGCTTGAAATCCTGCTCAAAGGCTGAGGCCAGAAATTGGACGGTATCCCCCTACCGCTGCTGTTTCTCGCCCTGGGCGTGCTGATCCTGCTGTCGGCCTGTTTTTCGGGCTCCGAGACGGCGCTGATGACCCTCAACCGATACCGGCTGCGACACCTGGCCCGGGACGGGCATCGCGGGGCGCGCCGGGCCGAGCGGCTGCTCCAGCGGCCGGACCGGCTGATCGGCATCATCCTGCTTGGCAACAATTTCATGAACATCGCGGCCTCGTCGGTGGCCACCCTCATTGCCCTGCGACTGGGTGGCGAGGGCGCACTGGCGGCGGCCACCGGGCTGCTGACCCTGACGATCCTCATTTTTGCCGAGGTGGCCCCGAAAACCCTGGCGGCCCTGCGCCCCGAGCGGGTGGCTTTTCCGGCGGCGCTGGTGTTGCGACCGCTGCTGCGACTGCTCTACCCGCTGGTCTGGCTGACCAACACCCTGGCCAATGCCCTGCTTGGTCTGCTCGGAGTCAACCCGTCGGAAGAAGGCGAATCGCCACTGAGCCGGGAAGAGCTGCGCACCGTGGTCAACGAGGCCGGCGCCATGATCCCGCAGCGCCACCAACGCATGCTCTTGAGCATCCTGGATCTGGACCAGGCCACCGTCGAGGACATCATGGTGCCGCGCAACGAGGTCGCCGGCATCGACCTGGAGGCCGACTGGCGCACCATCACCGCGCAGATCGCGGCCTCCGAATACACCCGTCTGCCGGTTTTCGAGGGCGGGATCGACAATATCCGCGGGGTCATCCATGTCCGGCGGGTGGTGACCGCCATGCTCGACGGTGAGCTGACCCGCGACAACCTCCTCGAGCATGTCCGCCCGCCCTACTTTGTCCCCGAAGGCACGCCGCTGCACCGGCAGATGATCAATTTCCAGACCCAGAAGCGGCGCATCGGCCTGGTGGTGGATGAATACGGCGAGCTGCTGGGGCTGGTCACCCTCGAGGATATCCTCGAAGAGATTGTCGGTGAATTCACCACCGATCCGGCCGAGGCGGTGGGAGATATCCATCGTCAGCCCGATGGCAGCTACCTGGCTGCGGGCAGCGCCAGTGTGCGCGAGCTCAAACGCCTGCTCGGCTGGGAGATCAGCGCCGACGGGCCGAAAACCCTGAATGGCCTGATCCTCGAGCAGCTCGAAAACATCCCGGAGCCCGGCACCAGCCTTTTGATCGACAACCACCCGGTCACGGTCATGCAGACCGAAGACAACCGGGTGAAGGTGGCACGACTGGATCGACGCATCCAGCCGGCCAACAAGGACTAGCGCCCCCGCCGCCAGCGGGTGCCGCCGGTCCCGTCCTCCAGCACGATGCCTTCGCCGATGAGCTGATCACGGATCGCATCGGCGCGTGCGAAGTCACGCTGGGCCCGGGCCTGGTCGCGTTCGGCGACAAGGGCGTTGATACGGGCAACTTCTGCCGGGTCCTCGGCGCTGCCCCCCTGCAAAAAGCCCTCGGCATCGCCCTGTAACAGACCCAGCATGTGCCCGAGCCGGCGCAATTCTCCGGCCAGGCCATCGGCCCGGTCCGACTCGCCGGCTTCGCGGGCCCGATTGACTTCGCGGGCCAGGTCAAACAGCACCGCCAATGCCAGCGGGGTGTTGAAATCATCATCCATGGCCGCCTGAAAACGCTCGGCATAGGCTTTGTCATCGCCGCCGGGCCGGTCATCGCGCTCACCCCCGCGCAGCGCCAGATACAGTCGCTCCATGGATGCCCGGGCCTGGTCCAGCGCATCGGCGGTGTAGTTCAAAGGGCTGCGGTAGTGGCTCGAGAGCAGAAAATGCCGGACCGATTCGGGGTCGTGGGCGGCGAGGATATCCCGCACCGTGGTGAAATTGCCCAATGACTTGGCCATCTTCTCGTCATCGATGCGCACATGCCCGTTGTGCATCCAGTAGTTGACGAAATGCTCGCCGGTGGCCGCCTCGGACTGGGCGATCTCGTTTTCGTGGTGAGGAAACTGCAGATCCAGCCCCCCGCCGTGGATATCGAAATGATTGCCCAGGCAACGGGTGGACATGGCAGAGCACTCGATATGCCACCCCGGTCGGCCATCGCCCCAGGGCGAAGGCCAGCTCGGCTCGTCGGGCTTGGCCGCTTTCCAGAGCACGAAGTCGGCGGGGTCATGCTTGGCCTCGTCCGACTCGATGCGCGCCCCGGCCCGCAGATCTCCCGGCCGCTTGCCGGAAAGCGCCCCGTAGCCGTCGAAAGCCGCCACCGAGAAGTAGACATCACCCCCTGCGGTGTAGGCGTGCCCTTTTTCGATGAGCGCCTCGATCATCTTGATAATGGCATCCATGTGGGCCGTGGCGCGGGGCTCTTCGTCGGGCCGCAGACAGCCGAGCGCATCGGCATCGGCATGCATCGCCTCGGTAAACCGTCGGGTCAGCTGTTCGATGGGCTCGCCAAGGCTCGCCGCGCGCTGGATGATCTTGTCATCAATATCGGTGATATTGCGGACATACCGCACCTGGTAACCGCTCGCGCGCAGATACCGCACCACCATGTCGAAAACCACCATGGCTCGGGCGTGGCCGAGATGGCAGTAGTCGTAGACCGTCATGCCGCAGACATAAAGCCCGACCCGCGGGGGATCGATGGGCTGGAAGGCCTGCTTGCGGCCGGTCAGGCTGTTGTGAATCTCAAGCATCGATGACTCCGGCGGCTTCGGCGGCCGCCCTTTGCAGGCGCAGACGTCGCACCGGCTCGGGCATCAAACGGATGATTTCGCCCAGCGCGGGGCCGTGACCGAGCCCGGTGAGGGCATGTCGAAGCGGTTTCATCATCGCACCGCCGCGCCGCTCGGTGGCGGCCTCGAGCGCTGGCCGCAGCGCGCTCCAGTCGTCCGTGCCCGTCGCCTCGATCACCCGGGCGACGGTTTCATAGAAAGCGGCGGCCGGTTGCGGCGAGCCCGCTGCCGTTGCCGGATCAACCCGCCAGTCGGCCGAGAAGATGCGCTCGGCCCAGTCGTTGACCTCTTCGGCCACTCGCAGATTGGGGCGGACCAGGGCCAGAAACCCGTCCAGCCGCTCGGCCGGGACCTCGATTTGCAGATACGCCCGCAGGGTAGCCAGCGGGATGGCCGCCATGGCCTGCTGCTGCCAGCCATCGAGCTGGGTTGGATCAAAGCGTGCCGGGCTGCGACTCAGACGGTCGGGGGCGAAACACTCGGCCAGTCCATCCATGTCAAGCAGATCATCCCCCGGCACCGGATTGCCCAGCCGCGCGAGATAATTCAGCAACGCCTCGGGCCGGTACCCCTGGGATCGCAATGCCGCGACCGCCGCGGCCTGACTGCGTTTGGAAAGCGGTGCCCCGTGGGCATCAACCACCAGCGAGAGGTGACCGTAACAAGGCGGCGCCACGCCGAGCCCGTTGAAAAGCTGCCGCTGCAAAGGGGTGTTACTGAGGTGGTCCTCACCGCGCAGCACATGGGTGACACCCATCTGCGCATCATCCAGGGCATTGGCGAACAAAAACGCCACACTCCCGTCGGCGCGCCGGATCACCGGATCCCCATAGGCGCTTGCATCGAACCGCTGTTCGCCCCGGACCAGGTCGTCGAATGTCATATCCCCTGTCGCCGGCACCCGCAGTCGCACGGTGGCTGACTCCCCCGCGGCGACCCGGGTGGCCGCCTCGTCCGGGTCGAGCGCCGCGCAGCAACCGTCGTAACGCGGTGGCTGTCCGGCCTTTTGCTGCGCCTCGCGCAATGCGCGGAGCCGCTCGATTGAACAAAAGCAATAATAGGCCCGACCCGCGGCCATCAGGGTATCGAGGGCGGCCTGATAGGCATCCTGCCGGGCGGATTGCCGCCAGCCCGAGGGCTCGCCCCGGCCGGGGCCCAGGTCCCAGTCGATCCCCAACCACTCGAGATCCTGTTGCAATGCCGCTTCGGCATCCGGATACGCACGGCTTGCGTCGCTGTCTTCGATCCGCAGGATGAAACGGCCACCGGCCCGGCGAGCCAGCAGATAGTTAAAAAGTGCGGTGCGCAGATTGCCGGCATGCAACAACCCCGTTGGACTGGGGGCGAACCGGGTAACGACAGGCGGCTGACTCATGGGCGGCATGGTAATCGAACCGCGACTTGCATGCAGCTTCGTCGACCGCCATCTTTGACCCATGGACAAAAGGCAATTCACCTCTATGGATTCGCCGTTACTCTTTGTAGCGGACCTCCATTTGCATCCAGACCGGCCGGCGGCGATACAGACGTTTCTGGCCTTCCTCGCCGGTGAGGCCCGACAGGCCGGCGCGCTTTTCATCCTGGGCGATCTTTTTGAAGCCTGGATCGGCGATGATGCAGCCCCGGCCGACGACCCGGTGGCCCCCGCTATCCGGGCACTGGTCGAGAACGGCACATGGGTTGGATTCATGCCCGGCAATCGGGATTTCCTCGTCGGCGATGACTACCTCGCCCGCGCCGGTATTAAGCGAATGCGCGAGCCAACGGTCATCCGCGTCGACGACCTCCCGGTTGTGCTCGAGCACGGCGATGCCCTTTGCACCGACGACGCTGCCTATCAGGCGTTCCGACAGCAGGTTCGGGACCCGGCCTGGCAGCGGGATTTTCTGGCGCTGCCCCCGGATGAGCGCTACCGACAGGCCCTCGAGGCCCGCGAGAAAAGTGGCGAGGCCATGGCCGGCAAGGACAGCGCCATCATGGACGTCAACCAGCAGGCGGTTCGCGATCGACTGACAGCCTGCAATGCCCGCGACCTCATCCATGGGCATACCCATCGGCCGGCGGTGCATGCGATGAGCGCCGATGGCAATGATTACCGCCGCGTGGTGCTGGGAGACTGGTTCCAGCAAGGCAGTGTCCTGCGCATCGATCAGGGCGAGTGGCAGCTAGCGTCGCTGCCCTTTGCCGCGGATGGCGGCTAGCCGGCCGGCGGCGGCCCGGCGCAGGTCGTGATCGTCATCATGCTCGGCGATCTCGGCAAGCAATCGATGATCATCGACCCGCTCCATGGCCGCCCGGCGCAGCGCCGGCTCTCGGGCACTGCGGGCCACATGGGCAATGATCTGCCCATCCCGGCAGGCCGCAAGCGCCGCCAGCCGGTAGTCCAGCGACAGGGCATCGCCACCGGCCAGTAATTGCCGATACCGGCTCCGGGCCGACGCCACCACCTGCACATCGGTATCTGACTCGATCACCCGACGCAGCATCACCGGATCCTGAAGCCGCCGCGCGGCGGCGGCGCGGACACGAGCGTCCGCGTCACGACTGACAAGCCGGCGCAGGACACTCTCACCGCATTGCCCGGCCTCGACGGCGGCGCGTCGCTGATCGGGCTCGTCGGCGTACACATCCGGCCGCACGCCCCGGTGGCGTTTCCCGAGCCAACGCTTCATCGGATCAACCTGTGCCTTTGGATCCGTGGTAGCCGATCACCAGATCCATGACATTGGTCCCCGTCCCGCCGGTGCGTAGGAGATCGCCACTGGCGGCAAGAAAGCGCCCCGAATCGGCGGCATCCAGGGTGTATTCGTCGTCCAGACCGGCCCGGTGGCCCCGGTACAGGGTATGGCCGTCGACCAACGCACCGGCATCCTCGCCCGGGCCATCCGCGCCATCGGTCCCGGCGGCGAGCAATACCGCCGGGCGGCCGGCCAGTCTCTGTGCCGCCGCCAGCGCCAGGGCCTGCATCCGCCCGCCACGGCCCGGATGTTCGGGCAGGGTCACGGTCGGCTCTCCCCCCCAGACATGCAGATAATCCGGGGCATCGATCAGCGTCTCGGCCAGGCTCGCCCCCAACGTCCGGGCCTCGCCGTCGAGGAAGCGTCCGGGGCAGGTCACCGCAAAACCCAGCGACCGCGCCCGCTCGGCGGCGGCTTCGACGGCGGCGGCATTGCTGGCCACCACATGTCCGCTGACCGAAGGTGCCGCCATCGTAGGGGGCGGTGGAGCAGGCACCAGCCCCTCGGGCAAGGCAGCCAGCTCGGCGTCGGTCAGGGGCGGCGCATCATCGGCGAACAGCAGGCCCGAGCCGATCATCGCCGGGGCATCGCCCGGCACGTCCGATATCAGCAGCACATCCGCCCGCCGTCCAGCCAGCCATTGCGCCAGCCGACCGCCCTTGATGGTGGAGAAGGCCTTTCGCAGCCGGTTCATCCGGCCGATGTCCAGTCCGCTCGCCAGCAACCAGCGGTTCAATCGAGCCAGCGCGGCGGCATCCATCCCGGGCGCGAGGCGTTCGACCAGGCTCGAGGCACCTCCCGAGACAAGAAAGACAAAGCGCCCATCCGCCGGCGCCTGTTCGATAAAACGGACCAGGGCCTCTCCCGCCTCGAGGCTGCGCCCATCCGGGATCGGATGGGGGGCGGTGATGGTTCGCCCCGGCAGCCGCTCGCCGAGTTGGGGATCCTCGTACCCCGCCCGGGTCACCACCAGCGCGTCCATGACATCGCTGCCGCGTTCGTCCGCCAGTCCGTGGGCCATGGCCGTGGCCGCCTTGCCCACCGCCACAAGGTAGAACGGCCCCTCGGGGACAACGCCTTCGCGCAGCGCCCGGGCCACCGCGGTGCGGCCGTTCACCGCCTCGAGGGCGGCGTGGTAGATCCGCTCGATGTCGGCGCGAAGCCCGGCGATGGCCGTCATCCGGCGGGTGCGAGACGATCGAGCCCGTGGGCCAGATCAGCGCGGATATCCGCCTGGTCTTCCAGTCCCACCGAGATCCGCACCAATCCTTCACCGATCCCCATCCGGGTGCGTTGTTCTGCACTCAACCGCCCGTGGGTCGTGCTGGCCGGATGGGTAATGGTGGTGCGGACATCGCCCAGGTTGGCAGTGATCGACAGCATGCGGGTGGCATCGACCACCTGCCAGGCGGCCTCGCGCCCGCCGTCGACCTCGAATGAGACCACGCCACCAAAGCCGCTTTGCTGACGGGCCGCGAGGTCGTGCTGGGGATGGTCGGCAAGCCCCGGGTAATAGACCTGTGTGACGGCGCGCTGCTCACCCAGCCATTGGGCCAGGGCCAGCGCCTGCTCGCTGTGGTGGCGCATCCGCAGGTTGAGGGTCTCGAGCCCTTTTAAAAAGACCCAGGCGTTGAACGGGCTCATGGTCGGCCCGGCGGTGCGCAGGAATGGAAAGATGTGGTTATCCAGTGTCTCGGCATCGCCGACCACCGCACCGCCAACGCAACGCCCCTGGCCGTCGAGGAACTTGGTCGCCGAGTGACTGACCAGATCCGCCCCCATGGCAAGGGGCTTTTGCAGTGCGGGGGTGCAAAAGCAATTATCCACCACCAGCCGCGCCCCCCCGGCGTGGGCGATGTCGGCGAGTGCCGGGATGTCGGCTACCTCGGTCAGCGGATTGGACGGGGTCTCGAGAAAAAGCAGCCGCGTCTGCGGCCGCATGGCCGCCGCCCATCCCGCGGTGTCGGTGGGCGCGACGAAATCGGTCTCGATCCCGAAGCGACTTAACTGATTGGCAAACAGCGAGGCGGTGGTCCCGAACACGCCCAGCGAGCAGAGCACATGATCGCCACTGCGCAGAAGCCCCATGCAGATCGCCAGGATCGCCGCCATGCCCGAACTGGTGCCGATGGCCCGCTCGCCGCCCTCCATCGCCGCGAGCCGCTCCTCGAAAGCCCGAACCGTCGGGTTGGTAAAGCGCGCATAGATATTGCCCGGCGCCTCGCCGCTGAACCGGGCCGCCGCCTCGGCGGCGTTGCGAAAGGTAAAGCTCGAGGTCGGAAAAATCGCCTCGGAATGCTCCTGCTCGGGTGTGCGCGCCCAGCCGGCGCGCAGCCCGGTGGTGTCGTCGCCCCACTCGGCCATCACAACCCTCCGGCGCGCTCGGGGTAGCCGCGGGCGCTGTCGCCGACCCGGGCCTGATCATTGCGCTGGGCTTCGAGATCGAGCAGATAATCGGCGGTGATATCACCGGTGACGTAACGGCCATCAAAGCATGAACAGTCGAACCCCTGGATACCGGCATTGCCCTCTTTCACCGCCGCAACCAGGTCGTCCAGTGACTGGTAGATCATCTCATCGGCGCCAATGGTCTGACGGATCTCATCGATGCTGCGATTGTGGGCGAGCAGCTCGCGGGCCGCCGGCATATCGATCCCATAGACATTGGGATAGCGCACCGGCGGCGCCGCCGAAGCAAAATACACCCGGCGGGCACCCGCATCGCGGGCCATTTCGATGATCTGCTCCGAAGTGGTTCCCCGGACGATCGAGTCATCAAGCAACAGCACGTTCTTGCCGCGGAACTCCAGATCGATGGCGTTGAGCTTCTGGCGCACCGACTTCCGCCTCACCGCCTGTCCGGGCATGATGAAGGTCCGGCCGATGTAGCGGTTTTTAATAAAGCCTTCGCGGTAATTGATGTTCAGTTCGTTGGCCAGGTCCAGGGCGCTGGTGCGGCTGGTATCGGGAATGGGAATGACCACGTCAATGTCGTGATTGGCCCACTCGCGCTTGATCTGTCCGGCCAGCATCCGGCCCATGCGCAGCCGGGACTTGTAAACCGACACATCGTCGAGCATCGAATCGGGGCGGGCCAGATAGACATATTCGAAGATACAGGGCGAAAGCCGGGGCGCCTCGGCACACTGGCGGCTGTGGAGATTGCCGTCGAGATCGATGAATAGCGCCTCTCCCGGCGCCACATCGCGAACCAGTGTGTAACCGAGCACATCCAGCGCCACGCTCTCCGAGGCGATCATGTATTCGGTCCCGGCATCGGTCTCGCGCTTGCCAAAGCAAAGCGGGCGGATGCCATGGGGATCACGAAAACCGAGAATCCCGTAGCCGTTGATCATCGCCACCGCGGCATAGCCGCCCCGGCAGCGCTCATGGATGGTGGCCACCGCGTCGAACAGATCCGACTCGCTGGCACGCAGCTTGCCCGGCCCCCCCAGGCGATGGGCCAGGACATTGAGCAGGATTTCGGAATCCGACTGGGTGTTGATATGGCGCAGATCTTCGAGATAGAGATCGCGTTTGATGGCCTCGGCGTTGGTCAGGTTGCCGTTATGGGCGAGGCTGATCCCGTAGGGCGAGTTGACATAGAACGGCTGCGCCTCGGCCGAGCTGGAGCAACCGGCGGTGGGGTAGCGGCAATGGCCGATGCCCATGTTGCCCCGCAGCTCCAGCATGTCCGCCGCGCTGAAGACATCCCGCACCAGCCCGTTGTCCTTGCGCAGGTGCAGCCGCCCGTTGTCGAAGGTCATGATACCGGCCGCATCCTGACCGCGATGCTGAAGCACGGTGAGCCCGTCGTAGAGGGCCTGATTGACCGCGGACCGGGCGACGATACCAATGACACCGCACATATGGAGTCAGCTCCCGTTATCGGTTTGTGTCGGACGCTGGCAATAGGCCTGCCAGTGGGCGAACGCCGCCGAGGTGTCCATCGGCGCCTGCTCGATACCCGGCACCTCGCGGGCCCGGGTCAGCCACTGGCCAACCCGGTCGTGACAGACCCAGGGCTGATAGCCGCTGGCGATGATCGACCCCTGCCACCAGGCCTGCTGCGGCAGCGCGGTGAACCCGGCGCCAAGCACCACAAGCCCGACCAGCAGACCGCCGCGCAGGCCGCCGAAGACCACCCCCAGCAGCCGGTCGGTGCCACCGAGTCCGGTCTGGCCGACGATCATTCGTGCCAGATACCCCACCAGCGTCCCGCCGACGAGAATAATGACAAAGACCGTTGCAAAGCCGGCGACCATCTGCAGCATCGGCGAGTTCAGCCAGCCAGAGAACTGCTCGCCGACCTGCACACCATAGCGGGCCGCCAGCCAGAAGGCGGTGACCCAGACAACCACCGAGATCACCTCCCGGACGAAGCCGCGGATGACCCCGATGACCACCGACAGGCCAATCACCCCGAGAAACGCGTAATCAAGCCAGTTCATTCAATCCTCGTTGGCCCAGTCTATCACCCGCCACCGCTATGGCTCGACGATAAAACCCGGTAGCTCATGTCCCTCGGCCAGACGTTGGCTCATCGCCTCGGCAGCCGCCCGATCCGCGAGCGGCCCGACCTGGACACGATGCGCCAGTTCGCCGTCATGCTCGACAATCCGCAGCTCGAAGCCATCCTCACGCAGTCGCTCCGCAAGGCGCCGGGCGTTTTCGATGCTGCCAAAGGCCCCCACCTGCACATAGACGCCGCCCTCCGATGCGCTGTCCACTTGCGCTGCCTCGCTGGGCTGGCTATCGGCGTCCGGCTGATCCTCGGCCGGCCTGTCGACCTCCGGCAGCGGGTCGACATCCGGCCGCTGATCGGGCTCATCGGGGATGGGCGTCTCGGCCAGCTCCGCGCCGGGCGATGGTGATTCGAGGGTGTCGTCCTCGGGTACCGCCGGCGCCTGCGGCAACTCGGGTTCGGCCGGGATGTCCAGATCAATATCCACCCGGGTCCGTTCGACGGGGCCCGACAGCAGCATGGGCAGGAAGATCACCCCCAGCGCGACCAGCACCACCGCCCCGATCAATCGTTGTTTGAGCCGTTGCTCCAAAACCATGCCCCCGACGCCATGCGTTGATCTCAGTTTCGGCTGCTGTCCCCGGGGTTGCAAGCCTCCACGCCGGCCCGGGCAAGCACCTCCACTACCCGAAACGAGCCGCAGCCAACCAGCAGATCGTCCGGTCGGGCCGTCTGCTCCAGCTCGCTGACCGCCGATGCCGCCGGACCGGCGCCCACCACCCGAGCCCCGATGCCAGCCAGGGCCACCCGGGTGGTCTCCACCGAGTGCGCCCCGGGGTCATCGAGATCGAGCAGGTACCAGTCGTCGACAACGCCTGCCAGGGGCTCAATCACCGCCTCCAGGGCCTTGCGCTGCATTAGCGCGAAGGCCATCCGCACCCGGCCCGGGTGCTGCCGCAGGGTTTCGGCGAGCAACTCGATGGCGGCCGGATTGTGCCCGACGTCCAGCAACCACTCGGCGGCCGGCCGCCGGACACGCTGCTGACGCCCGGCGAGCCGGGCGTGTCGCAGTCCGGATGCGATCACCGCCGGGTCGACCTGCAGATCAGGATGCGCCCCATTGACCGCCATCACCGCCCCCGCCGCGTTGCCGAGCGCCGCCGGCGGCATCCACTCGGGCCGCGGCAGGCTCAGCCGGCGGCCACCCTCAGCCAGCCACTGCCATTGCCCGGCGTCATCAAGGTCGCCGACCCGGTAGTCCCTGCCCAGCTGCCACAGCAAAGCGTCCCGCTGACGGGCTGTATCCGCAATCGTGGCGGGCGGATGAGGGTCGGAGCAGACAACGGGACGGCCGGGTCGGGCAATCCCCATCTTCTCGATCGCGATCGCCTCGCGGGTGTCCCCCAGCCATTCCATATGATCCAGATCGATGGCCGTGACCACCGCGAGGTCGGCATCAAAGCAATTGGTGGCATCCAGACGCCCGCCCAGACCCACTTCCAGCAACCAGGGGTCGGCGGCGGTCTCGCGAAAGCACCAGGCGGCGGCCAACGTGGCGAACTCGAAATAGGTCAGCGTAATGGACCCGCGAGCGGCGTCGATGGCGCGGAAGGCCTCGATGATCATCGCCTCGGAGACAGGCTCGCCATCCACACGGATGCGCTCGTTGTAGGCCAGCAAGTGGGGCGAGGTGTAGGCGCCCGGTCGGCGGCCGGCCGCCCGATAGATGCCCTCGAGACAGGCCACGGTACTGCCCTTGCCATTGGTACCGGCGACCGTGATCAGCCGATGCCCGCTCTGCCGTAGCCCCAGGTTGTCGGCGACCTGAGCAATGCGCACCAGCCCCAGGTCGATCTCGCGCGGATGGATCCCCTCCAGCCAGCGCAGCCAACCGCCAAGTTCGCTTGCGCTCACCGCCGGTGGTTCAGGCCGTGGCCGGCGCGGCGACGGCCGGTGCCTCGGCCCCGGTGAGCATGGCGATCAGCGAGGCCAGCCGGGCCCGCTGCTCGCGACGGTCGATGATCATATCCACCGCCCCGTGTTCAAGCAGAAACTCGCTGCGCTGGAACCCCTCCGGCAGGGTCTCGCGCACGGTCTGTTCGATGACCCGGGGGCCGGCAAAGCCAATCAATGCCCCCGGCTCGGCAACGATGACATCGCCGAGCATGGCGAGGCTGGCCGATACGCCGCCCATGGTCGGATCGGTGAGCACACTGACAAACGGCACACCAGAATCGGAAAGGCGCTTGAGCGCGGCGCTGGTCTTGGCCATCTGCATTAACGAAAACAGCGCCTCCTGCATCCGCGCACCACCACTGGCACTAAAGCAGACCAGCGCACCACCCCCTTCGCGGGCATGGTCCACCGCGCGGACAAACCGCTCGCCGACCACACTGCCCATCGAGCCGCCCATGAAGCGGAACTCGAAGGCGGCCGCGACCACCGGGACGTTGTGTACCCGTCCGGACATGGCCACCAACGCATCCCGCTCGCCGGTGGCTTTCTGGGCCTGGCCCAGACGCTCTTTGTAACGGCGCGAGTCCTTGAAACGCAGCGCGTCCACCGGCTGCAGCTCGGCGCCGATTTCCTGCTGCCCCTCGCTGTCGAGGAACACTTCAAGCCGCCGACGCGCACCAATGCGCATATGGGCGTCACACTTGGGGCAGACCTCGAGATGGCGCTCGACCTCCGGGCGATAGAGCACCGCGCCGCAGCCCTCGCACTTGCTCCAGAGCCCCTCCGGTACACTGCGCCCCCGGTTGCCGCCTTCGGTGCGGATGCGCGAAGGCATGAGCTTTTCGAACCAGCTCACGGGGCGACCTCCGGCAGCGGCTGATCGAGACCGGCCCGCAGGTCCCGCACCACGGCCCCGACTTCGCGCGAGAGCTGGCTTTCATCGGCGTCGGGGTGTTCGGCAATGCGCGAGACAATGGCGCTGCCTACAACCACGGCGTCGGCCACTTGCCCCAGGCGGGCGGCATCCTCGCCGTTGCGAACACCAAAACCCACCCCGACCGGCAGCTGGGTGGCCTCGCGAATGGCCTCGACATGGGCGGCAACATCATCCACATCCAGCGTGGCCGCACCGGTCACGCCCTTCAGTGAGACGTAGTAGACAAAGCCCCGGGCCTGATCGCAGATCGCCCGGATGCGCTCGGGCCGGGTGGTCGGCGCCACCAGCCAGATCGGGTCGAGATCATGCTCGGCGATGGCCGGCACCAGTTCATGGCTCTCCTCCGGCGGCAGATCGACCGTGAGCACACCATCCACCCCCGCCGCGGCGGCATCCCGGGCAAAGCGGCGATAGCCGATCTGCTCGATCGGGTTGAGATAGCCCATCAGAACCACCGGGGTATCCTGGTCCTGGCGGCGGAACTCGCGAACCATCTCCAGCACCCCGACCAGTCCGGTTCCGCCGGCCAGGGCGCGGTCACAGGCATCCTG
The DNA here is from genome assembly GCA_913061005.1 of uncultured Ectothiorhodospiraceae bacterium. Taxonomy (GTDB): domain Bacteria; phylum Pseudomonadota; class Gammaproteobacteria; order Nitrococcales; family Nitrococcaceae; genus Spiribacter; species Spiribacter pallidus. Next base: position 68,138 of record CAJXSH010000001.1, on the reverse strand, counting down.
GATGACCGGCCCGTCGGCCATGGGGTCGGAAAACGGCATGCCCACCTCGATGACATCGGCACCCGAGCGGACCAGCTCGTGCATGATCGGCACCGTGGCACCCGGGTAGGGATCACCACCGGTGACATAGGTGACCAGCGCCCGCCGGCCTTCGGCCCGGCGTTGAGCAAAACGATGGTTGATCCGGCTCATACCTGCATCCCCTCCACCTCGGCGACGGTATTGATGTCTTTGTCGCCCCGGCCCGAGCAGTTGACGACGATGGTCTGATCCGGCCCGAGACGGGCGGCGAGCTGCTCGGCGTAGGCGATGCCGTGGGCGGTTTCCAGCGCCGGGATGATGCCCTCGGTCTGAGTGAGGCTGTGAAAGGCGGCCAGCGCTTCGTCGTCATTGACCGCCACATAGCTCACCCGGCCACTGTCCTTGAGCCAGGCATGCTCGGGCCCGACCCCCGGGTAATCCAGCCCGGCCGACAGGGAATGGGTGGGCATGATCTGCCCGTCTTCGTTTTCCATCAGATAGGTGCGGTTGCCATGCAGCACCCCCGGCCGCCCGGCGGACAGCGGGGCGGCGTGGCGGCCGGTCTCGACGCCGTCACCCCCGGCCTCGACGCCGTAGATGCTGACATCGTGGTCATCCAGAAACGGGTGGAACAGGCCGATGGCATTGGAGCCGCCCCCCACACAGGCCACCAGCGCATCGGGCAGCCGGCCATGCTGCTCCAGGCACTGCTCGCGGGTCTCACGGCCGATCACCGACTGAAAGTCGCGCACCATGGCCGGATAGGGGTGGGGGCCGGCCACGGTCCCGATGATATAGAAGGTGTCATCGACATTCGCCGCCCAATCCCGGAATGCCTCGTTGAGGGCGTCCTTGAGGGTGCGGGTACCGGATTCCACCGGCACCACCCGGGCACCCATCAGCCGCATGCGATAGACATTCACCGACTGCCGCCGGACATCCTCGGCGCCCATGTAGACCACGCACTCGAGCCCCAGGCGGGCGCAGACGGCAGCGGTGGCAACCCCATGCTGGCCGGCGCCGGTCTCGGCGACGATGCGGCGTTTGCCCATGCGCACCGCCAGTAGCGCCTGGCCCATGGTGTTATTGATCTTGTGCGCACCGGTGTGATCCAGGTCCTCGCGCTTGAGAAAAAGCCGCGCCCCACCGATGCGCCGGGTCCAGTGCTCGGCGTAGTATAGCGGTGTCGGGCGGCCGACATATTGCTGAAGATCGGCATAGAATTCGGCCTGGAAGGCCGGATCATTGCGCATGGCCTCGTAGGCCTCGGCGAGCTCTTCGAGCGGCGCCATGAGCAGCTCCGGGACGAATCGTCCGCCATAGGGACCGAAATGCCCGTCAAAAACGGCCTCGGCCGGCTCGCTGCCCAGCGCTTCACTGCCCTGCATTACCTTTGACACGATAGACCTCTTGGCAAAAGGCGGCGACCTGGCGCCGGTCCTTGATTCCCGGGGCAGACTCCACACCACTGCTGCAGTCCACGCCCCAGGGCTCGATTGTCTTGATGGCGGCGGCCACGTTGTCGGCCCGCAATCCGCCGGCGACGATTATACGATGCGTATCCGGCAGCATGCTGCCCCAGTCGAATGTCTGTCCACTGCCACCGGCATCCCCGGGGGCGTGGCCATCCAGCAGCAACGCCGAAGCCTCTGGATGGGCGGCGGCAACAGCAAACGCATCGCCTCCGGCCATGCCAACGGATTTGATATACCGGCGGCGGAATGATTCACAGTAATCCGCCGGCTCGTTGCCATGGAACTGCAGAAGATCCAGGGGCACCTGGTCGAGCACCGCCGCCACCCGGGATCGGGGCGCGTCCATGAATAGCCCCACCGCCGCCACCAGGGGCGGCAGCCGGTCGATGATCCGGCCGGCCATCGCTTCATCCACTGCCCGGGGGCTTGCCGCATGAAAGACCAGCCCAATGGCATCGGCGCCAGCCTCCGCCGCCGCCAGCCCATCCTCCGGCCGGGTCACCCCGCAGATCTTTATTCGGGTACGCACTCGTCGCATCCTACCCCTGGCCCGGGACACAGGCAAAAGCGCCCGCCGGCGGCATATCCGGCAGGCCAAAGCCCGGCGGGTAACGCACCCCCAGCAGATAGAGCCCGGCGGCCGGTGCGGTCACCCCGGCCCGGCGCCGATCCCGGGCTGCCAGCACTTCGGCCAGCCAGTCCGACGAGCGCTCGCCGCTGCCCACCTGCATCAGACTGCCGACCAGGTTACGGACCATATGATGCAAAAAGGCATTGGCTTCGACGTCAAAAACGACCACTCCGCCCTGGCGGTAGACGTCCAGGCGAAGGAGTCGCCGAACCGCATGCGGGGCCTGGCAACCGGCCGCCCGAAAGCTGCTGAAATCATGCTCACCGATCAGCGGTGCGGCGGCCGCTGCCATGGCAGCCACATCCATCGACTGCCAGGTCCACCCGACCCGCTGGCGGGCCAGCACCGGCCGCAGCGGCGTATCCTGCAACAGATACTGATATCGCCGGGCCAGCCCGCTGCGCCGGGCATCGAAACCCGCTCCGGGATGGGCCACCCAGCGCACCCCGATATCTGCGGGCAGGTGGCTGTTGACCCCACGCACCCAGGCCCGGTCGGGTCGCTCGGCCGGCGTGTCAAAATGCACCACCTGACCCAGCGCATGGACGCCGGCGTCGGTCCGCCCGGCGGCGGCCACCTCGACCGGGTGACAGGCCACCGCGCTGATGGCGCCCTCAAGCGCCGCCTGGACCGAGCGGGCGTGGGCCTGACGCTGCCAGCCGCTGTACCCGGCACCGTCGTACTCGATGCCCAGGGCAATGCGCGTCACGACAGGCTCATCCCGACTCCGGTGGCGCCCCCGCCGGCCCGGCAAAAAGGGGATGCGCCGGCGCCAGGGTCCGTCCTTGTGCTTGCACCCGCTGCCACCGCTCGTCCGAGGCATCACCCAGCTGGGCGTGCAGGACATGGGCTTCGGCCTCAAAACCCGATTGGTCGCCACGCAGATAGAGCACATCCAAGAGCTTGAGCCGCAGCGCCAGATCATCCGGCGCCGCCCCCAGGGCGTCATCCAGACGCGTCTGGGCCTCGTCCAGACGCCCGTGGGCGATGAGCTCGTCGGCCGCCGCCAGGGCCGCGGCATGGTCCACCGCCTGGTCCTGAACCGAGACGTCCCCCAGTGCCACATCGGCGGTGTCCGCGGACGGTTCGGGACGGCCGGTCTGGGGCTGCCAGCGGGCCGGCATTGATTGTTCGGCGATCTCACGCCGCCGTCGACGGTTGCCGATGATCCACAGAGTCAAAAGCCCGAGCCCCAGCAGACCCAACAGCGTGTACTGCACCAATGGCAGTCGTAACGCCTGCGCCGGCGCGGTCGTCGCCTGCCGCCACTGGGCCTGCACCGCGTCGATGACTCGCGCCGTCCCGGCGGGCTCACGAGCCGCTGCAAGCTCGGCCTGCAGATCGCCAAGGCTTTGCTGCATGGTCGCCAGGGTGGTTTCGAGTTCGCGGTTTTCCTGCGCCAGCGCCTCGTTGCTGGCCTGCATGCGTTCGATCTGCCCCTGCAGCCGTTGGAATGTCGGTGTCTCGAGCACCTCAGAGACCAGCGCTTCCGGGGGTGGCAAAAGCCGCAATGGCCGGATGGAAAGCCCCGGATCGGCGGCGGCCGGGTCCGGCGCCGGATCCCTCGACCCGGCCTCAACCGGCGGCTCCGGGCTGGCCTGGGCCGGCATGTCCGTATCACTGTCCAGCCAGGCCTTGTTCTGCGCGCGGACCCGCTGATCGGCCTCGGCCATGGGCACCAGCTCGAGCGCGTCCTCGGCGGGGATATCGAGCAGCACACCGCGCTGCAATGCATTGACGTTGTTGCGATTGAATCGATCCGGATTGGCCGCCAGAAGCGCCAGCATCATCTGATTGCCGGTCACCGCCCGGGGCCGGACGGCGTTGGCGATCCGATAGAGGGTCTGCCCGGAGGTGGTCGGCCCGAAGCGCAGAGGCCCCAGGGCTCGACCCGACCCGCCTGCCGCGGTGGGATCGATGCGATAGCCCCGCGCCAGCCGTCCAGCCGATGTGTTGAGCTCGAGCAGCACCTCAAAGCCCTGCCCCGGGCGAACGTCGGTCGCGGTCAGACGTACCCGCGCTTCCCGGCCTTGACCAACCAGCTCGGCGGTCAGATCCCGCGGCCGATGTTCGGTCTCGAGCCCGGCCGCCGCCTGGACCGGTCGGGTGGCGACCCGGCTGCGGGCCGGGCGGCTCGGCGGCTCGGCCCCGGGATCAACGGCCACCCATGCCTCGAGGCCATCGCTGTCAACGGCCACGGACTGGAGCTCGCCCAGTCCCGCCGCACCGGCCATCACCGCCGGGGCAAAGGCGAGCGCCAACAGCGCGCCGGCACCGCGCATCAGTCGCCGATCACCAATCGCAGCATGCGCCGCAATGGCTCGGCGGCGCCCCAGAGCAACTGGTCACCGACGGTGAACGCCGAGAGGTATTCATCGCCCATGGCGAGCTTGCGTAGCCGGCCCACCGGCACGTGCATGTGGCCGCTGACCGCCGCGGGCGTGAGCTGCTGCTGACTCGGCTGCGGCTCGTTGGGCACGACCCGCACCCAGTCGTTGGCCGCTGCCAGCATGGCCTCGATCTCATCCAGCGGGACATCCCGTTTGAGCTTCAGCGTCAGGGCCTGGGCATGGGAGCGCATGGCGCCAATGCGCACACACAACCCATCGATGGCAATCGGGTCGAACTGCCGGCCGAGGATCTTGTTGGTCTCGACCCCGGCCTTCCACTCCTCGCGACTCTGGCCGCCCGCCACGGGCTTGTCGATCCAGGGAATCAGACTCCCGGCCAGCGGCACACCGAAATGCTCGGCCGGGTAATCACTGCCGGTCAGCGCCGCGGTCACGTCCCGATCAATCTCCAGTATGGCGGCCGCCGGGTCATCCAGACGCTCACCCACCGCGTCACGCAGATAACCCATCTGGCGAAGCAGCTCGCGCATGTGCTGCGCGCCCGATCCGGAGGCCGCCTGATAGGTCATCGGCGCGATCCACTCCACCAGGTCGTGCTCGACAAGCCCGCCGATGGCCATGAGCATCAGGCTGACGGTGCAGTTGCCACCGACGAAGGTCCGGGTCCCGTCGGCGAGTGCCTGGCGGATGACACCGGCGTTGACCGGGTCCAGTACGATGACGCTGTGGTCTTTCATGCGCAGCGTCGAGGCGGCGTCGATCCAGTAACCCTGCCAGCCGGCACTGCGCAACGGGTCATACACCGCACTGGTGTAGTCGCCCCCCTGACAGGTGACGATGGCGTCCATCTCGGACAACGCCGCCATGTCATGGGCATCCTGCAGGGCCGGCACGGCCCGGCCGACGTCCGGGCCCGGCTGGCCGGTCTGCGAGGTGGAGAAGAACACCGGCTCGATGTCGCCGAAATCTCCCTCGCTGCGCATGCGCTCCATGAGCACCGAGCCCACCATGCCGCGCCAACCGACGAATCCGACCTTTTTCATCATCAACCCCTAGTTTGCTTGTGCCCGCAATGCGGCAACCACCGCATCACCCATGGCGGCCGTGCCGACCGGTTGCCCCTGACCGCCGCCAAGATCGGCGGTCCGCAGCCCATCCGCCAGCACCCGGGCGACGGCCCGCTCCACCCGTTGCGCCAGTTCACCCTCATCGAGGCTGAATCGCAGCAGCATCGCCACTGACAGGAGCGTCGCCAGCGGATTGGCAATGCCCTGCCCCGAGATATCCGGCGCCGATCCATGAACCGGCTCGTAGAGCCCACGGCCGGTCTCATCCAGCGATGCCGAGGGCAGCATCCCGATCGAGCCGGTCAGCATCGCCGCGCAGTCGGAGAGGACATCGCCGAACAGATTGCCGGTGACCATGACATCGAACTGCCGTGGGTCACGGACCAGTTGCATGGCCGCGTTGTCGACGTACATATGCGACAGCGAGACATCCGGATACTCGCCGGCCAGCCCCTCCATCACCTCACGCCAGAGCTCGCTCGACTCCAGCACATTGGCCTTGTCCACCGAGCAGAGCCGGCCATCCCGGCGGCGGGCCGCTTCAAACCCCGCCCGGCCGATGCGCTCGATCTCGTCAACGCCGTAGACCAGGGTGTTGAATCCCTCCCGGACGCCGTCGGCCCGGGTGCGAATGCCCCGCGGCTGGCCAAAATAGATGCCGCCGGTCAGCTCGCGAACAATCAGTATATCCAGCCCCGAGACCACCTCGGGCCGCAGCGACGAGGCGTTGACCAGCTCGGGGTCAAGCAGCGCCGGGCGCAGGTTGGCGAACAGCCCCAACGCTGCCCGGATGGCCAGCAGCCCCCGCTCGGGGCGCTTGTCACGTTCGATGTGATCCCACTCGGGTCCGCCCACCGCGCCCAACAGGGCCGCATCGCTGTCACGGGCGAGTGCCAGTGTCGAGTCCGGCAGGGGGGCGCCCTCGGCATCCACACCACAGCCGCCGAGGTTGGCGTACTCGAGCTCGACCGCCAGGCCAAACTCGCTGGCGAGACAACGCAGCAGCTTATCCGCTTCGGCCACGATCTCTGGCCCGACATGATCGCCGGGCAGCATCAATACCTTGTGGCTCATGCCGGATCCAGATCCTGGAACAGCCAGGGTGTCACCCGACGCCGCTGCTGTTCATAGGCGCGAATCGCATCGGCATGTTCCAGTGTCAGGCCAATCTCATCCAGGCCCTCCACGAGCATATGTTTGCGGTGGGGGTCGATGTCGAAACCATGCACATCGCCCTCGGGGGTGATTACCTGTTGCGCCGGCAGATCCACCGTCAACCGGTAACCTGACTCGGCCCAGGTGGCTTCGAACAGCGCCTGGACGGTTTCTGCCGGCAGCGTGAGCGCCAACAGACCGTTTTTCGAGCAGTTGTTGTAGAAAATATCGGCAAAGCTCGGGGCAATCAGCACCCGAAAGCCGAAATCCGCCAGTGCCCAGGGGGCATGCTCACGGGATGAGCCGCAGCCAAAGTTCTCCCGCGCGAGCAGGATACTGGCGCCGGCATAGCGCGGCTGGTTGAGGACAAAATCCGGGTTGAGCGGGCGGTTGCTGCAATCCTGACCGGGTTCGCCGGCATCCAGGTAGCGCCACTCGTCAAAAAGGTTGGGCCCAAAACCGGTGCGGTGAATGGACTTGAGGAACTGCTTGGGGATGATCGCATCGGTATCGACGTTCGATCGATCCAGCGGGGCGACCAGGCCCTCGACACGGGTGAGTGGTTCCATCGCCTATTGCTCCAGTTCGCGGACATCGACGAAATGGCCGGCCACCGCAGCAGCCGCCGCCATGGCGGGGCTGACCAGGTGGGTCCGGCCTCCGGCGCCCTGCCGGCCTTCAAAGTTACGGTTCGAGGTCGAGGCGCAGCGCTCGCCGGGGCTCAACCGGTCGGGATTCATGCCCAGACACATCGAGCAGCCCGCGTCGCGCCACTCGAAGCCTGCCGCCTTGAACACCTGATCCAGTCCTTCCTGCTCGGCCTGCCACTTCACCAGCCCCGAGCCGGGCACCACCATCGCCTCGCGGATGCCCTGCGCGATCCGCTTGCCGCGGAGCACCCGGGCGGCCGCGCGCAGATCCTCGATACGTGCATTGGTGCACGAGCCGATAAAGACTTTCTCCGGCCGGATCTCGCGAATCGGCGTGCCGGGCTTAAGCCCCATGTATTCGAGGGCGCGCTGCATCCCCGTGCGTTTGGTCTCATCGGGCTCATCGGCCGGGTTCGGCACCCGGCCGTCGACAGGCACCACCATCTCGGGCGAAGTGCCCCAGGATACCTGCGGTTTGATCTCGGCCGCCTCCAGGGTGACCACCCGGTCGAATTCGGCATCATCATCACTGACCAGGGTGCGCCAGTAAGCCACCGCCTGATCCCACAGCTCGCCCTTGGGCGAATAGGGGCGGTCGCGCAGATATTCGATGGTGGTGTCATCCACCGCCACCATGCCGCAGCGCGCCCCCGCCTCGATGGACATGTTGCAGATGGTCATCCGCCCGGACATGGGCAGCGACCGGATGGCCTCACCGCCGTACTCGATGGCATAGCCGGTGCCGCCGGCGGTACCGATCTTGCCGATGATCGCCAGCATGATGTCCTTGGCGGTCACACCCGGGCCGACCTGGCCATCGACGCGAATGAGCATACGCCGGGAGCGCGCCTGAACCACGGTCTGGGTCGCCAGCGCGTGCTCGACCTCGGAGGTCCCGATGCCGAAGGCCAGTGCCCCCAGTGCCCCATGGGTGGAGGTATGCGAGTCGCCACAGACCACCGTCATCCCGGGCTGGGTCGCCCCCTGCTCCGGACCGATGATGTGGACAATGCCCTGGCGGCGGTCCAGAAGGCCGAACTGGGTGATGCCATATTCGCGGCAGTTGCGGTTGAGCGTCTCGACCTGCAACGCCGAGACCGGATCGGCAATGCCCTTGTCACGATCGGTGGTCGGCACGTTGTGATCCACCACCGCCAGATTGGCCGGTGTTCGCCACAGCGGCCGATCGGCCAGTCGCAAGCCCTCGAAGGCCTGGGGTGAGGTAACCTCGTGGACCAACTGCCGGTCGATGTACAAAAGGGCCGTCCCGTCGCCGTTGTCGCGAACGACATGGGCGTCCCAGAGTTTGTCGTAGAGCGTTTTGCCGCCCATCTGCCTTTCCTCGTGCGGTGATGACCTGATCTGCCTAGCAGACCGAGTATACGCCGAGCGGGTAATGGCGTTAAGCGCCGGACAGCGCCCTGGCCCCGGGCCGCGGCAGGGTATGGTGCGCCAGCAATGCCGCCGCCAGACCCAGACCTGCCGCCAGCACGAAGGTCGATGCCCCGCCGATGACATCCCAAAGCGCCCCGGCCAGAAAGCTGCCGACGGCCACACCGGCGCCGAAGGTCAGACTGCTGTAGAGCGCCTGGCCGCGCCCCTGCAGCGCACCGGTGAAGTAGCGATCCACCATGGAAATGGCCGCGGCGTGGTAGACGCCATAGGTCGCGGCGTGAAAGAGCTGGGCAAAGGCCTGAAGCGGCACCTGCTCGGGGAACAGGCCCACCATCACCCAGCGCACCACCGCCAGCAGCATGGCGATGATCAAAAGCCGACGGTGGCCGAACCGGGGCAGCCAGCGGGGCATGAGCAGAAACACTGCGATTTCGGCCAGCAGCGCCACGGCCCAGAGCAGGCCGATGGCAGTGCCACTGTAGCCGGCATCTTGCAGATAGATGCTGTAGAAAGCATAGAACGGGCCGTGGCTTGCCTGCAGCAGAAAGCAGGCACCAAAAAGCCCCAGCACCTTGGGCTGGCGCAAGACCGCCCAAAGGCCGGGCCCTGCCCGATCGCCGCCATTGGCCGGTGCCTCGGGCACGCTCAGACTGATCCCCGAGAGGGTGATGAAAAGCCCCAGCAGCACCGCCGGGACAATACCGGCGCCCAGCACATCGATGCCCTCGCCAACGGCCAGGACCGCCACCATGAACCCCACCGTCCCCCAGAGCCGGATCCGCGGATAGCGGTGGGACTGCGCGCCCAGGTGGCTGAGCGTGTTGGCCTCGAACTGCGACAGGGTGGCGTTCCAGAAGAAACTGAACGCCAGGATCACCCCGGCCATTGCCAGGAAACCCTCGGCCACGAAGACACCGGCAAAGCCCAGTGCCGCTGCCACGCAGGCAAAGCGGATCACCCCCATTCGCCGCCCCAGCCGATCGGCCACCCAACCCCAGAGATTGGGCGCGATGAGCTTGGTGGCATGCAGAAGCCCGATCAGGGTGCCAATCTGGGCAGCCTCGTAGCCCAGGCTTTTGAGATAGGGCCCCCAATAGGGCCCCAGCACGCCAAGGACGGCAAAGAACACCAGATAGAAGGCCGACAGTCGGCCGTAGGGCAGCGCCGCAGCCATGGCGGGGCGTCAGTCGCCGGCTTGTCGGGGAATAATCGGTGTACCCGAGTCGACATCGGCATTCTGACCGCGATGCCGCAACCAGTGATCCATGAGAACGATCGCCAGCATGGCCTCGGCGATGGGCGTGGCGCGAATGCCCACACAGGGGTCGTGGCGACCGGTGGTCACCACCTCGGCCGGCTCGCCATGGATGTCGACCGAGCGGCCCGGGATACGGATGCTCGAGGTGGGCTTGAGCGCCATGCGCGCCACCACATCCTGCCCGGTGGACAGCCCGCCGAGCGTGCCACCGGCATGATTGGTCACAAATCCGGCGGGGGTGATCTCGTCGCGGTGTTCGGTGCCTTTCTGCGCGGCACTGGCAAACCCGTCACCGATTTCCACGCCGCGGACCGCATTGATGCTCATCAGCGCATGGGCGATATCCGCATCCAGTCGATCGAAGACCGGCTCGCCCAGGCCCGGCGGCAACCCGCGGGCCAGCACCCCGACCACCGCACCGACCGAGTCCCCCGAGCGGCGCAACTCGTCCATGTAGGACTCGAGATCGCCCAGCCGCTCTGGCTGGGCACAGAAAAACGGGTTGTCGTCCACCGCATCCCAGTCCTGCAAGGCCAGCTCGATGGGCCCGAGCGCCGCCAGCCACCCGCGAATGCGCACCCCCAACTGCTCGTGGAGATACTTGCGCGCGATGCCCCCGGCAGCGACCCGCAGGGCCGTCTCGCGGGCCGAGGAGCGCCCCCCGCCGCGGTAATCACGGATGCCGTACTTCTGCCAGTAGGTGTAGTCGGCATGCCCCGGGCGGAACAACTCGCTGATGTCGCTGTAGTCCTTGGACCGCTGATCGATGTTTTCGATCAAAAGCCCGATGGGGGCCCCGGTGGTCCGGCCTTCGAATACGCCAGAGAGGATCCGCACCTCGTCGCCTTCGCGGCGTTGCGAGGTATGCCGCGACGTGCCGGGCTTACGCCGGTCCAGATCGCCCTGGAGGTCGGCCTCGGTCAACGCCAGCCCCGGCGGACAGCCGTCCACCACGGCACCGAGCGCCGGCCCGTGGCTCTCGCCAAAGGTCGTTACGGTAAAGAGTCGGCCAATGCTGTTTCCGGACATGCGCTTATGCTACCCCGTCACCAACCATCACCGCATCGGCACCCAGGGCCGATTGCAGCGCCTCACCCTGGATGACAAACACCCCTTCGCCACCGCGCTCGAGGTCCACCCAGGTGACCGGCACCTCGGGGAAGGCCGCCTCGAAAGCCGCCATGCCATGCCCGACCTCGCAGACCAGCAACCCCGCCGGCGCCAGACATCGCGCTGCCTGCGGCAGCAGACGGCGGACCACATCCATGCCATCGGGGCCGGCCGCCAGCGCCTCCCGGGGCTCGTGCCGGTATTCCGGCGGCAGGGTGGTCATCGCCCGGGTGTCCACATAGGGCGGATTGGCGACGATGAGATCCATCGCCCCGGCCTGACCGACGCCTTCGAGCAGATCCGAGCGCTGTACACGCACCCGGCCCGAGACGCCGTGGCGTCTGGCGTTGTGGGGGGCATGGGCGAGGGCGCCGGCGGCGTTGTCCAGGGCAAAGACCTCGGCCTGCGGGAACGCCAGCGCGCAGGCCACCGCAATGCAGCCGCAGCCGGTGCCGACATCGGCGATCCGCTCGACCCGGGCCGGATCGATCCAGGGCGAAAACCCCTGTTCGATGAGCTCGGCGATGGGCGAGCGCGGAATCAGTACGCTCTCATCCACCTCAAAGGACAGGCCGCAGAACCACCCCTCGCCGAGGATATAGGGCACCGGGCGGCGCTTGTCGATGCGCTCGGCGATGGCGGCAAGCAGCGCCTCGCGCTCGTCATCGGTGACGCGGCAGGTGAACCACCCGGCGGCGAGATCCGGCGGCATATGCAGTATGCCGAGCACCAGCGCCGCCGCTTCATCGATGGCGTTGTCGGTGCCATGGCCATAATGCAGGCCGGCCGCCTCGAAGCGACTGGCGGCATAGCGGATATGATCGCCGATGGTCTGTAGCGTGTGGTGACTCATCCGTGGAGTTTAACATCGCTGCCACCGCATGGCGGCCTCCAGCGATGGCATAATGGCGGGCATGAGATTAAGGCTGATCACAACCGCGGCGGCGGTCGCGTTGCTGGCCGCCCTGGTGGCTGCCGCAGGCGCCTGGATGTGGCGCGATCAAGGCCCGGCACCCAGCGAGCCGGTCGGAACGGTTTTTCCAACGGCAAGGGCGCTGCCCGCCTTTGAGCTTGAAAACCACCACGGCGAGCCCTGGACCCGGGCATCCCTGCAGGGGGACTGGCAGTTGCTTTTCTTTGGCTTTACCAACTGCCCGGACGTCTGCCCCATGACGCTGGCCACCCTGGCCGGTGCCGTGGAACGGCTGGATGCCGATGGCGGACCGGTCCCGGAAGTGGTTTTTGTCTCGGTGGATCCGGGCCGGGATGACCCCGAGACCCTGCAGCGCTACGTCGAGCATTTCAATGACGCGTTCATGGGGGTGACCGGCGAGCGCGAAGCGATCGACCGGCTCACCGGGGCGTTGGGCATCAGCTACTCGCTGGGCCAACCCGATGAAAACGGTGACTACCCGGTGGATCACAGCGCCGCCATCCTTTTGATCAACCCCGAGGGTGACTGGCAGGCCCTGTGGCAGCCGCCCCACGGCCGCGAGATTCTGGCCGAGGAGTTCCGCCGGATCGTCCGCCGCTACAACGAGGCAAACCAATAATGCTGGCAAGGCTGGGGGCCTGGTTGATGGCGATGCTGCCTCAGCATGGCTTATCCCGCTGCATGCACGGGGTGGCCCGCTGGCACTGGCGGCCGGCGAAACAGCTGCTGATCCGCGCGTTCTGTCGATACGCCGGCATTGACCTCACCGAAGCCGCCATCCAGGACCCGGCCGACTACCCAAGCCTCAATGCGCTTTTCACCCGCGCACTGGCCACCGGCAAGCGGCCCATCGAGGCGACGGCGGATGCGTTCGTGAGTCCCATTGACGGGGCGCTCAGCGAATTCGGCGACATCCATCAGGGCGAGCTGATCCAGGCCAAGGGCCAGCGCTACGACCTCTCGAGCCTGCTGGCCGGCGACCCGCAGCTGGCCGCACCGTTCGAAGCCGGCCGCTACGCCACGCTCTACCTCTCGCCCAGGGATTATCACCGCGTCCACATGCCGGTGACCGGCGAGCTCGAGCAGATCATCCACGTCCCCGGCCGGCTTTTCGGCGTCTCGGCACCGGTGGTCCGGCATGTACCCCGGGTATTCGCTCGCAACGAGCGGGTGATCACGGTATTCGAAACAGCCTTCGGCCCCATGGCCATGGTGCTCGTCGGTGCCATCGGGGTTGGCAGCATCGAGACCATCTGGACCGGCGAAATCACCCCACCCCGGGGCCAGCGCGTGCGCAGCTGGGATTTCCGCAGCGAGCCGCCGGTCCTGCCGATGGGTGCGGAGATGGGGCGGTTCAACCTGGGCTCGACGGTGATCCTGCTGTTGCCACCCGATGCCGTGGACTGGGCCCCGTCGCTGACCCCCACCATGCCATTGCGCATGGGTCAGCGACTCGGCCAGTGCCACCCCCGCGCCGATGCCCTGGATGACTCAGGCGTGTGGCCAGTCGAAAGCCATCACCTCGGCGATGGAGTCAACCCCGGCAGCCAGGGCGAATAGCCGGTCGAGCCCCAGCGCCACGCCGGCGCATGCCGGCAGTCCGTGCGCCATGGCCGCCATCAGCCTTTCATCGATCCCCGGCACGGCCCGCTCCGTTGTTCGTCGCTGCTGCTGATCGCGCTCGAGACGTCCGCGCAGCTCCCCCGGATCGGTGAGCTCGTCAAATCCGTTGGCCAGCTCCACGCCATTGCAGAAGAGCTCGAACCGCGCTGCCACCCGTGGATCGGCCGCCTCGCGACGGGCGAGGACGGCCTGTTCGGCGGGGAACCCCGTGACAAAGGCCCTCGGGGGCAGCGCCGGCACCACCGTCTCGCTGAAAAGCCAATCCAGCAGACCGCTGCGATCGAGCCCACCGGGGGGCGAAGTGGTCGCTTCGGCCGCCGCCTTTTGCAGCGCATCGGCGGTGGCCGTCAGCGGGTCAGGCAATCCGGCAGCCAGGAAAAACCCCTGATAGCTGTCGCGGTGATAATGACCGGGCCCGAGGATCCGGTCGACCAGCATCGAGACCTCGTCCATCAGGGCGGGCGCATCGAAGCCGAGGCGATACCACTCGAGGAGGGTGAATTCGGGATTATGCCAACGGCCCTGCTCGCCGGCGCGAAACGCCGGGGCGATCTGATAGCAATCGCCCACCCCGGCGGCCAGCAGCCGCTTCATGGCGTATTCCGGCGATGTCTGCAGCCAACGGCCGGAGCCGGCCTCACGCATCCCGTCGATATGCACATCGGTCACCCCGGCCGCGGCGAGCACCGGGGTCTGGACCTCCAGGACATGCCGATCGGCAAAAAACGCCCGGATCTCGGCCAGCCACCGGGCGCGTCGAGCCAGCACATCGGCCCGGGCGGTGGGTCGCCAATCGCCTCCATTCACCGGCCCGCCCCGTTGTGCTCAGTCCTTGGCCCGGGAGACGTATTCGCCGCTGCGGGTATCGACCTTGAGCACCTCGCCTTCCTGGATGAAAAGCGGCACCTGGATCACTGCGCCGGTCTCGAGGGTGGCCGGTTTGCTGCCACCGCTGCTGGTATCACCCTTTAACCCGGGGTCGGTCTGGGTCACCTGCAGGGTCACATGGGGCGGTGGTTCCACCGACAGGGGCTCGCCGTTGTAGAGCGTGACATTGCATACGTCCTGCTCTTTCAGCCACTTGTGGGCATCACCCACCGCCGCCGGGGGAGCGGGATGCTGCTCAAAGCTCGCCGGGTCCATGAAGTAGAAGAACTCGCCATCGCTGTAGAGATACTGCATCTCGGTTTCCATGACGTCGGCGGCCTCGACGCTTTCACCGGATTTGAAGGTGCGGTCGATCACCTTGCCGGTCTTGAGATTGCGCACCTTGACCCGATTGAAGGCCTGACCCTTGCCCGGCTTGACGAACTCGTTCTCGACAATGGTGTAGGGTTCGCCATCGAGCATGAGCTTGAGACCGGATTTGAACTGATTGGTGGTGTAAGTGGCCATGGCATCTCCATCATTCAGGCGCGGCCGCCGGCGGCGGCCAGCAATGGCGATGCATGCTAACGGAAAACCCCGGGGGATGACATATGAGCGCAGCGCCGTGGCAACGCGAGTGGCAGACCGCCATCCGCGAACCGGCCGAGCTGATCGATGCACTGAAACTGGACCCGGCGTTAGTGACGCCGGCCCGACGGGCGGCCGAGGGCTTCGAGCTGCGCGTGCCCAGAGCCTTTCTCGAGCGCATCGAGCCGGGCAACCCGCGTGACCCACTGCTCCAGCAGGTCCTGCCAGTGGATCTGGAAACCGGCACCACCCCCGATTTTGTCAAGGATCCGGTGGGCGACGGCGCCAGCCTGCAAAACGGCGGCGTCATCCACAAATACCACGGCCGTGCCCTGCTGATCGCCACCGGCGCCTGCGCCATCAACTGCCGGTACTGCTTCCGGCGGCATTTTCCCTACGCCGAGGCCAATGCCAGCACCGGACAATGGCGAAACGCCCTGGCCTACCTGCAAGGCGACACCAGCATCCACGAGGTCATCCTCAGCGGCGGCGATCCGCTCAGCCTTGCTGATCGACGACTCAGCGCCCTGGCCGAGGCGCTGCAGGCCATCCCCCACCTGCGCCGGCTGCGCATCCACAGCCGCCTGCCGGTGGTCTTGCCAAGCCGTGTCGACGATGACTTGCTGGCCTGGCTGGCCGGTGGGCGGCTGACCCCGGTCATGGTCATCCATGCCAATCACCCCAACGAACTGGATGACCGGGTTGGCGCTGCCATGCGCCGGCTGCAGGCCGCGGGGGTGCGGTTGTTCAACCAGACCGTTCTGCTGCGCGATATCAACGACGATGCCGGCGTGCTGGCCGAACTCAGCGAGCGGCTGTTCTCGATCGGCGTCCAGCCCTATTACCTGCATCTGCTGGATCGGGTCGAGGGCGCGGGCCATTTCGAGGTCGATGAGCGCCGGGCCTGTCAGGTGATGCAGGCGCTGGCATCACAGCTACCCGGCTATCTGCTGCCCCGGCTGGTACGCGAGGTGGCCGGCGAGCCGTGGAAGGTGCCGATTGACTGGAGCGGCGGCTGTTGAAAAGCGCCCCCGCCAGTGGATCGATGCGGCTACCCCCGCCGCAGCGCCTCGATGCGGGCCTCGATGGGCGGATGCGACATAAACCAGCGCTTGAACCCACCCCGGGCAATCCGGCCGGATATCCCGAACGCCTCCATCTGATCCGGCAGATCCTCGGCCGGGGGCGTCCCGGCCAGTCGCTGCAGCGCGGCAATCATCTTGTCGCGATCCGATAGTCGCGCCGCGCCGGCGTCCGCGCGGAATTCCCGTTGCCGCGAAAACCACATCACGATCACCGAGGCGGCCACCGCCAGGAGGATCTCCGCTACGATCGTCGTAATCCAGAACCCCGGCCCGTGACCGCGCTCGTTCTTAAAGACCACGCGGTCGACAAAATGCCCGATCAGCCGGGCGAGGAAGATCACAAAGGTGTTGATGACCCCCTGGATCAGGGCAAGGGTAATCATATCGCCGTTCTGGATGTGACTGACCTCGTGGGCCAGCACCGCCTCGGCCTCGTCCCGGGTCATGGCGTCGAGCAGCCCGCTGCTGACCGCCACAAGGGCGTTGTTGCGGCTCATGCCGGTGGCAAAGGCATTCACCTGGGGGGATTCGTAGACCCCGACCTCGGGCATGCCGACCCCGGCCGCGGCGGCCTGGCGCCGGACAGTCTCAATCAGCCATTGCTCCTCCTCGCCCTGTGGCCGATCAATGACACGCACCCCCATGGCCCGTTTGGCCATCCATTTCGAGATGGCCAGCGACAGAAAGCTGCCGCCCATGCCGAACACCGCGGCAAAAATCAAAAGGGCACGGTAATCCAGGGCACCGCCGTCGGCTTCGAGCAGGCGATCCACGCCAAGCAGCCGCAGGACAATGCCCAGGACGACGATAATGGCGATGTTGGTCCCCAGAAAAAGCAGTATCCGCCTCACGGATCTAGCCCTCCTGTTGTCCCGACAACCCGTCCACCCGCTGGAACCCCCGGGGCAACGCCTTGCCCCGGCGTCCCCGGTCGCCCTCATAGCCGGCCAGGTCACCGGCTTTGAGGGTGAGGTGGCGTTTTCCGGCCGCCACCACCAGCGGCTGCCCCTCGCTGAGCACGCACAGGCCGGCGACCTTCTCGCTTCCATCCTTACGCCGGGCGGCGGGAATATCAATCAGTTTGTTGCCCTTGCCCCTTGGCAGCTCGGGCAGCTGATCCAGCGCAAAGACCAGCAACCGGCCGGCCGTGGTCGCCACCGCCACCTGCGCGGCCTGGGGCGGGATGCTGACCGGCGCGATGATCGAACCGCCGCCCAGGTTGAGCACGGCTTTGCCCGCCTTCTGCCGGCCCTGCAGGTGCTTGAGGCGGGTGACAAACCCATAGCCGGTATCCGCTGCCAGCAGCACCCCTTCGTCAGGCTCGCCACAGAGCACATGAACAAAATAGCCGCCCTGGGGGGGCTGCAACCGGCCGGTGAGCGGTTCGCCCTGGCCGCGGGCCGAAGGCAGGGTATGGGCCGGCAGGCTGTAACTCCGCCCCAGGGTGTCCAGAAACACCGCCCACTGGTTGCTGCGCCCGGGGGCCGCATCGGCAAAGCCATCGCCGGCGCGGTAGGAGAGCTTTTGCGGGTCGATGTCATGACCCTTCGCCGCCCGTGCCCAGCCTTTCTGGGATAACACCACCGTGACCGGTTCGCTGGGCAGCAGATCCTGCTCGCTGAGCGCCCGGGCGCTGTCGCGTTCGACCAACGGCGAACGCCGGTCGTCGCCGTACTGCTCGGCATCCGCCTGCAGCTCGGATTGAATAAGCCGGGTCATACGCGCCCGCGAGCCCAGGGTTTTTTGCAGCTGCTCCCGCTCGGCGGCCAGCTCATCCTGTTCGCCCCGGATTTTCATCTCCTCGAGCCGGGCCAGATGCCGCAACCGCAGCTCGAGGATGGCCTCGGCCTGGGTCTGGGAGAGGCCGAAGCGCTCCATCAGTGCCGGCTTGGGCTCATCGGCTTCACGGATGATGGCAATGACCTCATCGATATTGAGGTAGGCCACCAACAGCCCCTCGAGGACATGCAAACGGGCCTCGACCTTGTCAAGGCGCCACGCCAGCCGTCGTCGGACCGTCTCGCGGCGGTACTCCAGCCATTCGGCCAGCAGCTCGCGCAGATTGCGCACGCGGGGCCGGCCATCCAGACCGATCACGTTGAGATTGACCCGGTAGGTTTTCTCCAGATCGGTGGTCGCGAACAGGTGCTGCATCACCTCGTCGGCATCGACCCGGTTGGAGCGCAGGGTAATCACCAGCCGAGTGGGGTTTTCATGATCGGACTCATCCCGCAGGTCATCGACCATGGGAAGCTTTTTCGCCTGCATCTGTGCGGCGATCTGCTCGAGCACCCGCGAGCCCGATACCTGGAATGGCAGCGCGGTGACGATCACATCCCGGCTGTCCTGCTCCCAGCGCGCGCGCAGGCGCAGCCCACCCTGACCGGTTTCATAGAGCCGGTGGACTTCCGCCGCCGGGGTAATGATCTCGGCTTCGGTGGGAAAATCCGGTCCCTTGATGTGCTCGCAAAGGGCGGCAACATCCGCATCCGGCTCGTCAAGCAGGCGAATGCAGGCAGCGGCCACCTCGCGCAGGTTATGGGGCGGGATGTCCGTGGCCATGCCAACCGCGATGCCTGTCCCGCCATTGAGCAACACATTGGGCACCCGGGCCGGCAGAGTCACCGGCTCATCCAGGCTGCCGTCAAAATTGGGCTGCCACTCGACAGTCCCCTGCCCCAGCTCCTCGAGCAAGAGCCGGCTGTAGGGCGCCAGGCGCGCTTCGGTATAGCGCATGGCGGCGAAGGACTTGGGATCGTCCGCCGAGCCCCAGTTGCCCTGCCCATCCACCAACGGATAGCGGTAGCTGAAGGGCTGGGCCATGAGCACCATGGCCTCGTAGCAGGCGGAGTCGCCGTGGGGATGGTACTTGCCCAGCACATCGCCGACGGTCCGGGCCGATTTCTTGTGCTTGGCCGCCGCCGACAGGCCGAGCTCGGACATGGCGTAGACAATCCGCCGCTGCACGGGCTTGAGCCCGTCCCCGACATGGGGCAGTGCCCGGTCGAGGATGACGTACATGGAATAGTCCAGGTACGCCTTTTCGGTGAACTCATGTAACGGCCGGCGCTCGTAGTCCGGGCCCTGGGTCTGTTCGCTCATGCGCTTATCCTGTCATTCCCTGTTGCTCGGCGGTGATGGCTGATCACACCAGCACCTCGGCCAGATCCCCCTTGCGCTCCAGCCAGGCTCGTCGCTGGGCGGCCGCCCGTTTGCCCAGGAGCATGGCCATGAGGCTTTCGGTCTGCTCGGGGGCATCGACGGTGAGCTGGACCAGCCGCCGGGTATCCCGCGCCATGGTGGTCTCGCGGAGCTGGAGCGGGTTCATCTCGCCCAGCCCCTTGAAGCGGGTGGTGGCCACCTTGCCTTTGCGATTCTCGGCGGCGATCCGATCGAGAATCCCCCGGCGTTCGTCCTCATCCAGCGCATACCAGGTGTCCTTGCCCACATCGATGCGGTAGAGCGGCGGCATGGCCATGAACACATGCCCGGCCCGGACCAGGGCGGGAAAGTGCTTGAGAAAAAGGGCACAGAGCAACGTGGCGATATGAGCGCCATCCGGATCGGCATCCGCGAGCACGCAAACCTTGCCATAGCGCAGCCCGGTGAGATCTTCCGAGCCGGGCTCGATCCCGAGTGCCACGGCGATGTCGTGGACCTCCTGCGAGGCCATGACTTCGGCCGGGTCGACCTCCCAGGTGTTGAGAATCTTGCCACGCAGGGGCATCACCGCCTGGTACTCACGATCCCGGGCCTGCTTGGCCGAGCCACCGGCGGAGTCACCCTCGACTAAAAAGAGCTCGCTGATCGCCGGGTCCTGGACCGTGCAGTCCGCCAGCTTGCCCGGCAGGGCCGGCCCCTGGGTCACCCGTTTGCGGGTCACCTTGCGGGCCGCCCGCATGCGTCGCTGGGCACTGGCAAGCACCAGCTCGACGAGCTTTTCGGCCTCGGCGGTATGCTCGTTGAGCCACAGGCTGAAGGCATCCTTGACCACGCCCGAGACAAAGGTGGCGCACTCACGCGATGACAACCGCTCCTTGGTCTGCCCCGAGAACTGAGGCTCCTCGAGTTTGACCGACAACACGTAGGCCACCCGCTCCCAGACATCCTCGGGGGCAATCCGCACCCCCCGGGGCAGGAGGTTGCGAAACTCGCAGAACTCGCGCAGCGCCTCGGTCAGGCCGGTGCGCAGGCCATTGACATGGGTGCCGCCCTGCAGTGTCGGGATCAGATTGACGTAGCTTTCCTGGATGGTTTCGGTGGGCTCTGGCAGCCACACAACGGCCCATTCGGCCGCCTCGTGCTCGGCGGCGAACCGGCCGATGAAGCCCGTCTCGGGGATGCGGGGCTGATCCCCCAACGCGCCGGTCAGATAGTCGGCGAGTCCGTTTTCGTAGTACCACACCGTCTCCTCGCCACTGGCCTCTTCCAGCAGCCGCATGGTCAGCCCCGGACAGAGCACCGCCTTGGCGCGCAGAACATGTCGAAGTCGCGGCACCGAGAACTTCGCCGAATCGAAATATCGGGCGTCCGGCCAGAAATGCAGCCGTGTCCCGGTATTCCGCCGGCCGACCTCGCCCTGCGCATGCAGGTCCTGGACCTTCTCGCCATCGGCGAAGGCCATCTGCCAGGCCTGCCCGTCACGGCGAATGGTCACTTCGAGCCGTGTCGACAGGGCATTGACCACCGAGACACCGACGCCATGCAGGCCGCCGGAGAACTGGTAGCTCTCGCGCGAGAACTTGCCGCCGGCGTGCAGCCGGCTGAGGATGACCTCGACCCCCGGCGCCCCCTCTTCGGGGTGGACATCCACGGGCATGCCGCGGCCGTCGTCGCTGACCGAAAGCGATCCGTCCCGATGCAGTGTCACGTCAATGCGACGACAGTGACCGGCCATGGCCTCATCGACGCTGTTGTCGATGACCTCCTGGGCCAGATGGTTGGGCCGGCTGGTATCGGTGTACATACCGGGCCGGCGGCGCACCGGGTCGAGGCCGGTGAGCACCTCGATGGCCGCGGAATCGTAGCGTTCGCTCATAGTCGGCGCCGATGCCTCCAGTCAGTGGCTGAACAATTGCGGGCAAGCCCGTGACGCGCCGAAGTGTAACGCCTACCCCGGCGACCGGCGAGTGCGGCGATCGGCCTGTCGCGATAGACTGAAAGGATGAGTGACGAAGAAAAAGCGCCGGACTTCGAAGCGGCGATCAAAACCCTGGAAGGGCTGGTCGAGCAGATGGAACGCGGTGACCTGAGCCTGGAGCAGTCATTGCAGTGCTTCGAGAAAGGGATCCGCCTGACCCGCGAATGCCAGAAAGCCCTGACCGAGGCCGAGCAGCGGGTGGAAATCCTCATGGGCAAGGACGCCGACGCCGAACCGGAACCCTTCGGCGAGGCGGACGATGACAACCCTTGACGCGGCGCTGACGGATACCCGCCACCGCATCGAGACCGCCCTGAATGCGGTGCTGCCCGATGCGGCCCTGCCACCCGAGCGGCTCCACGAGGCGATGCGCTACGCCACCCTGGCCCCCGGCAAGCGGCTGCGCCCCTTTCTTGTCTACCAGGCCGGCGGGCTTTTCGGGGAAACCGGCCCGGCGCTGGATCCGCCAGCCTGCGCGGTGGAGATGATCCACGCCTATTCACTGATCCACGACGACCTGCCCGCCATGGACGACGATGACCTGCGACGGGGTCGGGCGACCTGTCATCGCGCCTTTGACGAGGCCACCGCCATCCTCGCCGGTGATGCGCTGCAGTCGCTGGCCTTCCGACTGCTGGCCGCCGCCGAGACGCCGGCGCCGGCCCATCGGCTTGCCATGATCGAGACCCTGGCCGCGGCGATCGGCTCGCGCGGCATGGCCGGCGGCCAGGCCCTGGATCTGGCGGCGGTGGGCGGCGCCCCGGACGCGGCGGATCTCGAGGACATGCATTCGCACAAGACCGGCGCGTTGATCCTGGCCAGTCTGCGGCTGGGCGTCCTGGCCGCCGGTGCAGCCGATGCGGATGCCGGGCAGCGCACGGCGCTGGATGCCTACGGCCGCTGCATCGGCCTGGCCTTTCAGGTCCAGGACGATATTCTCGACGTCGCCGGCGACCCGCAACAGCTGGGCAAGGCCAGCGGCGCGGACGCCCGGCATGACAAAACCACCTATCCCGGCTTGCTGGGTATGGAAAACGCCCGTGCCTTTGCCGTCGAACTCAAGGACCAGGCCATTGCGGCACTCGAGCCATTCGGCAGCGCCGCAGACCCGCTGCGGCGACTTGCCGAGTATGTGATCGAGCGCGATCGCTGATCAGCCCGCCGACTTGGCGGCCCGCTTGCGCTCATGCTCTTTGAGGTATTTCTTGCGCACGCGGATGGCTGCGGGGGTCACCTCGACCAGCTCATCGTCATCGATGAACTCCAGCGCCTGCTCCAGCGTCTGGCGCTGGGGCGGCGTGAGGATGATGTTTTCATCCGACCCGGCGGCGCGGACGTTGGTGAGCTGCTTGGCCTTCATGGGGTTGACCACCAGATCGTTGTCACGGCTGTGCAGCCCGATGACCATGCCCTCGTAGACCGCTTCACCCGGGCCGATGAAAAGCTTGCCCCGGTCCTGGAGGTTGAATAGCGCATAGGCAAGCGCCTTGCCGTCGGCCATGGCGATCAGCACACCGTTGATGCGCTGCCCGTAATCGGCGGGCTTGGCCGGGCCGTAGTGGTCAAAGACGTGGTACATCAACCCGGTGCCGGAGGTCGCGGTCAGAAACTCGGTGCGAAAGCCGATCAGACCACGGGCGGGGATGATGTAATCGAGCCGCACCCGCCCCCGACCATCGGGCAGCATGTCGGTGAGTTCGCCACCCCGCTCGCCCAGCCGTTGCATGACCGCGCCCTGGTAGTCCTCTTCGACGTCCACGGTCAACTGCTCGAAGGGCTCCTCGAGCCGGCCGTCCACCTCGCGGGTGATGACCTCGGGACGCGACACACCCAACTCGTAGCCCTCACGACGCATGTTCTCGATGAGGATGCCCAGATGCAGCTCGCCGCGGCCCGAGACCCGGAACTTCTCCGGGTCCTCGGTATCCTCGACACGCAGCGCCACGTTGTGGACCAGTTCGCGCATCAGCCGGTCGCGCAACTGCCGCGAGGTGACGTACTTGCCTTCGCGGCCGACAAACGGCGATGTATTGACCTGAAAGGTCATCGACACGGTCGGCTCATCGACGGTAAGCGCCGGCAGCGGCTCGACGGCGGCGGGGTCACACAGGGTATCCGAGATATTGATCCCGTCGATGCCGGTAAAGGCGATGATATCGCCGGCGCTCGCCTCCGGCACCTCGACCCGCTCGAGGCCCATGAACCCCAGAACCTGCAAAAGACGCACCTGACGCTTGTTGCCATCCCGGTCGATGCAACTGAGTGTCTGTCCGCTTTTGACCTGACCGCGTTCGATGCGGCCGATGCCGATGACCCCCACATAGCTGTTGTAATCGAGGCTGATGACCTGCATGCGAAACGGCCCGTCGGCATCCACCTCGGGTGACGGCACACTGTCACGAATGAGTTCAAAAAGCGGCGTCATGTCACCGCTTCGCACCTCGGCCTCGGTGCCGGCGTAACCGTTCAGTGCCGAGGCGTAGATCACCGGAAAATCCAGCTGCTCGTCACTCGCGCCCAGGTTGTCGAAAAGATCAAAGGTCTTGTCCACCACCCAGTCCGGCCGCGCCCCGTCGCGATCGACCTTGTTCACCACCACGATGGGCTTGAGCCCCCGGGCCAGGGCCTTCTGGGTGACAAAGCGCGTCTGCGGCATGGGGCCATCGACAGCGTCCACCAGCAGCAGCACCGAATCGACCATCGACAGTACCCGCTCGACCTCGCCGCCAAAGTCGGCGTGTCCCGGGGTATCGACGATGTTCACCCGCAGATCCTGCCATTGAATGGCGGTATTCTTGGACAGGATGGTGATGCCCCGCTCGCGTTCGAGGTCGTTCGAATCCATCACACGCTCCTGCGCCTCGCCACGGGACTCGAGGGTGCCGGACTGCTGCAGGAGCTGATCCACCAGCGTGGTCTTGCCGTGGTCGACGTGGGCGATAATGGCGATGTTGCGCAGGTTGCGCACATCCGAGGCATTGGCGTTGGTCATTGATTCTGCTCGCGGAAAGGCTGGATGTCCGGCGCTGCCCGCTTGGGATGCTGCGCCGGAGCCGATGGGTTAAACCGTCCATTGTACAGACTGGCCGACGTCCGTGCCGAGCAATCGACCGGTCGTTCAGCGTCTGCCCGCGGCCCATGCCGCAAGCACCAGCAGCGGGAAGATCTCCAACCGCCCCAGCAGCATCAGCGCGCTCAATACCAGGCTCGGCCCGGTACCCAGCCCGGGACCGGCCACGCCGGTGGCGAGCCCGGAGTTGAAAAGCGCCGAGGCGGTATCAAAAAAGACATGCCCGAGCCGCGTGTCCGCCGGCACCCCGTGCAGCATGATTAGAACGCCCAACAGCCAGAGCAGCATGAACATGCCCACCAGCCGCGAGGCGATGCGGCCCAGTTCGGCCATGCGCTCGGGGCTGACCCGCTCGCTGTCGTGACGAAGCACCACCACCTGATGCGGCGTGGCGCGGAGCTGGCGGAGCTGGGCGAGCAGGTCCTTGAGCAACAGGCTCACCCGCAGCAGCTTGACCCCGCCACTGGTCGAGCCGGCCATGCCGCCCATGATCAGGGCCAGCAACACCATCAGCAACGGGCCGTCCCCCCAGCCGGAGAGATCCGAGGCGGTAAAGCCGGCGGTGGTGACCGCAGAGACCCAGACGAAAACCGTGGTCAGCCCGCCCCCGTCACCCACGGTGAGCCAGCGTTCGACCAGCAGCAGTGCCGCGCCGCCCACCGTGACCCAGAGCAACAGCCGCAGCTCGGCCATGCGCCAGAGCTCCGCCGGCGCCACCCGCTCGACGATCAGCCGGTAGTGGATAACAAAACTCACCGCCCCGGCCAGCATGATGGGCAGATAGGCCAACTGCACCCGTGGTGGTGTATTCACAAGGCTCTGGTCGGTGATGGTAAACCCGCCGGTGGCGATGGCGGTCATGCCATGGTTAAGAGCCCGCCACCCGGGCTCGCCGGCCAGCCACAGCAGCCCGACGGCGATCAGTGTATAGGCGAGATAGATCCCCCAGATGGCCCGGACGGTGGATTTGACCGTGGGCAGGATCTTCTCCTCGCGGGCTTCAGAGAAGTAAAGATTGATCGCGCCGCGCTCGGCCGGAAGGATCGCCAGCAGCAGCAGGATCACCCCGATGCCGCCCACCCATTGGCTCAGGCTTCGCCACCACTGGATGTGGGCCGGCAGACGAGAGGCCCGCTCGACAACGCTCAGCCCGGTGGAGGTAAAACCGGAGACCGATTCGAAAAGGGCGTGGGCCGGTGTATGAAAGCTGGTCGCCGCCCCGGCCATCGCCGCCGGTGCCTGGGCGGCCAGCCACAGAGGCAACGCCCCGATCGCGGCAATCAACACCCAGCTGAGTGCGGCGATCAGCATCGATTGATAACGCTGAAACCCTCCGGC
Source organism: uncultured Ectothiorhodospiraceae bacterium (assembly GCA_913061005.1). GTDB lineage: Bacteria > Pseudomonadota > Gammaproteobacteria > Nitrococcales > Nitrococcaceae > Spiribacter > Spiribacter pallidus. The sequence continues at coordinate 42,380 of CAJXSH010000001.1, read as the reverse complement.
CCCGCGGCTCGACCAGACCAGTCCCTGTCCGGCTACCAGCGCCAGCGCGGCGGTGAAAAGCAGGTTGGCAAACGCCCAGCCCTCGTCCGCCCATGCCGCAACCGGCAACGAGACCAGCGCCATGATCCCGGGGATATGCAGCAAAAACCCGGTGCCACGCAGAATCTCGCGCAAGCTTCAGCCTTCCAGGTGCTTTTCGCGGAAAACCCGGCGACGACGCCCGCGAAGGCGCTCGGGCGCAAACAGGATCAACCCGTCGCCGGCCGCCAGGGTCTCGTCATCGGTCAGTGCGCGGGTCTTGCCGTTGCGGATCCGGGCGACCAGCTGCAGATCACCATCCAGCCAGTCGCCCTGCTGCAGCTGCGCGTCGGTCAGCCCGATCAACGGCGAGTCCTCGCCGAGCTGGAGCTCGAGGATCTGCTGTCCGCCCCGCAATGTGGTCACATCGCTGGTCTCCGGCAGCAGCGTGATGTCCAACAGATGCTGCGCCACCAGCCGTTCGGGATCGGCCAGGATGCGCACACCCAGGCGTTTGAAAAGCCCCAGGTGGGTGGTGCCATTCACGGTACTGGTCAGTGTCTCGACGCCGGCCTCCTGGCCGAGCATCATCGCCATGAGGTTGGTGGCGTCGTCATCGGTGGTGGCGATCAATGCCTCCGCCCGCTCCAGCCGGGTCTCTCGAACAAAAGCCTCATCGCCCACGTCCATGGCCAGCACCCGGGCATCGAACTGCTCGGCACAGGCGTCGGCCAGTGCCTGGTCCGGCTCCACCACCACTAGATCATTATGGCCGGCGGCGAGGGCGCGCTGAACGAGGCTGACCCCGACGGTTCCGGCACCGATGACAACGATCATCATTGGCTGTATCGCTCCCTGTCAAAACCCGCCAATGCCCGCATCATACGCACAGCGGCGGCTCCTGCATGGCGGCGGCCTGTTCCCGCAGCGCCAGGATATGCTCCTCCCAGTAGCGCGGTGTATCGAACCAGACAAAGGCTGCCGGAAAGGCCGGGTCCTGCCACCGCCGGGCAAGCCATGCCGCATAGCGCATCATGCGCATCGTCCGCAGTGCCTCGAGCAGGTGCAGCTCGCGGGGGTCGAAGTCGCGGAACTGCTCGTAGCCACCAAGCAGCTCGTTGAGCTGTCCGGTCCGCTCGGCGCGCTCGCCAGAGAGCATCATCCACAGATCCTGGATCGCCGGACCGGTCAGACAATCATCCAGATCCACCAGATGCGGGCCGGCATCGGTCCAGAGGATATTGCCCGGGTGGAAATCCCCATGCAGGCGAATCGCCTGCCAGGACGCCGCCCGCCGGAATGCCGCATCAATGTCGGTGAGCAGATCCTCGGTCACCGATCGATAGGCCGGCTCGAGATGATGGGGTATCCAGCCCTCGGCCAGCAGATCATCCCGGCTTTGCCGGGCCATCCACTGCCAGTCGAGGACGGGCCGGTGGGCGAAGGCGTCCGCCGCACCCACGTTGTGCAGCTGGCCCAGCAGGCGGCCCAGCCACTGCAGCGTCTCGGGATGATCCAACGCCGGTGCATGCCCCCCGCGCCGTGGGTAGACCGCAAAGCGATAACCGGCGTGGTGATGAAGGCTTGCCCCCTGACAATCCAACGGGGCGACCACCGGCACCTCCTGTGCGGCCAGCGCCCGGGCAAAGTCGTGCTCTTCGGCAATGGCGGCGTCGGGCCAGCGCCCGGGACGATAGACCTTGACGATGACCGGCGGCTGGTCTTCGAGGCCCAGCTGATAGACCCGGTTTTCAAAGCTGTTGAGCTCGAGCAACCGCCCGTCCGGCTCAAAGCCGATGGATTCGAGCATGGCCAGCAGGGTTACCGGCCCCAGATCGGCGAAAGGCCGACTCGGGCTGTTGGTATCGTCGAGCGGTCCGTCCACGCTCATTGCACCCCCCCGAGATCCTCCCAGACCGGGGTGAGATCGCGCGGCAGCGGGGCCAGTCGCCCGATCTGGATCCAGGGGAAATCCGGGTCGTGGAAATCCGAGCCCATCGAGGCTTTCAGTGCAAAACGCCGGGCCAGCGCCGCCGCCGCGGCCTGATCGTCCCGCCCGCCACCGGCATTGGAGACCTCGATGGCGGTACCGCCGGCCTCGACAAAGGCGCCGATCGCCGCCCGCAATGCACCGCGGGAGATGCGGTAGCGCAGCGGATGGGCGAAGACGGCGACCCCGCCCGCCTGGCCGATCCAGTCAACCACCGCATCGATGCCGGCCCAGGTCACCGGCGCATAGCCGGGACGCCCCCGTTGCAGGAATCGATCGAAGGCTTGCTGGATATCCCGGGCATGACCGGCCTCGACCAGGCAACGCGCCACATGGGCCCGACCAGGGACGCCCCCGCCCACCATCGCGGCGAGGCGCCCTGCCAGATCCTCGATCCCGGCACGCTCGAGCCGGGTGACGATTTGCCGGGCGCGGGCCAGCCGGGCCTGCTGCTGGGCAGCGACGCCGTCCCGCAGACAACGGTTATCGACATCCACCCCCAGGCCGACAATATGGACAACCCCTCGGGCCCAACGGGCGGAGAGTTCAATGCCCGGCAGGCATCGGATACCGGCATCGGCCGCCGCCTGGCGGGCCTCGACCACGCCATCGAGGGTGTCATGATCGGTCAGGCTCATCAGCTCGACACCCGCCTCGGCGGCGCGCTCAACCACCGTGGCAGGCGACAAACGGCCGTCCGAGGCGGTACTGTGCATGTGCAGGTCAACAGTGCTTGCGAGCATGGGTGTTGCTTGTGGCGGCAATGCCCCCATCCTATAATGGAATGCTCGGCAGCCGCAGGCTGCCGTTTGTGTTTTCAGAGGCTGTCCGCATGTCTTCAACCGCCCAGACACTGATGCCGACCTATACCCGTTTGCCGGTGGCGTTCCGGCGGGGTCGGGGTGCGTGGCTCGAAGACACCGACGGCCGACAGTATCTGGACGCCCTCTCGGGCATTGCCGTTTGCAACCTTGGCCATGCTCACCCCGCGGTGGCCGAGGCCGTGGCCGGACAGGCCCACACCCTGGTCCATACCTCCAACCTCTACGAGATTCCCCATCAGCAGGCGCTGGGTGACCGATTGGCCCAGTTGTCAGGGCTCGAGCAGGTGTTCTTTGCCAATAGCGGCGCCGAAGCCAACGAAGCGGCCATCAAGCTGGCCCGCCTCTATGGCCACCACCGGGGGGTCGACCAACCCGAAATCCTGGTGGCGGAAAACGCCTTTCACGGCCGTACCCTCGGGGCCCTCGCCGCCACCGGCAACACCCGCGCCCAGACGGGCTTCGGCCCACTGCCGAGTGGGTTTGTGCGCGTGCCCTATGACGACATCCCCGCCATCGAACAGGCGGCATCAACCAACACCGTGGCGGTCTTCGTCGAACCCATCCAGGGCGAGGGCGGCATCGTGGTGCCCCATGATGGCTACCTGAGCAGGCTGCGGGCGCTTTGCGACCGTCATGGCTGGCTTTTGATGCTCGATGAGGTGCAGGCCGGCGTCGGCCGTACAGGGCACTGGTTCGGGCACAACCACGATGATGTGCGCCCGGATGTCATCACCCTGGCCAAGGCGCTTGCCAACGGTGTCCCCATCGGCGCCTGTCTGGCCGGCGGCGCCGCCGCCGGGGTGCTGGGGCCGGGCAGTCACGGGACCACCTTTGGGGGCAACCCCCTGGCCACCCGGGCGGCCATGGCCGTGCTCGATACCATCAACGAGGAAGGGCTGATGGCCCGGGCCGAGACCCTGGGCAGCCGCATCCGCGGGGGATTTGCCCAGGCCCTCGATGGGCTCCCCCATATCGTGGACATCCGCGGCCGCGGATTGATGATCGGCATCGAACTGGCCGAGCCCTGCCCCGCCCTGGTGCGACAGGCCCTGGATGAAGGCGTGCTGATCAATGTCACCGCCGGCTCGGTAGTGCGTTTACTGCCACCGATGATCCTCAGCGACGCCGAGGCCGACCGGATCGTCGACCGGCTAGCGCCCCTGATCGCTGCCACCGCCACCGCGCAGGTCAGCCCGGCTGCCACGGCCTGAACGCTACAGGAACCACCCATGTCGCTGCGTCATTTTCTTACCCTGGCCGACTTGACCGCTGATGAGCTCGAACGGCTCCTGCGGCGCGCCGCCGAGCTAAAAGCCGCCCACTACAACGGCGCGCTCCATGAGCCCCTGCGGGGCCGGGTGCTGGGGATGATCTTCGAGAAATCCTCGACGCGCACCCGGGTGTCGTTCGAAGCCGGTATGGCGCAGCTCGGCGGGAGTGCGATCTTCCTCTCGCCGGCGGACAGCCAGTTGGGCCGGGGCGAGCCCATCGAGGATACCGCCCGTGTGCTCTCGGGCATGGTGGACGCGGTGATGATCCGTACCTTTGGCCATGAGAACGTGCAGCGATTTGCCGACGTCGCCTCGGTGCCGGTCATCAACGGGCTGACCGATGCCCACCATCCCTGTCAGCTGCTGGCCGATCTGATGACCTGGCAGAGCCACCGCCGCGAGATCACTGGCCGGACCGTGGCCTGGATGGGCGATGGCAACAACATGTGCCGGTCGTGGATGCAGGCCGCCGAACTCATGGGGTTCGATCTGCGCATCGGCTGCCCGCACGGCTATGCCCCGGATGATCTGGATGCCTATCCGCGCAGCCGCCACGAGACCGATCCCGGCCGCGCCGCCGCCGGTGCCGATCTGATCGTCACCGACGTCTGGGCGAGCATGGGTATGGAGGATGAGGAAACCGCCCGACGCGCGGCGTTCGCCCCCTATCAGGTGACCGGCACCATCATGGCGGCGGCAGGACCCGACGCCCTTTTCATGCACTGCCTCCCGGCCCATCGGGGCGAGGAAGTGGCCGCAGAGGTGATCGACGGGCCCCAGAGTGTGGTCTGGGAGGAGGCGGAAAACCGCCTCCACGCCCAAAAGGCGCTGCTCGAATGGCTGATCACCGAATCGCTGGCGCCGGATGAGCCCCCGCGGGGCGATTAATGTCGGTCGCCGGTGGCCTCCTCGGCCATCTGCTCAAAGCTCGTGTGCCGGACATCCTTGCCGCGGACAAAGTAGATGACGTACTCGCAGATATTGCGTGACCGGTCCCCGATGCGCTCGAGCGATCGGGTGGCCCAGACGATGTCCAGCACCGGGGGGACTGACTTGGGGTTTTCCTCGAGGTATTTCACCAGGTGCCGGATGATCGAGTCGTACTGGGCATCGGCCTTGATGTCCTCTTGAGCCACCCGCACCGCCTGTTCCGCATCCATGCGGGTGAAGGCATCCAGCGCGCCCCGGACCATGCCCTTGACGTTTTCGCCAAGCGCGGCGATCTCGGCCATGGGGCTTCGTTGGCGGTCCTCGTCGAGCAGATGCAACGCCATGCGCCCCACCCGCTCGGCCTCATCGCCGATGCGCTCCAGATCGGTGATGGTCTTGATCACCGCCAGGATCAAACGCAGATCGCTGGCCGCCGGCTGGCGCCGGGCCAGCACAGTGGTGCAGGTCTCATCCAGCTCCACCTCCATGGCATTGATCCGATAGTCGCTGGTGACCACCTGCTCGCCCTTGGCCTGATCCCCATCCACCAGCGCTTCGAGCGCCGCTTCGAGCTGCTGCTCGACAAGCCCACCCATGGTCATGACCCGGGTAATGATCTGCTCGAGATCCTCGTTGTACTGCCGCGAGATATGCTGCGAGAAACCCTTGGTGTCCATGGTGCGTGGCGCTCCTGTCGCCTCAGCCAAACCGGCCGGTGATGTAATCTTCGGTGCGCTGTTCCGTCGGATTGGTAAACAGCGTATCCGTATCGCTGAACTCGACGATCTTGCCCATGTGGAAGAACGCCGTATACCCCGCAACCCGCGCCGCCTGCTGCAGATTATGGGTGACGATGACAATGGTGTAGTTGTCCTTGAGCTCGTGGATCAGCTCCTCCACCGTCGCCGTGGCCAGGGGATCGAGCGCCGAAGCCGGCTCGTCCATGAGGATGACCTCGGGGTTCACGGCGATGGCCCGGGCAATGCAAAGCCGCTGCTGCTGGCCACCCGAGAGCTCGGTCCCCGGGGTGTCCAACCGGTCGGCCACCTCGTTCCACAGCCCGGCCCGCTTGAGCGACGATTCCACCAGGGCATCCAGCTCGGCGCGTGATGTCCCGGTGCCATGCAGCCGCGGCGCGTAGGCGATGTTCTCGTAAATGCTCTTGGGAAAGGGATTGGGCTTCTGGAACACCATCCCCACGTGGGTACGCAGCTGCACCACATCGACGCTATGATCGTAAATGTCCTCGTCGTCGAGCTCGACCCGGCCCTCGAGGCGCACCTCGGGGATCAGGTCGTTCATGCGATTGAGACACCGCAGAAAAGTCGACTTGCCACACCCCGAGGGGCCGATCAGTGCGGTGACCTCGCGGCTGTACATATCCAGATTGATGTCGTGCAGTGCCTGGGTGCTGCCGTACCACAGGTTGAGGTCCCGGGCGCGCATGCGCACCTCCGGTCGCTCTTTCTGCGACGGTCCGTTGTCGTTGTCGACGCCCTGCGTCATGGTCTGCCGCGCCTCTGTCGCCGTATCGTTCGTCAGTTCAGTTTCCATGGTTTCCTCGCCAATCGCTACCAGCGACGTTCAAACTTGCGCCGCAGGAAAACGGCGGTCGCATTCAATGTCAGAAGGATCGCCAGCAAAACGATGATCCCGGCGGCGGTTTTCTCGACAAACGCCTTGCGGGGTTCGCTGGCCCAGGTAAAGACCTGCGCCGGCAATACCGTGGCCGACTCGAAGATGCTGCTGGGGGCATCCGGGATATAGGCGATCATGCCGACGATGATCAGCGGCGCGGTCTCGCCCATGGCCTGAGCCAGACCGATGATGGTGCCGGTGAGAATCCCCGGCAGTGACAGCGGCAGGACGTGGTCACGCACCACCTGCCAGCGCGAGCAGCCCATGGCAAAGGCGCCCAGCCGGATTGGGTCAGGCACCGCCCGCAACGCCGCCCGGGTGCTGATGATGATGATCGGCAGGGTCATCAACCCCAGGGTCAGGCCACCGACCAGCGCCGATGACCGCGGCACCCCGAAGGTCCCGATGAATACCGCCAGCCCCAGCAGGCCGAAAATGATCGAAGGCACCGCGGCCAGGTTGTTGATATTGACCTCGATGGCCTGGGTGAGCTTGTTGTCCGGGGCGAATTCCTCGAGGTAGATCGCCGACATGACGCCGATGGGAAAGGCAAAGACCAGGGTGACGAACAACACCAGAACCGAGCCAACCGCGGCCGAGAAGATGCCCGCCAGCTCCGGCAGCTTGGAATCACCCGAAGTAAAGAACGCCCAGTTGAACGACGAGCGGATCGTCCCGGCCTCGACCATCGCGTCGACCTGGCGGGCCAACTCCGGCGGAAGCTCCTCACGGCCTTTGAGGTACTGGTCGATCCGGCTGTAGGCCGGCACCCAGGTCTGGCGCGTGGTCCCGGCCAGCTCGGGGTTGTTCTTGATCTCGAGCGGAATGGACCGGACCGCGCCGCGCGAAGCGATATCGCGCATGTCCTCCGCCAGGGCGAAACGGCCGATGCGCTCGGCGCGCTCGTTGTAGTCGAGGGTGACGTTGACCTCGGCGCGCCAGAAGGCCGTATACCCCTGGCTGATGATATCGGTGAAAAACGCCACGATGATGGCGAACGCGGTGAAAAGCGCCGCGATGGTATAGGCCTTGAAGCGTTTCTCTTTGCGGTACCGCGCCTTGATCCGCGGATCATTCGCCGAGCCGGTCAGTCTGCTTTGCGTCGTGGACATGCGGGGTGATCCGTTCAGTCGTATTTTTGTTTGAACCGGCGGACCAGATAGGTCGAGACCAGATTCAGCGACAGGGTGACGATGAAAAGCACCAGGCCAAGGGCAAAGGCCGAGAGCGTCTGGGGGCTGTCAAAGGCCAGATCGCCGGTCAACGAGTAAACGATGCTGACCGTCACCGTGGTCATGTCTTCCAGCGGGTTCCATGTCAGGTTGGGTCGCACCCCGGCGGCCATGACCACGATCATCGTCTCACCCAGTGCCCGCGAGACCCCGAGCAGGAACGCCGAAATCACCCCGGGCAGGGCCGCCGGGAGAATCACCTTCTGGATGGTTTCCGATTTGGTGGTCCCCAGCGCATAGGCGCCCTGCCGGAGGCTTTGAGGGATGCTGTTGATCACATCGTCGGACAACGACGAGATAAAGGGGATGATCATGATCCCCATGACAATCCCCGGCGAGAGGATATTGCTGTACGAGGCATCCAGGCCGAAAAACGCGGCGATATCGACAATAATGGGGGTAACGGTAATAGCGGCGAAAAAGCCATAGACCACCGTCGGGATCCCCGCGAGGATCTCGAGGATGGGCTTGGCGAAACCACGCTGCCGGTGCGAGGCGTATTCGCTCATGAAAATCGCCGACAAGAGCCCGATGGGCAGGGCGGTGGCCATGGCAATGGCCGTGACCATGAACGTGCCGGCGAACAACGGCACCGAACCGAAAAACGAGGTGTTCTCGCCAACCTCGTCACCCCGGCCCGCGGCCTCGAGGAAGGTATCCCCCGGCGACCAGACCGTGCCGGTGACAAACTCCCAGACACTGACCTCGCGGAAAAACCGCATGGCCTCGAACAGAATCGACAGGACGATCGCCACGGTAGTGACAATCGAAATCAACGCGGCGCTTAAAAGCAGCCAGCGAATCACACCATCCAGGGCGTTGCGCGCCCGCACCTCCGGGCGGATCGCCCGAAGCCCCTGGGCCAACCCCAGCAAGGCGATGGCCAGCGAGACGATAAGCACCAGCTCGCGCGCCGGCGAGATGACACCAAATAGGCTCAGCAGCCCGGCGGCGATGGCCACACCCAGGGCCGGCAGCCCCATCCAGACCACCGAATACCAGCCATACTGCTGGGGCCGTGAATGCATGCTGATGCCGGCGGCCATGGCGCTCAGCGCCTTGCCCCGACCCAGCCGATAGGCCAGAAATCCCAGCGGCGCCAGCGCCGCCAAAAGCAACAGTGTTGTCAGTCCAATGCCCAAGTTGCTACCTCAATCCCCGGCTCGTGAAGAAGACGTTGCCGCCCCCGGAATTCCGGGGACGGCAACTTTCAGGCTACAAATGCTCGCCGGTCCCGACGAGCATCGCAAGCCTTAGCCTTCCAGGTCGCTGCGCTGCAGGTTGACCCGGTTCTCGACGCGATCGCTCCACTCGGCGAGTGCATCGGAAGGCAGCGGGATGAGCCCCTCGTCCTTGAGCAGACCATCCTGGCCGATCATGATGGGATCCATGAACAGGCTGACGTACTCGTCAATGCCCGGGATCACACCCTCGTGGGCCTCTTTGATGTAGAACCACAGGCTCCGGGCGACCGGATACTCACCGCTGCCGATGGTCTCCGGGGTGGGCTCGACGCCGTCGATCGTGGCCGCCTGGATGATGTCGGTGTTCTCCACCAGGAACCCGTAGCCGAACACACCGATGGCGTCCTCGTTTTCGTTAATCCGCTGGACGATCAGGTTATCGTTCTCGCCCGAGTCCACGTAGACACCGTCGGCGCGGATTTCAGTGTATTCCTCAGGGAAACCCAGTCCCTCGGCGGACTCTTCCATGACCATCTCTTCGAAGGCATCCCGAGTACCCGAGGTGGTCGGCGGTCCGAGGACCTCGATCTCGCGATCGGGCAGGCTCGAATCGATCTCGCTCCAGTTGGTGTAGGGGTTGTCCACCATCTCGCCGTTCTGCGGCACCTGTGCGGCAACCGCCAGCATGATCTGCTCGCGAGTCAGCTCAAGCGGGTCGTTGTCGTTGCTCTGGGCAAGGACGATGCCGTCGTAGCCGATGGTCGCCTCGGTGATGTCGGTCACCCCGTTTTCCATGCAGCGATCAAACTCGCTCGGCTTCATGCGGCGCGAAGCGTTGGTGATGTCCGGCGTGCTGACGCCGACACCCTCGCAGAAAAGGCGCATGCCGCCACCCGAGCCGGTGGACTCGATGACCGGGGTGGGATAGTTGGTGGTCGCACCAAACTCTTCGACCACATAGCTGGCAAACGGGTAAACGGTGCTGGAACCCACGATGCGAATCTGCTCGCGCTCCTGGGCTACGGCAACAGAGGTCATGCCAACGGCCGCAGCAACGGCAAGGGCAGTCGTCTTCCAAGTCGTCATGAGGAATCTCCTCGTTAGTGCTTCAGGTAAGTGCGGAGAGGAGATTAGTGAACAAATGTGACAGGACTGTGACCCGTCTCATCAATCTGGTTGTGACGCCGGTGTCGTCGTCTTGACCCGCTGGTAGTGCGGGAACACCGCCGTGAAGGTGCTGCCCACACCCTGCTCGCTGGTCACCGAAAGCCGTGCCCCGTGACGGGAGAGGACATGCTTGACGATGGCAAGTCCCAGCCCTGTCCCGCCCTCACGACTGGCCCGGCCGGCATCGACACGATAGAACCGCTCGGTCAGGCGGGGCAGATGATGGGCCGGAATGCCCTTGCCGGTGTCCGCCACCGCCGCACACGCCGCGCCGGCCGCTTCGAACCAGCGGATATCGATCCGCCCGCCGGCTTCGGTGTATTTCACGGCGTTGCTGACCAGATTGGAAAACGCGCTGCGCAGCTCGTCCCGGTCGCCCTCGACCTGCAATGCCTCATCGGCGGTCAGGGTGATGGTATGTTCGCCGCCGCTGAGCGCCTTGGCCTCGTCCTGGACATCGCGCAGCAGCTCGGCCACCACCACCGGCCCGGGCTCAACCGGCGGGCTCTCGGTCTCGAGCCGCGAGAGCAACAGCAAATCGTCCACCAGCCGGCTCATGCGGCCCACCTGCTGCTCCATCAGCGCCAGCGGCCGCTGCAGCTCGCCGCTCGCGGCCGCGTCAGAGTCATTGAGCTGCTCGGACATCCCGCGCAGCACGGTCAGTGGCGTTCTCAGCTCATGGGAGATGTTGCCGACAAAATCCCGCCGCATGGTCTCGAGCCGGTCCAGCTCCGAGACATCCCGGGCAAGCAGCAGCTGACGATCCGAGCCGTAGGGGACAATCCGGATCTCGAGGGTTCGGTCGGCGTCCTGGGGCGAGGGAATCTTGACCGCGGCATTCCAGTCGCCCCGGCCAAGGAAAGCCGCAAAATCGGGATGTCTGAGTAGATTGGCGATGCGCTGGCCGCGGTCCTGGGGCCAGCGAAGCCCCATGTAGCGGCTGGCCAGGCGGTTCCACCACTGCATCTCGCCCTCGCCGGCGAGCATGATCACCCCGTCGGGCATGGCGCTGACGCTCTCGCGAAACCGCTGCAGCAGGTCAAGCAATCGCAGCAGCCGGCCACGGCGCCGGTACTGTCGCCGGTCGATGGCCGAGAAAATGCCGCCCCACAGGCCCTCGGCTGCTGGCGGCCGCTGCCGATTCGAACGGCGCAGCCACTGCTCGAGCCGGTGGGTCTGCACCAGGTTGAAGGCAAGCAGCGCCAGTGCGGCCACTGCCAGCACCAGCCAGGGCCGGCCCACCGCCAGCCCCAGCAGAAGCGCCGCCACCAGGCTCAGGCCTGTCCGGGTCAGGGCCGCCGGCCAGGGGTTACCCATCAGTGCCGTTGCCTACTCGGCCGAGAAACGGTAGCCCGCGCCCCGAACCGTCTGCACCAGATCTTCGTGGCCGCTGATCGCCAGCGCCTTGCGCAATCGACGGACGTGGACATCGACCGTTCGCTCCTCGACATAAACATTCGCTCCCCAGACATTATCGAGAAGCTGGGCACGATTGAATACGCGATCCGGGTGGGTCATGAGAAAATGCAGCAGACGAAACTCCGTCGGGCCCATGGCAAGGGCCTGCCCGTGCCCGGTGATCCGGTGACTGACCGGGTCCAGGCGCAGGCCGCGAACCTCGACCGGCTGGTCCGCGGCCGTGGGCTGGACCCGCCGCAACACCGCCTTGATGCGCGCGACCAGCTCGCGTGGCGAAAACGGCTTGGGGACGTAGTCATCGGCGCCGGCATCCAGTCCACGGATACGGTCCCCCTCCTCGCCGCGGGCGGTCAAAAGAATAATGGGGATTTCGCGGGTCGCGCGGTCGCGTTTGAGCCGACGCGCAAAATCGATGCCGGATTCACCGGGGAGCATCCAGTCGAGCAACACCAGATCCGGCTGGCTCAATCGCATGGCCGCATCGGCATCCTCGGCCGACTCGGCGTGCCGCACCCGGTAGCCGGCACGCTCCAGCGCCATGGCCACCATCTCGCGGATGGCTTCTTCGTCTTCGACCAGCAGAATCGTCGCCACGTTATCCCCCGGGTTCCCCGATACAAGGCTTCAGTATAAAGACAGTCAGATTGCGGGACTGTGACACCCCGGCGACCCGATCCCCAGGGTCATTGCATCACTGGCGGGGTGCCGGTGGGCTTGGTACATTCCGCTGGATGCGGTATTTCATCTCACTGTCATTGATGCTGGCGGCACTCTGGCTGAGTCTCTCGGGGGTCTACAAGCCCCTGATCTTTGGCCTCGGCGGTGCATCCATCGCGCTGGTGGTCTGGCTGACCGAGCGCATGGAAGTCCTCGGCGCCGAACATGACGCGGGGCTTTGGTCGTGGCGGCTGCCGGTCTACTGGGGATGGCTGCTCTGGCAGGTCGTGCTGGCCAACCTGATGGTCAGCCGGGCGGTGCTCTCGCGCCGGCCGATCCGGCCTCGACTGCTCCAGGTGCGGGCCTCGCAGCAGACGCTGGTCGGGCGGGTGACCTATGGCAACTCGATCACCCTCACGCCGGGCACCATCACCACCGAGTTGCCCAGTGACGATGAAGACCTGCAGGTCCACGCGCTGTTGCCGGCCGCCGCGGAGGATCTGCGCAGCGGCGAGATGGCGAGACGGGTCGACTGGCTGGAGAGCGGCCGATGATGGAGATGGGGCTGCTCGTCTGCATCCTGGCGATCTTTGCCACCATGGCCATGGCCCTCTGGCGGGCGGTCCGCGGGCAGTCCATCTACGACACCATCGTCGGGGTGAACGTCTTCGGTACCAAAACGGTCCTGCTGATTGCCCTGATCACCTACTTTACCGGCCACGATGATCTGATCGATGTGGCGCTTGTGTATGCGCTGATCAACTTCCTTGCCGTGATCGCGGTACTCAAGCTGGTGCGGCGACGGGACCTGGCGGCCAGCGGCGAGCGCGGCCATGACTGAATCGGTGCTCAACATCGCCTCGATGCTGATGCTGCTGGCCGGCGGGGGCTTTGCGATGATCGGCGGCATCGGACTGCTCCGCTTTCCGGACGTCTACACCCGGCTGCATGCCGGCAGCATCACCGACACCCTGGCGCCGCTTCTGATCGTTGGCGGCCTGGCGCTGCAATCGGGCTGGAGCCTGCTGACGCTCAAGCTATTGTTGATCCTGCTGTTCCTGCTCTTCACCACGCCCACCGCCTCCCATGCCACCGCCCGGGCGGCCATGCTTGCGGGGATCAGGCCGGTGACGGCTTCCGGTCACGACGCCCGCGACCCCAACCAAGAGGAGCCTTCGTCATCGAACACCTGATCGACATCGTGCTGCTGCTTTTTCTGGTGGTTGTCGGTCTGGCCGTGGTGCTGACCCGCGATCTGCTCAAGGCCACCATGCTGTTTGCGATCTATTCGCTGACCATCGCCGGGCTTTTCGCCCTGCTTGACGCCGGCGATGTCGCCCTCACCGAGGCGGCGGTCGGCGCCGGCATCAGCACCGTGCTGATTCTCGCCGTGCTGGCATTGACGCCGCGTTTCGAGACAACCAAGGCCGGGCACAGCCTGCCGGCGCTTGTCATTGTCACCATCACCGGCGCGGCACTGGTCTACGCATCGCTTGATCTGCCGCAGTTCGGCGATCCCGCCAATCCGGTCCATCAGCACGTTGGCCCGTACTACATCGAGCAGACCTACGCCGATATGGGCATCCCCAACATGGTGGCGGCGGTACTGGCAAGCTATCGATCCATCGACACCATGGGTGAGGCGGTGGTCATCCTGACCGCCGGCCTGGGGGTCTATGCATTGCTGGCGACCCGTCCGCGTCGGCGCGACAAAGGAGACCGGTGATGAAAGACAATGCCATCCTGGTGGTCGTCGCCCGGTTTCTGATCCCCTTGATGATGCTCTTCGGGCTGTATGTCCAGTTTCATGGCGAGTATTCACCCGGCGGCGGATTCCAGGCCGGGGTGCTGTTCGCCGCTGGCTGGATTCTGTTCGTGTTCATCTACGGCCTCGAGACAGGCCTTCGCATCATCCCCGAGCGCGTCATCTATGCACTGGCCTGTCTGGGTGTGTTGCTCTACGGGTTGATCGGCCTGCTCGGCTCGTTGCTGGGGGGGCACTATCTGGATTTCTCGGTCCTCCTCCCCGCGCCCAGGGCCGCCCAGCAGGCGGGCATCATCCTGGTCGAACTGGGGGTGGGCATCACCGTGGCCAGCGTGGTGATGCTGTTTTTCCTGCTCTTTGCCCGTCGCCGCGCCGAGGCCGAGGCCGAGGGGCTGCCGCTGGTGGACCCGCTGGATGAAGACGAATCGCGCAGGGAGCCGCGCCCATGACGTTTTTGAGCTTTTTCAACTACTGGGCAGTGATCGTTTTGATGATGATCGGCTACTACTGCGTCATCGTCCGCGGCAACATGATCAAGAAAATCATCGGACTGGGCATCTTCCAGACCTCGGTGTTCATCCTGTTCATCTCGGCCGGCAAGGTCATCGGCGGCTCGACACCGGTATTGCGTGACGGCGTCGAGGTCTACTCCAATCCCCTGCCCCATGTGCTCATCCTCACCGCCATTGTCGTGGGTATCGCCACCACCGCGTTGGGACTGGCACTGACAGTGCGTATCCACGAGGCCTACGGCAGCATCGACGATGACGCGATTGACGCCGCCGAGGCGCAGGAGCCGCAATGACCCGTCTCGTCGAGCTGATGCCGTTCATCGTCCTGCTGCCCCTGCTGGCTGGCCCGGTCTGTGCCCTGCTACCCGGCCGACGGCTGCCCTGGTTGCTTGCCGTGGCGGCCACGGCGGGGGCTTTCATCATTGCCGCGACCACCCTGGCCGGGGTGATGGACGGCACCACCCTGCGCTACGCCTTTGGTAACTGGCCACCGCCCATCGGCATCGAATACCGGGTCGATGCGGCCAACGCCCTCGTCGCGTTGCTCATCACCGGGGTGGCGACGATCCTTCTGCCCTGGGCGGCACCGACGGTGGACGCCGAAGTGCCCGAACGCCAGGGGGTGTTCTATGCGCTTTTTCTCATCGCCATGGCCGGACTACTGGGCATCACCCTGACCGGCGATGTGTTCAACGTCTTTGTCTTTCTCGAGATCTCGTCGCTGGCCACCTATGGGCTGATCGCCCATGGCCGGGACCGTCGAGCGCTGCTGGCAGCATTCCGCTATCTGATCATGGGCACCGTGGGCGCCACCTTTCTGCTCATCGGGATCGCGTTTTTGTACATCCTCACCGGCAGCCTCAACATGGTCGATCTGGCCGAGCGACTGCCGGGGGTCAGTGATTCGCGCGCCCTTCAGGTGGCGCTCGGCTTTATCGTGGTGGGCCTGGCCATCAAACTGGCGCTCTTTCCGCTGCACCACTGGCTGCCCAATGCCTATACCTACGCGCCGACACTGATTACCGCGTTTCTGGCGGCCACGGCCACCAAGGTGGCGCTCTATGTGATGCTGCGGGTGGTGTTCGATGTGTTCGGGCCGGCTTACAGCTTTGCCGCCCTGCCGCTTGCCAGCGCCTTGATGGTCCTCGCCATCGCCGGCATGTTCGCCGGGTCCTGGCTTGCCATCCTGCAGGAAAACCTCAAACGCATGCTCGCCTACTCGTCGGTGGCCCAGGTCGGCTACATGGTCCTGGGGGTGAGCCTGGTGAGTGTCGCCGGCCTGGGCGCGGCCTTTTTGCATTTGTTCAACCACGGTCTGATGAAAGCGGCACTCTTTGCCAGCGTTGGCATCGTCGCCTACCAGGCCGGCAGCGTGCGGATCCAGGACCTGCAGGGCATTGGCCGGCAGATGCCGTGGACCCTGACGGCGTTCGCACTGGCAGGACTCAGCCTGATCGGCGTGCCGCCAACGGCCGGGTTCATCAGTAAGTGGGTGCTGATCTCGGCGGCGCTGGACGCCGGCCAGGCCTGGCTGGTGGTGCTCATCCTCATCACCTCGCTCATGGCGCTCGTCTACATCGCCCGGGTGGTGGAGACCGCCTGGCTGCGCCCGCGACCGGCGGATGCCCCGGCCGTGAACGAGGCGGCCTGGTGGCTGCTCGGCCCGGTCTGGCTGCTGGTAGCGGCCAATTTCTACTTTGGTCTCGATACCCGGTTGACCCTGGGCGGCGCCACCGCGGCAGCGGAGGCCCTGGCCGGCGGTGCCCTGGGGGTTGGCCGATGACGCCTCTCACCGCGGTTGCCATTCCGATGATCGGTGCGGTGGCCATCGCGCTCGCCGCCCATCGACCGCGGCTGCGGGATGGCCTTTGCTTTGCCACACCGCTGCCACTGTTCGCCGCGGTGGTCATGCTGACCTCGGCCTATGTCGTGGCCGGTGACACCCGGGCGGTGACGCTGCTCGAGATCATGCCGGGCCTTGAGATTGCGCTGGCCGTCCAACCCCTGGGGCTGACCTTTGCCCTGCTCGCTGCGACGCTCTATATCGTCGCCACACCCTATGCCCTGGGGTACATGAAACATGGCGGCTACGGCAATCTGGCCCGCTTCATGGCCTGCTACGCCATTGCCCTGGGCGCCGCCATGGGCATCGCCTTTGCCGAAAACCTGCTCACCCTGTATCTGTTCTACGAAATACTGTCGATCTCGACCTATCCGCTGGTGGCGCACACCGGCACCGACAAGGCCCGCAGTGGTGCGCGCACCTATCTGGCGCTGCTGCTTGTCACCAGTGTCGGGCTGATGCTGCCGGCGATGGTCGCGATCTGGATGCTCACCGGCACCCTGGCCTTTAGACCCGAGGGGATCATGGCCGGCCGCGTCGATCCGGCACTCGGGGCACTGCTGCTCGTGGTGCTCGCCTATGGCATCGGCAAGGCGGCGTTGATGCCCTTCCACCGCTGGCTGCCGGCCGCCATGGTCGCGCCCACACCGGTCTCGGCACTCCTGCATGCGGTGGCGGTGGTCAAGGCCGGCGTTTTCAGCATGCTCACCGTGGCGCTTTTCATCTTTGGACTGGACTACCTGCGCGGGCTGGCCACCCAACCGCTGATGCTCTACATCGCGGTGTTCACCATGATTGCTGCCTCACTGGTGGCGCTGCACCAGGACAATCTCAAGGCGCGACTCGCCTACTCGACGGTCAGCCAGCTTGCCTACATTGTCACCGGTGCCCTGCTGGCCACCGAGCTCTCGGCCCTCGGCGGCGGGCTGCACATGCTCATGCACGGGTTTGGCAAGATCACGTTATTTTTCTGCGCCGGCGCCATCTACATCGCCAGCGGGATCAACACCGTCAGCGGCATGGACGGACTGGCCCGACGCATGCCGTTGACCATGCTGGCGTTCTTTGTGGGGGCGCTGTGCGTGATCGGACTGCCGCCCAGCGGCGGGTTCTGGAGCAAATGGTATCTGGTCAGCGGCGCCTACAGCGCGGGCCACTATCTGGTTGTCGGCGCGTTCGTCCTCAGCACCCTGCTGAATATCGCCTACCTCCTGCCGCCGGTCACCCGGGCCTTTCTCAAACCGCCGCCGGATGATCGCGCGAGCGGGGTCAACGAGGCACCGGCGCTCTGCCTGATCCCCCTGCTGCTCACGGCCGCCGGCACGCTGGTGCTGTTTGTCCTGGCCGACCCGGCCTACCACCTTTTGACCGGCGCGTTGTCCTGAGACCCGGAGGCGATACAGCGATGGCTTTAGTCGATTTCACCGCCCGCGTCCTCGATACACTGGTCCGCGAAGTCCGCTGGCTACGCCGCGGCGCTATTCTGCTTGCCGGCGCCGTGGTCCTGGCGGACATCCTCAAGGACAAGGGCTACAGCCGGTTTGCATGGGATGGGATACCGGCCTTTACCGCGATTTACGCCTTTCTGGGGGCACTGGCGCTGATCGGCCTGTACAAGCTGATCGGTTACGGACTGGTCTATCGCCGCCCCGATTACTACGACCGCGGGCAGGACGAGCAAGGGGCGGACGGTCATGACTGAGTGGCTCCATCCGGCTTTGCTGCTTGCCCTCGGGGCCTTGCCGCTCGGCGTGCTGCAAGGCCGTGGGCGTCAGGCATGGCAGCTTGTGCTGCCGTTGCTGGTGCTCGCCAGCGTGGCCTCGCTGGAATCCGGCACCCGGGTGACCATGCAGCTGGCCGGCCTCGAGCTCACGCCCCTGCGCGCGGACGGGCTGAGTCTGGTATTCGCCTACATCTTTGCCCTCATCCTTTTCATCGGCAACATCTTTGCCCTGCAGGTCGAGGACAACGCCCAGCATGTGGCAGCCGCGCTGTATGCGGCGGCCGCGCTGGGGGCCACCCTGGCCGGCGACCTGGTCACCCTGTACGTGTTCTGGGAGATCATGGTGGTGGCCTCGGTATGGCTGATCTGGCGCCGGCAGCAGCGCAGCGCCTACCAGGCCGGGTATCGCTACCTCATTGTCCACGCCTTGGGCGGCATGCTGCTTTTCGCCGGTGTCATCGCCTATTACCTGCACACCGGCAGCCTTGCCTTTGAACCCCTTGCCGGCGGCGGCCCGGCTTTCTATCTGATCCTTGCGGCTTTTCTGATCAACGCGGCGGCCCCGCCGCTCCATGCCTGGCTACCGGATGCCTATCCCGAGGCCACGGTGACGGGTACGGTATTTTTAAGCGCCTTTACCACCAAAACGGCGGTTTATGTGCTCGCGCGAGGCTTTCCGGGTACGGAGTTTCTGGTCTGGCTGGGCGTCGGCATGACCCTCTACGGGGTAACCTACGCGTTTCTGGTCAATGACATCCGCCGCCTGCTCGCCTACCACATCATCTCGCAGGTGGGTTACATGGTGGCGGGCGTGGGCATCGGGACAACCCTGGCGATCAGCGGAACCGCCGCCCATGCCTTTACCCATATCCTCTACAAGGCGCTTCTTCTAATGGGCGCGGGGGCGGTGTTGCACATGACAGGCCGCAGCAAGCTCACCGAACTGGGTGGGCTGTATCGCTACATGCCCGTCACCTTTTTGCTCTACATGGTCGGTGGACTGTCCATCTCGGCCTTCCCGCTTTTCAGCGGTTTCGTCAGCAAGACCATCATCATCGAGGCGGCGGCCGAAGACGGTCGGGGCGTGATTTTCTTGCTCATGATGCTCGCCGGTGTGGGCACCTTCCTCAGCACCACACTCAAACTCCCCTGGTTTACCTTCTTTGGCAGGGATGCCGGCCTGAAGCCCGCCGAGGCGCCAATGAACATGCGCGTGGCGATGGGACTGGCGGCGCTTATGTGCTTTGTCATCGGGGTGATGCCGCAGCTGCTCTACACGATTCTGCCGTATGCCGTGGACTACAACGCCTACACCGCCTCGCATCTGATCAAGGAAGGTCAGCTGCTGCTTTTCACCGGCATTGCCTTTTTCCTTCTACTCAAGCACCTGGGTGGCAAGGACAAGATCAGCCTGGATTTTGACTGGTTCTATCGCGACCTGGGTCGGCGTTGGGTTGGCAGCGCCCGAGACCTCGTCAGCACCGCCAACGCGGATATTCGCCGTGAGTTCATGACCGGCTTCCGACGCCTCGAGGCCGCCGCCTGCCGGTTGCGTGTCAGTGGCTGGCCCATGCGCAGCTGGCCCACTGGGTCCATGGCGCTGTGGACCGCCCTGGTGCTGGCCTTGCTGCTGACATTCGGTTTAAGTCGCTAAGGAGTTCAACCGCGACCGGTTTCGACCTGTTCTATCGACCCAGGACCAGCCATACTTAAACTTGTAACAAGGCTAAGGAGCAAATAGTCATGGAAGATATCTCCATTATTGAACAGCATGATACGGACGATGCGGTTGTCGAGATCGTTGAATACAACCGCCTAATCGGCTCCTCGGACGCCCGGGCCGCCGAACGGCTGTTTTTTATACAACAAGCTGGCATGACACTGAAGACCGTACGTATCACGCTGAAGGGCTCGAAGGTCCGCATTGAGCCAGGCGCGCTTTACTATATGGAGGGAGACCTTGAGATGAAAGCGTCAACCGGGGGCGGGATTCTGAAGGGCCTCACCCGAAAGGCGCTATCGGGCGAAAGTTTTTTCGTCAGCGAAATCCATGGCACTGGTGTGGTTTATCTTGAGCCAACATTCGGCCATTTCATGCTTGTTCCAGTGGATAACGAGGAATACATTGTCGACAGGTCCCTATTCTACGCAGGCACGGCCGGACTAGATATCTCCGCCAGTGCACAGAAGAATGTTTCCTCCGCTGCTTTTGGTGGCGAAGGTTTATTTCAGACGAAAATAAAGGGCACCGGGACCGCAATTATCTACTCGCCGGTACCGCGGTCGGAAATTCAGGAATTCACCCTCAAAGAGTCCCGTCTGGCCGTTGATGGTAATTTCGCACTCATGCGAAGCGGAAATGTAACCTTCAGAGCCGAAAAATCGTCAAAATCCTGGGTAGCCACCTCGGTTTCCGGCGAAGGCTTGCTACAGACATTCTCTGGAACAGGCAAGGTATGGATTGCACCCACCCAGGGGGTTTATGAAAAACTTTCGACCGATCGCGGATTGATGGAGCTTGCCGGCCCCCCTGGTTCTATTTCAACGATAGTTGACGAAGAAAAACCCAAGAAAAATTAGGAAAATGCCATGGCTATCGACCGGGACGACAAGATCGCGCTTGGGCTTATGGCCACCATTGCGACCATCCTGATTGTGGGCATTTTATTTATTGCCCGGTGGCTATTCGCAGGTGTCCTCGGCATCATCAACCTTGACACGGGCGGCGTGGGATGGCGCGCAGCCTTTTGGAGCGCGACGGTGATCTCCTTTTTGCTAGTCGCCACTTTCGCGTTGATCGCCGGTGACGGCGTCATCGGCGAATTCGGTTTGATGATTGGCGCCTATTTTTTGATGGTGGTATTTTTCACGATCGCGGTCGCCGTAATCCTATAGGTTAGCAACGGCCAGTGTAACCGCACTCGTAGGCGCGGCGACGGGCCTTTTCGAGTTGTTCACGCTCCCGGGCCCGAACACCGGCTTCGTAAGCATCGCGCAAAATACGCTGCTCCCGACTGCCATAGTTTGGCTGGCGATACGTCCGATTCGAATCGATCTGCTCGGCAGCCTTATTAACAATGTAAACCCCACCCAGAAACTTCAGTATGGTTTCCGCCTCTTCATCCATCGCCAATGATGTCTGAGTTGAGAGAAGCACGAACAGACACACGGAAATGGCTAGCGCGACCTTCTTCATAACACTGCTCTCCTTGGTTTACAGTTCTTTGTCAAAATGCCCTTAACTACCAGGCAAGGAAGAAAGCACCGACGAGGCCCTGGCACAAAGGGCTCCCCCCTTACAGGTATCCAGCACCATGCGGGCGCGACCAAAGTAACCCGACTCCCACAGGCGCTCGGCCACTCGAACGCGGGAGAGATCCAGAGTAACCGCCTCCCAATCCACAGCCTCATCCACCAGGGTGAGCAGTTCAAACTCCGGGGCTCTGGATGCCACAAACGCGATGGCATCTTCCCGTGTCAAATCTGCACCGACAAGCTGCTCGACAAGCGAGTCAATAGTAGCCTCGTCGATGGTTTCACTGCGCGTCCATAAAACCCGCATTGTCAGCTGCAACATATCGGAGCGGGCATCAGTCTCAACGAATTGACCACTGCAGTCCGCGCTGTTTCCCTCAACTCGATACTGATAGCCCTCGACCGCGCCTTCAGCATAGTGGATTTCAGGACCAATCGTCAGACCAAGCGCCGCGCCAAGCTTCGCCTTGAGTTTCTCCGCATAGGGAAGAGATAAGGCCCGCTGACACATAAGCCGAAGGTAGGCGTTAGCATTGGGTCGATTGTCATCCTTGAGCACGACTCGCGCCTGTGTCTCCCCGGCATAGGCCGTGTAATTGGGATACTCAAGCTTGACGGCCCATGGCTCGGCTGTAGCTGACGCACCTGCCATGCCGAGCGAGAGAAAGACAGCCAGCATGGACCGTCTCCCGCCGGCTAAAAAGGGATTACAGTGAATCAGCATCCGATACCGAGCCAGACGGCCCTTGAGGATTAGCGGCACTATCGTTCATGCCACCGCCAGCCAGTCCGGTAGGTTCTTTTTCCGCGCCTGACTCCCCACCTGACTCGCCAGCCGACCCACTTTCGGGCGCTGCGGCTGCCGCACCGGCCGCTTCGCTGAGCGAAGGCGAGAAAATCGCCAATGCATAGGTCCAGTACCCGTCATCACTCTTGAAGCTCCGGTTCACCACACCTTGGGGGAGGTTCCCCGCGGCAGCGTTCCGGAAACTCTGGGTATCTCGCATGATATTGAGGAATTCACTGCGCTCCTCATCCATTTTCTTAACGCCTTCCGGTCCGTCGATGGCTGGATCGTTGGTAAACTGCTCGGTGGTCTCCATCTGGGACTCTTCAAACTCTCCACGATGATAAACTTCCTCGCCCTGGAGGATTCCGAGAAGCGCAGCGTTGGCTCGCATACGCGCTTGATTCTGGGCAACCCCTTCAAGACGTCGCTGAATGGTCGCATTACTATTTTGCCGGTTGATGGCACTGCCAAAGCCAATAACCACCATTTCATTGGAATCCGGAACGGAGATAACCTTGCCGCCGAGTGGCGGGAGGACTCCCTTCCGCAGATCCGTCATCACCGCATTGAACATGCCCTGGAGGTCCGACCCGGCCATATGTCCGCCGAGACTTGTATCCGCCGCATTGCGCGTTTTTTCGGTGGAAATCAGAGTTACCCGGACAACCTTCGCCTCCGAATCGTCATGGACATCAAATGTCACATACCCACTGAGTGAGCCTTGAACTTCCTGGGCACATTCTTCGGCGCTGAACTGACCGACGTTACCGACGCTTTCCGACCCCGTATCAACGGTTTCAACATAGCTTTCCGAAATCTGCTCGCAGGCAATTTCGGGTTTGCTGAATGCGCCGAGCAGGCCACTTTTGGCTGTCATAGCCGCCCTGTTGAACGCCGCTTTTTTCGACAGCAACGTGGCATTGAGGTTGTCGTAAGTGCTGTAGTCTGCGGTGCCTGTGGATAAAAAGCCCATGCCAGAGCCGACCACGATGGTGCGCACGCCGTCGGTGTTTTGGTTCATCAGATCCTGATGAGCGACCTGAAACCCTTCTTCCATGGTCTCGGCAACTACGGTGTCGCCGTTGGTCTGAGCAGTTTCCGACTCAACTTGACCGCCCGGCTCCGCGGCGACGAGCGCATTAACGTCAACGGCATGTGAGTTGCCGCTGATTGCCATCAACAACCCATAGCCTAGAGCGCCACGAAGTTTCAGGCCCTTCCTTGTACTCATTCGGTCTACCCCATTTATCGAAAAGTCAGATTGGTATCGTCGAGGATGGCGACATCGCCAGCACCGCCCTGCGCGATGTGGACAAGCTGTTGAGTAAGTGCCCCGGCAAGGTCCTCGGTCGGCCCCGGGTAACGCATTTCCACCACCAGGTCCTCGCCTTGCTGCCTCACGCCCACATCACTGATGCCAGCGGTCATCGAAAGAACGCGACGCACATCAGCAGAGCTGCTGACACTCGACGTCGGGATTCGCAGAACGCGGATCATTCCGCCGCGCCGGAAAATGTCCAGAAAGGCCGACTGCAGCGATTCCGAAAAGTCCGCCATTTGCGAATCAGTAGCCAGATGCACCCGGACGAGATCTGAAAGTATCCGTTCGTCGTTGGGCAATGCGATCAAAGTCGGGTCGTTGCCCCAGCGACCGTATACATTGCCGAAACTGTCCGTCACGCGAACTTCCAGATGCAGACGCCGGTTGTTCCCTGAAGTGCCGCTTTCACGAAGATCTGCATCGGCTATGAGCCGCAACGCCGAACGGTTGTCGACACTGATTCCGTTGTCATTGAGCCAGTCCCGCAAATAGGGGGCAACGGCATCGGGCGCTTCAATAGCGACGCGGGGGGAACCCAGATCGGCCAACAACGACTCTGATTGCTCCACGATCTGATTCTGCTCGACCTTCGCCTCGATCTCGACCTCTACAATCCCGTCGCCAACATCCGTAACTTCGAGCGTTGACCATGAAGAAATATAACCATCCGACCGGGCCGTCAGCTGATGGGTCATCAGATCGGACATCTCGGTACGCTCGGATTCGTTGTTGATGTCCATGCTCATGGTGGAGGACTGCGCCGACTGTTCAGTCAACCAAACGCCCACCACCTGAGATATTGCCCGACGCTGCGCATCAAGCTCGGCGCGGGCGCGTGCCGACTGTTCGGGGGTAGCCTCGCCCCTGCCGGAAACCACAACCGTGACGCTGCCAGATTCCCCTTCGGACCCGGCTCCGCCCCCTGTTGGTGGCGGCTCCGGGACCAGTGTGACGGTAATGCAAGTCTCACTGCCCATTAAGCGCGGTTGACTGGTCTCGAAACGTAACTGCCGAATATCCTGCCCAGACGCTACATATTCCGATTGTTGCTGCAGGACTCCAGCGGCACTGTCCGAAAGCTCACCGCCGTCCGTGGTGGAGATCGTCTGCCTACTGGACCGCAGTTGCTGGATCACCGGCCCTTTGAGAAACTGAGCGATTTCTGAGAGGCCCTGATTACGAGCCATCGTGATCGCGCTCTGACCACGACCATAAACGCAGTTCTCCACGGACAGCGCGCCGTTAATACCTATATCAATGGGTAGCTGAGCATGAGCAGTGCCCAGACTCAGCCCCAGCACCAACGCTAGCGATCTGTTCACGTGCGTTCATCCAGAAAATTGGGTGGCGTGCCGACAGACACGGCGAAAATTTTCTTCTGTCCAGAGGGTCGATAAATCTGCCCTTTAGCCGCCGCCTTGACCGTATCGGCCTGATCGTTGTCCTTCCAACGAATCATCCGTGCCTGCCCACTATTCATGGATGGGTTGGCGTTAGCCACCCCGATCGGCGTCACAAAACCTGCTTCCGATTCAAAGATGATCATTGTTTCGTTGGGCAGTAGACCAGCATTCTGACCGCGATCAAGGCTCAGCTGATCGTCCCGCACACCCACAACCTGCGCCGTCGCTGGCATTTCACTCAAAAGCCGGGTCAGCATGATATCGAAGCCCCTCGATGCCATGTCACTCAGCACGGCGGTCACCGGACCGTCCCGGTGATATTCGAAGCCGGTGACGTACTCCCCGTTCGCCCGAATAAAGCTCATCTCGTCACGCTCGCGTACGTCTCCGGAGGTCACAGTGATTTTGCCGATGTTCGGATGGGACATGACCTCTCGGGTCATTGGATCAAGGACCCGCACAGTCATCTGGATTGTATAATTCATCCACGACCGCACCGAGCTCTCTGTTCGTGCCGTGCGCAGGGTATCGATCGCGAGAACATAATCAGGCTCGAGGGTCTGGTTCTCAGCTGAACGTTCAGCGACCCGCTCGGCACCCTGCTGTTCCATCAACGTGGCGGCTTCCGCTGCGATCACAGCGTCGTCCCGCGTGACAATACGATATCGATTAACGCCGGCAAACTGGCCTTCGAACAGATCAATCAGACCTTGGGTGTCGAATCTCTCCAGTGCTGCCATGCCCACGCCCTCGCCATCAGCCGCGTTTTCATCGAAACGCACACGGATAATCGGCTTTTTCAGCGGACATGCGTCATTTTCGTTGTCTGGATCGAAGGTACAGCGCTCCAGGCCCTGCGTGTCGTAAAAAGCCGGCAACACGATGTCCTCATCCTCGAAATCGTACGCACTGCGAGCCAAGACTGCCTGTGACGGTTCATTCACCGCCTCGGTTGTCGCGGTTTGATCCGGCGCTTTCGGCACGTTATTGACACAACCGACAACAACTAGGGTCGAAACCACCGCTAAGAGCGTCTTGAGGGGGAAAAGCCGCATAACTACATTCCTCGTAACAAGTACCGGTCGCCATGCGACCTGACCAGAACGTTACCTTCAGTCCGCATTCGCGATCGGGCGTTACTGTTTTTCCAGATCCGCCTGCAAACTAAGAATCTCTTCCATGGTTTCTTTTTCCGTCGCGATCAACTCGCTGGCTCGTTGAGAAATCGCCACCTGTTCGCGGGCTCTGACCAGTGCTGCCCCGAGGTTCGCATTGGGATCGCTATCATCGGCCATCATACCCCCCAAAGCACCGGCTGCCGCAGCCTCAGCAACGACGTCCGAATTCTGAGAAACCAGTGTTGCGACCTCAGCAGCCGCTGAAACCAGCTCCGCTGCCAGAGTCGTGTTCGCGGCATACACCTGCGATTGAGCATCGGCGTACTCCCGGACCTTGGGCATCATCGGTGAATCCGGATTATCGGCGTCGAATTCCTCGATACCTGCCATGAAAGAATCACTTCCCAGAGGCCCGTAAATCTCTTCAAAGCGTTTGATATCGACAAAGTTTTCTGCCTGGGCCCGGTAATCCTCAATCGTGTCCCGCTGCCGACGGGCAATGCTGTTGGTAACGTTCAGCGCCTGATCAAATCCCGGCCCGATCGAAACCCTTTCACCGACCTCGTTCACGCCCGTCTTTTCAAAATCGGCAAGTATCTCCGATGCCACAGCAGCGCGATCGACTTCTCCGCCACCCTCCATCGGACCGGACGCACACCCCGCCAGCATTCCAGCTGCGATCAACCCCAATACTAATTTCAATTTCATTGTTATCTCCAAATAAAAATCGCAGTCGAAAATACCCCTACCCTGATCGACTAACAACCCCCTCACAAAGGGGGGATAGCCATTGGATCACAAGTCCATCGCCAGGCACCGCATCACGAGGGACGTTGCAACCGCCTGATCGGAAAGGAAATCGTAAAAAAAATACACGGCTGGCATGCTTGTGGAACCCCGCACCTTCACTTGAGCGAGGTCATGAAATCGAAAAAGCAGAACGGGGAGATGGTGCCGGCGCACGGATTCGAACCGCGGACCTACGCATTACGAATGCGTTGCTCTACCAACTGAGCTACGCCGGCCATCCGGATCGGCAATACTAGACGAGGGGCGGGGGTCAGACAAGCGCTATTGCCAGCACCGGCGGGCTTCTCCGATCGGCGCTGGCGCCTCGCCATGGGCGGGTACAACCCGCCGCAACCCGTCGTGGCGGTAGATCAACCCCCGGCAGAGTCGGTTGCTGGATGCTGCCATGCCATCCCGCCGCCAGGCACGAATCTGCCAGGGCTCGGACATGGGGAGACGGTCGCCCCAGGTCGACTCACTGCTTGATTCGGCCGTGGCGGCGATGGCAAAGGCATAGACCTCGCTCAGCCCCTCGATGCAGCCACCCGCCGGTCGCGGCAGCGTCCAATCGCTGCGCGACTCACCAGCCAGCGCCTGACGGTGGATAGCGGCGGCGGTTTCAACCAGGCAGGCCGCCGCCCGGGTCTGCTGCGCCTGCGCGATATGGCTGCGATAGCCGGGTATGGCCAGCATGGCAAGGATGCCGACGATACTGAGCACCACCATCATCTCGATGAGGGTAAAGCCTTTTTCTCTCGCCATGGGCCAGAGGCTGGGGCATTCGATGGATGGTCGCCACAACCGGCCGATGGTCGCGTTAAATTGCAGGATATGCGGCGATTACAGACAGTTTCGCGGCAACACGGCGTCACACTCGTCGGGCTTCTGGTTACCGTGGGTATCGTCGGCGCCCTGGTGAGCGTCGCTCTGCCGGCGCTCCGAACAAGCATGGACGGTGTCCGCGTCCGGCATGCCGCCACAACCCTTCACCAGTCCCTTGACCAGGCCCGCATGATGGCGATCAGCCAGGGCCGGCCGGTGCTGGTCTCGAGCGTCGGCGGGGATTGGCAAAATGGCTGGCAGGTGCGCATCGACGAGGACAACGACGGCCTGAGCGAGCCCGACGAGATGATGGTCGAAACCGTCAGGCTGGGCGGCCGAGGAGTGCGCATCAAGCACAACGCCGGCATCGGCGAACGGGTTTACTATCGGCCCGATGGCAGTGCACGCCGGCCTGGCGGGGGGCTGCAGATGGGGCGCTTCAGCCTGTCGGCCGCCGACGGCGAGCCGGCTTTCGAGCTTGTCCTCAACGCGGCCGGGCGGACCCGACTGGCCACACCCGGACGGGACTAGGCGCGCTTCAGTCGACCACCGATCGGATTTCTCCCCGCCGCGGGATCGCCCGCAACAGATCCCGGGGCATCGAGAAAACCACGTCCTCGGTGTACTGACCACTGGTATCCGGCCGTCGAGCCCCCCACTGGACCAGCTGATCGATGACCTCGCGGACCAGCGACTCCGGCGCCGAAGCACCCGCGGTGATCCCGATGACCGAAGCATCAGCAAACCACTGACGGTCCAGTTCGGCGGCCCGGTCAATCTGGTGGGCCGCCACACCCATCCGCTCGGCCAGCTCCGTCAGCCGACGGGTATTGGAGCTGTTCGCCGAACCGACCACCAGCATGACATCCACCTCGCCGGCGAGATCACGCACCGCGTCCTGCCGGTTCTGGGTGGCGTAGCAGATATCGTCCTTGCGTGGCCCTTCAATGCTCGGGAATCGCCGCTGCAGGGCTTCGATGACCTCGGCGGTGTCGTCCATGGAAAGCGTGGTCTGAGTCACGAAGGCCAGGTTGCCCGGGTCTTTCACCGAAAGGCGCTCGGCGTCCTGCGGTGACTCAACCAGATAGACCCCGCCCTGGTCGGCCTGCTCGCCGACATACTGCCCCAGGGTGCCTTCGACCTCGGGGTGGCCGTCGTGACCGATCAGGATGACCTCACGACCCTGACGGGCGTGCTTGCGCACCTCCATATGGACCTTGGTGACCAACGGACAGGTGGCATCGAATACATGCAGCCCGCGGTCGACGGCCTCGTCACGCACCTGCTGAGACACGCCGTGGGCCGAGAAGATCAATGTCGAGCCCGCCGGCACGCCTTCGAGTGCTTCGACGAATATCGCCCCCTTGTCCCGGAGTTCGTCGACGACGGTCTGATTGTGGACGACCTCGTGGCGGACATAGATGGGCCGGCCGAAGGCCTCGAGGGCCTGTTCGACAATGCTGATGGCCCGGTCCACACCGGCGCAGAAACCTCGGGGGTTGGCGAGTCGTATCTCTTGCATGGCTATTAGTCTCCCATGACCGTTGGCCGTCGACCAAACCTCAGCGCTTGGCCCGTCGCTCGCGTCGATGATCGCGCAGCACACAGACAATGACGGCGCCAACGCCGACGGTAATGGCGCTGTCGGCCACATTGAAAGCCGGCCAGTGCCAGCCGGCCACATGCAGATCGATGAAATCGACCACCGCGCCCAGCCAGAGCCGGTCGACCATGTTGCCAAGCGCACCGCCCAGGATGCCGCCCAGCCCGATCGCCTGCAGCCGATCCACGGCGGGCAGCGTTTTCAGCCAGTGGACAAGATAGGCGCTGACCGCCAGGGCCACTGCCGCCAGTGCCCAGCGCTGCCACCCGCCTTCGTCGGCCAGCAGGCTGAAGGCCGCCCCCGGATTGAAAGCGAGGGTGAGATTGAGCACCGGCAGCAGCGACACCGGCTGGTAGGGATCAAGCATCTCGACGGCGAGCCGCTTGGCCAGCTGATCGGCGATCAGCACGGCCACGGCCACCCCCAGCCCCAGGGGCAGCCCGGTCGAAGCCTGTCTCAAACCCACTCCGACGGCTCAGGCAAAACGGCGGATTTCGCCGTCACCGGCGATATTGCTGATACAGCGCCCGCAGAGATCCGGATGCTCGGCGTGGTGGCCCACATCCGCACGCCGGTGCCAGCAGCGTTCGCATTTGGCATGCTCGCTGGGTCGGACCTCGAACAGAAAACGGGTTCCATCGCCCAGATGCCCCGCCTCGGCGGCATCACCCGCGGCGGTCAACGGGTGGACCCGGGCGTCCGAGGTGATCAGCACAAACCGCAGTTCTTCACCCAGCTGGCCCCAGCGGGCGGCGAGTGGTTCGGGGCAATAGAGATCGACCTCGGCTTCCAGCGTGGCCCCGATGACCTGCTCACTGCGCAGGGCCTCGATGCGTTTGGCCACCACCTCGCGCAGCGCGAGGATATCGTCCCAGAAAGCGGCATCCATGGTGTTGTCGTCGAGTGCAAAGAGGCCGTCGTACCACTCGGTCTCCAGCGCGGTGCCCGAACGCGCCCCCGGGAGGTGGTCCCAGATTTCATCGGCGGTGAAGGAAAGCACCGGCATCAGCCAACGCACCAGCGCCTCGGCGATGTGCCACAGCGCCGTCTGCGCCGAGCGACGGGCCAGGCTATCCGGTGGGGTGGTGTATTGACGATCCTTGATGACGTCGAGATAGAAACCGCCCATATCCAGCACGCAGAAGTGATGCACCCGCTGATAGAGCTGGTGGAAGTCGTAGCGATGGGCACTTTCAATGACCTGCTCCTGCAACCGCCGGGCCCGATCCACCGCCCAGCGATCGAGGGCGAGCATCTCGTCAGGGGCCACCGCATTCCGTGCCGGATCAAAGCCGGCCAGGTTCGCGAGCAGGAACCGGGCGGTGTTGCGCAGCCGACGGTAGGCATCGGCCGTGCGCTTGAGGATGTCATCCGAGACGGCGATCTCGCCGGTGTAATCCGACGAGGCCACCCACAGCCGCAGGATGTCGGCACCCAGCTGATCCATGACCGTCTGGGGCGCAATCACGTTGCCACGCGATTTGGACATCTTGTGCCCCTGCTCATCCACGGTGAATCCGTGGGTGAGCACACCCCGGTAGGGCGGCTCGCCGTTGATCATCATCGAGGTCAGCAGCGATGACTGAAACCACCCCCGGTATTGATCGCTGCCTTCGAGATAGAGATCCGCCGGCCAGGACAGATCATTCCGCCCGCGCAGTACCGTCGCGTGGGTGGTGCCCGAATCGAACCAGACATCGAGGATATCGGTCACCTTCTCGTACGCACCCGCCTCGTCACCGAGCAGCTCCGAGGCATCCAGCTCGAACCAGGCATCAATGCCGTCGGTTTCCATGCGTTTGGCCACCGCCTCGATCAACCGATCGGTATCCGGGTGGGGTTCGCCAGTCTCGCGGTCAACGAAAAGCGCAATGGGCACGCCCCAGTTGCGCTGACGCGAGATGCACCACTCCGGCCGATTGCGGATCATCGCCGCCATGCGCTCTTCGCCCCAGTGCGGAAACCACGCCACGCCGGGCAATGCCTCGAGGGTCTTCTCGCGGACACCGCCGGCCTCGAGATTGAGAAACCACTGCGGCGTGGCCCGAAACAGGATGGGGGTTTTGTGCCGCCAGCAGTGGGGGTAGCTGTGGTGGTAGGGGGCATGCTCGAGCAGGGCGTCCTCGGCCTCGAGCCGCTGGACGATGTCCTGGTTGGCGTCAAAGACGAAGGCGCCGGCAAAATCGCCGCGCAGAAACCGCCCGTCGTCGCCCACCGGGTTGTCCACCGGCAGGTTGTACCGCTGCCCCACGGCGAAGTCGTCCGCGCCGTGTCCGGGCGCAGTATGAACAGCCCCCGTGCCGGCTTCGGTGGTGACATGTTCGCCCAGAATGACCGGCACATGGCGTTCGATGAACGGATGCACCAGGCTCAACCCTTCGAGATCGCGGCCACGACACCGGCCAACGATCCCGAAATGCTCGATGCCGTAGCGCGCCAGGGCCGCTTCGTGCAGATCCTCGGCCAGCAGCAGGAACTCGCGCTCGTGATCCACTGACACGAGCACATAATCGAGTTCCGGATGAAGCGCCACCGCCTGGTTGGCCGGCAGGGTCCACGGGGTCGTGGTCCAGATCACCACCGAGACCGGGGCATCCGCCCCCGGCGAGGCCGCGCCGCAGCGGCGCATCATGGCCTCGGGATCCAGCGCGGCAAAGCGCACATCGATCGCCGGCGAGGTGTGCTCGTGATACTCCACTTCGGCTTCGGCCAGCGCCGAGCCGCAGTCGGTGCACCAGTGAACGGGCTTGTAGCCTCGCCGCAGGTGCCCCTTACGGACGATATCGCCAAGGGCGCGCAGGATGTTGGCCTCGGTCGCCGGGGCCATGGTCAGATACGGCTGATCCCAGTCCCCCAGCACCCCGAGCCGCTGGAAGTCCTCGCTCTGCCCGGCCACCTGGGTCGCGGCGAATTCGCGGCAGGCATCCCGGAACGCCCGGGGGCTGACCGCCTCACCGGCCTTGCCCACGGTCTGCTCGACCTTGTGCTCGATCGGCAGTCCGTGACAATCCCATCCGGGCACATAAACCGCATCCAGCCCGTCGAGGCTGCGGGTTTTGACGATAATGTCCTTGAGGATCTTGTTGACCGCATGGCCGATGTGGATATCGCCGTTGGCGTAGGGTGGGCCATCGTGGAGGATATAGCGCTCACGCCCCTGGCGGGCGTCACGCAGGCGCTGATAAACGCCCGCCTCCCGCCAGCGTTGCAGTCGTTCGGGTTCGCGCTTGGCCAGACCGGCCCGCATGGGAAAGTCCGTGCGGGGAAGATTCAGCGTATCCTTGTAATCGCTCACTTATTCATCCTGCCGTCGTGTTCGTTGCATCGAAGCCGTCAAACCAGTCACGCGCCTGCGCGACATCGATGGCGATCTGACGCTTGAGCGCATCCAGCCCCTCGAAATCCCACTCATCGCGCTGGCGGTGGATGAACTCCACCTCGACATGACGGCCGTAGAGATCACCCGCAAAGTCGATCAGATAGGTCTCGAGCAGTGTCTCCACCCCGTTGACCGTTGGCCGTGTGCCCAGACTGGCCACGCCGGGCAACGGATCACCCAGTCCGTGGACCAGGACGTTAAAGATACCGCGCATGGGCGGGGGATGTTTGCCAAAGGCCATATTGGCGGTTGGCCATCCAAGCTCGCGGCCAAGGGCCTGACCCCGGACGATGCGCCCTGAGATCCGAAGCCGGCGGCCAAGCAGGCGCTCGGCGGTGGCCAGATCGCCGGCGGCCAGGGTTTCTCGCACCCGGGTGCTGCTCACCCGACCATCCCCCTCCTGCACCGTCGGCATCCGCGACAACTCGAACCCATACTGGTCGGCGGCCTCGGCGAGCATGGCGAAATCGCCCCGGCGCTTGTGCCCAAAGCGAAAGTCGTCGCCCACCATCAAAAAGCGTACGTCCAGGGCCTGGTGAAGCAGCGTCTGGATGAACGCTTCTGCCGGCTGGGCCGCCAGTCGGGCGTCGAAGCGCAGACACAATACCCGCTGTACCCCCAGCCCCCGGAGGATGCGCAGCTTGTCGCGCAGCCGGGTGATCCGCCCGGGCGCGGTCTGCGGGGCAAAGAACTCACGCGGCTGGGGTTCGAACAGAATCACCATATCGGGCAGGCCCAGTCGGGCGGCTGCCTGATGCAGCGCTTCGATCACCGCCTGATGGCCCCGGTGGATACCGTCGAAGTTGCCGATGGTCGCAACACACCCCCGGTGCCTTTCGCTCAGGTTGTGGGCGCCTCTTATGAGCTCCATACGGTCTTCCCGGATACCGGTGCAAAAGGCCTAGAGTATACGCCAGCCGGCCATTGATCAGCCATGCTCGGGTCGCGGCTCCGCCAGCGCTGCCGGCCGCAGCCCGGCGGCCCAGAGCACGGCAAAGTAGACCACCCCCCCCAGCGCGATCAGCCCGATCATGGCCACCACCCGGACCACCGCCCCCTGGGCCAGCCAGAACGTCTGCTGGGCGGCGGGCCAGGCCAGCACCGCCACCATGACCAGCGCCGCCAGCCCGATCCGTGGCCATAGCCAGGCCCAGCCGGCGCCGGGGCGATAGATGCCCTGGGCGCGCAGGCCCCGATAGAGCAAAAGGGCATTGGTCCAGGCGCCCAGGCCTGTCGCCAGTGCCAGGCCCGCATGGGCGAGACCGGTTCCGATCAGCATCAGCACCAGGGTGATGCTGGCAGCCATGTTGACGAGCATCGCCGCGATGGCGCAGCGAACCGGTCCGCGGGTGTCCTGCCGAGAAAAATACCCCGGCACCAGAACCCGGACCAGCACAAACGCCATCAGACTGGCGCCATAGGCCATCAACGAGTAGCTCGCCGCTGCCACGTCAGCCGGGGCAAACGCCCCGTACTGAAAAAGCGTGGTCAACAATGGCTGGGCCAATACCACCAGCCCCAGTGTCGCGGGGACCATCAATACCGCGGTCAGCCGCAGGGCCCAGTCCAGCGTGGCGTTGAACCCCGCCGGATCGACCCGTGCATGGTCGCTGGATAGCCGCGGCAGGATGACCGTGCCGAGCGCCACCCCGAAAATCCCCAGCGGAAACTCCATGAGCCGATCCGACCAGTACAGCCAGCTGATGGAACCGGCCACCAGAAAGGAGGCCAGCACCGTGTCGAGCAACAGGTTGAGCTGCTGGACCGATGTGCTGAAAAGCGTCGGCCCCATCAACCGCAGGATGCGACGCACCCGCGCGTCCCGCCACTGCAGGGTCGGCCAGCGCAGCAGACCGCGGCGCCAGAGGAATGGCAGCTGCAGCGCCAGCTGCAGCGCGCCGGCCACCGGCACTGCCAGGGCCAGTGCCATGACCCCGGTCTCGAGCCGGGGCGCGAGCAGCCAGGCGGCGCCGATCAAAGCCAGGTTGAGCAAAACCGGCGCAAAGGCGGGTGGGCCGAAACTCTCATAGGTGTTCAGCACCGCCGCCGCCGCGGCGGTCAAGGCGATGAGCAGCAGATACGGGAAGGTCAGGCGAAGCATCTCCGCCGCCAGGGCAAGCTGGGCGGGGGCATCGGCGAACCCGGGGGCAAAGAGGGTGATCAGCCCCGGCGAGGCGGCCATCGCCAGGCCGGTCAGCACCAGCAGGACAGCCCCGAGGCAGCCATTCACCCGTGCCAGAAGCGCGCGGACCTCGGCATCGCCGCCGGCGCGACGGGCGTCGGCAAGCACGGGCACGAAGGCCTGCTGAAAGGCCCCCTCGGCAAACAGTCGGCGCAGGAAATTGGGGATCTTGAAGGCGACAAAAAACGCGTCCGTGGCCGCGGAGGGGCCAAAAACCACGCCCAGCACGATGTCGCGCACCAGCCCGAAGACCCGGGAGAGCAGCGTCCAACTGCCAAAGGTCATTACCGATTGCCACAGCCCGGCGCGCAACCCCGCCTCCCTTGTCCCGAGGACCGGCGCGGTGGCCGGCCGTGGTTGACATTCCCCGCCAAGATTCGCATATTACCGCTCTTTTCTTCGAGACGAACCTCTGACAGGAGCATCACGTTGGCCAACATTGCCTCCGCCAAGAAACGCGCCCGCCAGGCTGAGCATCGGCGTCGCCACAACCAGGCGCGTCGCTCGATGATGCGCGGCAAGCTCAAGCAGGTGACCGCCGCCATCGCCAAGGGCGACAAGGCCGCCGCCGAGGCCGCGTTCAATGAGGCAGTCCCGGTGCTCGACCGGATGGCCACCCGCGGGGTGATCCACAAAAACAAGGCCGCCCGGCACAAAAGCCGCTTGTCCCAGCAGATCAAGGCGCTCGGCTAGCGCTTTGCGCCCGCCGGGGGCGACCCGGCATCAGCCGGTCAGCACCAGGTTATCCCGATGAATCAACTCGGGCTCGGTCACATAGCCGAGCACCGATTCGATATCGTCGCTCGCCATGCCCTTGATCCGATCCGCCGCCTCGGCGTCATAGTTGATGAGCCCCCGGGCAATCTCCTCGCCCCGGGCATCGAGGCAGAGCACAAGCTCGCCCCGCCGGAACCGCCCGGCCACCCGCGTCACGCCCACCGGCAGCAGTGAGGCACCGCCCTCCCGCAGCACCCGGACCGCGCCGTCATCCAGCCAGACCCGACCGGGCGCCTGGAGCTGCCCGGCGAGCCATTGCTTGCGCGCGGCCAGTGGTTCGCGGGAGGGCGTCAACAAGGTCCCGCAGCGCTCGCCGGCCGCCAGCCGCTCGAGTACCGCCGCCTCCCGACCCGAGGCAATCACCGTGGCCGCCCCGGCCCGTGCAGCCCGTCGTGCCGCCATGACCTTGGCCCGCATACCGCCCTGACCGAGGACCCCCGGGGCATCCGAGCACATTCGCTCGAGCCCCAAATCCTCGGCCTCGGCCTCCTCCACCAGCGCTGCCCCGGGGTTGGCCCGCGGATCGCTGTCGAACAGCCCGGCCTGGTCGGTGAGGATGACCAGGCGCTCGGCCTCGATCAGATTGCTGACCAGCGCGGCCAGGGTGTCGTTGTCTCCAAACCGGATTTCCTCGGTGGCGATGGTGTCGTTTTCGTTGACCACCGGCACCACCGCCAGATTAAGCAGGGCCCGCAGGGTCACCCGGGCGTTGAGATAGCGCTGCCGGTCGGCGAGATCCTCGTGGGTCAGCAACACCTGGGCGGTTTTCGCGCCGAAGGCCTGAAAGCGGCTTTCATAGGCCTGCACCAGTCCCATCTGCCCGACCGCGGCGGCGGCCTGGAGCTGATGCAAGGCATGGGGTCGATCCTGCCAACCCAATCGCCGCACGCCCTCCGCCACCGAGCCCGAAGAGACCAGGACCACCTCGATGCCCTGTTGACGGATGGCCATGATCCCATCCACCCAGGCAGCGATGCGTTCATGATCGAGCCCGCGGCCATTATTGGTGACCAGCGCACTGCCGACCTTGATCACCCATCGGCGCCGGGACTCGTTGAGCCGCTCAGTCATCGCCCGCCGTATCCTCCTGCACTGGCCCTTCGCGCTCTGGCCTTTGACCGGATTCGTCCAGAAAAGTCATGACCGCCTGGCATACCGCTTCAATGCCGGCACCGGTTTCGGCCGAGACGATAAAAACCGGCCCGGACCACTCAAGCCGCTGCCGGAGTGTCTCGGCCAGCGTCTCCGCGGTATTGTCGGCAAATAGATCCGACTTGTTGATCACAAGCCACCGAGGCCGCGCGGCAAGATCGGCATGATAGGCCTGCAGCTCGCCGGCTACGGTCTCGACCTCGGCCACCGGGTCACGCCCCTCGAGCAGCGAGCCGGCATCCACCAGGTGGAGCAACAAACGCGTCCGCGAGAGATGACGCAGAAAGCGGGTCCCCAGCCCGGCGCCCTGGGCGGCGCCTTCGATCAGCCCGGGGATATCGGCAACCGTAAAGCTACTCCCCGGGCCGATCCGAACCACCCCCAGCCCGGGATGGAGGGTGGTGAAAGGATAATCCGCGACCCGCGGGCGAGCGGCGGAGACCGCCCGCAAAAAGGTGGATTTGCCCGCATTGGGCAACCCCAGCAGCCCCACATCCGCCAGCAATCGAAGCTCGAGCGCCAGTCGACGCCGCTCGCCGGGGGTGCCGGGCACCGACTGTCGCGGTGCCCGATTGGTCGAGCTTTTGAAGTGGACGTTACCCAGCCCGCCCTCACCACCGGCGGCAACACACAGCCTTTCATCGCTGCGGGTGAGATCGCCGAGCAGTTCATCGGTGTCCGCATCCCGGACAACCGTCCCCACCGGCACCGGGATGACGATATCCTCGGCGGAACGACCGGTCATCTGCCGCCCCTGTCCGTTGTGGCCACGCTGGGCGGCAAAACGCCGGCTGTGACGGAAATCGGCGAGCGTATTGAGCCCCGGATCGGCCACCAGCCAGACGCTGCCCCCGCGACCGCCGTCGCCACCATCCGGCCCACCCCGCGGGATATACTTCTCGCGCCGAAAGCTCACGCAACCATCACCCCCATCCCCGGCGGTCACCTGGATGCTGGCCTCGTCAACGAATTTCATGGTCGCTTACCCGCTAACAAAAAGCCCCGCTCGGGGCGGGGCTGGTGGGGCGGCTTCGGCCAGCTCGGGATCAGCCCGCCGGCTGAACGCTGACCACCCGCCGTTTGAGTGGGCCCTTGCGGGCGAACACCACGTGTCCGTCGGTTTTCGCGAACAGGGTGTGGTCGTTTCCGATCCCGACATTTTCGCCGGCATGGAAGTGGGTACCCCGCTGGCGCACCAGGATGTTCCCGGCCACCACTGCCTGGCCGCCGAAGCGCTTCACGCCCAGCCGTTTGGATTGCGAATCGCGGCCGTTTCGTGTGCTGCCGCCTGCCTTTTTATGTGCCATGCCTGTCTAGTCTCCGCGTAAATCCCAAACGTTCAACCGGCCTTGATCCCGGTAATACGGACCTCGGTGTAGGGCTGACGATGGCCGTAGTGGCGCTGATAGTCCTGCCGGCGCTTGAACTTGACGATCTCGATCTTGCGCGCGCGGGCTTCGGCAACGACTTCGGCCGAAACGCTGCCACCGTCCACCCGCGGCGTCCCCACGGTCACTTTGTCGCCGTCGGCCACCAGAAGCACATCATCAAAGGTC
This sequence comes from uncultured Ectothiorhodospiraceae bacterium, assembly GCA_913061005.1. Lineage (GTDB taxonomy): Bacteria > Pseudomonadota > Gammaproteobacteria > Nitrococcales > Nitrococcaceae > Spiribacter > Spiribacter pallidus. The sequence goes on along the minus strand of CAJXSH010000001.1, from coordinate 4,060 downwards.
ACCGTCTCGCCGGCCTCGGCATCGAGCTTTTCAACCCGCAGCACATCGCCTTCAGCAACCCGATACTGTTTGCCGCCCGACTTGATAACCGCGTACATCTGGATTTCTCCCGAGGAATGATTCAAAACCGCGAGAGGATAGCCGCATCGGGGGCGAGCGTCAACGCTCGTCGCCTCGCTTGACACCCCCACGCCCCCTTCCTAGCATCCGGTGTTCTTTCCTCGACATAGTACCCCGCCCGCCATGGACATAACCCGTATTCGCGAACGCGTCGCCACGGACATGAAGGCGGTGGACAGGATGATTACCGAGCGGCTGCGCTCGGATGTGGCGCTGATCAACCAGCTCGGACAGTACATCGTCGGCGGCGGTGGCAAGCGCCTGCGGCCCATGGTGACCGTTTTGATGGCACGGCTTGCTGGCCACCCGCCGGACGACACCCGCCATGCGCTGCTCGCCGCCACCGTCGAGCTCATCCACACCGCCACCCTGCTGCATGATGATGTGGTGGATGACTCGGCCGTCCGTCGCGGACGCGATACGGCCAACCAGATCTGGGGCAACGAGGCCAGCGTCCTGGTGGGCGACTTTCTGTATACACGGGCTTTCCAGATGATGGTCGAGCTCGAGGACATGACCGTGATGTCGGTTTTCTCGCGGACCACCAATCAGATCGCCGAGGGTGAGGTCATGCAGCTGATGAACATCCATGACGCCGATGTCACCGAGGCCCGCTACATGGAGATCATCCACCGCAAGACCGCTGTGCTGTTCGAGGCCGGCTGCCGGCTCGCCGCCCGGCTCTCTCACCCCGGCGACACCCGGCTGACCGACGCGGCGGCGGCCTACGGACGGCACCTGGGGATTGCCTTCCAGCTTGCCGACGACGCACTCGACTACGACGGCGACAGTGCCGCCACCGGCAAAAACATTGGCGATGATCTGGCGGAGGGTAAGCCCACCCTGCCGATCATCCACAGCCTGGCGCAAAGCCACGGCGAGGCCCGGGCCGTCCTGCAGCGGGCCATCGAACAGGGCGGCCGTGAAGACATGACCCGAGTGGCCGAGACAATTGCGCAGACCGGGTCGATTGCCTATACTCGCGCGCTCGCCGAGGCCGAAGCCGACCGGGCGCTGGAGGCGCTGGAGGCCTTCCCGGAAAACGACTTCCGATCGGCGCTCAGTGACCTCGCCCGGTTTTCGGTCGGGCGGGACCACTAGTCCCAGAACGGGGTGTAGCTCAGCTTGGTAGAGCACTGTCTTCGGGAGGCAGGAGTCGCTGGTTCGAATCCAGTCACCCCGACCACTTATCGAATCCCTCAGGTTGTGAACCACTGCCCGGAACAACGGTGAAACCCGTGCTGTGATCGACGTCCTTGACGGCGATTGGAGCAGCATCCGGTGCCCGCACCCCGAAGACGACCGGCCATTGCGCAGCAGCTCATCGACGAGGGTCTGGTCGACCCGGCGCAGATCGATGCGGCCCTCGAACGGGCCCGCCACCACAACCAGTCCCTGGTCCGCTACCTTCTGGATCATCGGCAGGTATCGCCGGCGGCACTGGCGGACTGCCTGGCGCGGCTTTTCGGGCTGCGCGTCTGCGACCCGGGCACCGAGCATGAGCCCTCGCAGCTGCCGCCCCTGGACCCCGCCCTGTTGCGCCGCCTGCATGCCCTGCCGCTGCGAATCGACGATGGTGGCCTGCTGGTGGCGGTCTCGGATCCGGGCAATGTCAACGCCCAGGAGACGATCCGGTTGAAAACCGGTTTATCCGTCACCCCGGTGATCGCTGCCGACGACCGCCTCAAGGCCTGTCTCGATGCACTCGCGCCCGAGGATGCCCCCGCCGCGGCGACACGCGCAGGCGCCATCACCCTTCGCGACGGCGATGACACCGGCGACGACTCACCGGCGGCCCGCTACATCGATGAACTCCTCGGCCGCGCCGCCGCCGAGGGGGCGTCGGATATCCATCTCGAACCACTGGCGGATGGCTACCGGATCCGGCTGCGCCAGGATGGATTGCTCGAGGAGTCGGCCGTCCCGCCTGCGGCGCTCGGCCCGCGGTTGACAACCCGGCTGAAGGTCATGGCGCGTCTGGACATCGCCGAGCGACGCCTGCCGCAGGACGGCCGCATCCGCATCGCCCGTGACGCCGGCGCGCCGCTGGATTTCCGCGTCAGCACACTGCCCACGCTCTTTGGCGAAAAGCTGGTGCTGCGGCTGCTTGATGGCAGCCACCGTGCCCTGGCCCTGGATCGGCTGGGGATGACCGCCGCCCAGATCGAGCAGTACCGGCAGGCCCTGCAACGGCCCTATGGCATCATCCTGGTGACCGGGCCGACCGGCTCGGGCAAGACCATGACCCTCTACAGCGGCCTGGAGACGCTCAACACCCCCGAGCGCAATCTGCTCACCGTGGAAGATCCGGTCGAGATTCGCCTGCCCGGGGTCAATCAGGTCTCCATCAATCCGCGCATCGGACTGGATTTTCCCGCAGCGCTGCGCGCCTTTCTGCGACAGGACCCGGACATCATGATGGTCGGCGAGATCCGCGACCGCGAGACCGCCGAGATCGCCATCAAGGCGGCGCAAACCGGCCATCTCGTCCTCTCGACGCTGCATACCGACGATGCCCTGGGGGCCATTACACGACTGGCCAACATGGGGATCCCGCGATGGAGTCTGGCGGCAACGCTCAATCTGATCACCGCGCAGCGTCTGGTGCGCTGCCTCTGCCCGGAATGCCGGCGGCCGGCCGGGCCGGCGGCGGGCGCCGAGGATCATGGATCCGATGGCAGCTGCCAATCGGGCGTCGACTTTGCGCCGGTCGGCTGTCACCGATGCCGCGACGGCTATGACGGCCGCACCGGCATCCACGAGCTGCTCGCCGTCACACCCGCGCTTGCCGAATGCATCGCCGCCGGCGGGACGCGATCGCAGCTGCTGTCGGCGGCCCGGCGAGCGGGTTATGAGAATCTGCATGCCATTGGTTTGCAGCGTGTCGCCGAGGGGGTCACCAGCCGCACCGAAATCGACCGCATCATCCGGTGATGAGAGCCATGCGCAGCTTCATCTGGCAGGGCACGGACCGGCACGGACGAAACCGGATGGGACTGGCGCCGGCACGCAGTCAACGGCAGCTCCAGCAACGGCTCCGCCACCAGGGGGTGATCACCACCCGGGCCCTCTCGCTGCCCGATTGGCTTGACCGGCTGATCAACCCCGCGCGTCCCCGACTGCGCGAGCAGGACATCACCCGCATCCTCCAGCGCATGGCCGCGCTCATCGATGCCGGCATCCCCCTGGCCCAGGCGCTGGAGATGCTCGCCGCCGAGGAACGGCACGGTGCCGGCCGCCGTCTGCTCGAGGGCCTCGCCGAGGGAATCGCCAGTGGCAGCGACCTGTCAGCGGTACTCGCCGAGTGGCCCGGCTGCTTCGATGAGCTGGCACGCGGGTTGATTGCCGCCGGTGAGCAGTCCGGCGAACTGCCCGCCCTGCTGCGTCGCATCGTCGATCATCGACAACGCCTGGCGCAGACCCGGCAGCGCCTGCGGCGGGCGCTTTTCTATCCTGGTCTGGTCCTGGCGGTCGCCCTGCTGGTCACCGGGGCATTACTGGTTTTCGTCATCCCCCGTTTCGAGGCGATGTTCAGCGATCTCGATGCACCCTTACCGGCATTCACCCAATCGGTGATTGACCTGTCACGGTGGTTTCGCACCGGCGGGGGAACGCTTGTCCCGATGCTGACCGGGTTGCTGCCCTTGCTCTGGGGATTCGCCCGGTACCTGCCCCGCCTGCACCAGCTGCGCGATCGACTGCGGGTGCGGCTGCCGATCTACGGCAGCGTTCATCGACGGGCGTTGCTGTGTCGTTTTGCCCGGACCCTGGCATTGCTCCTGCGCGCCGATGTGCCGGCCACCGAGGCGTTGTCGGCGGTGGCACGGGCGCTGGATAACCACCACTACCAGCGGCTGGTCACGGGCATGGTTCACGAGCTCCGGGCCGGGCGCTCGATGGCCGATGCCATCGCCCGCAGCGAGGGCTTTTCGCCGGCACT